>NZ_SLVM01000001.1 GCF_004339675.1 Rhodovulum steppense
ACGATACGATCGGTGCCCGGAAACGTTCTTCTCTGCGATCATGCTCGCCGCAACCGTCTTGTTCTGGCTATGATCAAGAACGAGTCCTGAGCCTAGTGAGCGACGAGATTTAGGCTAGGGTCTAACCATCCATCTTCAACGCATTGATGAACGCCTGCTGCGGGATCTCGACCTTGCCGAACTGGCGCATCTTCTTCTTGCCCGCCTTCTGCTTGTCCAGCAGCTTGCGCTTGCGCGTCGCGTCGCCGCCATAGCATTTCGCGGTCACGTCCTTCCTGAGCGCCGCGATGGTCTCGCGGGCGATGACGCGGCCGCCGATGGCGGCCTGGACGGGGATCTTGAACATGTGGCGCGGGATCAGTTCCTTGAGCTTTTCGCACATCACGCGGCCGCGGGTTTCGGCGCGGTCGCGATGGACCATGACCGACAGCGCGTCCACGGGTTCGTCATTGACCAGGATCTGCATCTTGACCAGGTAATCCTGGCGATAGCCCGCCATCTGGTAATCGAAGCTGGCATAGCCCTTGGTCACCGATTTCAGGCGGTCGTAGAAATCGAAGACCACCTCGTTCAGCGGCAGGTCATAGACCACCATGGCGCGCTGGCCGGCATAGGTCAGGTCGAGCTGTTCGCCGCGCCGGTCCTGGCAGAGTTTCAGCACGTCGCCCAGATATTCGTCGGGCACCATGATCGTGGCCTTGATGCGCGGCTCCTCGATATGGTCGACCAGGGTCAGGTCGGGCATGTCGGCGGGGTTGTGCAATTCCCGCATCGTGCCGTCGCGCATGTAGATATGGTAGATCACGCTGGGCGCGGTGGTGATCAGGTCGATGCCGTATTCGCGTTCCAGCCGGTCGCGCACCACTTCGAGATGCAGCAAGCCCAGGAACCCGCAGCGGAAGCCGAAGCCCAGCGCGGCCGAGGTTTCCATCTCGTAGGTGAAGGAGGCGTCGTTGAGCGCGAGTTTCTCGATCGCGTCGCGCAGATCCTCGAACTCGTTCGCATCGACCGGGAAGAGGCCGCAGAACACCACCGGGATCGAGGGCTTGAAGCCCGGCAGCGGCGTCTCGATGCCCTTCTTCTCGGTGGTGATGGTGTCGCCGACGCGGGTGTCGCGGACCTGCTTGATCGAGGCGGTCAGGAAGCCGATCTCGCCCGGGCCGAGTTCCGCGATGTCCTGCATGGCGGGGCGGAAGACGCCGATGCGGTCGACCTGATAGGTGCCGCCGGTCTTCATCATCCTGATGCGATCGCCCTTTTTCAGCACGCCGTCGATGATGCGCACCAGCACGACGACGCCGAGATAGGCGTCGTAATAGCTGTCCACCAGCAGCGCCTTGAGGGGTTTGGCGGGATCGCCCTCATGCGGGGGGGGCAGTCGGGTGACGATGGCTTCCAGCACGTCGGGGATGCCGAGGCCGGTCTTGGCGCTGATCTGGATGGCGTTGCTGGCGTCGATGCCGATCACGTCCTCGATCTGGGCGGCGATGCGCTCGGGCTCGGCCGCCGGAAGGTCGATCTTGTTCAGCACCGGCACGATCTCGTGGTCGGCATCGAGCGCGGTGTAGACATTGGCCAGCGTCTGCGCCTCGACCCCTTGCGTCGCGTCCACCACCAGCAGCGAGCCCTCGACCGCGCGCATCGAGCGGCTGACCTCATAGGCGAAGTCGACATGGCCGGGGGTGTCGATCAGGTTCAGCACATAGGTCTTGCCGTCCTTCGCCGGGTATTCGATGCGGACGGTGTTGGCCTTGATCGTGATGCCGCGCTCGCGCTCGATATCCATCGAGTCGAGCAACTGCTCCTTCATGTCGCGCTCGGCGACGGTGCCGGTCAGCTGGATCAGCCGGTCGGCGAGGGTGGATTTGCCGTGGTCGATATGGGCCACGATGGAGAAGTTGCGGATTTGTGCGAGATCGGTCATGGCCGGGATATGCGGCGCTTTCGTGGGCCGGTCAAGCGGCGGCGCGTGGCGGAGGGGCGGATTCCGTGCCGTCGGTCGAATCGCGGGGAACGGCCTTGTTTTTCAGGGCTGCGGCGATCAGACCCGCATCGGGTTTTCATCGGACCCGGGCGCGGGGGGGATGGTGCGGCGGGGCGCTGTCGGCGGGGCCGCGCGCGGGGCACGAACTGTGACTTTCCGACCACAGAAGGGCGGCGAGTCTCTTGCCCCGGACCGTCGTCGACTCCGACATTGTTTCTTGACAGGCCTCAAATCATTGGAGTTCATAAATATTAACAACCAGAAGTGCCGAAAAGGACAGGTTGAGTCACCCCTAACGCGATCATATAGGCGGAAATCGGCTCAGATCGGGCGGCCGGGCTTGGCGCCGTGACGGGACAGAACACGAAAAGGGGTTGGCATGTCTGCGCAGAACGCGAGTCCGGTCGACCGGGAGGGTCTGTTGCAGGGTCACCCGGGATCTGTCGAAGGGACGCGGGGTCTTCAGTCCCTGATCCTCGATTACGAATATTTCGAGAAACTGTGCGCCGAGGCGATCGAGGAGCAGGCCGACCTGTGCCGGAGGATCGCGCGCCGCGCCGCCGCCAGCCAGAACGCCGGACCGGAAACCCGACCGATCACGGGCGTGGCCGAGGCCGCGCCCCGGGACGACGGGCCGCCAACCCCCGCCCGGATCGCCCAGCGCAGCATGCTGGCGCGCAACGCCCTGGGCACCGCGCTGCCGTTGCGCGGCAAGAGCGTCGTGCTGAACGGGTCAGAGGCCGATCTGCGCGACCTTGATGCCATCGAAAGCCGGATCATGCTGCTGAAATACCAGATGCAGGAACTGGAGCACACGATTCTGGAAACGCGGCCAACACATGCGCGGGCCGCCTCGACCAAACTGAAATTCATGGTGGCCCTGCTGATGAGCGCGCCGCATTTCGAGAAGGATTATTTCGCCTATCTCGTCGAGGAATGCGCCCAGGTGGTCGGCGCCCAGCCGACCTGAGGGCGCGCGCCCGCGCGGTCGCGATTGACCTTGGTCAATGCCGCGATGCCGGATTCTGGCACCATCCCCGGGGGTGCGCCTGCGCCCCCGGGGAATGCCGGTCGATCCGCAGAGGGGTGCAAGATGTCTTTCCGCCTGAGTGCCGCAATCGTGGCCACCTGTCTTGTGGCCACGCCCGCCGCGGCGCAATTCGCCGAACAGGTCCTGCTGCGCCAGGGCGCGTGGCATGTGTCCTATGTGCGCAACACCTTTACCGGCGAGGATTGGTGCGAGGCGGCGACGGTGAACCGCGACGGCACCTCCTTCGACATCACGCTGTTCGCGGACGGGGCGGCGGCCATGTATATCATGGACGATGGATGGGATTTCGGCGGGCATGTCTATTTCCCGATCTTCGTCGATATCGACCGCTCGCGCTGGACGGTCGAGGCGACCGCGGGCGGAACCGCGATCTCGTTCTTCTTCGGCGAGGATGTCGCGACGCGGCGTTTCCTGCGCGAATTGCAGGCGGGCAACGCGGTCGCGGTCTATGAACAGGGCCTGTCGCGGCCCTTTGCGCGGTTCTCGCTCAGCGGGTCGCGGGTGGCCATCGACGCGGTGTTCCAGTGCTGGAGCATGATCCAGTAGGCAGGCCGGTTGACCCGGCCGCGGGGCCACGCCACGCTTGGCCTGTGCGACATGCGATCCTGATCCTGGGCGCGGCGATGCGGCCCGACGGCACGCCTGGCGCGGCGCTGGTGCGGCGGGCCCGGCATGGCGCGGCGCTGTGGCGCGCGGCGCCCGGCGCGGTGGTTCTGGCCAGCGGCGCGCATGGCGAGGCCGAGGCGATCGGGGCGATCTGCCGGGCCGAGGGCGTGCCCGAAGACCGCCTGCTGCTGGAGTGTGCGGCGCGCAACACCGCGCAGAACATCGCGCTTTCGGCCCCGATCCTGGCCGCGCGGGGCATCGCGCAGGTGACGCTGGTGACGGATTACTACCACCTGCCGCGGGCGCGTCTGCTGGCGGCGCGCGCGGGGCTGCGGGCGGCCGGGGCCGCGCCGCGCCACGGCATCGGACGGCCGCATCGCCATGCCTGGCTGGTGCTGCGCGAGGCGGCGGCGCTGGTCGCGGCGCTCAGCGCCAGACATCGACCGTGACGTAATCGCCACGACCGCCCTGCCCCCAGATCCGCACCACGACCGTCGCGCCACCTGCGAGGATGTTGCGCGCGGCGACCGGGTCGATCCGGCCGCCCATCAGCATGCGTTCCATCGCGGCGCGGTTGTTCGCGTCGCCAAAGAACGGATCGCCCTCGTCGCCCGGGTCGCGCCGCCCGAAACGGTGGAAATTGGCACGGTCCTGTCGCAGGATCTGCCAGGGCTCGCGCAACCGCTCGCCGCGCGAATTGTAGAGATCCTGCGGGCCGATGACGGCCACATATTCCCCGACAAGCTGCTGCGCCTGGGCCGCGACGGGGGCAAGCGCCAGCGCGGCGGCAAGAAATGCGGAACGGGCAAGCGACGGCATCGGTGGCACCTCCGGGTCTGGTCCTGTGTGGTCCGGCAGGGACGGGCGCGCATTGACGCCGGTCAAGGCCGGGTCAGTTGAAACTGTCGAAGACCTCGTACATCACCGGCTCGAAATTCTTGCACAGCTCGGCAAAGCGGCGGTTGCGCGCGCGCATCTCGTCGGAGCGCAGCATCGCCTGGAAATCGTCGCGCCGCTGCCATTGCGAATAATTGGCGATCCGGGTCTGGGCGTCGTTGACATGCAGCCCCGCGCCGATGAAGCCGGGCTGGCGCGAGATGAAGTTGCGATAGGCGTCCTGCAATTCGTCCAGCAGGTCCTGGCAAGTGCCGGGGGTCACCTCGAAGGTGGTGATGACCGTCTGCAACTCGGCGCTGCGCGATATGGTGGGCATGGGAACCTCCGCTTGGGTCTCGTGGAACTAACGCAGCACATGCACCGAGCAGGGCGCGTGGCGCACCACCCGGGCGGCGGTCGAGCCGAGGAAGTAATCCTTCAGCCCCGGCCGGTGCGACTGCATCACGATGCAGTCGATGTCATGCGTCTCGGCATAATCGACGATGGTGATCCCGGCATGGCCGGTGACCACGCGGATCTCGACATCGGGGGCGTCCTGAAGATCGCCGGCCAGGTCGGCGCGGATCGCCTCGCGGGTCTGCGCCTCCTGATCGGCGGCGAGATATTGCGCCACATATGGCGGGATCGCCTCGGCCACGGTCAGCACGGTGATGCTGCCACCCTCGGCGCGCAGCTTGCGGGCCAGCGCGATCACGTCGTCGAGCTGGGGCCCGTGATCGACGGCGACGGGAACGAGAATGTTGTTGTACATGGGGTCTGCCCTCCCTCGCTGCATCTAGAATGGCAAAGCCGGGAAGATGCAACCTTGACCCAGGTCATGCCCGCGCGAAGGCCAGCACCTCGTCGGCCAGCGCGGCGATCTCGGCGGCGGCCGGGCCGCGCCGCGCGGCCTCCTGCACGCCCTGGCCATGGCCCAGCGTCTCGGCATAGGCGACGCGGTTGGCCAGCCGGGCAACCGCCAGCGTAGCGGCAAGACCGGCGGCGGTCTCGGCGACCTCGGCGGCCAGCCTTGTGCCCGCCTTGATCCGGTTCAGCACCACCAGCGCCATCTTGTCCTCGCGCCGGGCCAGATCCAGCACGCCCTCGGTCGCCCACAGGTCGACATGGCTGACCGCCACGGGCACCAGCACCAGATCGGCGGCGCGCAGGGCGGGGCGCAGGTCGCTGTCGGCCTTGGGGGGCGTGTCGATCAGCACGACATCATGGTCGCGGGCGAGTTTCGCGCATTCATATTCAACGCCCCAGGCCGAGGCGGTGGAAAACTCCATGTCCGGCGTCTCGCGCCCCTCGAGGCGGGCCATGAACCAGCGGCCGAGGCTGCCCTGCGGATCGGTGTCGATCAGCGCGACGCCCAGCCCCTGGCGCGCGAATTCCACGGCCAGATTGGCCGCGAGCGTCGTCTTGCCCGAGCCGCCCTTCTGCTGCGCGATGGTGATGATCGTGCCGGTCATGCCCGCTGCACCCTTATGCGCCTCCAGCGTTCTGCTGCGGCGCAGCATAAGGCGCGCGGCCCGCCTTGCCCAGCCCCAAAACGGCCCCCGCCCTGTGGCCGCGGCACCGCGCGCGCGGGGGAAATGCCGCCGGAGGCTATCCCGCAACGAAAGGTGGATTATTCTGCCCGAAGGCTCGCCCCACGGGGGAATACGCGATGCGATGGACCGCCCTGCTGGCGCTGACATTCTGGCCGCTCGCCGCGCCCCTGGCGCAGGCGGGGGCCTGGCTGCGCGAGGACGGCGCGGGGATGCTGGCCTTTTCGCAGGAGATCGCCGGGTCGGGCGCGAATTACAGCTCGGTCTATGCCGAATACGGGCTGAATGCGCGGATGACGCTGGGCTTGGACGCGGGCAAGGGCGAGGCGGCCGAGGACTGGAAGGCGGTGGTCTTCCTGCGCATGGGGCGCGAATTCGAATGGCTGCCGGGCCGCGTCGCCGCCGAGCTGGGCCTTGGCGCGGCGGGCGCGGCCGAGGGCGGCGCCGAGGGCGACGCCGAGGGCGGCGCCGAGGGCGTCCTGCAATCGGGGCTGAGCTGGGGCAACAGTTTCCAGACCGGGCTGGGCTGGGCCTGGGTCAATCTGGACGCGAAGGGCATCTTTCACCTGGCCGCCGCCTCCGAGACCGCGCCGCCCTCGGTCGCGGGCCTGCCGATGGCGCTGACCGAGGGCTACAAGCTGGACCTGACGCTGGGACTGAACCTGTCCGAGCGGATGCAGGTCAGCCTCGAGATGCGCTTCGAGGATCCGGCCGAGGGCGCGGACAGCCTGCGCCTTGTCCCCGCCATCGCCCGGCGCGTGGGCAGGCGCGGCTGGATCAGCCTGGGCGCCATCGTCGGGCTGGACGGCAGCAGCGCGTCGGGCCTGGTGCTGGGCAGCCGGGTCGAGTTCTGAGCGTTCCCCGATTCGAGCCCGCGCCCCGGTTTGCGCGGCACCGTTCCCCCGCGGCGAACAATCCCCGGCCCGCGCCCCTGCATTGCCCGGATGCACCGGCACAATGAATCGCGAAACTTTGACAGGTCGGGCGGGATCGCGGCAGGGTCGTCCTGTCTTTCTGCATCCGGGTGGGGGCCCTTGCAGATGTGACCGGACCGGAAGGACTGATCGCATGGGAACCCACGACCGCCTTGTGCCCCCGAGCCCGTGGCAGATCCGTCCGTTGCATGCGGGGCCGGGCGACGAGCCCATGCCCAGGCGCCGCTACGAGGTGAGCGGGCTTTGCCCGGACGGCTACCCGCAGCACTTCGTCCGCGCCCTGCCCGCCGAGCCCCATATCGACGAGGCCTTCTGCGCCTTTGCCCATGGCACGCTGATCGCCACGCCCGGCGGGCCGGTCGCGGTCGAGGATCTGCATCCCGGCATGATGCTGAGCACGGCCGATGCCGGGGCGCGGCGACTGATCTGGGTGGGGTCCACCGTGCTGATGCCGATGACGGATGCGCTGCGCCCGGTGCCGCCGATGCTGACCCGGCTGACGGCGGACAGCCTGGGCCTGGGTCGGCCGATGCCCGACCTGATCCTGGGGCCACGCGCGCGGATGCTGTTCCGCCATCCCGGCTGCCACGACATCCTGGGCACCGGCGCGGCATTCGGACCGGCCTCGGCCCTTGTCGATGGCGTGGCGCTGATCGGGCTGCGGGTGACGCGCCCGACCCGGGTGTTCCACCTGGCGCTGGAGGCGCAGCACATCCTGCTGGCCAATGGCGTCGAGGTCGAGAGCTATCACCCCGGCGAGAACGCCGCCGACCTGATGGACCCGGCCGCGCGGCTGCGATTCCTGGCGCTGTTCCCGCATCTGTACGGGTTCGAGGGGTTCGGGCCGATGTCCCTGCCCCGACTGACCGCCTTCGAGATGGAGCGGATGCGCGCCGCCTGACCCGCCGTCTCAGGCCTGGCGGGCAAGGCGTTCCTCAAGCACGTCGAAGGGCACGCCGGGATCGTCCTTGGCGCCGCGGATCACCAGCGAGGTCTTGACCGAGGCGACATTCTCGGCCGCCGTCAGTTCCTCGGTCAGGAAGCTCTGGAAGGTCGAGAGGTCGGGGGCGACGCATTTCAGGATGAAATCCACCTCGCCATTCAGCATGTGGCACTCGCGCACCAGCGGCCAAGCCCGGCAGCGGTTCTCGAACTTCGTCAGGTCCGCCTCGGCCTGGCTTTGCAGCCCGACCATCGCAAAGACCTGCACTTCGAAGCCCAGCGCCCGGCTGTCCACATCGGCGTGATAGCCGCGGATGAAGCCCGCCTCTTCCAGCGTGCGCACCCGGCGCAGGCAGGGCGGCGCCGAGATTCCGACGCGGCGGGCCAGTTCCACATTGGTCATGCGCCCATCGGCCTGCAACTCGGCCAGAATCATGCGGTCGATCGCGTCGAGCTTTGCGCCGGGCATCCTGCTTCCCTCGGAATTTTTGCGGATCATAGGTTCGGGGCGCGCCCTGCGCAATATTGTTTCACGTTCGCGCAAGATTTTAACGATTGCAGACCTCGACCGCCGGGGCGTCAAGCGCCCGCCCCGGCCCGCGTTAATGATTGCGGCAGAATTATGTTGCGGGAACGGATCCGGTCGGACAGGATCATTTCGGGGACACATCACAATTGCGTTCCTGAATTGGTGATCCAAGAATTTTGTGGGGGAAGACATGAACATCAAGAACCTCGCCAGTGCCTCGGCGCTGGCTGTCGCGGCCGCAATGGGCGCCGCACCGGGGGTCTCGGCATCGACCATCGTCGATCTGGGCTTCATCATCGACGAGTCCGGCTCGGTCGGTCAGGCGAACTATCAGAGCTCGATCCTGGCGCTGCGGGCCGCTCTCGAGCAGATCCCGCTGGCGGATGCCAACGTGACCTATCGCGTCGGCGTCGTCTCGTTCGGAAATGGGGCCGATGTTGTCGCCGCCCCGGTGGTGTTCGATTCGGCGGCCAACAAGAACGCCGTGCTTGCCGCGCTGCTGGACGAGGCGGTGCCCAACTCCATCGACGGGGGAACCCGGCAATACGGCCTGCCCGGCGGCATCACGAACGCGACCAACTATGTCGCAGCATTCGACGCGATCCACAACGCCTTCATTTCGAGCTTCGGAAGCCTTGGCGACAACTCGATCCTGAACATGGCGACGGATGGCGGGTGGAATTCGGGCGGCAACCCGACGGCCCGGGCGAATGCGCTTTACAATGACAATGGATGGGATTCGCTCAGCTTCGAGGCGATCGGGGGATTCTCTCAGAGCAATCTGAACTTCCTCGCCGGGATCGGGTTTGACAGCGGCGGCATCGGCGGATGCGGCATCACCACCGACGCGGCGTCCCTTCAGAATGTCACGGAAAACTGCTTCGTGATCGATGTTCCGAGCTTCGCCGCCTTCGAAACCGCGATCCTGACAAAGGTCAGAAAGACCGTCATCGACACCGGCGGCGACCCGAACGTGGTTCCGCTGCCCGCGGGCCTGCCGCTGATGCTGGGCGTGATCGGCGCCTTTGCCTTCATGCGTCGTCGGCAGATGACCGCCGCCTGATCGGTTCGGCAGAAGACAGGAAAAGGCCCGCGCCGCGCGCGGGCCTTTTTGCGTGACGCGGTTACTCCTTGACGGAGTCGATGGTGATGAACTGCTGGGTCTCGGCAACCCAGACCCCGCGCGCGGATGTCACCTGCGCCTGGGTCAGCCCGTCGTGGTTTGCCGGGGCCGTGACCGGCGCGTCCGCCGCATCCGCCCAGATCCACGCGCCGCAGGGCAAGACGTCGCCGCAGGCCGCCCGGCCCGCCTGCACCAGCGTCGCCTGGTCGAGCGGCCCGGCGCAGACCAGGACCCGGATCACGTCCGAGGCGTCCAGCACCTCGCAGCCCTCGGGCATCGCCACCTCTTCGGCAGGGGCCATCGCGGGCCAGAGCGTGACAAGAGCGGCACCAAGCAATCGTTTCATCGTCGCACCTTTTCCCCGCCGGGCGCACGGGGCATAACGAACCTGAAAACGGGGCCTTCGCCCGCCCCCGTGCCGCCACCATATCGCGTCCGGATCGCGAAAGACAGGATAGTGCCATGACCGCCAGCAGACATAGCAAGGTTCTCATCATCGGCTCGGGGCCGGCGGGCTATACCGCCGCCGTCTATGCCAGCCGCGCGATGCTGGAGCCCCTGCTGATCCAGGGCATCCAGCCCGGCGGCCAGCTGACCATCACCACCGAGGTCGAGAACTGGCCCGGCGAGGTCGAGATCCAGGGCCCCGAGCTGATGCAGAAGATGGAGGCCCATGCCAGGGCGATGGGCACCGAGATCGTGGCCGACATCATCACCGCGCTGGACCTGTCGAAACGACCCTTCACCGCGCAGGGCGACAGCGGCACCACCTATAGCTGCGACGCGCTGATCCTTGCCACGGGGGCCCAGGCGAAATGGCTGGGCCTGCCGTCCGAGGAGAAGTTCAAGGGCTTCGGCGTCTCGGCCTGCGCCACCTGCGACGGGTTCTTCTATCGCGGGCAGGACGTGGCGGTGATCGGCGGCGGCAACGCGGCGGTCGAAGAGGCGCTGTTCCTGACGCGGTTTGCGTCGAAGGTGACGCTGGTGCATCGCCGCGACGAGCTGCGCGCCGAAAAGGTGTTGCAGCACCGGCTGTTCAACAATCCCAAGGTCGAGATCCTGTGGGACCATTCGCTGGACGAGGTGACCGGCACCGACGCCCCGCCCGGCGTCGAGGGGATCCGCGTGCGCCATGTCCATACCGGCGCGGTGACCGAGATCCCCTGCAAGGGCGTCTTCATCGCGATCGGCCACGCGCCCGCCTCGGAACTGGTGCTGGGCCAGCTGGACACCCATATGGGCGGCTATGTCGTGACCCAGCCCGACTCGACCGCGACCTCGATCCCCGGCGTGTTTGCCGCGGGCGACCTGACGGACCACAAGTATCGCCAGGCCGTCACCTCGGCGGGCATGGGCTGCATGGCCGCGCTGGAGGCCGAACGCTTCCTCGCCGAACAGGGCGTGGCAGAGGGTGACGCACCCCCGGTCGCGACCGCCACCGGCTAGGGACGGAACGTCCGGCCCGCCGCGCAAGGGATGGGCCGGACAATCGTCCGCGAAGTGATGCGCAATTGACGATACCGGCCCTTATTCACGGTCCCGCCCGGGTTCCGCTTGAACTGTGCCGCAGTTGCACGCTATGGCGCCCGCGACGTCGGCATGGCCCGGCCGTTCTCCCCTTGCGCCCAGGAAATCAGGTTTTCCCATGTCCCTTTCCAACCTCACCCCGATCCCCGAACTCTATGTCTCGCCCGAAAGCGCGCAGAAGCTGAAGCTGGAGGCGGGCGAGTTGCCCAGCTGGGATCTGACGCCGCGCCAGATCTGCGACCTGGAACTGCTGATGAATGGCGGGTTCAGCCCGCTCAAGGGGTTCCTGTCCCAGGCCGATTACGACAGCGTGGTCGAGACGATGCGGCTGGCCGACGGCACGCTCTGGCCGATGCCGATCACGCTCGACGTCTCCGAAGACTTCGCCGCGGGGATCGAACCCGGCCAGGACATCGCGCTGCGCGACCAGGAGGGCGTGATCCTTGCGATCCTGTCGGTCACCGACCGCTGGACGCCGAACAAGGCGCGCGAGGCCGAAAAGGTCTTCGGCGCCGACGACCTCGCCCATCCGGGCGTCAACTACCTGCACCACAGCGCCGGAAAGGTCTATCTGGGCGGCCCCGTGACCGGCATCCAGCAGCCGGTGCATTACGATTTCCGCGGCCGCCGCGACACGCCGAACGAGCTGCGCGCCTATTTCCGCAAGCTGGGCTGGAATCGCATCGTCGCCTTCCAGACCCGCAACCCGCTGCACCGCGCGCATCAGGAACTGACCTTCCGCGCCGCGCGCGAGGCGCAGGCCAACCTGCTGATCCACCCGGTCGTCGGCATGACGAAACCGGGCGATGTCGACCATTTCACCCGCGTGCGCTGCTACGAGGCGGTGCTGGACAAGTATCCCGCCGCCACCACCACGATGAGCCTGCTGAACCTCGCCATGCGCATGGCCGGCCCGCGCGAGGCGGTCTGGCACGGGCTGATCCGCAAGAACCACGGCTGCACCCATTTCATCGTCGGCCGCGACCATGCGGGGCCCGGCAAGAACAGCGCGGGCCAGGATTTCTACGGCCCCTACGACGCGCAGGATCTGTTCAAGCAATATGCTGACGAAATCGGCATCGAGATGGTCGATTTCAAACAGATGGTCTATGTGCAGGAAAAGGCGCAGTATTTCCCCGTGGACGAGGTGCCCGAAGGGGCGACCGTGCTGGACATCTCGGGCACCGAACTGCGCCGCCGCCTGCGCGAGGGGCTGGATATCCCCGACTGGTTCTCCTTCCCCGAAGTGGTCAGCGAACTGCGCCGCACCTCGCCGCCGCGCGCAAGCCAGGGCTTCACCGTGTTCTTCACCGGCCTGTCCGGCTCGGGCAAGTCCACCATCGCCAACGCGCTGATGGTGAAACTCATGGAGATGGGCGGCCGCCCGGTGACGCTTCTGGATGGCGACGTGGTGCGCAAGCACCTGTCCTCGGAACTCGGCTTCTCCAAGGAACATCGCGACATCAACATCCGCCGCATCGGCTATGTCGCCTCCGAGATCACCAAGAATGGCGGCATCGCGATCTGCGCGCCCATCGCGCCCTATACCGCCACGCGCCGCGCCGTGCGCGAGATGATCGAGGCCTATGGCGCCTTCTGCGAGGTCCATGTCGCCACGCCCATCGAGGAATGCGAGAAACGCGACCGCAAGGGCCTCTACCGGCTCGCGCGCGAGGGCAAGATCAAGGAGTTCACCGGCATCTCCGACCCCTACGAGGCCCCCACCGCGCCCGAACTCAGCGTCGACACCACCGGCGTCGATGTCGACAATTGCGCCCATCAGGTGATCCTGAAACTCGAACAGATGGGGCTGATCGCGGGCAACTGACCCGCCCCGCCTGCTTCTTCTTGGCTGAAATACCCCCGCCGGAGGCGCGCGGCCGCAAGGCCGCGCCACGCCCAACCCCGGACAAGCAGGGCGTCAGCCCTGCGCCGGACGGGGGCGGGAGCGCCCCCCCGCGCCCCGGCTCAATGCACGTTGACCGGGGCCAGGTCGTTCTGCCGCGCCAGCGCGAAGGCCAGCGCACGGTCGCGCACCAGGGCCAGCCGCTCGCCGCTGGCCGCATGCAGCGCGTAAAGCCCGTCCAGCCCCCCGGCCTCGCGCTGCACCTCCTCGGGCAGCTCGGCCAGCTTCACGGGCCGCACATAGACGATCCGCTCGCCCCCCTCGGGAAAGACCTCGTGTTTCCTGTCCATGCCCCCTGCCTCCCTCACGCGGTCCGGATGCGGATCGTCTGCACCACGCTTTCGGGCACCAGGCGCTCCAGATCGACATGCAGCAGCCCGTTTTCCATGGTCGCGCCCGTCACCTCGACGCCGTCGGCCAGCACGAAGCTGCGCTGGAACTGGCGGGCCGCGATGCCGCGATGCAGGAACACCCGGTCGGCGCCATCCTCGGCCTGGCGGCCGCGGATCACCAGTTGCCGGTCCTCGACGGTGATCGCCAGATCCTCCTCGCGAAAGCCGGCCACCGCCAGCGTGATGCGATAGCCCGTGTCCGAGGTCTGTTCGATGTTGAAGGGGGGATAGCCCTCGTTTCCGGTCTTGGCGGTCCGTTCCACGAGGCGTTCGAGCTGCTCGAATCCCAGCAGGAAGGGATGCGAGCCGAGAGTCAGTTTCGACATATGGGCAAGTCCTTGAACAAGCGACCTGAAGTGCGATCCGCCCCGCATCCGCGGCGGCGTGGACGGGATATGGGGATGGCGCGCGCGCGCCGCAAGTCCGGCTTCCCGCCGCGGGACAAACGCGATACCTTGGCGGGGTAAGGGAATGCAGCGACTCAGCCCCGGGAATGTCGATGAACATCGCCAGCGAGATGAACTCCGAAGAAGTCCTGCGCGTGAAGCTCGAGGTCCTTCGGCGCGAGCATCGCGACCTCGACGACGCGATCCGCGCCCTTCAGGACACCGGGACCGGCGACAGCTTCACGTTGATGCGGCTGAAAAAGCAGAAACTCGCCCTCAAGGACCGCATCGCGCTGATCGAGGACCAGTTGACCCCCGACATCATTGCGTAACACCCGCACCCGTCTATAGTGCCCGCTCGCGAATCCGGGAGGGCCGTGCATGGCGGACGTGAAAGTGGGCATCATCATGGGCAGCCAGTCGGACTGGCCCACCATGAAGGAGGCCGCCGCGATCCTCGACGAGCTTGGCGTCGCGCATGAATCGCGCATCGTCTCGGCCCATCGCACCCCCGACCGGCTGTGGGAGTATGGCCGGGCGGCCGTCGGCCGCGGCCTTCAGGTCATCATCGCGGGCGCGGGCGGGGCGGCGCATCTGCCCGGCATGATGGCGTCCAAGACCCGCGTGCCGGTGATCGGCGTGCCGGTCCAGACCCGCGCGTTGAACGGGGTGGACAGCCTCTATTCCATCGTCCAGATGCCCAAGGGCTTTCCGGTCGCCACCATGGCGATCGGGGCTGCGGGCGCGGCCAATGCCGGGCTGATGGCCGCGCAGATCCTCGCGCTGGGCGATCCGGCGCTGGCCGAACGGCTCGACCGCTGGCGGTCCGATCTCTCGGCCTCGATCCCCGAGGAGCCTGCCGATGACTGAGCCGCTTGCGCCCGGCGCCACCATCGGCATCCTTGGCGGCGGCCAGTTGGGCCGGATGCTGTCGGTCGCGGCCGCGCGTCTGGGCTTTCGCTGCCATGTCTACGACCCCGCCCCCGAACCGCCTGCGGGCCATGTCGCCGACCGGGTGACGACCGCCCCTTACGAGGATACCGAGGCGCTGGCGGCCTTTGCCGCTTCGGTCGATGTCGTCACCTACGAATTCGAGAACATCCCCACCGCCGCGCTGAACGCGATCGAGGCGCAGGTGGCGATCCGGCCGAACCGGCGCACGCTGGCCGTGTCGCAGGACCGGCTGACCGAAAAGGCCTTTGTCACCGAACTGGGCCTGAAGACCGCGCCCTTCGCCGCCGTGGATGACGAGGTGGACCTGGCCGAGGCCATGGCCGAGATCGGGCTGCCCGCCATCCTCAAGACCCGCCGCCTGGGCTATGACGGCAAGGGCCAGGCGCGGATCAACCGGCCCGAGGATGCGCCCGCCGCCCTTGCCGCAATGGACGGGGCCCCCGCGATCCTGGAAGGCTTCGTGTCCTTCACCCGCGAGATCTCGGTGATTGCCGCCCGCGGGCTGACGGGCGAGGTGGCGTGCTACGATCCCGGCCTGAACGTGCATCGCGACGGCATCCTGCACACGACCCGGGTGCCCGCGCCGCTGACGACCGCGCAGCGCACCGATGCCGTCCTGCTGGCGGGCAGGCTTTTGAACGCGCTCGATTATGTCGGCGTGATGGGGGTGGAACTGTTCGTCACCCCCGATGGCCTGCTGGTCAACGAGATCGCGCCCAGGGTGCACAATTCCGGTCACTGGACCCAGGATGGCTGCATGATCGACCAGTTCGAGCAGCATATCCGCGCCATTGCAGGCTGGCCGCTGGGCGACGGCGCGCGCCATTCAGATATCGAGATGGAGAACCTGATCGGCGACGATATCGACAGGGTTCCCGCGCTGGCCCGCGATCCTGCCGTGGCGCTCCATCTTTACGGCAAGGCCGAGGCGCGGCCGGGCCGCAAGATGGGGCATGTCAACCGCTGGCTGGGGCCTGCATCACTCAAGTAGCCGCGCCAGCGCCCCGGCCACACCCAGATCGGGCTGGAACCGGCCCGTATGCAGGAAGGCCAGCGTCTGCGCGATCACGCGGGGGTCGTTCATCATGAACGTATGGCTCACCGGCAGCACCAGATGCGCCGCCATCCCCTGCACCCTTGTCGAGGCGACCGACACCTTGCCGTCATCGGCCCCGGGGATCAGCGCGGAATAAAGCGGGTTCAGGCTGCGGGCGCCCGCGATCACCCCCAGCGGGAAATCGACCGGTCCCAGCCGGTTGGGCAGGCTCTGCGGCCCGGTGCCCAGTTGCAGCCCCGCCGGGCCGTTGATCCATTCGAACGGCTCCAGCGCGCCCAGCGCATCGACCAGTTCCGAGCCCGCATTGGGCGGGCCCAGCATCACCACGCGGCCCAGATTGGCGGGCCGGTGGTCCGTCAGCCAGAGGCGAAGCAGGATGCCGCCCATCGAATGGGTGACGACATGCACATGCGCCACCGGCCCGCATTCGGCAAAGGCGCGCGGCAGCATGCGCGCCAGATCCTCGATCGGCGCCTCGGTCGAGGGATAGCCCGCATTCACCACGCGAAAACCCTGCCGTTCCAGCGCCCGCTCCATCAGGAACAGCGAGTCGGGGCTGCGTGCCAGACCGTGCAGCAGCACGACGCAATCGGACCGCGCCGGGGCGGCAAGGACGATCAGCAGGATCAGCGCAAGACGAAGCATCCCACGGATCTAGGCGCAGGCGGGCGCGGTTTCGAGGGGGCGCTTGCGGCCGGGGCGCGGGCCGGGCAGTCTCGCGCCATGACCGCCCCCACGCCCCGCCTTGCCGTCCGCGCGCTGATCCTGCACGAAAACCGGCTGTTGCTGGTCAATGCCTGGCCCGGCGGGGTCAGCGACCTGTGGTGCGCGCCGGGCGGCGGGGTCGAGCGCGGCAGTTCCCTGCCCGACAACCTCGCCCGCGAGGTGCATGAGGAAACCGGGCTCAGCGTCGCCATCGGCGCGCCCTGCCTGGTGAACGAGTTCCACGACCCCGGCCGCCCGTTCCACCAGGTCGACATCTATTTCCGCTGCACCATCACCGGCGGCAGGCTGGATGCCGACTGGCGCGACCCCGATGGCGGGGTGACCGAACGCCGCTTCTTCACCCGGGACGAGATGACCGCCATCCGCTACAAGCCCGACAGCCTGCCCCGGGCCGCCTGGGGCAGCGGCGTGATCTACGACCCGCTGGAGCCGCTGGTGCGGTAACGCGCCCAATTTTCGTCCCATTCCGCACCTGGCACGGGGGAAATTCATTTGGGAACCGGGCGATGTTTCAGGGGTCAGCAATCGGCCGCGTGGCGGTCTTCGTCGATGGCGACAATGTCCCGGCCCCTCATGCGCCCGCAATCCTGACCGCCGCCCGCGAATGGGGCGAGCCGCATGTCCTGCGAACCTACGGACAGGCGCAGAACCTGACGCCCTGGCAGGAGGTGCCCGGCTTCCGCTTCTTCTGCGCGGGCCTGACCAATTCCGCGTCGGCCTTCCGGTCGGCCTGTTCCGAATTCATCGAACTGGACGCCGCCTCGCCCCCTGTCGTGAAGACATCGAACGGCGTGCCCGCACCCGCGCCCGCAAAGACCGAACCGATGCCGACCGGTCCGGCAATCGGCCCGTTCGACCGCAAGATCCGCGAGACGATCCTTGCGGCCCCAGAGAAGGGAATGATGGAAATCACCCGGCTTTCGGCCGAATTGCACAAGCTCCATGGCGTCCGGATCGGCAGCCAGCCCGAAAAGACCTGGCGCGGCTATCTGGGCAAGCGGCCGAACCTCTACCTGCTCGATCCCAAGGGGCCGAATGCCTGTGTCCGGCTCCGGGCCGAAGGCTGGCCCGCCGGGTAGACCGCCCGTTCGCTGTCGGCCCAGGGGCGCCGTGCCGATTGCCGCAGGCCCGCGCCCGCGCTAGCCTGCGCCGACCGGAACGGAGGCCCCATGACCATTCATATCGGCGCGAAACCCGGCGAGATCGCCGAGACCGTGCTGCTGCCCGGCGATCCGATGCGCGCGCAATGGGCGGCCGAGACCTTTCTGAGCGATCCGGTCTGCATCAATCGCGTGCGCGGCATGCTGGGCTTTACCGGTTTCTGGCGCGGCAACCGCGTGACGATCCATGGCAGCGGCATGGGCATGCCCTCGCTGTCGATCTATGCCAACGAACTGATCCGCGATTACGGCGCGAAGACGCTGATCCGCATCGGATCGGCCGGTTCGATGCAGGCCCATGTGGGCTTGCGCGACATCGTGCTGGCGATGACGGCCTCGACGCTGTCGACGCCCTCGCGCGGCGTCTTTCGCGAGTTGAACTATGCCCCCTGCGCCGATTTCGGCCTGCTGTCGGCCGCCCATGCCGCCGCCACCGCCCGCGGCATCGCGGCCCATGTGGGCGGCATCTATTCGTCGGACGTGTTCTATGACGAACGCCCCGACCTGAACGACCAGATGACCCGCCACGGGGTTCTGGCGGTCGAGATGGAGGCGGCCGAGCTTTATATCCTGGCCGCCCGGCATGGGGCACGGGCCCTGGCGGTGCTGACCGTATCCGACCATCTGCCGAGCGGCGCCGCCCTGCCGCCCGAGGCCCGCGAACAGGGTTTCGCGGACATGGTCGAGATTGCGCTGGAGGCCGCCTTCGCCTGAGCGCAGCGCCTGTTGAGACCGCGCGACATGGGTATTTTTGCCAAGAAGAAACCCCGAATGTCAGAGCCCGTGACTGCGGTCATAGGGGGCGGGTTCGGGCGGGCGCCATCCCGCCAGCGCGCCGGGGGCGGGCGCGAGGATCTCGACCAGCAGCGGGTGGCAGGTGGCGGTCATGGGGCTGTTGGTGCCGCAATCGCCCCAGGGGCAGGCCGAGAGCGCGCCCAGAAGGTCGATCTCGGCGAAGACCTCGACATGATCGCCCGCGCGCGCGGGGCTGGCCTTGGTGAAATAGCGTTGGCTGTCGCGGGTGAATCCCGTGCACATGAACAGGTTCAGCACGTCATGGACATGCGGCTCGGCCGCATCCGGGGTCAGGCCGGTTTCGGCGGCCAGCGCGCGGACCAGGTTGGAATGGCAATGGTGGTGATACTGCCCGCCGGTCAGCAGCGCGTTCGTATAGGGATCGCAGCGCGTGCCGATCACGTCATGCACCCCCGCCCCGTCGGCATCGACCCCGTACCAGCCCAGGCTGTCGGCGATGATCGTCGCCATCGGCCGCAGGAAGGGCAGGCAGGACCACAGCCGGTCGCCCACGCCCAGATGCGTGCCATGCAGCGCCCGGGTCTTGCCCGAATAGAACCGTTCGGACAGATCGTCCGCCGCCCACAGGTTCAGATCGCCCACCTGCGACCCGTCCGGGCAGGAGATGCGCAGGACCTGCCCCGCCGCCACCCGGAAACAGCGCGCCGCGCGCGGGGGCACCAGCAATTCGGCGGTCTTTGCCGCGCCGTCGCGCGCGCGGGCGTAAAGCGCCAGATCGGGCGCGGGCAGCGTGTCGGGCGGGTAGCAGATCACCGGGGGCGCGGCGCGGCGGGCGGCGGCATCGGGGGGCGTTTCGGGCATCGGTCCTCCGGGGCAAGGCTTGACAGGGCGCGGTCGCGCCGACACCCTTTTCCTAACACCGGAGGAGCGCGGCCATGAAGACCCTGCTTGCCTGCTGCCTGATCGCATTGGCCGGTCCCGCCTGCGCGCAGGACTGGGGCGATCTGGACAGTGCCCTGATCCGCGACCTGGCCCCCGGCGGCGAGAGCCTCGGCAGCTACTGGATGCCCGACCATGCCGATCCGGCAGAGGCGACCCGCGCGCTGGCGGTGCTCTATGCCCATATCTCCGGCTCGGCCAGCGGCTTCACGATCCATGCCGGGCTTTATGCCCGCGACGCGGAGGGGTTGCGCTATGCCGGGCCGGTCTCGGGGCTTTTCGGCACCGAGCCGCGCGCGCCGGTCTTCCATGCCGAGCGGATGGAACTGACCACCTCGATGCCCGGCCCGGACGATCCGCGTTGCTGCCCCAGCCGCGCGCAGCGCTGGTCGATCGACTACGCGACGCTGGCGGCAACGGCGCTGGACTGAGGCGCGTCGCCTCAGATCGCGCGCTCGACCATCATCTTCTTGATCTCGGCAATCGCCTTGGCCGGGTTCAGGCCCTTGGGGCAGGTCTTGGTGCAGTTCATGATCGTGTGGCAACGATAGAGCTTGAACGGATCCTCAAGCTGGTCCAGCCGCTCGCCCGTGGCCTCGTCGCGACTGTCGATGATCCAGCGATAGGCATGCAGCAGCGCGGCCGGTCCCAGATACTTGTCGCCGTTCCACCAGTAGGACGGACAGGCGGTCGAGCAGGACGCGCACATGATGCATTCGTAAAGCCCGTCCAGCTTCCTGCGGTCCGCGGGCGACTGGCGCCATTCCTTGACCGGCTCGTTGGTCTCGGTCTCCAGCCAGGGCATGATCGAGGCATGCTGGGCGTAGAAATGGGTCAGGTCCGGGACCAGATCCTTGACCACCGGCATGTGCGGCAGCGGGTAGATCTTCACCACGCCCTTGATCTCGTCCATGCCGTAGGTGCAGGCCAGCGTGTTGATCCCGTCGATATTCATGGCACAAGAGCCGCAGATCCCCTCGCGGCAGGAGCGGCGGAAGGTCAGCGTCGGGTCGATCTCGTTCTTGATCTTGATCAGCGCGTCCAGCACCATCGGCCCGCAGGTATCGAGATCGACGAAATAGGTATCCACGCGCGGGTTCTCGCCGCTGTCGGGATCCCAGCGATAGATGCGGAACTCGCGCAGATTGGTGGCCGCCGCCGGTTTCGGCCAGGTCTTGCCGCTGCGGATCACCGAGTTCTTGGGGAGCGTCAGTTCAACCATCTCCGTCTCCTCAATAGACCCGCGCCTTGGGCGCGATCTTCTTCGGGTCGATGCCGCCCTCGTCGAGGGTGGTCAGCGGCTCCAGCTTGACCGGGCGATAGGCCAGGCGCACGGTCGGCCCCTCGACCCAGGCCAGCGAATGCTTGCGCCAGTTGGTGTCGTCGCGGTCGGGGTAATCCTCGTGGGCATGCGCGCCGCGGCTTTCCTTGCGCGCCTCGGCGGCGACCACGGTGGCCAGCGCGTTGGGCATCAGGTTGGTCAGTTCCAGCGTCTCCATCAGGTCCGAGTTCCAGATCAGCGACCGGTCGGTGACCTTGATGTCGTCCATCTTGCCCGCGACGGCGGCCATCTTTTCGCAGCCCTCGGCCAGCGTCCTGTCGGTGCGGAAGACCGCGGCATCGGCCTGCATCGTCTTCTGCATCTCCAGCCGCAATTCGGCAGTGGTCAGGTTGCCCCTGGCATGGCGCAGCCCGTCGAAGCGGGAGAGCGCCGCGTCGATCGAGGCCCCGTTCGGGCTGGGCACCGCCGTGTTCGGATCGACCACGTCCCTGGCCCGGATCGCGGCGGCGCGGCCGAACACCACCAGGTCGATCAGCGAGTTGGAGCCCAGCCGGTTCGCCCCATGCACCGAGGCACAGCCCGCCTCGCCCACCGCCATCAGGCCGGGCGCGATGTTGTCGGGATTGTCCGCGGTCGGGTTCAGCACCTCGCCCCAATAGTTCGTGGGGATGCCGCCCATGTTGTAATGCACGGTCGGCAGAACCGGGATCGGCTCGCGCGTCACGTCGACACCGGCAAAGATCTTGGCGCTTTCGGAAATGCCGGGCAGGCGTTCGGCCAGAACCTCGGGCGGCAGGTGGGACAGGTTCAGGTGGATATGGTCCTTGTTCGGCCCGACGCCACGGCCCTCGCGGATCTCGATGGTCATGCAGCGGCTGACCACGTCGCGTGAGGCCAGATCCTTGTAGGTCGGCGCATAGCGTTCCATGAACCGCTCGCCTTCCGAATTGGTCAGATAGCCGCCCTCGCCGCGCGCGCCCTCGGTGATGAGACAGCCCGCGCCATAGATGCCGGTGGGGTGGAACTGCACGAATTCCATGTCCTGAAGCGGCAGCCCCGCGCGCGCCACCATGCCGCCGCCATCGCCGGTGCAGGTATGCGCCGAGGTCGCGCTGAAATAGGCCCGGCCATAGCCGCCCGTGGCCAGCACCACCATCTTGGCGGCGAAGACATGGATCGTGCCGTCGTCGAGCTTCCACGCCACGACGCCCTGGCACTGCCCGTCCTCGGACATGATCAGGTCGATGGCGAAATACTCGATGAAGAATTCCGCCTTCTGTTTCAGCGACTGGCCATAAAGCGTGTGCAGGATCGCGTGACCCGTGCGGTCCGCCGCGGCACAGGTGCGCTGCACCGGCGGGCCCTCGCCGAACTCGGTGGTGTGGCCGCCGAAGGGGCGCTGGTAGATGCGGCCCTTCTCGGTGCGGGAAAACGGCACGCCGTAATGTTCCAGCTCGTAGACCGCCTTGGGCGCCTCGCGCGCGAGGTATTCCATGGCATCCGTGTCGCCCAGCCAGTCCGACCCCTTGACCGTGTCATACATGTGCCACTGCCAATGGTCCGGCCCCATGTTGCCAAGGCTGGCCGCGATGCCGCCCTGGGCTGCCACCGTGTGCGAGCGGGTCGGAAAGACCTTGGTGATGCAGGCCGTGCGCAAGCCCTGTTCGGCCATGCCCAGCGTCGCGCGCAGCCCCGCGCCACCGGCGCCGACCACCACAACGTCATATTCATGCGTCTCGTATTCGTAAGCGGCCATCTTGGTCCCTCGAAGAACTTACAGCGCGATGCGGATGACCGCGTAAAGACCGGCCGCCATGGCCGTGTAGCTGACGCAGATCATCGCGATCAGCAGCACCGTGCGGCGGATGCCGCGGGTGTAATCCTCGATGGCCGTCTGCGCGCCCTTGCGGAAATGGTAGATCCCCACCCACAAGGTCAACAGCGCCACCAGCGCCGGAAACGGGCGCGAGAAGGTGGCGACCACCTCTTCATGGCTGCCGCCCAGCGTGCGGCCGAAGACCAGTACGAAGGCCGGGATCAGCCCCGCCAGCGCCACGCCGGTCACGATCAGGATCCAGTGATGTTCGGTCCCGCTCTTGGCGGCGCCAAGGCCCAGCGCGCGCTTGCGGTCGGTCAGATAACGCATGGCTTCCCCCCTCAGACGACCAGCACGGTCAGCAGCGTCAGCACCGCCGAGCCGCCGATCACCGCCCAGCCCAGCGCCTCGGCCGTCTTCAGCTCCAGCCCGCGGCCGGTATCCCACAGCAGGTGCCGCAGGCCCGCCAGCGTGTGATACCACAGCGCCCAGAGCGACAGGGTCAGCACCAGATCGCCGAACCACGAGGTCAGCACCCAATCGGCGCGGGCAAAGGCCTCGGGACCGTTGGCCGCGGCCAGGAACCACCAGACGATCAGGATCACCGCCACGATCAGCGCATTCCCCGTGACCCGGGTCAGGATCGAGGTGACGGACGTGATCTGCGGGCGATAGACCTGAAGATGCGGCGAAAGCGGCCGGTTACCGCGGTTGAAATGAGCCATGGCGAGCCTCTTGTCTGGGCGCAGCTATCGCCCGATCTGATAACGGTTTCTGCGCTCTTGTCACGGCTTGCGCCGCGCTTCGGGCGTGATTTTTCGTCGGCCGGACGAAAAAACCGGGTTTTGTGATCACGCCAGCGCGGCATGTGATCACAACCCGGCGGACCGTCTTACAGCGGGATCAGCGCCCAGTAGTCGAGGTCCAGCAGCACATCGCCCCGATATTTCCCGTCCTCGCCGCGCAGCGCACCCGGCACCGCCCCCGGCTTGACCGCCACCAGCCGCAGCCGCAGCGCGCCGACCCCGGGCGCGGCCGTCTCGGCCTTGTCCAGCACCTCGGACCAGGCCGAAACCGTATCGCCCGCGAAACAGGGATTGGCATGCGCGCCCGCGTTCAGCCCGACGATCATCTGCGCATTCGCCAGCCCGTTGAAGGACAGCGTGCGCGCCAGGCTGATGACATGGCCGCCATAGATCAGCCGCCGACCATCCTCGCGCAGGGTGGCGTCGAAATGCACCTTGGAGGTGTTCTGCCACAGCCGCGTGGCCAGCATGTGCTCGGCCTCCTCGACCGTCACGCGGTCGACATGGTCGATCACCTCGCCCACCGCGTAATCGCCCCAGCGATGCGGCTCGCCCGCCAGCGTGAAATCGTAGCGCGTGAAATCCAGCCCCTCGGGCAGCACCAGATCGCGCGGCGCCACGCTGTCGGCCAGCGCGGGCACCACGGTTTCGGGCGCGGGCGCCGCGGCATCGCGCTTGCGGACCATCACCCAGCGCACATAGTCCATGACCAGTTCGCCGCGCTGGTTCAGCCCCCGCGTGCGCACCCAGACGACACCCGACTTGCCGTTCGAGTTCTCCTTCAGCCCGATCACCTCGGATTCGGACCGCAGCGTGTCGCCGGGCCAGACCGGCCGGTGCCAGCGCCCCTCGGCATAGCCCAGATTGGCGATGGCGTTCAGGCTGATATCGGGCACGGTCTTGCCGAACACGGTATGGAACGCGATCAGGTCATCCATCGGCGCGCCCGGCAGCCCGCAGGATTGCGCGAAGGCGTCCGAGGAATAAACCGCGTGCCGCGCAGGATACAGCGCGTGGTAAAGCGCCCGCTCGCCGCCCGACAGGGTGCGCGGCACCGCATGCGCGATCACCTGCCCGACATGGTAATCCTCGAAGAAACGCCCCGGGTTGGTCTTCACCATGACCTTACAACTCTCCCAGCTTCAGGTCCGGGGCGTAAAGCCCCGGCACATCCTTCACCACCGCCTGCGCGCAGCGCATCCTGCCCGTTGCGGGGTCATGCGCATAAGCGGGCGAGCCATACAGTTCCCACCCCCTGGCCAGCGCCTCGGTGACCTTGTGGCAGAAGGCGGCGGTATCCTCGTCGGTCAGCAGACGATAGGCCCGCATCAGGCCGCACCCGGCGCCGGCAGGGGCCAGACGCCCAGCCACATGTGAACGCCAAGGATCACCAGATACAGCACCACGGAAATCACCCCCAGCTTGATGTCCCCCGCCAGGCTGCCGCCCCGCCAGGTCGTCACCGGCTCCTTCGCGTTGATCAGCACCACTTCGGCAATCGCCCAGAGCAGCAACCCGCCGAACAGCACGATGGACGCCAGATCGCCATTCACCAGCAGATGCGCCACCGACCAGGTCATCACGCCGTAAAGCATCGGGTGGCGGAAAAGCTGCCGCGCCCGGCTCTTGGAATTGCCAAGGCCAAAGAACACCACCGCCAGCAGCATCAGCGTGTTGTTCAGATGCACCATGAACCCGGGCGTCTGGTAGATCTCGGGCGCGGTATTGCCGCGATAGCCCATCACCATCAGCACCACCGACAGCACCAGCGGCACCGCAAAGAACGCCTTGGACGCCGCGCCGAAGCGGTCGTCCAGCGCCGCGCGCGGGCCGGGGAACAGCCGCTTGAACAGATGGGCAAAGCTCCAGAGCAGAACACCGAGGATAAGCAGGGTCATGTCACGGCCTCCAGTTGCGCGATCGCCGCCGCCTTGGCGAGCGTTTGTCGTGCCGTGACGATATGCAGATTCTCGACGATGCGGCCATCCACAACGGCGATCCCCATCCCGTTGCGCCGCGCCTCGTCGAAGGCGGCGATATGGCGGCGCGACAGTTCGATCTCGGCCATGGTCGGCGCAAAGACCGCATTGGCCGCGGCGATCTGTCCGGGGTGGATCAGGCTCTTGCCGTCAAAGCCCAGGTCGCGGCCCTGCGCGCATTCCGCGCGCAGACCCTCCTCATCCTGAAAGGCGTTGTAGACCCCGTCGATGGCGACGATCCCATGCGCGCGCGCCGCCAGCAGGCACTGGCTGAGGCTGGTGACCAGCGGCAGGCGGTCGGCGCGCGGGCGGCAGCGCAATTCCTTGATCAGGTCGTTGGTGCCCATCACGAAGCCCCCGACCCGGGGATGCGTGGCCAGCGCATCCGCGTTCAGCACGCCGCGCGGGGTCTCCATCATCGCCCAGACCTCCACCCCTGGGATCGCATCGCCCAGCGCATCCAGTTGCGCCGTGGTCTCGACCTTGGGCAGCAGCATCGCCTGCGCGCCGGTCCCGCGCATCGCGGTCACGTCATCGGCGCCCCATTCGGTATCCAGCCCGTTGACCCGCACGATCAGGAAGCGCGGCCCGAAGCCGCCCTCGCGCAGCGCCGCGGCCAGCAGGTCGCGCGCGGCGCGCTTTTCCTCGGGGGCGACGGCATCCTCCAGATCGAAGATGATCGCATCGGCGGGCAGCGTCCGGGCCTTGTCCAGCGCCCGCGCCTTGGAGGCCGGAATATAGAGAACGGAACGGAACGGGCGGGCACGCGGGTCCATTGATTCTCCCCTTGGGTCATTTTGTTGCGCCAATCACCATAGGCGGGACATATTCCGCAACCCCTTTCATGCCGCATCGCAGAAAAATCTTGCGCTGCGACGCAGAGCAGCGCGCGCTGCCATCAGGCTTTGTTGCGCATTCCCCTTCAGGCTCGGCGCGACAGCCACCCCGAACGGAGCCTTCGCCATGACCCGCCCCCTCGCGCTTGCCGCGCTTCTGCTCGCCCTGCCCCTCCCGCTTCAGGCCCAGGCCGAAAATGCCCGCCAATGCGCCCCACGCGAGGCGCTGATCGCGCTTCTGGCCGACCGCTACGGCGAGTCGCGCCAGGCCCTGGGACTGGCCGCCAACAACGCGGTGGTCGAGATCTTCGCCAATCCCGAGACCGGCAGCTGGACGATCACCGGCACCCTGCCCTCGGGCGTGAGCTGCCTGATCGCCAGCGGCGAGGCCTGGCAGGCGCTGGCCGAAAGCCTGATCCAGGGCGAAGGCGCCTGAGCCCCAGAATCAGCGCGCGCGGCCCCGTCCGGGGGTCGCGCCCCCCGCCGGACAGCCCCGGCACGCCGCCGCAGGCCCCGCCCCGCAGGGCGCACTCCCCGCCCGCAACGCCTTGGCGCAGCACCCTTTCCCCCATCCGCCCCCTGCCCGCCCGGTGCGCCGCGCCGCGGCGGCCTTGCGCGATGGACGGCAAAGGCTTACCCATCGCGCCGAAACCAACAGACGGGGAACAGACACATGGCCAGACCCAAGATCGCATTGATCGGTGCGGGGCAGATCGGGGGCACGCTCGCCCATCTCGCCGCGATCAAGGAACTGGGCGACGTCGTGCTTTTCGATATCGCCGAGGGCGTGCCGCAGGGCAAGGCGCTCGACATCGCCGAATCCGGCCCCTCCGAAGGGTTCGATGCGCGGCTCAAGGGCACCAATGACTATGCCGACATCGCAGGCGCCGATGTCTGCATCGTCACTGCGGGCGTTCCGCGCAAGCCGGGGATGAGCCGGGACGACCTGCTGGGGATCAACCTCAAGGTGATGAAAGCCGTGGGCGAGGGCATCCGCGACAACGCCCCCGACGCCTTCGTGATCTGCATCACCAACCCGCTGGACGCGATGGTCTGGGCGCTGCGCGAATATTCCGGCCTGCCGCACGAAAAGGTCGTGGGCATGGCCGGCGTTCTGGACAGCGCGCGCTTCCGCCATTTCCTCAGCCTGGAATTCGACGTCAGCATGAAGGATGTCACCGCCTTCGTGCTGGGCGGCCATGGCGACACGATGGTGCCGCTGGTGCGCTATTCCACCGTCGGCGGGGTGCCGCTGCCCGATCTGGTGGACATGGGCTGGACCACGAAAGAGAAGCTGGACGCGATCGTGCAGCGCACCCGCGACGGCGGCGCCGAGATCGTCGGCCTGCTCAAGACCGGCTCGGCCTATTACGCCCCCGCCACCTCCGCCATCGAGATGGCCGAGGCCTATCTCAAGGACCAGAAGCGCCTGCTGCCCTGCGCGGCTTGGGTCAATGGCGCCTATGGGCTCAAGGGGATGTATGTCGGCGTGCCCACGATCATCGGCGCGGACGGCATCGAGCGGATCGTGGACATCCGGCTGGACAAGGCCGAACAGGAGATGTTCGACAACTCGGTCGCCGCGGTGCGCGGACTGGTCGAGGCCTGCCAGGGAATCGACCCCACGCTGGCCTGACGGCCGGGCGGAAAACGGTTTGTGATCACACCTTTCCAAGGTGTGATCACAAACACCGAAAACTTCGCGAAATCCCGCCGATCCCGGCCGAAAACCATTTCGTCGCACCCTGTTCCATGCTTAGAGATCTGGAAATCGACAAGCATGGGACAGCGTGATGAACATCCACGAATATCAGGCCAAGGCCCTCCTGCGCAGCTATGGCGCGCCGGTGTCCAAGGGCCATGTCGTCACCCGCGCCGAAGAGGCCAAGACCATCGCGGGCGAGGTTGACGGCCCGCTCTGGGTGGTCAAGGCGCAGATCCACGCGGGTGGCCGCGGCAAGGGCCATTTCCTCGAACCCGAGGCGGGCGAAAAGGGCGGCGTCCGGCTGGCCCGCTCGGTCGGCGAGGCCGCGGAAGAGGCCCGCAAGATGCTGGGCCGCACGCTGGTCACCCACCAGACCGGCCCCGCGGGCAAGCAGGTCAGCCGCGTCTATATCGAGGCGGGTTCGGACATCGCGCGCGAACTCTATCTCGCCATGCTGATCGACCGGCAATCCTCGCGCATCGCCTTCGTCTGCTCGACCGAGGGCGGCATGGATATCGAGGAGGTGGCGGCCAGGACCCCCGACCGCATCCTGTCCTTCACCATCGACCCCGTGACCGGCTACCAGCCCTGGCATGGCCGCCGCGTCGCCTTTGCCCTCGGCCTCGAAGGCAAGCAGATCCGGCAATGCTCGACGCTGCTGGGCCAGCTTTACAAGCTGTTCCTGGAACGCGACTGCGAGATGATCGAGATCAACCCCCTGATCGTCACCGATACCGGCGACCTGAAATGCCTCGACGCCAAGTTCGCCTTCGATTCCAACGCGCTCTACCGGCAGGAGGACGTCCTGTCGCTCCGCGACGAGACCGAGGAGGACCCCAAGGAACTCGCCGCCTCGAAATACGACCTGAACTACATCGCGCTCGATGGCGAGATCGGCTGCATGGTCAATGGCGCCGGGCTGGCGATGGCGACCATGGACATCATCAAGCTCTACGGCGCGGAGCCCGCCAATTTCCTCGACGTGGGCGGCGGCGCGACCAAGGAAAAGGTGACCGAGGCGTTCAAGATCATCACCTCCGACCCGAACGTGAAGGGGATCCTCGTGAACATCTTCGGCGGCATCATGCGCTGCGACGTGATCGCCGAAGGCGTGGTCGAAGCCGTCCGCGAGGTCGGCCTGAAAGTGCCGCTGGTGGTCCGCCTCGAAGGCACCAATGTCGAGAAGGGCAAGGAGATCCTCAACAGCTCCGGCCTCGACGTGATCGCGGCGGACGACCTGTCGGATGCGGCCGAGAAGATCGTGAAGGCGGTGAAGGGGTAAGGCGGATGGCCATTCTCATCGACGAAAACACCAAACTCATCCCCCCACTCCTCACCGCCCCGGTGATCGCGATGGCCGGAGTCTAGACCGATGCGGGGCCGGGGCAGTCAGGTTTCGCCTTGCGCCGCACTTCTGGCGGCGGCCCTGGTCGGCTCTCCGGCCGTGGCGCAAAGCTATGAGGAGGCCGTGCGCGCCAATCTGGCGCTGGTGCTGGAGATCTGCATCCAGGGCAGCGATGCGCTTGAATGGGCCGCCGCCTTCCAGACCGCCGGGTTCATCCCCTCGCAACGGGTGCATCCCGAATATGGCCCCGTCCCGATCTTTCTTGCGCCGGCCGATACGGTGGTGACGGAAATCCACGATGAACGGTTCGGATCCGGCAGTTGCATCGCACAGACCCGCCACATGGGCCTGAACGAAGCGATCCCCTTCGTGGGCGCCTTCGTCACGCAACGCTACGCCGGTCCCGGCGGATTCGAGCGCGACACCCACAACCCCGACAATCCCTGCGCGGGATATCTCATGCCGTTTTCCGAACACAGCGCCATGTGGCTCAGCTTCGACAGCGCCGACCAGCCGGGCGCCTGTGTCGAGGATGGCACCGCCCGGATGACCGTGTCCGGCCCAACTTGACAACGAAGGAACAAAGATGGCCGTTCTCGTCGACGAAAACACCAAGGTGATCTGCCAGGGCTTCACCGGCTCGCAGGGCACCTTCCACTCCGAACAGGCGATCGCCTATGGCACGCGGATGGTCGGCGGCGTCACGCCGGGCAAGGGCGGGCAGAAGCATCTCGACCTGCCGGTCTTCGATTCCTGCCACGAGGCGGTGGCCAAGACCGGGGCGAATGCCACGGTGATCTACGTCCCGCCGCCCTTCGCCGCCGACTCGATCCTCGAAGCCATCGACGCCAGGATCCCGCTGATCGTCTGCATCACCGAGGGCATCCCCGTGCTGGACATGATGACCGTCAAGCGCGCGCTCGAAGGGTCGGATTCGGTGCTGATCGGGCCGAACTGCCCCGGCGTCATCACGCCCGAGGCCTGCAAGATCGGCATCATGCCCGGCCATATCCACCGCCGCGGCTCCGTCGGCGTCGTCTCGCGCTCGGGCACGCTGACCTACGAGGCGGTCAAGCAGACCACCGATGTGGGCCTCGGCCAGTCCACCTGCGTCGGCATCGGCGGCGACCCGATCAAGGGGACCGAGCATATCGACGTCCTCGAATGGTTCCTCGCCGATGACGAAACCCAAGCGATCATCATGATCGGCGAGATCGGCGGCTCGGCCGAGGAAGAAGCCGCCCAGTTCCTGCGCGACGAGGCAAAGAAGGGCCGCAGGAAACCCGTCGCGGGCTTCATCGCGGGCCGCACCGCGCCTCCGGGTCGGCGGATGGGCCATGCCGGCGCCATCGTCGCCGGCGGCAAGGGCGGCGCCGAGGACAAGATCGACGCGATGAAATCCGCCGGTGTCATCGTGGCCGACAGCCCCGCCCGCCTTGGCGAGGCGGTGCTGGCCGCCATGAAGGCATGATCTGACGACCTGCGTCCGGCCGCGGGGCGGGAACCCCCCGGCCAGACGCCGCACGACCCCCGAGGGAGGACCCCATGACCGAGCAGAGCCCCAATTCGACCTTCCACGCCTCGTCCTTCCTGCAAGGGCATAATGCCGAGTATGTGGAACAGCTTTACGCCCGCTACGCCAACGACCCCGACACTGTCGACGAGCAATGGCGCCGCTTCTTCGCGGACCTGGGCGATGACGAGGTCTCGGTCAAGCGCGAGGCGGCGGGGCCAAGCTGGGCGCGCCGCGACTGGCCGCCCGCGCCCAATGACGACCTGACCGCCGCGCTGGATGGCCAATGGCCCGGCCTGCCCCCGGTCAGCGAGGCCCGCGCCGCCGAGGACAAGATCCGCGAAAAGGCCGAGGCACAGGGCGTCAAGGTCACCGATGACGAGATCAAGCGCGCGGTGCTCGACTCGATCCGGGCGCTGATGCTGATCCGGGCCTACCGGATCCGCGGCCATCTGGTCGCCGATCTGGACCCGCTGGGCCTCAGGAACGACACCCCCCATCCCGAGCTTGACCCCGCCTCCTACGGCTTCACCGATGCCGACATGGACCGGCCCATCTTCATCGACAACGTGCTGGGGCTTCAGGTCGCCGCGCTGCGCGAGATCCTCGCCATCGTGAAACGCACCTATTGCGGCACCTTCGCGCTGCAATACATGCACATCTCCGACCCCGAGCAATCCGCCTGGCTCAAGGAACGGATCGAGGGCTACGGCAAGGAAATCAAGTTCACCCGCGAAGGCCGCCGCGCGATCCTGAACAAGCTGGTCGAGGCCGAGGGCTTCGAGAAGTTCCTGCATGTGAAATACATGGGCACCAAGCGGTTCGGCCTTGACGGCGGCGAGGCGCTGATCCCGGCGATGGAACAGATCATCAAGCGCGGCGGCGCGCTGGGGGTCCGGGAAATCGCCATCGGCATGCCGCACCGGGGCCGCCTGTCGGTTCTGGCCAATGTGATGGGCAAACCCTATCGCGCGATCTTCCACGAATTCCAGGGCGGCAGCTTCAAGCCCGAGGATGTGGACGGTTCGGGCGACGTGAAATACCACCTTGGCGCGTCAAGCGACCGGGAATTCGACGGCAACGTGGTGCACCTGTCGCTGACCGCGAATCCCAGCCACCTGGAGGCCGTGAACCCCGTGGTGCTGGGCAAGACGCGCGCCAAGCAGGAACAGGCGAATGACCGCGAACGCAAGACCGTCCTGCCGCTGCTGCTGCATGGCGATGCGGCCTTTGCCGGTCAGGGCGTCGTGGCGGAATGTTTCGGCATGTCGGGTCTGGTCGGCCATCGCACCGGCGGCACGATCCATATCGTCGTGAACAACCAGATCGGCTTTACCACCGCGCCGCATTTCAGCCGGTCCAGCCCCTATCCCACCGATATCGCGCTGATGGTCGAGGCGCCGATCTTCCACGTCAATGGCGACGACCCCGAGGCGGTGACCCATGCCGCCAAGGTCGCCATCGAGTTCCGCCAGAAATTCGGCAAGGACGTGGTGATCGACATGTTCTGCTATCGCCGCTTCGGCCATAACGAGGGGGATGAACCGATGTTCACCAACCCCCTGATGTATCAGAAGATCAAGAAGCACAAGACGACGCTGCAACTCTATACCGAACGTCTGGTCGCCGACGGGCTGATCCCCGAGGGCGAGATCGAGGACATGAAGGCCGCATTCCAGTCGCATCTGAACGAGGAATTCGAGGCCGGCAAGGAGTACAAGCCGAACAAGGCCGACTGGCTGGACGGCCGCTGGTCCCATATCAAGCGCGGCGGCGGCGACGATTACCAGCGCGGCGAGACCGCGATCTCCGAAGAGACGATGCAGGAGATCGGCCAGGGCCTGACCACCGTGCCCGAGGGCGTCGACCTGCACAAGACGGTCGGCCGGTTGCTCGACGCCAAGCGCGAGATGTTCAGCTCCGGCAAGGGCTTCGACTGGGCCACCGCCGAGGCGCTGGCCTTCGGCAGCCTGCTGACCGAGGGCTACCCCGTGCGTCTGGCAGGCCAGGACTCGATCCGCGGCACCTTTTCCCAGCGCCATTCCGCGCTGATCGACCAGAACACCGAGGAACGCTATTTCCCGCTGAACCATATCCGCAAGGGCCAGGCGAAATACGACGTCATCGACTCGATGCTGTCGGAATATGCCGTGCTGGGCTTCGAATACGGCTACAGCCTCGCCGAACCCAACGCCCTGGTCATGTGGGAGGCGCAATTCGGCGATTTCGCCAATGGCGCGCAGATCATGTTCGACCAGTTCATTTCCTCGGGCGAACGCAAGTGGCTGCGCATGTCGGGCCTTGTCGTCCTGCTGCCCCATGGCTTCGAGGGTCAGGGCCCGGAACACAGTTCCGCCCGCCTCGAACGCTTCCTGCAGATGTCGGCCGAGGACAACTGGATCGTCGCCAATTGCTCGACGCCCGCCAACTATTTCCACATCCTGCGCCGCCAGTTGCACCGCAGCTTCCGCAAGCCGCTGATCCTGATGACGCCGAAATCGCTTTTGCGCCACCGGCTGGCCGTGTCCGAGGCCAAGGCCTTCCTGACCGGCTCCTCCTTCCACCGGGTGCTCTGGGACGACGCCGAAACCCACCGCGCCTCGGACTTCAAGCTGAAACCCGACGCCGAGATCCGCCGCGTCGTGCTCTGCTCCGGCAAGGTCTATTACGACCTTCTGGAAGAACGCGACGCCCGCGGGCTGGACGATGTCTACCTGCTGCGGATCGAACAGTTCTACCCCTTCCCGGCCCTCAGCCTGGTGAAGGAGCTTGAACGCTTCCACGACGCCGAAGTGGTCTGGTGCCAGGAAGAGCCCAAGAACCAGGGCGCCTGGTCCTTCATCGAGCCCAATCTCGAATGGGTGCTGACCCGCATCAACGCCCGCCACCACCGCCCGCATTATGTCGGCCGCCCCGCCGCCGCCTCGCCCGCCACCGGGCTCGCCAGCCAGCACAAGGCCCAACAAGCCGCGCTCGTCAACGACGCGCTCACCATCGAAGGGTGATCCCATGTCCACCGAAGTCCGCGTGCCCACCCTGGGCGAAAGCGTCACCGAAGCCACCGTCGCCACCTGGTTCAAGCAGCCCGGCGACACCGTCGCCGCCGACGAGATGCTGTGCGAGCTGGAAACCGACAAGGTGACGGTCGAGGTGCCCGCCCCCGCCGCCGGAACGCTGGGCGAGATCGTCGCCCCCGAGGGCGAGACCGTCTCGGTCGACGCGCTGCTCGCCACCATCACCGAGGGCGCCGCGAAACCCGCCGCGGGCAAGGCCAAGGCCGCCCGGCCCGACGCCGCCCCCCAGGCCGCGCAGGACATCGCCGTCATGGTCCCCACCCTCGGCGAAAGCGTGGCCGAGGCGACCGTCTCGACCTGGTTCAAGGCCCAGGGCGACCATGTCGAGCGCGACGAGATCCTGTGCGAGCTGGAAACCGACAAGGTCTCGGTCGAGGTGCCCGCGCCTGCCGCCGGAACCCTTGGCGCGATCCTCGCCGCCGAGGGCACCACGGTCGCCGCGGGCGGCCAGCTGGCCACGCTGGTCGCGGGCGAAGGCGTCGCCGCATCCCCCACGCCCAAACCCGCCGCGGCGCCCGCCCCGACGACCGGCAAGGATATCGAACACGCCCCCTCGGCAAAGAAACTGATGGCCGAAAAGGGCCTCTCCCCCGATGCCGTGACCGGCTCCGGCCGCGACGGCCGCATCATGAAAGAGGATGTCATGCGCGCCGCCGAGGCCCCGAAACCCGCGCCCCGCCCCGCCGCCGAACCGCCCAAACCCGCCCCCGACGCCGCCCGCGCCCCCATCCCGGCCGAGGATGCCGCGCGCGAGGAACGGGTGCGCATGACCCGCCTGCGCCAGACCATCGCGCGCCGTCTCAAGGACGCGCAGAACAGCGCGGCGATGCTGACCACCTATAACGAGATCGACATGTCCGGCGTCATGGCGCTGCGCAAGGAATACAAGGATCTCTTCGAAAAGAAGCACGGCGTCAAACTCGGCTTCATGTCCTTCTTCACCAAGGCCTGCTGCCACGCGCTCGCCGAAGTGCCCGAGGTCAATGCCGAGATCGACGGCACCGACATCGTCTACAAGCAATTCGTCCATATGGGCATCGCCGTCGGCACACCCTCGGGCCTCGTCGTGCCGGTGCTGCGCAATGCCCACGCCATGGGCTTCGCCGAGATCGAGAAACGCATCGCCGAACTCGGCATCCGCGCCCGCGACGGGAAACTGTCCATGGCCGAGATGCAGGGCGGCACCTTCACCATCTCGAATGGCGGGGTATACGGCTCGCTGATGTCCTCGCCGATCCTGAACCCGCCGCAATCGGGCATCCTCGGCATGCACAAGATCCAGGACCGCCCCGTGGTCGTCGCAGGCCAGATCGTCATCCGCCCGATGATGTATCTCGCGCTCAGCTACGACCACCGCATCGTGGACGGCAAGGGCGCGGTGACCTTCCTCGTGCGCGTGAAGGAGGCGCTGGAGGATCCGAGAAGGCTGTTGATGGATTTGTAAAAAGGGGAGTAAAATAATGGAAACGTTCGCCTCATTCCTACCTATAATCCTATTAACTGTCATTTTTGTTGCCTTCGGGTGGCCAATGCTTAGGCGGAAAGGGCTGGCAAATACATACGTCGTTTTGCTTCTCATTCCCGTGGTCAATTATTTCTCCCTGATCTGGATAGCGAGCAAGCCAGACAAGGCCATACTTGATGAGCTAGCCGCATTGCGGGCCAAACTCGGCGGGTAATCTTTGATTTGAACTCTCTCAACCCCAACCCCGCCCCGGACCTGATCCGGGGCCTCGCCCGCACCCAACCCCAAGAGGTCCCGGGTCAAGCCCGGGACGCGACGGAATGACCCCCGAACTCACCGCCCTCGCCCTCGCCATCCTGCTCCAGGCCGTCCAGCTCGTCCTTCTGGCGATCCCCGCCAATATGGAGCTGGGCGCCAACTACACCGCGGGCCCGCGCGACACGCCGCCCGAACGGCCGCTCTCGCCGCGCACCGCCCGGCTGCAACGCGCGCTGAACAACCATTTCGAGGCGCTGATCCTCTTCACCGCCGCCACCGCGCTGGTCACGCTCTCGGGCCAGTCCTCGCTCTTCACCGCGATCTGCGCCTTCACCTATCTCGGCGCCCGCCTCCTCTATGTCCCGGCCTATATCCGGGGCTGGGTGCCCGGCCGGTCGATCCTCTGGGCCGTGGGGTTCTTCGCCACGCTCCTGATGACGCTCGCGGCGCTGCTGTGAACTTCTTCTTGGCGGAAATACCCTCGGGGGGGGCCGCGCCGCAGGCGCGGCGGGGGGCAGACAGCCCCCCTGCCCCGGCCCGCAAAAGACCATATGGAATTCATATGGGTTTCATATGGGTTTCATATGGAATTCAGATAGCCAGATCCGGCAAGGGAGACCCCAATGGCAAGCTATGACGTGATCATCATCGGCGCCGGCCCCGGCGGCTATGTCTGCGCCATCCGCTGCGCCCAACTGGGCCTGAAAACCGCCTGCGTCGAAGGCCGCGAGACCTTGGGCGGCACCTGCCTCAACGTGGGCTGCATCCCCTCCAAGGCGCTGCTGCACGCCTCCCACCAACTCCATGAATCCCAACACAATTTCGAGAAGATGGGGCTGAAGGGCGCGGCCCCCAAGGTGGACTGGACCCAGATGCTCGCCTACAAGGACGAGGTCATCGCCCAGAACACCAAGGGCATCGAATTCCTGTTCAAGAAGAACAAGATCGACTGGATCAAGGGCTGGGCCACGATCCCCGAACCCGGCCTCGTGCAGGTCGGCGACGAGACCCACAAGGCGAAAAACATCGTGATCGCAACGGGTTCCGAACCCGCCACCCTTCCGGGGATCGAGATCGACGAAAAGATCATCGTCTCCTCGACCGGCGCGCTCAGCTTGCCGAAGATCCCGAAGAAACTGGTCGTGATCGGCGCAGGCGTGATCGGGCTGGAACTGGGCTCCGTCTATGCCCGTCTCGGCACGCAGGTGACGGTGCTGGAATATCTCGACCAGATCACCCCCGGCCTGGATGCCGAGATCGCCCGCAGCTTCCGATCCATCCTGAAGAAACAAGGGCTTGAGATCATCACCGGCGCCGCTGTCCAGTCCGCCGAGGCGCTGAAGACCAAGGCCAAGGTGACCTACAGGCTCCGCAAGGATGACAGCGAACACCAGCTGGATGCCGATGTGGTCCTCGTCGCGACGGGGCGCAAACCCTTCACCCAGGGCCTCGGCCTCGACGCGCTGGGGGTGGCGCTGACCCAACACGGACAGATCGCGACGGATGGCCAGTACAAGACCTCGGTGAGTGGCCTTTACGCCATCGGCGACGCGATCGAGGGCCCCATGCTCGCCCACAAGGCCGAGGATGAGGGGATGGCCGTGGCCGAGATCCTTGCGGGCCAGAAAGGCCATGTGAATTATGGGGTTATCCCCGGCGTGATCTATACCGCGCCCGAGGTGGCGGCGGTCGGCGCGACCGAGGAAAGCCTGAAGGAAGCAGGCCGCGCCTACAAGGTCGGCAAGTTCTCCTTCATGGGCAATGGCCGGGCCAAGGCGATGTTCGCCGCCGACGGCTTCGTGAAGATCCTGGCGGATGCGGAAACCGACCGCATCCTCGGCGCCCATATCCTCGGCCCCAATGCGGGCGACCTGATCCACGAGATCTGCGTCGCGATGGAATTCGGCGCCTCCGCCGAAGACCTCGCCCGCACCTGCCACGCCCACCCCACCTGTTCCGAAGCGGTGCGCGAGGCGGCGCTGGCCTGCGGCGACGGGGCGATCCACAGCTAGGCCGCGCTCAGGCGGCCAGCATCCGCAGCCCCTGGGTCACATCGGTCCGGATCGCCAGCCGTAGCGCGGGTTCATCGCCCGCCCGCAGCGCCGCCAGGATCATCCGGTGGTGCTGCGGCGGCTCGGTCCGGCCGAGCCGCCCGTAAAGCGCGCGCATGGTGGGGCCGAGTTGCAGCCAGACGGTTTCGGCCATGGCCAGCATGGCGGGCGCCTGCGCACGCAGATAGAGCGCGCGGTGAAACTCCAGATTGGTGCGGATGAATCCCACCGCATCGCCGCGCGCCACCACCTCGCCGATCTCGGCATTGATCTTCTGCATCCGCTCGATCAGTGCCATATGCGCGCGCGGCAGGGCGCGGCTGGCCAGTTCCGGCTCCAGCAGGGCGCGCAGGGCGGCCAGTTCCTCGATCCGCTCGTTCGACAGTTCCGGCGTCGCGACCCGCCCCGAGGAGGACAGCGTCAGCGCCCCCTCGGCCACCAGTCGGCGCACCGCCTCGCGCGCAGGCGTCATCGAGACGCCGAATTGCCGCCCGATGCCGCGCAAGGTCAGCGCGGCCCCCGGGGTCAGTTCCCCGTGCATGATCTGGGTTCTGAGCGTGCGGTAGAGCCGGTCATGGGCCGCGGTGCCCGTCTCGCCCGGCCGGGTCTGGATCAGCATGGACCGACTGTGATCACGGGCGCGTCAAACGTCAATCGCCGAAGCGCACCCGATGCAGCGCCGCCCCGTTCGCGCGCAGCCAGGACCGCGGCGCGGCATAGTCGGGCATCAGCCGACGCACCACGGCCCAGTAGGCCGGGGAATGATTCATCTCGGCCAGATGCGCGACCTCATGCGCGGCGACGTAATCCAGCACCTGCGCCGGCGCCATGATAAGCCGCCAGGAAAACATCAGATCCCCCCGCGACGTGCAGGATCCCCAGCGCGAGCGGGTGTCGCGCAGCGTGATCCGCCCATGAGGCCGTCCCAGCGCCGCGGCATGGCGCGCGACCGCCTCGACCAGCGCCGCGCGCGCCTCGCTCCGCAGGAAGGCCTGCACCCGGCCCGCCACGCCCGCCGCGGGGCCGGGCACGGCCAGCGCCTCGTCGATCAGCCGCGGCGCGCGGCCGGTTCCGGCGACGATGGGCAGGGCGCGGCCACGGAACGGCACGGTTCCGCCAAGCGCAACGGCATGATCCTCGGGCCGCGCCGCCAGGTGGCCGCGGATCCAGCCCTCCTTCTCGCGCAGGAAGGCCAGCCCCTCGGCGATCGGCGCGCGCCGGGGCAGGGTCAGCGTCACCCGCCCGTCAAGCTGCGAGACGCGCAGCGAATAGCGCCGCGCCCGCGCCGACCGGCGCAGCGCGACCTCGAGCGGAGGATCGCCGGGAAGGCGCGTGCTGTCCATCTCTGCCTCGTCCGATTTCCCGCTTCAATACCATCCCAAAAGGGCTTTGACACGTCGGGGGACTTGTGGCAGGTGGCTGCAACCGCAAAGACATCACCCCCGAGAGGACCTCCATGCCAAAGGATGAATGGGGCGTAAAGCGCGTTTGCCCGAGTTGCGCGACCCGCTTCTACGACCTTCAGCGCAATCCGATGACTTGCCCCGCCTGCGCCAACAGCTTCTCGCTGGAAAGCCTTATGGCAGGCAAGAGCCGGACGCTGCTGGCCGAGAAGGCGACCCCGGCCAAGGCCGTTGTCGATGACGATCTCGAAGCCGATGATGCCGTGATCGACGACGACGACGAGTCCACCGATGTCGATCTGGGCGATGATGTGCTGGACGACGATGACGACAGCGTGTCGCTGGACGATCTGACCGACATGTCCGCGGATGACGACGACGAGACGTGATGCGTCCTTGCTGCCATTCCGGCTGATCGCCGGGATGGCGGCTTTGCCCCGCCGGTGACCTGAAACCGCGCAGCGGCAGGGCACCGGCACGGCGGCTGCACGACCCCGCGCGGTCCTGCTTTCCCTTGCCAAACGGCCTTTCGCACGCTCAAACTCCGGCAAAATGCCAGGGGGCGCGCATGTGCTGGAATGCCGGAGTGACCGTCGCGATGGTGGGGATCGGGGCCGCGGCCACGGTGATCGCGGCGCGGCGGGGCGAGCCCACGGCGATCTGGGCGACGCTGGGCTTCTTCACCGCGATGGAGGGGTTGCAGGCCGTAGGCTACGGGGTGGTCGACCAGTGCGGCGACCCGGCGAACCGGACGGTAACGCTGCTGTCCTATCTGCATATTGCGATCCAGCCCTTTTTCATCAATGCCTTCGCGATGGCGCTGGTGGCCCATGCGGTGCCCGCGCGCACCCGCCGCGCGGTCTGGGCGATCTGCGCGGCCTCGGCGGCGGTGATGGTGTTCCAGTTGGTGCCGGTCGAGGCGCTGGGGCAATGCAGACCGGGCGAGGTGCTGTGCGGGCCGGGGCTGTGCACGATCTCGGGCAATTGGCATATCGGCTGGCAGGTGCCGCTGAACGGGCTGTTCACGCCGCTGTCGGACTGGCTGGGCTTTTCGGCGAATTTCCCGACCTACCTGTTCGCCGCCTTCGTCTTGCCGCTGATCTATGGCTCGTGGCGCTTCGTGATCTTTCACGCGCTGTTCGGGCCGGTTCTTGCGAACCTGCTGACCGACAATCCCAACGAGATGCCCGCCGTGTGGTGCCTGTTCTCGATCGCGCTGGTGCTGGTCGCGATGAGCCCGGCGATCCGGCGGCAGGTGGCCGGCCCCGCGGCGGCCTAGCGCTGGATGCTGTCCAGCCAGCGCGCGATGGCGGCGATCTCGGCGCTGGTGCGGATCTCCTCGCCCGTGGGGGCGGTCAGCGCGACCGCCTGGCCCCGCATCGAGAAGCCGAAGATCGGCATCGGCCCGCCATGGGCGGCAAGTTCGGTCCGCCCGTCGATGACGGCGATCACCCGTGCCAGCGGAAAGGCATTCCCTGCGCCCGCGGCCAGCAGGGTCAGATCGGGCATCGCCACCGTCAGGATCGAGGCCATCGGCCCGTCGCCACGCGCCCCCAGCCCGTGGCAGGTCGCGCAATGGGCACGGAACAGGGCACCCCCCGAAAGCGGTTCGGCCCGGAGCGGCGCAGCGGCCAGGCAAAGGGCAAGCGCGGCGGTCGGAATGCGCATGGGCGGCCTCCTTGGCGTCGATGGTCAGCCTAAGCCCCGCACCGGCCGCGACGCCTTGACCGGGATCAACCCCATGACCCGGCGGGGGTTGCGGGCCGGGGCTCAGACCAGACGCCCCTCCTGCAGGTGCAACACGCGGTCCATGCGCGCGGCAAGTTCAAGGTTGTGGGTCGCGATCAGCGCCGCCAGTCCAGTGCCGCGCACCAGGTCCATCAGCGCGGCAAAGACCCGGTCCGAGGTGGCGGGGTCGAGATTTCCCGTCGGCTCGTCCGCCAGCAACAGCCGCGGGCGGTTGGCCAGCGCCCGGCAGACCGCGACGCGCTGCTGTTCACCCCCTGACAGCGCCGCGGGGCGGTGATCGGCGCGCGCGCCCACCCCCATCCGGTCCAGAAGCTCCTGCGCCCGGGCCTCGGCCTCGGCGCGGGGGCGGCCGGCGGCGAGTTGGGGCAGCACCACGTTCTCGGCCGCGGTGAATTCGGGCAGCAGGTGGTGGAACTGGTAGACGAAGCCGATATCGGCACGCCGCGCGGCGGTGCGCTTTCGATCCGAGGCGCGCGCCATGTCCTGCCCGGCGATCCGCACCGCGCCCGCATCGGGCGTGTCCAGAAGCCCCGCGATATGCAGCAAGGTGGACTTGCCCGCGCCCGAAGGGGCGACAAGCGCCACCACCTCGCCCGGCGCGACGGAAAGCGAGGCCCCCGACAGCACCCGCACCTCGCCGGGGCTGCCGGGATTGTAGCTTTTCTCGACGCCATCAAGCGCCAGCGCCGGATCACTCATAGCGCAGCGCCTCCACCGGGTTCATGCGCGCCGCGCGGCGGGCGGGGAAGATCGTGACGACGAAGGACAGGCCCAGCGACAGGATCACCGCCGAGGCGACGTCGCGGGCCTGAAGCTTGGCGGGCAGTTCGTAGATGCCGCGGATCGAGGGATCCCAGACCCCGCCCCCCGCGACATAGTTCACCGCCGAAAAGATCGGGTCGATCCAGATCGCGAACAGGCAGCCGAGGATCACCCCGAAGAAGGTGCCGATCAGCCCCACGAAGGCGCCGCAGATGAAGAAGACGCGCAGCACCGCGCCTTCGGTCAGGCCCATGGTGCGCAGGATGCCGATGTCGCGCCCCTTGTTCTTGACCAGCATGATCAGCCCCGAAACGATGTTCATCGCCGCGATCAGAACGAGGATCGACAGGATGATGAACATCACGTTGTCCTCGATATCGAGCGCGCGCAGGAACGCCCCCGAGGCGTCGCGCCAGGTCCAGAGCAGAACCCGCTCGCCCCCTGCACGCAGCAAGGGCAGGGTCAGTTCGTCGATCCTTTCGGGATCGGCGACCATGACTTCCAGTTCGTCGGCCACGCCCTCGCGGTTGAAATAGCCCTGCGCCTCGGCGAAGGGCATGTAGACGCGGCTGCGGTCGATGTCGTAGCGGCCCGCCGAGAAGACATAGACGATTTCATAGGCATTCACGCGGGGGCTGGTGCCGAAGGGGGTCTTGACCCCCTCGGGCGAGATCAGCCGGATCCGGTCGCCCACGCCCACGCCCAGTTCGCGCGCGACGCCCGTGCCGATGGCGATGCCCTCGGGGAAGCGCGCGATGTCGCCCAGCGCGGTTTCGGGATCGGCGATGCGCGGGATCGTGGCAAGGTCTTCGGGCGCGATGCCATAGACCTCGACCCCGGAATTGCCCGACCCGGAGGCCGCCATGACCTGCCCGCGGACCAGCGGCGCCACGCGGGTCACGCCGGGCACCGCGCGCAGCCGTTCGGCCATCGCCTCGTAATCGGGGATGGTGCGGCTGGCCACGCCCTGCTCGTCCACGCGGGTCGAGGAATAGACGGTCACATGGGCATTCGCGCCCAGGATCGTGTCGACGAACTCGGCGCGAAAGCCCGCACGGACCGCCAGCGTGGCGATCAGCGCAAAGACGGCCAGCGTGATGCCGATCAGGCTGATCCAGGTCATCACGGACACGCCGCCCTCGGCGCGGCGGGCGCGCAGGTAGCGCCAGGCGATCATCCATTCGAAGGGGGCGAAGGGGGCGGTGCCGTTGGCCAAGGGGGGTATCCTGTCGGTTGCGCGGGCGGACAGTGGTCGGCCGTCGCGGCAGCGTCAAGCGGCAAAACGGTCCCCCTCGCCGCGCATCGGCCGCCAGCGGGTCCCGGCGGCCGAGGTCGTGTCTGGCGGGTCAGGCCGCGCTGGCCGAGGCCCGGACCTGATGGCGCGGCGGCTGCATCTGGATCTCGCCCAGCGTGAAGGTCGCGTAATGACAGGTCAGTTCGGTGCCCGCCGGAATGTCCCAGCGCGCGAAGCCGTGAACCTGATCGGAGAAATCCAGGTTCGGGTCGTCGGCATGGTTCATGAACCGCCCCTCGTCGCATTCGAGGATGATCCGGGTCGGGTCGGTCCAGTCGGGATAGGAATAGCGTTCGAGGAACTCGCGCACATGCGGCTCGACGCTGTCGAGGATGCTTGCGGGATATCGGATGTCCAGCACAGGGTCGAAGCGCCAGACATTCTGACCCTTGCGTATGTCGTCACGGCAGAAGACGCCGAGTCCTTCGATCTCGGACGGGGCGAGGTAGCAGCGCACTGTCATCATGCGCCTGTTTCCTTCTGAAGGGCCGGGCCGCCAGCCGGGATGTCGAAGGTGACTTGCGTCAGCGCGTGGCGGCGCGCGCAACAGGCGAGAGTGAAGCAACGCGGACGAAAATCAATGGGCAAGATCGCGGGCCGGGCCGACATCGGCGCGGGTGACGCCGAAAGGCAGGGCCGGGGGCGCTGCCCCCGGACCCCCGGGATATTTCCGGCCAGAAGAAGGCAGAAGCGCCGCTCAGAGCCAGGTGTGGAAACTGGATTTCGCCATCGGCTCCCAATGGGGGGCGGTGTGGGGGGCGTAGATCTCGGCCACGCGCGCCACGGCCGCCTCGGGGGACATCTCCTCGCTGGTGCCGGTGCGGCGGCAGGTCAGTTCGACCACGCCCGATTTCAGGCCCCGCGGCCCGACGGTGATCCGCCAGGGCAGGCCGATCAGGTCCATCGTGGCGAATTTCGCGCCCGCGCGTTCCTCGCGGTCGTCATAGAGCGGCTCCAGCCCCTTTTCGGCCAGCGCCTTGTAAAGCCCGGCGCAGGCGGCGTCGGCCTCGGCATCGCCCTGTTTCAGGTTGACGATGCCGCAATGGAAGGGGGTCACGCCCTCGGGCCAGATGATGCCGTTCTCGTCGTGGTTCGCCTCGATCAGCGCGCCGACCAGACGCGACACGCCGATGCCGTGGCTGCCCATGTGGACGGGCACCCGCTCGCCCCGGTCGTTGGTCACCACCGCGCCCATCGGCTCGGAATACTTGGTGCCGAAATAGAAGATCTGGCCGACCTCGATCCCGCGCGAGGATTTGCGCCGCGCCTCGGGGATCTGGCCATAGATCGCTGCGTCATGGGTTTCGTCGGTGCGGGCATAGGGCGTGGTCCATTCGCGCACGATGGCCGCGCATTCCGCGCGGTCGTCGTAGTTCACGGCCCGGTCGCCCAGCGTCAGATCGAGGATCGCGCTGTCATAGAACACCTCGGACTCGCCGGTCTCGGCCAGCACGAGGAATTCGTGGGTATCCTCGCCGCCGATGGGCCCGCTATCGGCGCGCATCGGGATCGCCTTCAGCCCCATCCGTTCGTAGGTGCGCAGGTAGCTGACCATGTGGCGGTTGTAGGCGTGGATGGCCGCATCGTAGTCGATGTCGAAATTGTAGCCGTCCTTCATGTAGAACTCGCGGCCGCGCATCACGCCGAAACGGGGGCGGATCTCGTCGCGGAACTTCCACTGGATATGGTAGAGCGTCAGCGGCAGGTCCTTGTAGCTGCCGACATGGGCGCGAAAGATGTCGGTGATGAGTTCCTCGTTGGTCGGGCCGTAAAGCATGTCGCGGCCATGGCGGTCCTTGATGCGCAGCATCTCCTCGCCGTAATCGTCGTAGCGGCCCGACTCGCGCCACAGATCGGCCGATTGCAGGGTCGGCATCAGCATCGGGATATGGCCCGCGCGGATCTGTTCCTCGTGGACGATCTGCTCGATCCGTTTCAGCACCTTGAAGCCCATGGGAAGCCACGAGTAGATGCCCGCGGAGGCCTGCTTGATCATGCCCGCGCGCAACATCAGGCGGTGGCTGGCGATCTGCGCCTCGGCGGGGGTTTCCTTGAGCACCGGCAGGAAGTAGCGGGACAGGCGCATTTTCGACCTTTTCCTCGTGAATTCGCGTCCCCGACCCCTTATGTCATCGCGCAGGACCAGACAAGCGCCGCGCATGCGGGCGCGACATGTCGGGGCCGTCGGAATGGGTGCGCAGTCAGGAGGGTTGGATGGCATTGCCGGTGCGCGAACAGGTGACCTATTGGGGGATCGCGGCGGCGGTCTTCCTGGGGCTGTTGTGGTTTCTCGGCAATGTGATCACCCCCTTCGTGATCGGCATGGCGGTGGCCTATTTCCTCGATCCCGTGGCCGACCGGCTGGAACGGCTGGGGCTGTCGCGGGCGGGGGCGACGGTGGCGATCACGGCGGGCGCGGTGGTGATTTTCGTGGCGGTGGCGCTGCTGGTGCTGCCCACGCTGATCCAGCAGGCGATCAGCCTGGTCAATGCCGCCCCCGAGATCGCGCGCCAGGTCCAGGCCTTCCTGGTCGAGCGCTTTCCCACGCTGAACGACAACGGCTCGCCGATCTCCCGGACACTGGCCGGAATCGGCGACACGGTGCAATCGAAGGGCGGCGAGGTGCTGAACGGGGTGATCGCCTCTCTGGCCAGCATCGTGAACGTGGTCGTCCTGCTGGTGCTGGTGCCGGTGATCACCTTCTACCTGCTGCTGGACTGGGACCGGATGGTGGCCCAGGTGGACCGGCTGCTGCCGCTGGACCACGCGCCGCAGGTGCGCCGACTGGCCGGCGAGATCGACCGCACGCTGGCAGGCTTCATCCGCGGCCAGGGCACGGTCTGCCTGATCCTCGGCATCTACTACGCCGCGGCGCTGAGCCTGCTGGGGCTGAAATACGGGCTGGTCGTGGGATTCACCGCGGGGATCATCTCGTTCATTCCCTATGTCGGCGCCATCGTGGGCGGCGCGCTGGCGATCGGGCTGGCGTTGTTCCAGTTCTGGGGCGAATGGTGGTTCATCGCGGGCGCGGCGGCGATCTTCGTGGCGGGCCAGATGATCGAGGGCAATGTGCTGACGCCCAAGCTGGTGGGCGGGTCGGTCGGGCTGCACCCGGTCTGGCTGATCTTCGCGCTGGCGGCCTTCGGCTCGGTCTTCGGCTTTGTCGGCATGTTGGTCGCGGTGCCGGTGGCGGCGGTTCTGGGGGTGATGGCGCGTTTCGGGATCGCGCGATACAAGGAGAGTCGCCTTTACCGCGGCCTTGCGGCCCTGGAAGACGCGCGCGACGGATCCGGGAAGGACGAGGACGCCGCCTGACATGGCCCGCCAGTTGATCCTTGACCTGCCCGTGCGGCCAGCGCGGGGGCGCGCGGCCTTCTTCGTGGCGCCCGCGAACGAGATCGCCGTGGCGCAGATCGAGGATTGGCGCGGCTGGCCGGGCGGCAAGCTGGTGCTGATCGGCCCGGAGGGATCGGGCAAGACCCATCTTGTCCATGTCTGGGCGGAACTGACCAGCGCCCCCGTCCGTTATGCCGCCGATCTCGCGGTCGCGGATCTGCCCGCGCTGGCCGGAACGGGTGCTGTGGCCGTCGAGGATGCCGAACGGATCGGCGGCGACCGGGCAGCCGAGACGGCGCTGTTTCACCTGCACAACCTGCTGGCCGCATCGGGCGGCGCGCTGCTGGTCACCGCGCGCGGCCCGGCGCGGGACTGGGGGCTGGGGCTGCCCGATCTGGCCAGCCGGATGCAGGCCGCCGCAACGGCGCATCTGAACCCGCCCGACGACGCGCTGCTGGCCGCGGTGCTGGTGAAGCTGTTCGCCGACCGTCAACTGGCGGTGAAGCCCGATCTGATCGGCTATCTCGTGGACCGGATGGAACGCTCCTTCGCCGCCGCCGCAGAAACGGTCGCCGCCATCGACCGCGAGGCGCTGGCCACCGGCCACCGGCCGGGCATCCGCCTGGCCCGCACGGTGCTGGACAAGACCCTGCCCGAGGCCCGATAACTGTCACTCAGCCGTCACACCCTGAAATCATAAGCACAAGCATGACCCAGGCCGACTTTCTCAAAGCCCCCTTTCCCGCGCCCGTCGAGATACCCGAGGCCCAGCGCACGGGGCCGAAGCGGTTCTTCAACCGCGAACTCAGCTGGCTGGGCTTCAACTGGCGCGTCCTGGAAGAGGCCGACAATCCGCGCGTGCCGCTGCTGGAGCGGGTGCGCTTCGTGTCGATCTCGGCCACCAACCTGGACGAGTTCTACACCGTCCGCGTGGCGGGCCTGCGCGAACTGGCGAGGAAGGGCAATACCACACCCGCCGATGATGGCCTGACGTCGGCCGAACAGCTGGTGCTGATCGACCGCGATGCGCGGCGGCTGCTGCAGGCGCAGCAGGCAAGCTGGAACCGGCTGAAGAAATTGATGGAAGAGGCGGAGATCCACCTGCTGACCCGCTCGCGCCTGACCAAGGCCGACCGGGTGCATCTGGGCGAGCATTTCCTGCAACAGGTGTTTCCCGTGCTCTCGCCTCTGGCGATCGACCCGGCGCATCCCTTCCCCTTCATCCCGAATACCGGCTTCTGCCTGGCCTTGCAGCTGGAACGCGAGAAGGACGGCCAACCCTTGCAGGCGCTGCTGCCGATCCCGCACCAGATCAACCGCTTCATCCGCCTGCCCGCCCGCGAGGGGCAGGCGCGGTTCCTGCCGCTTGAGGAATCGTTGCTGATGCATCTGCACCTGCTGTTCCCGGGCTATCGGGCGGTGGGCAGTTGCACCTTCCGGGTGCTGCGCGACAGCGATCTGGAGGTGGAAGAAGAGGCCGAGGATCTGGTGCGCGAATTCGAGGTCGCGCTGAAGCGCCGCCGCCGGGGCGAGGTGGTGCGCATGAAGATGTCCTCGGGCGCGCCCGAGGAATTGCGTTCCGTCATCATCCGCGAATTGCACATCACCGAGGAGGACGCGATCGAGGTGCGCGGCCTGATCGGGCTGGCGGACCTGTCGGAACTGGTGATCGACGACCGCCCGGACCTGCTGTGGAAAAGCTTCACCCCCCGCGTGCCGGAACGGGTGCAGGACCATGAGGGCGACATGTTCGCCGCGATCCGGCACAAGGACATGCTGCTGCACCACCCCTACGAGACCTTCGACATGGTGGTGCGGTTCGTGCAGCAGGCCGCGCGCGATCCCGATGTGGTCGCGATCAAGCAGACGCTCTACCGCACCTCCAAGAACTCGCCCATCGTCGAGGCGCTGTGCGAGGCGGCCGAGGATGGCAAGTCGGTCACCGCGCTGGTGGAACTCAAGGCCCGCTTCGACGAGGCCGCCAATATCCGCCAGTCGCGGCGGCTCGAACGCTCGGGCGCGCATGTGGTCTATGGTTTCATCAACTACAAGACCCATGCCAAGATCAGCACCGTGGTCCGCCGCGAGGGCGAGAACCTGGTGACCTATACCCATTTCGGCACCGGCAACTACCACCCGATCACCGCGCGCATCTATACCGACCTGTCGCTGTTCACCTGCGACGCGGCGCTGGGACGGGATGCGACCAAGGTGTTCAACTATATCGGCGGCTATGCCGAGCCCGACGGGCTGGAGAACCTGTCGATCTCGCCCCTGTCGCTGAAATCCACGCTGTTGCAGCGCATCGCCGAAGAGGCTGGGCATGCCCGCGCCGGGCGGCCCGCGCGGATCTGGGCCAAGATGAACTCGCTGATCGAGCCCGACGTGATCGACGCGCTCTATGCCGCGTCCAATGCGGGGGTGAAGATCGACCTTGTCGTGCGCGGGATCTGCGGCATCCGGCCCGGCATCAAGGGGCTGTCCGAGAATATCCGCGTCAAGTCGATCATCGGCCGCTTCCTGGAACATTCCCGCATCGTCTGCTTCGGCAACGGCTATGGCCTGCCCTCGCCCAGGGCGCGGGTCTATATCTCGTCGGCCGACTGGATGGGCCGCAACCTGAACCGCCGGGTGGAAACGCTGGTCGAATGCACCAACCCCACGGTCAAGGCGCAGATCGTGGACCAGGTCATGTCCGCGAATCTGGCCGACGAGGCGCAAAGCTGGGTCATGCAGCCCGATGGCAGCTTCGTGCGGGCCAAGGCGGGACCGGACGCGTTCAACTGCCACAGGTTCTTCATGGAAAACCCGTCGCTGTCGGGCCGCGGCACCGCGGGGGCGGCCGATGTGCCCCGGCTGGCGAACGTCGCCGATTGACGACGGCGGACGGGCTTGGCAGAGTCCCGGCACGCCAGGGGCGAAAGGCAGCAGATGGACGGCAGCGGCGACGACCGCCCAGAAGCATGGGAACCCTTTGGCCGCCCCCTGTTCGGCGGCCCCGAGGCGCGGGCGCTTTCTCGCGTGGGGGTCGTGGATATCGGGTCGAACTCGGTGCGGATGGTCGTGTTCGACGGCGCGGCCCGCAGCCCGGCCTATTTCTTCAACGAAAAGGTGATGTGCGGGCTGGGCGCGGGTCTGGGCCAGACCGGGCGGCTGTCGCCCGAGGGGCGTCGGCGCGCGCTGGCGGCGCTGAAGCGGTTCGCCCTTCTGGGTGAGGCGATGGGGGCGGCCCCCCTGACGGTGGTTGCCACGGCCGCGATGCGCGATGCCGAGGACGGCCCCGATTTCCGCCGCCAGATCGAGCGCGAGACCGGGCTGAGGCCCTGGGTGATCGACGGCGCCGAGGAGGCGCGGCTGTCGGCGCAGGGCGTGCTGCTGGGCTGGCCCGGCGCCGAGGGGATCGTCTGCGACATGGGCGGCTCGTCGGTCGAACTGGCCGAACTGGACGGCGGCCGGGTCGGCAAGCGGCGCACCTCGCCGCTGGGTCCGCTGAAACTGCAGGACGTCAAGGGCGGCAAGAAGGGGCTGACCCAGTTCATCGCCCAGGAGGTCGAGACGCTGGCCCGCGGCATGGATTGTTCGCGGGGCCGGTTGTTCCTGGTGGGCGGGTCGTGGCGCGCGATCGCCCGGCTCGACATGGAGCGGCGCGGCTATCCGCTGACGGTGCTGCACGAATACCGGATGACGCGGAAATCGCTGGCCGCCACGATCGACTGGATCGAGATCACCGGGGTCGACGCGCTGCGCGCCCGCACCGGCATCTCGATCGAGCGGCTCTCGCTGGTGCCGATCGCGGTGCAGGTGCTGAAACGGCTGGTCGCCCGTCTGAAGCCGCGCGAGATCGCCGTGTCGGGCTATGGCATCCGCGAGGGACTCTTGTACGAACAGATGCCGGCCGAGCTGCGCGCCCGCGATCCGCTGGTCGAGGCCTGCCGTTTCGTCGAGGCGAGTTCCGCCCGCTTCCCCGGCTTCGGCAAGCGGCTCTACAATTTCGTGTTGCCGCTGTTCGGCGCGGCGGGACCCGAGAAGCGGCGGCTGATCAAGGCGGCCTGCCACCTGCATGACACCGCCTGGCGCGCGCATCCCGACTATCGCCACGAGGTCTGTTTCGACACCGCGACCCAGGCCAATCTGGGCGGGCTGGAGCATTGGGAGCGGGTGTTCCTCGGCGTGTCGCTGCTGCACCGCTACAAGAACAGCCGCGCAGGCAGCCGGTTCGAACCGCTGTTCGGCCTGCTGGACCCGATCCAGATGCAACAGGCCGAAGTCCTGGGCAAGGCGCTGCGCTTTGGCGCGATGTTTTCGTCGGACACGCCCGACACGCTGGCCGAACTGCGCCATTTCCCCAAGAAGAAGCGGCTGGAACTGGTGCTGGACGCCCGCGCCGAGCCGCTGTTCGGCGAAGTGGCCGAGGCGCGGTTCGCCTCGCTGGCCAAGGCGCTGGGGGTCGAGACGGGCGTGCGGATCCGTCGGGCCTAGGGCCTAGATCTCGATATCGTCGGGTGGGGGCAAGGGCGGCGCGTCGGGCTTGCGGCGGATCAGGATGTCGCCATTGGGCAGCCGCTCGGGCATCTGGTAGGCGTCGAAATCGTCCACGATCTCGACCAGTCGACGCAGCGCGGGCTGCATCGTCTCGGCCAGATCGCGAAGCGCGGGTTCCAGCTCGTCCCCGAGCCCCTTGAACAACAGCCTCATGCCCTGACCAAGCAGGTCCATCCCCTCGCGCATCTTCGCGTCCGGCAAGGGTTCGGCCTCCTGCGCGGCGGCAGGACCGAACGCGAGCAGCATTCCAAGGCACAGGGCGGCGATCCGGCTCATGGGCTGAGTATAGGCGCGGGCAAGGGCGGGTCAAAGCTCGATGTCGAGGCTGACCGGGAAATGGTCAGAGGCCGCCAGCAGAGCCTCACGCAGTTCGGGCACGCGGTAGAGGTCCGGGTCGTCGAACGGGTGCCAGATCCGCCAGGCCGGGCGGCGCGCGCGCAGGTCGGACGAGATCATCACATAGTCCAGCAGCGCCGAGAGAAAGTGCCGCTCGGAATGGATGTAGAACCGTGCTGTGGCGGGCTGGGCGGCGGATCGGCCCTGTTGCGCCTGTCGCGCATGGGGATCGTAAAGCCGCATCTCGCGCGGCACGTCCAGCCCCATCACGATCTCGACCCCGGACCGGCCGAACAGCTTTTCGTATTCGTCGAGCCCCGGACCATCGTTGAAATCGCCCAGCACGATCAGCGACTCCCCCGCCGCCAGATGCGCCTCGATCCGCTGGCGCAGCCAGATACACTGCGCCTGCTGCTTGCGCCGGTTCTGGATCGAGATGCGCATCACCTCATCGGGGGTCGAGGCGCCATAGGGGGCCTTGGATTTCACATGCACCCCGATCATCCGAAAGGTAAAACCCGCCGCACTTCGCACCGCCAGTTCCAGCGGCGGCTTGGAAAAGCGGATCAGCTCGGCCGCGGCATCCACGTCCAGATCCCAGCGGAACACGCCGTCAAAGCGCGGCGCCTCGGCCGAACCCTTCTTGCCGGTCGGATCGCCCCGCGGGTCATGGCGCGCGCCGATCCGGTCGGGATCGTAGAGCAGCGCGATTTCCTGCTGGCTGTCGGAGGTGAAGCCGATCAGCACGCGCCGCGCGCGCAAGCCCATCACCTGCGCGAAATTCTCAAGCGCCGTGACGGTCGAGCGGCGGCCGGTATCGTCGGGCGCCTCGACCACCAGAACCGCATCGGCGTCCAGCGCGGTAAAGACGATGCCCAGCGCCTCGATCTGCTGATGACGGGTGACGCCCGTGCGGGCGGAGGGCTGGTCATCGTCCAGAAGATTACCGAGATCGTCGAACAGGGCATTGAACCATTCGACGTTATAGGTGGCGATCCTCACGCCGCGCGGTCCTGAAGGATCTGTTCCCAGGCGGCGTTGACCGCGATCAGCCGCCGCTCGGCAAGGTGGATCGCCTCTTCGGGCACGCCGCGGGCATGCATCCGGTCGGGATGGGTCTCGCGCACCTCCTTGCGCCAGACCTTGCGGATGGCTTCAAGATCGTCGCCGGGATCGACGCCCAGCACGGTATAGGGATCGGGCGCGGCATCCGGCACGAAGCGGGCGCGCAGCGTGCGGAACTGCCCCTCGCTGAGGCCGAAGGCGGCGGCGACGCGGGCAAGGAACGCATCCTCGGCAGGATGATACTCGCCATCGGCCAGCGCGATGAAGAACAGCCCCTCCATCAGGTCGCAAAGCGGTTCCTTGCGGCCGCGGAACATGCGGCGGATGCGGCGGGCATATTCCTCGAACCCGGCCACGTCCTGACGGGCCAGGTCAAAGACGCGCGCGGCATTGGCCTCCTCGGACGGCGGGATGGTAAAGACCTCGCGGAAGGCCGCGACCTCGCGGCGCGTCACCTGCCCGTCGGCCTTGGCCATCTTGGCGCCCAGCGCGATCACCGCGATGGTGAAGGCCACCGTCCGTTCGGGCGGGGTGCGCAGGCGGTCGAAGACCGTGGCAAGGCTTTCCCCCTTGGCAAGCGCAGAGACGGCGGCAGAGATGCGGGACCACAGCGACATGGCCGCGAGATTACCCCGTGGCGGGGCCAGTGTCAGGTGCGACCGAAAGCATCTTCTGCATCAGCACAAGATCGAGAAAGCGCCCGGCCTTGACCCCCACCTGGGGCAGGCGGCCGACCTCGGCATAGCCCAGCGCGGCGTGAAAGGCGATGCCGCCGGGGTTGTCGGCGCTGACAGCCGCGATCATCGCATGCACCCCCGCATCGGCGGCATGGGTTTCCAGCGCGCCCATCAGCGCCCGGCCAAGCCCCCTGCCCTGCCCGCCCGGCGCCAGGAGGATCGTGTGCTCCATCGTGCGGGCATAGCCGTCGCCGGGGCGGAACGGGCCATAGGTGGCCAGCCCGAGGATCGCGCCCCCCTCGTCGGCGACGAAAAAGCCCTGGCCCGCAGCGGTGCGGGTCTCGATCATCTCGGCAACGCCTTCGGGCGTCTTCCGGGCGGAATGAAAGATGATCGTCGTGTCGCGGATGATCGGGTTCCAGATCGCGACAAGCGCGGCGGCATCCCGGGCCGTGGCCGGGCGGATCGTCATTCCAGCGCGCGCCGCCCGGACGGCGTGTCGATCAGCGCGCGCAGCGCGGGCGCGGGCGCCTGGTGCAGCGCGATCCGCGGGTCGTCGATCAGGCCGCGCAGCGCAAGGCGCAGGTCGTCGGCGCGCGGATGGTGCAGTTCCAGCGCGGCCAGACGGCAACCCGTTTCGGGCAGAAGCCCGGCGGGATGCGCCGCCCCCTGCCAGTCGATCAGCGCGGGGAACAGCCCGTCAAAGGGCAGCCGCCCATCCTCGGGCACGGCCATGCGCCAGCGCAGGTCGCCGCGGGCAAGCTCGATCGGCCTGCCGCTGCCCGAGGGCGCGCGGGCAAGCGCCGCATCCAGATCGTCGCAGCGCGCGATCCAGTTGGTCAGCCGCGGCGGCCCGGCGAAACGGTCCAGGTCGAACCAGCGCGGGCGACCGGGCGCGGGCGCCGCGGGGTCGATGGCGATGACTTCGAGATAGAGGCCGGGGCCGAGCCGCAACAGCCGGTTATGGGTGCCCATCGCGGCATGCCGCCCCCCGGGCGAAAGCCGCACCTCCAGGCGTTCCTCGACGGCGGCCATGCCCGCCTCAAGCGTCTCGGCCGAGATGGCGAGGTGATCGAGGCTGAGCATGTCGCGGGCACTCCTGTCGGCCGGGTCCGGTGCATGTGATCCCCGCCGGGGCGGGGATGCAATGGCAAGCCTGCATCTGACGCAGCGTCGCCGCCGCCGGGGCCGTCCTGTCAGGCCCGCGCCTCGCGGATCAGGCGCAGGATGTCATTGGCCGCGGTCGGAATGTTGGTGCCCGGCCCGAAGATCGCCTTGACGCCCGCGGCCTTGAGGAAGTCGTAATCCTGCTGCGGGATCACGCCGCCGCAGATCACGATGATGTCGTCCGCCCCCTGCGCCTTGAGCGCCTCGATCAGCTTCGGCGCCAGTGTCTTGTGCCCGGCGGCCAGCGACGAGACACCGATCACATGCACGTCGTTGTCGATGGCATCCTGCGCAGCCTCTTCGGGCGTCTGGAACAGCGTGCCGACATCGACATCGAAGCCGATATCGGCAAAGGCCGTGGCGATCACCTTGGCGCCACGGTCATGGCCGTCCTGGCCCATCTTGACCACCAGCATCCGCGGCCGCCGCCCCTCGGCCTCGGCGAAATCCTCGACCGCCTTCTGGATCGCGGCGAACCCCTCGTCGCCCTCATAGGCCGCGCCATAGACGCCCGAGAGCGTCTTGACCTCGGCGCGGTGCCGCCCGAACGCCTTTTCCATCGCCATGCTGATCTCTCCCACCGTGGCGCGCGCCCGCGCGGCCTCGACCGCAAGGCGCAACAGGTTGCCCTGACCGCTGAACGCGGCCTGTTCCAGCGCGGACAGCGCCGCATCGCAGGCCGCCTGATCGCGGCTGGCGCGGATCTGCTCCAGCCGGGCGATCTGGCTGTCGCGCACCTTGACGTTGTCGATGTCGAGGATGTCGATCGGATCCTCCTTGGCCAGGCGGAACTTGTTGACCCCCACGATCACCTCGTCGCCGCGGTCGACCGCGGCCTGCCAGCGCGCGGCGGCCTCCTCGATGCGCAGCTTGGGCATGCCGGTCGCGACCGCCTTGGTCATGCCGCCCATCTCGTCCACTTCCTCGATCAGCTTCCACGCCGCCTCGGCCAGGTCGGCGGTCAGCTTCTCGACATAGTAGGAGCCTGCCAGCGGATCGACGACCTTGGTCACCTTGGTCTCGTTCTGCAGGATCAGCTGGGTATTGCGCGCGATCCGGGCCGAGAATTCGGTGGGCAGCGCGATCGCCTCGTCGAAGCTGTTGGTGTGCAGGGATTGCGTGCCGCCCAGCACCGCGCTCATCGCCTCATAGGCGGTGCGCACGATGTTGTTATAGGGGTCCTGCTCCTGCAACGACACGCCCGAGGTCTGGCAATGGGTGCGCAGCATCAGCGAACCGGGGTTCTTCGGCTCGAACTCCGACATGATGCGGTGCCAAAGGAAGCGCGCCGCCCTCAGCTTGGCGATTTCCATGAAGAAATTCGTGCCGATGGCGAAGAAGAAGGACAGCCGCCCGGCAAAGGCATCGACATCCAGCCCCCGCGCCAGCGCCGTCTTCACATATTCCTTGCCGTCGGCCAGCGTGAAGGCCAGTTCCTGCACGAGGTTCGCGCCGGCCTCCTGCATGTGGTAGCCCGAGATCGAGATCGAGTTGAACCGCGGCATGTCGGTCGAGGTGTATTCGATGATGTCGGCCACGATCCGCATCGAGGGTTCGGGCGGATAGATATAGGTGTTGCGCACCATGAACTCTTTCAGGATGTCGTTCTGGATCGTGCCCGACAGAAGCGCGCGGTCCACCCCCTGTTCCTCTCCCGCGACGATGAAGCTGGCCAGCACCGGGATCACGGCGCCGTTCATCGTCATGGACACGCTGACCTGATCCAGCGGGATGCCGTCGAACAGGATCTTCATGTCCTCGACGCTGTCGATGGCCACGCCCGCCTTGCCGACATCGCCCACCACGCGGGGATGGTCGCTGTCATAGCCGCGATGCGTCGCCAGGTCGAAGGCGACCGAAACGCCCTGTTGGCCCGCCGCCAGCGCCTTGCGGTAGAAGGCGTTGCTCTCCTCGGCGGTGGAAAAGCCCGCATATTGCCGGATCGTCCAGGGCCGACCGGCATACATCGTGGCGCGCGGACCGCGGGTATAGGGCGCCGCGCCGGGGACCGAGCCCATATGCGGCAGGCCCGCGATATCCGCTTCGGTATAGAGCGGCTTGACCGGGATGCCCTCGGGCGTCTCCCAGGTCAGATCCTCGGGGCTGCGGCCGCGCAGTTCCTTGGCGGCCATCTCGGCCCAGCTTCTGGTCTTGTCCGTCATCGGATCGTCCCTTTTCGTCTCGTTCCCCCGCCCGCGGGCGGGTTCAAGCTTCGCTTTCCGTTCCCGCGCGCCTATATCTGGACGCGACAGGAGGGTTCATGAAAAAACGTCTCGTATCTCTTGCACTTGCCGCCCTCGTCCCATTTGCCCTGACCGCAGGTGCGATGGAGGAGGCGACGCCGTTCGAACGCTGGCAGGCGGACCACATGACGATCCTGGACGCGCGCGAGGTCAGCCCGGACGAGTTCCGCTGGATCGCCCGTCCCGTGGTCGTGTTCGCCGACAGCGAGGCCGATCCGCGCTTTGCCCAGCAGATGGACCTGCTGACCGCGCGGATGGAGGAACTGGCCATCCGCGACGTGGTGGTGATCACCGACACCGACCCCGCCGCCCGCAGCGCCTTTCGCCAGACCCTGCGCCCGCGCGGCTTTGCGCTGGTGCTGGTGGCCAAGGACGGCAACGTGATCCTGCGCAAGCCCACGCCCTGGGACGTGCGCGAACTGACCCGGTCGATCGACAAGCTGCCGCTGCGCCAGCAGGAGATTCGCGACCGCCGCGGCGCCGCATCGGACTGAGCCCGGCCACGGGCCGCCCCGGCACGCCCGAACGGCGCTGGGTATGGGGCGGCCCTGGGGATCATTCGAACTCCATGATCACATCGTCGACGGCAAGGCTGGCGCCGGGGCCGGCCTTGATGCTGGCGACGATGCCCTTGCGTTCGGCGCGCAGGATGTTCTGCATCTTCATCGCCTCGACCACGCACAGCGCCTGGCCTTCCTGCACCTCCTGGCCTTCCTCGACATCGACCGAGACGATCAGGCCCGGCATCGGGCAAAGCAGGAATTTCGAGGTGTCGGGCGGCAGTTTCTCGGGCATCAGCGCGGCAAGTTCCGCCTGGCGGGGGGTGAAGACCGCCACCTTCATGTCGGCGCCGCGATGGCGGATGCGGTAGCCGTTGGGCGATTTGCCGACCTTGAGCACCAGCGGCGCGCCGTCGATATGCAGCACCGCCAGCGGGTTGCCCGGCGTCCAGTCGGAGGTGACGCGGTGGGCGTCGCCCTCGGCAAAGCGCACGGTCGAGCCCTGGCGGTCGGCGTCGATGGTCAGCGCGAAGCGTTCGCCCTGGGCGACCACCACCCAGTCGCTGCCGACCTTGCGTTCGTGATTGTCCATCGTGCCCGAGATGCGCGCGCGCCGGATCTCGGCCACCCGGAACATCGCGGCGGCCGCGGCGGCCACCCGGCGCAGTTCCTCGCGCGGCAGGCTGACGCCCGCGAAACCGTCGGGATATTCCTCGGCGATGAAGGCGGTGGTGATGTTGCCCGAACAGAACCGCGGATGGTCCATGACCGCCGACAGGAAGGGCAGGTTGTGGCCGATGCCCTCGACCTCGAAGGCATCCAGCGCGGTGCGCATCTCGTCGATGGCCTGGTCGCGGGTGGGCGCCCAGGTGCAGAGCTTGGCGATCATCGGGTCGTAATACATGCTGATCTCGCCGCCCTCGTAGACGCCGGTATCGTTGCGCACCACGGCCGCCTCATGCGCCGATTCCGCCGGCGGCCGATAGCGCGTCAGCCGCCCGATCGAGGGCAGGAAGTTGCGATAGGGATCCTCGGCGTAAAGCCGGCTTTCCATGGCCCAGCCGTTCAGCTTGACGTCCGCCTGGCCGAAGGACAGCTTTTCGCCCGCCGCCACGCGGATCATCTGTTCGACAAGGTCGATGCCGGTGATCAGTTCGGTGACGGGATGCTCCACCTGAAGCCGGGTGTTCATTTCCAGGAAGTAGAAATTGCGGTTGCCATCGACGATGAATTCCACCGTCCCGGCCGAGGTATAGCCCACGGCGCGCGCCAGCGCGCAGGCCTGTTCGCCCATCGCCTTGCGCGTCGCCGCGTCAAGGAAGGGGCTGGGGGCTTCCTCGATGACCTTCTGGTTGCGCCGCTGGATCGAGCATTCCCGCTCGCCCAGATAGAGCGTGTTGCCATGCTTGTCGGCCAGAACCTGGATCTCGATATGGCGGGGCTGGGTGACGAATTTCTCGATGAAGATGCGGTCGTCGCCGAAACTGTTCGCCGCCTCGGCCCGGGACGCCTGGAAACCCTCGCGGGTTTCCTCGTCGGTCCAGGCGATGCGCATGCCCTTGCCGCCGCCGCCCGCGCTGGCCTTGATCATCACCGGATAGCCGATTTCGCGGCTGATCTTCACCGCCTCGTCGGCATCCCCGATCAGGCCCATATAGCCCGGCACGGTCGAGACCCCGGCTTCGGCCGCCAGCTTCTTGGAAGTGATCTTGTCGCCCATCGCCTCGATCGCGCTGGCGGGCGGGCCGATGAAGGCGACGCCCGCGGCCTCCAGCGCCTCGGCGAACAGCCTGTTCTCGGACAGGAAGCCGTAACCGGGGTGGACGGCCTGCGCGCCGCTGGCCTTGATCGCCTCCATGATCCTGTCGATCACGATATAGGACTGGTTCGCGGGCGGCGGCCCGATATGGATCGCCTCGTCGGCCATCCGCACATGCAGCGCATGGCGGTCGGCGTCGGAATAGACGGCCACCGTCTTGATGCCCATCTTGCGGGCGGTCTTGATGACCCGGCAGGCGATCTCCCCCCGGTTGGCGATCAGGATCTTCTCGAACATTTCCGTCCTTTCCAGCATTCCACCGGGCCGCACCCGCCCCGGCGCACAAACGAGAAAGGGCCACCGGAGCCCGCAGCCCCGGCGACCCTGAATATCTTTCGCCCGTCAGGCCCGAAGGCCCGCCCGGTCAGATCATCTGCAGAAGCCCACGTCGTCGCAAAGCGCACCGGCCGTGGCGCCCACGGCCGCCCCGGCAATGACATTGGTGTCGAGCACGTCGGCCACGACGGCACCGCCGACCGCACCGGCAAGCGCCCGCTCGGTATCGTTGGCCATGCAGCCCGCCAGAGAGCCAACGGCCGCGACCGCGACCAGAATCTTGAGAATACGCATCCTACTCTGCCTCCGTTCGGATTTTTGTTGCGCCGGAAGTCTACTGCGAACGGAACACGGACGGAACGGAAATCGTTCCGCCTGCGAGCCAGGAAACCGTTGATGGCGGCAGAAAGAACGGGGGTAGGCCTGACCCTAATGGGGTCAGGCCTGGGGGTTGGGGAAGGGTAACGGTAGTACAAGACGCGGGGGTGAAGGGGTGCCACTCCACCGCGCCCATGGTCAGGATTCCCCACTTGCATCCAAAAGGAAAGCCCACAACGCACAGGCGAGTCAATTCTGGCCGATTCCCGCCGACAGGCCGGGCCCCTGAGCAAATTCATGCCTAATCCTCGCCGCCGAAGATGTCGGGAAAGGCCGTTCGGGCGCGCGCCACGTCGATTCTGAGCAGGGCGTCGTAGCTTTCTGGATCGAACGGGTCCTCGGCTGGCACGACCTCGCGGCCCAGGAACCAGGACAACCGCCCTGCATCGAGATTGCCGCGCTCGAAGGGTTCGTCGCCGAAATGCTCCCACAGCGCGGCCATGAACGCTGCGTCGGCGCGCCGGTCGGAATTGCGGCGATCGGCATAGCGCTCACGGGCGACAAGCCGCGTCGCGCCGTCCTTGTTCGCCCTGCGAATCGTGAACTGGAAATCGGTGCCCGGAAGGCGGCCGGGAAAGCCCCTGTGCTTCAGCATCGCGTCTCCTCCCGGGCGGCGGGCGACGCGGGGGGTGTCGGGGCGGGCCAGGCCCGCCCCGCGCCCGTATCAGTACTTGGTGTACTTCGGCTCGCCGACGACGGGCTCGGGCTCGACGTAGACGACTTCTTCCTGTTGGGCGCAGGCCGCGACGAAGGCCACGAGGGACAGCGCCATGAGGGCCTTGATGCTCTTGGACATCCAGAACTCCATTTTCTTGCAGGGGCCGACAGCACGTCGGCCACGATCACGTTGAAGGTCACAATTTCAGGACCCGTTCGAATCATAGACCAATCACAACGCTTTGCACATGGGATGCGCTGCGAAACTGCCACCTGTGACTCAAAAGGCGCAGCTTCCCCCCAAACTGAGACTCGGTGCGCAAGATCTTGCTTCATCGTCAGAAACCCTCCCACAGGCAGCGCCCATCCTCGGGGCGGAACGCCTCGAAGAACTGGGTGGCCTCGGGGTCCGGCTGGCCAAAGGGAACGGGGCGATCCATCAGGGTGATGACGATCTGGCTGACCTCGGGGCCGATATTGGACAGTCGCGGCAGGGCGTAGTTGTCGCACAGATACTCGATGTCGCCCGCAGCCAGTTCATAGGGCATCGTACCGCCCGCCCGCGCGATCTGCGGCGCGAGAAAACGGAAGCGCACCGTCAATCCCTCGGGTCCCGGTTCGCCGGTGATCGCGTCGAACAGGGTGACCGACTGACCCGAGGGCACGTCGATCAGTTCCTGCGCGACCAGGGGACCGGCAGCGAGGACCAGCACCAGCGCATGCGCCCGGCGAAAACGCCTGCATGCCGCCAGTCCCGCGCCGGGAACAGGCGTGGCGGGACGCGGGGGGCGTCGGATCGTCTGGGACTCGGGCATCGGACCACCTCCGTCACGGGCCGACGCGCGATGCGCCGACCCGACCTGGGTCTACAGCGGGATGTTGTCGTGCTTCTTCCAGGGCATCGGGCGTTTCTTGTTGCGCAGCGCCGCGAAGGCCCGGCAGACGCGGCGGCGGGTGGAGCGGGGCTGGATCACCTCGTCGATGAACCCGCGCTCGGCCGCCACGAAGGGATTGGCAAAGCGGTCCTCGTAACCGGCCGTGCGCTTGGCGATCTTGTCGGCATCGCCCAGTTCGGACCGATAGAGGATCTCGGTCGCGCCCTTGGCGCCCATCACCGCGATTTCCGAGGTCGGCCAGGCATAGTTGATGTCGCCGCGCAGATGCTTGGAACTCATCACCACATAGGCCCCGCCATAGGCCTTGCGGGTGATGACGGTCACTTTCGGCACCGTCGCCTCACCATAGGCGAACAGCAGTTTCGCGCCGTGCTTGATGACGCCGTCATATTCCTGCTTGGTGCCGGGCAGGAAGCCGGGCACGTCGACAAGGGTCAGGATCGGGATCTCGAAACAGTCGCAGAAGCGCACGAAGCGTGCCGCCTTGCGCGCCGAGTCGATGTCCAGCACGCCCGCCAGAACCATCGGCTGGTTCGCCACCACGCCCACCGTGCGGCCCTCCAGACGGATGAAGCCGGTGATGATGTTCTTGGCGAAATCTTCCTGGATCTCGTAGAAATCGCCCTCATCCGCGACCTTCAGGATCAGTTCCTTCATGTCGTAGGGCACGTTCGGGTTGTCGGGGATCAGCGTGTCGAGGCTGGGATCCACCCGCTCGGGATCGTCGAAGAAGGGGCGCACGGGCGGGACCGAGCGGTTGTTGAGCGGCAGGAAATCGACCAGCCGACGCACCTCGTAAAGTGCCTCGACATCGTTCTCGAAGGCGCCATCGGCAACCGAGCTTTTCCGGGTGTGGGTGGATGCACCGCCCAGTTCCTCGGCGGTGACCACCTCGTTGGTGACGGTCTTCACCACGTCGGGGCCGGTGACGAACATGTAGGACGAATCCCGCACCATGAAGATGAAATCGGTCATTGCGGGGGAATAGACCGCGCCGCCCGCGCAGGGGCCCATGATGACGCTGATCTGGGGCACCACGCCCGAGGCCTCGATGTTACGCTGGAACACCTCGCCATAGCCCGCAAGGCTGTCCACGCCCTCCTGGATGCGCGCCCCGCCCGAGTCGTTGATGCCGATCACGGGCGCACCGTTCTGCATCGCCATATCCATGATCTTGCAGATCTTCTGGGCATGCGTCGCCGAGACCGAGCCGCCCAGAACGGTGAAGTCCTGGGAAAAGACATAGACCTGTCGGCCATTGATCGTGCCCCAACCGGTGATGACGCCATCGCCATAGGGACGGTTCTCCTCCATCCCGAAATCGGTGCAGCGATGGGCCACGAACATGTCGAATTCCTCGAACGAGCCCTCGTCCAGCAGCAGGTCGATCCGCTCGCGCGCGGTCAGCTTGCCCTTGGCGTGCTGGCTGTCCACCCGCTTTTCTCCGCCCCCCTTGCGGGCGATGTCGCGGCGGCGTTCAAGCTCGTTCAGGATGTCTTTCATCGGCGCTGGCCCCTTGCGGAAATTTCCGGCAACCTAGCCTCGGCGAGAGGGACATAAAAGAACCTTTCGGAATATTTGCAAATCCTTGGCAGATCGGCGCTCGCTAATCGCAAATTCGCAAATCGCCCCGCCGCGAAGACGTGACGCCCCCCCCTTGCAAGGGTTTTGACCGGATGGACAAATTATACCGCGCAGCGTAATCGGATCGCATGCCCCCACGACCAGAAATCCGGCTCCTTGACCGGACAAGCCCACCCCATATCCTGACGCTTGTCCTGCTCGCGGGCATCTCGGCGCTGTCGATGAACATCTTCCTGCCGTCGCTGCCCAACATGACCGCGCATTTCGGGACGGATTACCGGTTGATGCAACTGTCCGTGGCGCTGTATCTCGGCATGAACGCGGTGCTGCAACTGGCGATCGGACCGATTTCCGACCGCTACGGACGGCGTCCGGTGCTGCTGATCTCGATCGCGCTTTTCCTGGTCGCGACGCTGGGCTGCATCCTGGCCCCCAATGCGGGCCTGTTCCTGGCCTTCCGCATGGCGCAGGCGGTGATCGTGACCGGCATGGTGCTGTCGCGCGCCGTGGTGCGCGACATGGTGGACGACGCGCAGGCCGCCTCGATGATCGGCTATGTCACGATGGGCATGGCGCTGGTGCCGATGATCGGGCCGGCCATCGGCGGGGTGCTGGACCAGGCCTTCGGCTGGCAGGCAAGTTTCGCGATGCTGCTGGTCGCGGGACTTGCGGTGCTGGCGCTGACCTGGGCCGACCTGGGCGAGACCGCGCGCCCGCGCGAGGTCAGCCTGCTGGGGCAGTTCCGCGAATATCCCGAACTGTTCCGCTCGCGCCGGTTCTGGGGCTATGCGCTGGCCGCAGGCTTCGCCTCGGGGGCGTTCTTCGCCTATCTGGGCGGCGCGCCCTTCGTCGGATCCGAGGTGTTCAGCCTGAACCCGGCGGCGCTGGGCCTGTATTTCGGCATCATCGCGCTGGGCTATATGGGCGGAAACTACCTGGCCGGGCGCCTCTCGGTGCGGGTGGGGATCAACGGCATGATCCTTTATGGCACGCTGGTCGCGGGGGCGGCTCCGGTGATCTCGATGGCGCTGATCGGGCTGGGGCTGGCGCATCCGCTGGCATTTTTCGGGGTGATGGCGCTGGTCGGGCTGGGCAACGGCATGACGCTGCCGAACGCGACCGCGGGGATGCTGTCTGTGAGGCCGCATCTGGCGGGGACGGCCAGCGGGCTGGGCGGCGCGATCATGATCGGGGGCGGTGCGGGGCTGTCGGCGCTGGCGGGTGCGCTGCTGGTGCCGGGGCGCGGGGCCTGGCCCTTGCTGGCGATCATGCTGGCGACCTCGGCCATGGCGGTTGTCGCGGTGCTGTATGTCCGCCGGATCGACCGCCTGGAGGGGCCGCCCGCCTCCACCCCGCCGTCCGCCGCCCGCCCGCCGCATCCCTGACACATGCTTGCGCGCGAGCTTTGCAAAGGCTATGGGCGCTACTGCGAACCCGCAAACAAAACGGATGGCCAGAATGGCAAGTCGCAAACTCTATGCTGGCGTGAAACTGCGCGAGACGCGCACGCGGCTGGGGCTGACGCAAAAGGATTTCGCGGCGCGGCTGGGCATCTCGCTGCCCTATCTGAACCAGATGGAGAACAACAACCGCCCGGTCTCGTCCACGGTCCTGCTGGCGCTGGCTTCGGAATTCGGCTTCGACGTGACCGAGCTTTCGACGGGCGATGCCGAGCGTCTGGTTTCGGACATGCGCGAGGCGTTGGCCGATCCGGTTTTCGGCGATCTGGCCCCGCCGCTTGCCGACCTGCGGCTGGCCGCGTCGAACGCACCAGCGCTGGCGCGGGCGTTTCTGGAACTGCATCGCGCCTATCGCCAGAGCCATGAGCGGCTGGCCTCGCTGGACGAGGCGCTGGGCCGCGAGGATGCCGCACTGCAACCCTCGCCTTGGGAAGAGGTGCGCGATTTCTTTCACTATTGCGACAATTACATAGATGCGGTCGACCGCGCAGCAGAGCGGTTCGCGCGCAATGGCACCAACCCCGACGACCAGGAGCGTCATGCCGCAGAGACCCTGGAATCCGCGGGCATCACCTTGAGCAAGAATGATATTCCAGGTCTTCGCCACTACGACGCCACACGGCGCATCCTGACGCTTTCGAGCCGCCTGAGCGGGCCGACACGGCGATTCCAGTTGCTTCACCAGATTGCACTTCTCACACAATCCCAGCTTCTGGAGGCGACGCTGGACCTGGCTCGGTTCCAGAGCCCCGAGGCGCGCGATATCGCCCGGATCGGGATGGCGAACTATTTCGCGGGCGCCGCGTTGCTGCCCTATGGCAGCTTTCTGGAGGCCGCGCAGGAGGCCCGGCACGATCTGGAACTGCTGGCCGACCGCTTCGGCGCCTCGATCGAACAGGTGGCGCACAGGCTGTCCACCCTGCAACGACCCGGTGCCAAGGGGCTGCCCTTCTTCTTTGTCCGTGTCGATCAGGCGGGCACGATCACCAAGCGCCATTCCGCGACGCGGCTGCAATTCGCGCGCTTCGGCGGGGCCTGCCCCCTGTGGAACGTCTATCGCGCCTTCGAGACGCCGGGCCGGTTCCTGCGGCAACTGGCCGAGACCCCGGACGGCGTGCGCTATCTGAGCCTTGCGCGCGACGTGACCAAGCCGGGCGGCGCCTGGGGCGCGCCGGTGCGCCGTTTCGCCATCGGGCTGGGCTGCGAGATCCGGCATGCCGACCGGCTGGTCTATGCCGACGATCTGGACCTGACCAACGCCGCCGGCTTCGAGCCGATCGGGATCTCCTGCCGCATCTGCGAGCGCCGCAATTGCCACCAGCGCGCGGTGCCCCCGCTGGAACGCCGCCTCAGCGTCGATCCCGACCGGCGCGGCCTGCTGCCCTATGAGGTCGCGGAATAGGTTTTGACGTCTGCCCGGTTCGACCCGTAAATGAAGATGGGAAGAACAGGGAGGAATTCATGGAACTCACGGGCAGCCGCGTCATCGCGGCCGACCGGGCGGCGGTGTGGGAGCGCCTGACCGATCCGGACACGCTGAAGGCCTGCATCCCCGGATGCCAGGAACTGGAAGGCAGCATCGAGGACGGGTTCGAAGCGGTGGTCACCCAGAAGGTCGGCCCGGTCAAGGCGACCTTTCGCGGCGCGGTCACGGTCTCGGACCTGGTCGAGCGGCAAAGCTATACCATCCTCGGCGAGGGCAAGGGCGGCGTTGCGGGCTTTGCCAAGGGCCGCGCGGATGTGCGGCTGGAGGATGCCGAGGGCGGCGGGACGGAACTGATCTATGACGTCCATGCCGAGGTCGGCGGCAAGCTTGCTCAGCTTGGCTCGCGGCTGATCCACGGCACGGCGCGTCGGCTGGCCGACCAGTTCTTCGACACCTTCACCGCCGAGGTGGAAGGCCCCGCCGCGGAAACGCAGGGCGAGGCCGCCACGGGTTGAATCTGCGGCTCAGGCCGCCGCGGTGCGCAGGATGCGGGCGATCTCGTCCTTCAGATTCATCCGCGTCTTGCGCATCTCGGTCAGGTGAAAATCGTCGGTCGGCTCGATATCCGTTTCGGCCCGGTGCACGGCGCCGTTGATCTGGTGATACTCGTCGAAGAGCCGGGCGAAATGGGCGTCATTTTGCTTGAGCGTGTGGATCAGCTCCGCCTTGTCGGGGAATTCCTCGGCAAGCTCGTGCGGCGTGTTGGTCATTTCCGGCTCCATCTGTCCCTTGGGTCGCACAGACCCTAGGAAGCCGCTGCGCAGGCTGTCCTTGACCCCGATCAAACCCGGGCCGGTTCAGACGCCCAGCGCCTCGCCATGTTTCAGAAGGATGGGCACCACCAGATCCTCCTCATCGACCAGGTGGCGGTCCAGAAACCGGCCGAACCCGGCCAGCGTCGTCCCGAGCGCCCCGGCCCGGTCGCGTTGGTCGGCAGGCGTGGCCCGGATCAGCCCGTTGACCGCGCCCGCCAGCGCCGCAAGCTGCCCGTCCAGCGCGTGATGGTCGCCGTCCAGGATGTCGAAGCCCCGCACCAGCCGCGGTTCTGCGGCCAGAAGGCGGGGGAAATAGTGCAGATCCTCGATCTGGTGATGCCCGTGCAACTCGCCCAGCAGCAATTGCGCATAGCGGGCCGTGTTGCGCACCGCCTGTCCGGGCTCGGCGCTGCGCTCGACGATGGACCGGCTTTCGTCCCCGATCCGGTCGATCAGGGTGCGGAACATCAGGTGGCGTTCCAGCCAGAACCGGGTCAGCCCGTCAAAGCGGACATGGCTGTCCCACAGATCGCGCGGGTGCTCGTCCAGCAGCACGCGCAGCGCATCGGGCAGGCCCGTGCGGATATCGAGGGTCAGTTCGTCGGCCATGCCGGGAAGCTAGGCGAAAGGCGTTGCTCGGCAAGGCGGGGTCACAGTTTGGTGGCCTCGGGTGGCGGGGTGGTGACGCGGCGTTTCAGCATCGCCTCGCGCCAGGAGATGAAGACCACCGCCCCCACGATCATCGCGCCGCCAAGGATCACCCAGCCATCCGCCGCCTCGCCGAAGACCAGCCAGCCCAGCAGCGTGGCCCAGACCAGTTGCAGGAAGGTGACCGGCTGGGTCACCGCCAGCGGCGCGGCGCGGAAGGCCATGGTCATCGAGTAATGCCCGGCGGTCGCGAAGAAAGCGACGAGGAACAGCCAGAACAGTTGCGACAGCGTCGGCGTCACCCAGACCGCCAGCGCGAAGGGCGCCAGCGCCAGCGTGACCGTGATCGACAGCATCGCCACCACCACCGCCGCCGAGTCGCGCTCGCTCAGCCGCTTGGCCATCAGATAGGAGGCGCCGAAGAACAGCGCGGTGAAGAGCATCGCCAGATGGCCGTCCGAAAGCTCGCGAAAGCCCGGGCGCAGGATCACCAGCACCCCCGCAAAGGCCACCGCGACGGCAAGGATCCGGCGCAGCGCCAGCCGTTCGCCGAAGACCAGCGCGGCGCCGATCGTGACATAGACCGGGTTGAGATAGTTCATCGCCGTGACCTCGGCGATCGGGATGCGGGTCATCGCGTAGAACCAGCAGATCACGCCCAGCGCATGCGCGATCCCCCGCCACGAGTAAAGCGCCAGCCCGCGCCGGTCGATCCCGGCGCGCAGCAGCGGCCCCAGCATCGGCGCAAGGAAGACCAGCCCCAGCACATAGCGCAGGAATGCCGCCTGGGGCGCGGGCACGGCATCGCCGACATGCTTGACCAGGGCCGTGACCGCCACGAAATTCGCGCCGGTCAACAGCATCCAGAGAATCCCAGCGAGGGGCCGCTGCCCCCCGGATGCGTCCGCGCCCCGAGCCATGGCGCGACTTCACCCGATGCCCGGTCGCGATGCAAGGCCACCGCGGCTCCGGGACAGGGTTAACGCAGCGCAGGCTGCGTCAACCCCTCATTAACCGATTGTTTGCCATGATGCCGCCGACGGTCGGGCGGCATCGACGACGGAGACCCCAATGAAAGCGATCTCTCATCCCCCGGCGGGACCATGGGAAGACGACGATCTGCTGCACGGAACCCCACGTTTCGTGATGGTGCGCGCAGCCCCCGCCGTGCGGCAGGCGCTGGCGCTGTTCTCGTTCCTTCTGGCGGCCGTCCCGGCGATCGGATTTCTGGCCGACATCCCGTTGCTGCACCAGCCCTTCCCGGGCGAGGCGGGCATTCCCCCGCCGACGCTGCTGGCCCTTGCCGCCCTGGCGCTGGCGATCCTGATCCAGCGGCCCTTTGCACGCGGCGGACCGGTCGAGCGGACGCTTGTTCTGCTGGCCGGCTTGATCGGGCTGGGGCAACTGATCTGGCTGAGTCGCGGCTTGCCGCTGGATCCCGAAGTCACCGGCATCAGCGAGGCCGTGGGCATCCTGGCGCTGGCCAGCGCGCTGGCGCTGCGCCGCCGCCGCCCGGCCTGGCCGGCCATTGTCCTGGCCGGGGCCGCCGGGATGATCTGCCTGACGGCCCTTCTGGGCCATGCCATGGGAATCGGCCAGTTGCGCGGGGCGCTGTCGCCCTTCACCATGGTGATCCTTGCGCCTCTGGTGCTGGCCGCCCAGATCGCCCAGGCCCGACGCCCCGAACTGCGCACGCTGTTCCGGGACGACAGGCTGACCCGCGTGCTGCGCCTGGAAATGGCGCTGGCCGCGGTCGTGCCCGCGGCGCTGGCCATCCTGATCTTCCGGTTGGACCCGAACGGCCCCAGCGCGACGGGCGCGATCTATGCCCAGTTGATGATTCTGTTCTGCTGCTCCGGCGTCCTGGTTGCGGGCCGGATGCGTGACCGGCTGGACCGCGAACGCCGGGCGCTGTCGCGCGAATTGCAGCGCGCCTCGCTGATCGACTCGCTGACGGGCCTGGCCAACCGGCGTGGAACCCTGGTGATGGCCGGCCATGCGATCCATGCCGCGCGCCGCGGCGGGCGGCCGGTCTCGATGGTGATCTGCGACCTCGACCATTTCAAGGCGATCAACGACCGGCTGGGCCACGGGGTCGGCGACCGGGTGCTGGAAGCCGCGGCCCGGCTGATGGCGGCGCGGCTGAGGATGTCGGATGTCGCGGGGCGCTGGGGCGGCGAGGAATTCCTGCTTGTGCTGCCCGACACGCCGCTGGCGGGCGCCGAGGCGCTGGCCGAGATCCTGCGCCATACCCTCGCGGAAGAACTTCGGATCATGCCGTCGGGCGAGATCGGCAGCGGGCCGGGCGGAAAGGCACTGACCGCATCCTTCGGCTGCGCCGCGGTAGAGACTGCCCGGACAGACGGGTTCGACCGCGCGCTCGACGCCGCCGACCAGGCGCTTTACGCGGCCAAGCAGGGCGGGCGGAACCGGGTTGCCAGCGCCACGGATCTGGCCATCGCCGGCTTCGGCTGAACGGCGCGGGGCTCAGAGCAGGGCCAGAACCTCGTCACTGGCCTCGAAATTGGTGGTCACGCGCTGCACGTCGTCATCGTCCTCCAGCGCATCCACCAGTTTCATCAGCTTCTGCATGCCCTCGAGGTCAAGCTCGGTCGTGGTGCCGGGTTGCCAGATCAGCCGGGTCGATTCGCTTTCGCCAAGCTGCGCCTCGAGCGCGGCGGCCACCTCGCCCAGATCGGTATCGGCGCACAGGATCACATGGCCGTCCTCGCTGCTTTCGGCATCCTCGGCGCCGGCCTCGATCGCGGCCATCATCACGGAATCGGCGTCACCCACGGCGGCGGGATAGCGGATCTCGCCCTTGCGCTCGAACATGAAGGCGACCGAGCCGGTCTCGCCGAGATTGCCGCCATGCTTGGTGAACAGCGACCGCACGTTCGACGCGGTACGGTTGCGGTTGTCGGTCATCGCCTCGACGATCACCGCCACGCCATCGGGCCCATAGCCTTCGTAGCGGATTTCCTCGTAATTGTCGCCCTCGCCGCCCTGCGCCTTCTTGATCGCGCGCTCGATATTGTCCTTGGGCATCGAGTTGGCCTTGGCCTCCTTGACGGCGAGGCGCAGGCGGGGATTCTTGTCGGGATCGGGATCGCCCATCTTGGCCGCGACGGTGATCTCCTTGGACAGCTTGGAGAACAGCTTGGCCCGCACCGAGTCCTGGCGGTTCTTGCGGTGCTGGATGTTCGCCCATTTCGAATGGCCTGCCATGGAACCCTCTTCGACGGCTGTTTTCGACGCCCCGCTCTATAGGCCAGCGCGCCGGGGCACCGCAAGAGCGCGCCGGGCCGGGGCAAGGTGGCATTCGCTTGTCAGGGACGCCCATTCGGGCTATCCCCCCAGTTCGTGCCGCAGGGCGCCGGGGAGACGATGCTCGACCAGATCAAGACCCGCTTCGAGGCGGTCGTTCGCCGGATGAGCGACGCTTTCGACGGCGACATCTCGACGCCCGCGGGACGGTTTGCGGCGTTCTGGCATTTCCAGATCGTTGACCATGCCTTCCTGCGCATCTTCTGGACCAACCTGCACCAGGTCGCACCGGGCGCGTGGCGGTCGAACCAGCCCGATGCGCGGCGGCTGCGGCGCTATCGCGACATGGGCATCCGCACCGTGCTGTCGCTGCGCGGCGACCGGGGGTCGAGTCATTTCCGTCTCGAGGACGAGGCCTGCCGCGCGCTGGGGCTGACGCTTGTCAGTCGGCGCATCCGCGCCCGCAAGCTGTCACGCCCGGCAGCCCTGCTGGCGCTGCTGGACCAGTTCGAAACCATCGAGAAGCCCTTCGTGATGCATTGCAAGTCGGGATCGGACCGGACGGGGATCGCCGCGGCGCTCTATCTGCTGCATATCGAGGGCGCGACACTTGCCGAGGCGCGGCGCATGCTGCACTGGCGCTTCATCCATTTCCGTAGCTCGGCCAGCGGTGTGCTGGATCAGATGCTCGACGCCTACGAGGCCGACACCATGACCGACCCGATGCCGATCCGCGACTGGATCGCGACGCGCTACGACCCGGCCGCAATCAAGGCCGCGTTCCGCGCGCGCCGCCACCGGAGCCGCTGAGCGATGGACGCGCAGCACGACAGCCGACCCATCGTCCGCTGGCTCTGGCGCGACTATCTGCGCCGACACATCTGGATGATCGGCGCGGCGATGGCGCTGATGACCCTAGAAGGCGGCACGCTGGGCGCGCTGAGCTACCTGTTCAAGCCGATGTTCGACACCATCTTCATCGCCGGGAACCGCGACGCGATCCCGCTGGTGGCGGGCGCGGTGATCATTCTGTTCCTGACGCGCGCGATTGCGGGTTTCGGGCAGCGGCTGCTGATGGCGCGCGTTGGGCTTTCGGTCTCGGCGGCACTGCAGCGCGATCTTGTCGGCCACATGCTGACGCTGGACAGCGTCTGGTTCCAGAAGACGCCGCCCGGCAACCTGATCGAACGGGTGCGCGGCGACACCATGGCCGCGGCGAATATCTGGAACACGGTCTTCACCGCCGCGGGGCGGGACGCGGTGGCGCTGATCTCGCTGTTTGCGGTTGCGGTCTCGATCGACTGGCTCTGGACGCTGATCGCGCTGGCGGGCGTGCCGCTTCTGTTCGGCCCCATCGCCGCCCTGCAACGCTGGGTGCGGCGTACCACGCGCGCCGCACGCGAGGCCGCCGCCTCGATCTCGAACCGGCTGGACGAGACGTTTCACGGGGTCACGACGATCAAGCTGAACCGGCTGGAACATCGCGAGGATGTCCGCTTCGCAAAGACGGTGGACGGCTATGTGCATGTCCAGATCCGGTCCGAGGCCGGGCAATCCGGCATCCCGGCGCTGATCGACGTGGTGGGCGGGATCGGCTTTGCCGGTGTTCTCGTCTTCGGCGGCATGCAGATCATCGACGGCGACAAGACGGTGGGCGAGTTCATGGCCTTCTTCACCGCCATCGCCCTTGTCTTCGAGCCGCTGCGCCGTCTGGGCCGCGTTTCGGGCGCCTGGCAGGCCGCGCTGGCCAGCCTCGAGCGGCTTTTCGCGGTGTTTCAGGAACGCCCGACGATCCTGTCCCCCGCCCAGCCCGGCACCCTGCCCGCCCCCGGCGGCGACTGCGACATCGTTCTGGACGATGTGCACCTGGCCTATGGCGATGCGCCCGCGCTGAACGGGCTGACGCTGACCGCGAAGGCAGGGCAGATGACAGCGCTGGTGGGGCCGTCGGGCGCGGGCAAGTCCACCGTCTTCAACCTGCTGACCCGGCTGGTCGAGCCTCAGCGCGGCCGGGTTCTGGTGGGCGGCGTGCCGGTGGATGCGCTGCCGCTGGCGGAGTTGCGCGACCTGTTCTCGGTCGTCACGCAGGAGGCGCCGATGTTCGACGAGCCGCTGCGCGACAATATCTGCCTTGGCAAGGACGTGTCCGAGGCGCGGCTGGCCGAGGTGGTCAGGGCCGCCCATATCGCCGATTTCCTGCCCGCCCTGCCCGCTGGACTGGACAGCCCGGCCGGGCCGCGCGGCTCGAACCTGTCTGGCGGCCAGCGCCAGCGCGTCGCGATCGCTCGCGCGCTGTTGCGCGATGCGCCGATCCTGCTGATGGACGAGGCGACCTCGGCGCTCGATTCCCAGTCCGAAAAGATCGTGCAGGAGGCGCTGGGGCAGCTGTCGCAGGGACGCACGACGCTGGTGATCGCCCATCGCCTTGCCACGGTGCGCAACGCCGACAGGATCGTGGTGATGGACAAGGGCCGCGTGGCCGAAGAGGGCACGCATGACGAGTTGCTCGCCCGGGGCGGACTGTATGCCGGGCTCTACCGTCTGCAATTCGCCTCGGAAGGCTGAGAACGGGCGCTATATCCGAAGGAACACCCAGCGAAGGAGACGCGCATGCAGGGCGAGGCCGCCAGCGACCGGACGGTTCTGAAGATCACCGGCGAGGACCGGGTGGCGTTCCTGCAGGGGCTGGTCACCAATGACGTTCGCCAGATCGACGGGCGGCTGGTCTATGCCGCGCTGCTGACGCCGCAGGGCAAGTATCTGGCCGATTTCTTCCTTGCCGGGACCGAGGACGCGATCCTGATCGACGTCAAGACCGGGATCGCCGAGGCGCTGATCCGGCGGCTGTCGATGTATCGGCTGCGCGCAAAGGTCGGGATCGAACCTGCCGGGCTGCATGTGCTGCGGGGCCTTGGCGCGCCCCCGCCGGGCGCCTTTCCCGACCCGCGCGATCCCGCGCTTGGCTGGCGGGCCTATTCCCCGGTTCCCGGTCCCGAAGGCGCGACCGACTGGGACGCGATCAGGGTGGCGCACTGCATCCCCGAGACCGGGATCGAGCTGGTCCCCGACGACACCTATATCCTCGAAGCCGGGTTCGAGCGGCTGAACGGCGTCGATTTCCGCAAGGGCTGCTATGTCGGCCAGGAAGTCACCGCCCGGATGAAGCACAAGACCGAGCTGAAGAAAGGGCTGGCGACCGTGCGCATCGACGGCGCGGCGCCGGTGGGCACGCCCGTGATGGCCGGCGAAAAGCCGGCGGGCGTGCTGTTCACGCAGGCGGGCGGCCGGGCCATCGCCTTTCTCCGCTTCGACCGCGCGGCGGAGCCGATGCGCGCAGGCGCGGCGACCGTCACACTGGACGATGGCTGACCGGAACGCGATCGGCGCGCTTCTGGGCATGCCGGTCGCGGGGATCGTGCCGCTGCACGGGGGAAGCCTGTCGCAGGTGGTGCGGGTGACACTGACGGACGGGCGCGTTGTCGTCGCGAAATCCGGTCCGCTGGTCGCGCGCGAGGCGCGGATGCTGGCGGCCATGGCGCAGGCCGGTGCCCCCTGCCCGGCCGTGATCGCGCTGCTGGGCGATCTGCTGGTGATCGACCATCTCGACGAGGTGCGCGCGCATCCCGCGGGCTGGGCCGCGCTGGGCGCGGCGCTGTCGCGGCTGCACGCGGCCCGGGGGGCGGGCTATGGCTGGGACGAGGATCATGCCTTCGGCCCGGCGGCCATCCCCAACGCGCCCTGCCCCGACTGGCCCGGCTTCTGGGCCGAACGGCGGCTTCTGGCCTGGCCCGGGGCGCTGCCCGCCGACATCGCCGCCCGGGTCGAGCGGCTGGCCGCGCGCCTGCCCGACCTCTTGCCGCGCCACCCCCCGCCCGCCTTGCTGCATGGCGATCTGTGGGCCGGGAACGTGCTGTTCACGCAGCAGGGCGCCGCGCTGATCGACCCGGCCTGTTACCACGGTCATGCCGAGGTGGACCTGGCCATGCTGCACCTGTTCGGCCGCCCCGGCGCGGACCTTGCCGAGGCCTATGGCCCGCCGGAGCCCGGCTGGCAGGCACGCCGCCCGCTTTATCAGCTCTGGCCCGCGCTGGTGCATCTGCGGCTGTTCGGCGGCGGCTATCGCGGCATGGTCGAGGGATGCCTGGAGGCGGTCGGGGCCTGATCCCGGCGCGCGGCGCCAGAAGGTTAACACGGGGTTGAACGCGAAACCCGTACCCCCATATCTAGGCGTTAAGAGGGCCATCCGGCGACAATATCATGTGTGGTTTCAGCCTCACCCATGCGCTATACGCATGGGAGGCATTCGAAAACGGAAATACCGAATCGATGTAAAACCGTCATATTCAGCCGCACGCCCGAAACGCAAGAGCAAGAATAAAAGGACGACGAGATGGCCGATTTCGTTGATGGCACCGCTTTCAACCATGAACAGGGCAACCGTGCCCGGAAATTGTTCGCTGCGGTGGTGCTGGCCGCGCTGGACGATGCGATCGCGGATGACAAGAAATATGGGAACGGACCCGAACAGATCGCCCGCTGGGCGCGCTCGCGCGATGGGCGCGAGGTGCTGTCCTGCGCCGGGATCGACCCGAACGAGCGCGTTGTGACCGGGCTTATGGACTTCGTGGCCCGCGGCGTACGCACCTCGGTCGCATTGTCGCGCGAGGAAAGCGAACGCCGCCAGGCCCAGGAGGCCGAAGCGGCCTGAAGGTCAGCCTGATCGCGACCAGGACGCGCCCTTCGGGGCGCGTTTTTCTTTGGCCGGGATCTGGCCGGGCAAGGGCCGCGCGCCCTATTCCCTCTCCCGCACTGTCAGCGCGCGGCTGATCTCGCGGCGCACCAGCTTGCGCACGTTCTGCGACATCCGTTCGCCAAGATCGCCCTCAAGCTCCTGCCGGACGATCGCGGCCACCAGATCGCGCAGGGCCTCTTCGTCCAGAACCACGCCCGGCCCGGACATGCCGCCGCCCCGCGGCGATCCATCCGGAAGACCGGGCGCCGACCCGGCCGGGACAGGGGTGGACCAGCCGGTGGCCGCCACAAGCGTCTCGGTTCCATCGGGTTCCCACTCGTCATCGCAGCCCGCAAAGGCGGCTTCGAGTTCGGCGATCCGCTGCTCCAGACTGGACGTTTCGGCGGCGACCGGGCCCGGCCCGGACGCAACCGGCGGCGAACTTTCGCGACCGGCGCCCCCCCACGCCCCCGGCGCGTCATCCCCGGCGGGTGGACCGACACGCTGCGCTTGGGTCAGGATCAGGCGCTCCGGCGCGTCGGCCGCCCGCGCGCCCGCCAGTCCCGGAGCCTCGTCCGTGACGATACGGCGAATCGATGACATCACGTCATCCTCGTCGCGATGAGGGGCGCCTTCCGACATTGGACCAGCGGGGCCTGTTGCTTGCTATCCGGATACAAGCCTAGCGGGATGCAGCCCCCTAGACAACAACCCCGGCTTCGTCAGTTCCGCCCGATCCGTTCGAGAACCTTGTCAAGCTGCTTGCCCTGGATGCTCTTGGCAGGCGCGTTCGAGACCGCGTTGTAATAGGCGCGCGGATCGTAGGTCGGAATCCCAAGGCCCAGATGCTCGGCCGTCAGCAGCCCCATCGAGGACAGTACGCGGTAGATCGCGACATACTGGGTCGCCTCGGCCTGCACCCGGGCGGTGCGGGCGTCCAGAAGCTCCTGCTCGGCATCGAGCACATCGAGCGTGGTGCGCGCGCCCAGCCGGGCCTCCTCGCGCGTGCCCTCGAAGGCAAGCTCGGCAGCGGTGATCTGCTCCCCGGTCGCGGCGAGCTGGGCGCGGGCCACGGCGAGGCTGGACCAAGCATTGCCGACCTCCTCCTCGACCAGCCGTACAGTCTGCAACAGCCCCGCACGCGCCTGCTCGATCCCGGTCCGGGCCTGACGCTCGGCGGCGTAAAGCCCGCCGCCCTGATAGATCGTCTGGTTCAGCGACAGCCCGACCGTGCCGTATTCGCCGCCATCATCCTCGGCCACGACCCCGGCACTCGCCGTGATGCTGGGCCGCATCGCCGCCTTGGCCCGGCCGAGATTGAGTTCGGCCACGGTCACGTTGTGCTGCGCGCGGGTGATGTCGGGATGGGTCTTGACCGCAATCGCGCGGGCCGCATCGGTGCTTTGGGGCAGTGCCGGAAAACGCGGAATGCCGCTGAGTACGCCGGGATAGCGGCCGATGGCGCGCTTGTAGGCCTCGCGCGCGACAGCAAGGCTGCCCTGCGCCGCCACGAGGTTCGAGCGCGAGGCGGCCAGCCGCGACTGGGCCAGCGAAACATCGGTGCGCGTCACCTCGCCCACCTCGAAACGGTCCTCGGCGGCGCGCAGTTGCTGGGTGATAAGCCGCACGTTGTTTTCGGCCAGCGACACGTTCTGAACCGCCGAGAAGACATCCATATAGGCCCGCACCGCCGATAACAGCACATCCTGCTCGACACCGACCAGCGCCGCGCGGGTGGCAAGGACCGACTCCCGCGCCGCGTCGATCGCCAGCCGGTTATTGCCGCCGTCGTAAAGCGTCAGCCGCGCGGTCAGTTCGGCCTGCGCGCTGGAGGAATACTGCCCCTGGCTCGGGCTGCGGGTATTGCCGTCCTGGTAGCGGCCGCTGATCGCGAAGTCGATGATCGGCCGCAGCGCCGACACGGCGCGGGCGACATCTTCGTCGGCGGCACGCAGCACCGCGCGGTTCTGGTCCAGCAGATGCGAATTCTTGTAGGCGTCGATCAGCGCGTCGGTCAGCGTCTCGGCGCGCGCGACCGCCGCCCCCATGACCAGCGCCGCCGACAGGGCCGCGCCACCCAGCACTTTCAGGAAACTGCTCATCTCTGTCTCGCCTCTTTGTTGTCCGCGTCCTCATTGCCGTCTCGGGACGCGGTCATGTGGTTCAAGGGCCCTAAAGCTGGAATTCCGGCGCGCGCGCGAACCCGGGCAGGACCGGCGCGCTTGCATTGAACAGAAAGCGCCAGCTGACATCGCCGCCGACCTTGCGGCCGATGCGCACGACACCCAGGCTGCCCTCGACGAAGATCGCCACGATCCGCCCGCCCTCCTTGAGCTGGTCGAGGATCGCCGCGGGCACATGCTCGACCCCGCCCTCGATCACGACCGCGTCATAGGGACCATGGCGCGGCGCGCCCTCGGCCAGCGCGGCCCGCTCGACGGCCACGTTGTCCGCCCCCTGCTCGGCCAGCAGCGTCTCGGCCTCCCGGGCCATCGCCGCATCCTCCTCGACCGCGATCACCGCATCGGCCATGCGGGCGATCACGGCCGCCGAATAGCCAAGCCCGCAGCCCAGATCCAGCACCAGATCGCCCGGACCGGGGGCCGCCGCCTCCAGCATCTTGGCGAAGCTGCGTGGCTCCAGCACCGTGCGGCGGGGGCCAAGCGGGAGGTTCTCGCCGATATAGGCCGCGCCGCGCAGGCCCGCAGGCACGAATTCCTCGCGGGGGACAGCCAGAAAGGCAGCGATGATCGGCAGCCGCGTCACGTCCGAGGGCCGGATCTGGGTATCGACCATGGCCTCGCGAAGGGCGTCGTAATCGGGCATGCGGCTGAACTCTCCGGTTCGAAATTAACCTGAAACGGTGATGCCACATAACCCCCGCTGCGGCAATGCCCTGGGGCAGGTCGCGGGGCGGCACTATGGCGGACGGGAAACACCCGGTGCGCGGCAGGCGTCAGGCAATCTTCGGCAATCCGCGCCCGCCCGGCCAAGAACGCATCCCGGCACGCACGCGCAAGCGAACCCGCAAGGGGGGCACAGACACCGCATACGCACCGACAGGGCCGTGCCGCGCGTCACGAAAAAGGGCGCCACCGGCGCCCCTTCCGTCGAAACCCGGCATGCGGCCAGGGATCATGCCATCTCGGTCACTCGCGGCACCCAGTCATGGCCCGCCCGCCCGCGGTAGAAGCCGTTGACGAAAGGCGCCTCGATCCCGAGCTCGCGCAGACGCGCCTCGCCCTCTGCCACGTCGATCCGGCCCGCCAGCACGTCGTCGAAGGCCCGCGTCACCACGATCATGTCGCAAGTATGCGGCATCACCCGGAAATGCGTGACCCCGATCGCGCGCATGTCGTCGATATCGGCCATCAGGTCGAGATAGCCGTAACTCAGCGTCTGGATGCCGTTGATCGTCAGGAACGGCTTTTCGTCCATGGTCATCAGCGTCATGCCGTCCGGGTCGTCGCCGCAGACGAACTGGCAATTGTCCTTGGTCCGCTCATGCGCGCGGGCATGATAGCAGCGTGCCGACAGCGCCAGCGAGGCCCGGCCAAAGACCTGCACCTCGACGCCGACGCCCAGTTCCCGTGCCTTTTCGCCCAGCCGCGCGATGGCCGCGCGCGGCAATTCGGGCAACAGGCTGAAATGGGTCGCGCCCTGGCCCGCCAGATAGGCCATGGTGTCCTCGTTATAGACGTTCAGCAGCCCGCCGATCCGGTGCGGCCGGTCCTTGAGGTGCAGAAGTGCGGCGGTGTTGTTCACCTCCAGATCGCGCCCTTCCTGCTTGGACCACTCCATCAGGATGTTGCGCTCGCGCTTGATGACCACCTCGGAGAAGGAGGAATAGACCACCGTCTTGCCCGCGCGTTCCAGCCGCTCGGCGACCGCCGGAAGGTGGACATCGTCGAAGAACGGCGTGCGCTTGGAACAGATCACCTCGCCCAGATAGACGGTCGAGACCGGGCTTTCATCCGCGATCCGGTTGTAGAAGTCGATCCGCTGCTCGGCCGGCCAGTGAAACAGGTTCGGCCCCAGGGTCAGAGACGGGTTCATGCCGTCACCTCCATTTCTTGGTCTTGAGCGCGCCCTCGGTCTGCTTCTGACCCTCGGTCAGCGCGACGAGATCGGCGAGCCTGGGCTCCTGGCCGGCCATGATCGAATCGACCGCCTCGCGGAAGGCGGCGACCACCTTCTTGACATAGGCGCGCGAGCGTTGGCGGCCCTCGATCTTGAAGGCATGCACCCCCGCATTGATCAGGTCGGGCAGCATGGTCGAGGCGTTCAGGCTGATCGGTTCCTCGAAGGCGTAATAGCCGCCGTCGCGGGCATCGCATTTGTAGCGGCCCTTGCAGATCGTCGGGTAGCCCGCGGTTTCCTCGGGTCCGAAGCGGTCGATCATGTAATCGCCCAGGATCGTCGACATGCTGCCATCATCGGCGCGTTCGTATTTCACGCAGGCCGCGGGCGAACAGGCGCCGTCCATGTTGGTGGACTGGCCGGTGACATAGTTCGTCAGCGAACACCGCCCCTCGACCATCAGGCCATGGTTGCCGAAGATGAAGGTCTCGACCTCGCAGGGGATTTCCTTCAGCAGTCCCCGGATCTCGCTGACGGTCATGATGCGCGGCAGCACCACGCGTTTCACGCCGAATTCGCGGACGTAATACTCGATCGCCTCGGGCGACGAGGCGGCGGCCTGCACCGACAGATGAATGCGCAGGTCCGGGTAGGTGTCGCGGATATAGGCGGCCACCGCGATATCGGCGACGATGCAGGCATCCGCGCCCAGCCGCGCCGACAGGTCGACCATCTCCTTCCACAGCTCGACCTTGCCCGCAGGCGGGAAGGTGTTCAGCGTGATCAGGACCTTGGTGCCGCCGTCATGGGCGTAGCGGATGGATTTCTCCATCTCCTCGGGGGTGAAGTTCAGCCCGACGAAATTGCGCGCGTTGGTGGCGTTCTGATAGCCGCAATAGACGGCATCCGCGCCCGCATCCACCGCCGAGCGCAGCGCGGCAGGCGTGCCCGCGGGGCAGATCAGCTCGGGCTTGACCATGGCGTTCATCACTTGGCCCCTTTCCGTTTCTGGGCATTCTCGGCGGCGCGGCGCAGGGCGTTCAGCGCGGCGCGCCCGGGCGGGCCGAACATGTCGGCCACGCTTTCGGCAATCGGATCGTCCACATCGTCCAGCGCATTGCGCAGACAGACCACCGCCTCGGTATCGCCGGTCACGATCAGATCGCGCGAGAAGAACAGCGCGTCGCCATCCTGCTCGGTATCCATCAGCGTCAGCAGGTCAAGGAACTTGCCCGAGATCCGCGCGGCATGCGGCGGCGGGTTCCTGCGGCCGACGGCACGGAAATCCAGCGCCTCGGGGTCGGGGCGCAGATACAGCATGAACGGGATGTCCACCGGGTCGATCAGGAAATAGGCATGCCGGTGCGGACCCAGACGGTCGAACATGTCGGGGTTCTGCACCGCGATCCGGTGCACGATCCGCTTGAGGATGGGGTTCAACAGGAAAAGCGGCAGCGGCGGCGCGAAAGGAAAGCCGCCGGGGCCGCCACCAAGGCGCGAGGACTGGGGTTCGGATGTCATGGCGTGGTCGTTACAGGAGTGTTCGGGCGAAGGACTTGACCTACGTCAAACCCCCCGGGCTGTCCGCGCCACGAATTGTCACAGGCGCGGCATGACACCCGGAAACAGCCCGTTTCCCGTCCCGCGCGCCCCGATCACATCGCCGCGAGGCGTCGGGTTCAGCGATCGAAGGGCAGATCGAAGAGCGGGCGGCAGGCCATCTGGCCATGCAGCGGCAGGAAGTTCCGCCCCGGCCGGGTCACGCCCATCGTCAGGCTGTCGGGCAGCGCTTCGGCGGCAGCCCGCAGATCCGCATCGGGCGAAACGGTGAAGACAGCGCTGGTCCGCCCGGGGCGCGTGGCGCTGGGGCCGCGCGGAGCGGCAAGATAGATCCGCCGGTTGGCGGGCACGCGCAGTTCGTCCCGCGCAAATTCGGACGCCGCGCACCACAGATCCGCCCCGGAATCGCCCGCCTGGGTGAACACCTCGAACTGTCCGGGGATCGCAGGGTCGGGGACCACGAGGTTGCCGCGGAAGGTGCGGATCGCGCCGGGGGCGTCATTGGGGCCGACGGGGACGCAGGCGGTCAGGGCAAGGACGGTGCAGAGCGTCAGGGCAAGGCGCATGGGCGGTCTCCGGGGCGCGCGGCCGGGGCCTGTGTGGCGAGGATAGTCCGCACAGGTCGATCCGGCAAGGATCGGCCCGGCGCAAGCGTGCCAAGGGCCGTAGGGTGGGTGAAACCCACCGATGGCCGGTCGGGGTGGGGTGTGCGGTGGTGGGTTGGTGCAGACCCTACGCCTATTATCGGCAATCAAATCACAGCAAGCGCTTCCTCAGGCGTAACCGCCATTAGACCAAGGGCTCGCAGGCTTTGCCCATTTGTCTGAAAGTCCCTTGTATTCATGGAGATGAAGAGATCGCGGTTTTCTTCTATGTGGCAATAAGCAGAGTGAACGTCACACCAAGCATTCCGGAACCTTGCGAACTCTGGACCGGCGAAATCGTCGCCGCTCGGCTCGCCGTTCTTGGCGGACCATTCTTCAACGAAGAACTGAAGGTTGGGAAACATGATGTGCCATAGTTCTTCGGTGAGGCGTTCGTAAACCTCTTGATCTACCCAATAAAACCGATCCCAGAAAGTTAATCCCCACACACCCGGTGTCGGCAGGCGCGGCAAGTCTTCCCAGCCGAGCTTTTCCAATCGGCCCTCAAACAGATCATACGATCCAGGGAAGCCGCGAGTGCCTCGCATATTCTCCGATGCAGAAGTCTGCAACAAGGCAGTTTGTACCTGCCCTGCCCTATGGAGAGTAACCAATTCCTCCAAATGCCGACCCTGCACTTCGCCGTTTTCAACCGCGAGAACGCAATTCCAATCGAGAGTGAGTTTCTTCAACGCGCCAGCCGTTCAGCCATCACTGATCCAGGAAACTCCGCAACTTCCGCGACCGGCTCGGATGCTTCAGCTTCCGCAGCGCCTTCGCCTCGATCTGGCGGATGCGTTCGCGGGTGACGCTGAATTGCTGGCCCACTTCCTCCAGCGTGTGGTCGGTGTTCATGCCGATGCCGAAGCGCATGCGCAGCACGCGTTCCTCGCGCGGCGTGAGGGAGGCCAGAACCCGGGTCGTGGTTTCCTTCAGGTTCTCCTGAATGGCCGAATCCAGCGGCAGGACCGCGTTCTTGTCCTCGATGAAATCGCCAAGCTGGCTGTCCTCCTCGTCGCCGATGGGGGTCTCCAGCGAAATCGGTTCCTTGGCGATCTTCATCACCTTGCGAACCTTTTCCAGCGGCATCTGCAGCTTTTCGGCCAGTTCCTCGGGCGTCGGTTCGCGGCCGATCTCGTGCAGCATCTGGCGGCCCGTGCGCACCAGCTTGTTGATCGTCTCGATCATGTGGACGGGAATGCGGATCGTGCGCGCCTGATCGGCGATCGAGCGGGTGATCGCCTGGCGGATCCACCAGGTCGCATAGGTCGAGAACTTGTAGCCGCGGCGGTATTCGAACTTGTCCACCGCCTTCATCAGGCCGATATTGCCTTCCTGGATGAGATCCAGGAATTGCAGCCCGCGATTGGTGTATTTCTTCGCGATGGAAATCACCAGCCGCAGGTTCGCCTCGACCATTTCCTTCTTGGCCTGCCGGGCTTCCTTTTCGCCCTTCTGCACCTGGTTGACGATGCGGCGGAATTCCTGGATGTCGACGCCGACATATTGACCGACCTGCGCCATCTCGGCGCGCAGGTCCGCCACTTTCGGGCCCGAGCGTTCGGCGAAAGCCTGCCAGCCGCGGCCCGCCTTGTCGCCCATCCGCTCCATCCAGTGCGGATCAAGCTCGTGGCCGCGATATTCCTCGATGAATTCGCGCCGGTTTATGCGGGCCTCGTCGGCCAGCTTCACCATGGCGCTGTCGATCTGCATGATCTTGCGGTTGATGCCGTAAAGCTGGTCGATCAGCGCCTCGATCCGGTTGTTGTGCAGGTGCAACTCGTTCACCAGCACGACGATCTCGGCGCGCAGCTTCTGATACTCGGCCTCGTCGCGCGGCGAGAATTGCAGCGCCTTGTTCAGCGTGGCCTGGATGCGCTTGTCCTGGATCTGGGACAGCTGGACATAGTCATGCGCGATCCGGTCGAGCGTTTCCAGAACGCGCGGCTTCAGCGCGGCCTCCATGGCGGCCAGGCTCATATTGGCCTGTTCGTCGTCCTCGTCCTCGTCCTCGCGCCGGATCGGGTTGCCATCGGCGTCCAGTTCGGGCTCGGACTCGGATCGGGCCGACGGGCCGGTGCCGGAAGCGGTCTCGACGTCCAGCCCCCCGACAACTGGCTCGTCCTCGTCGCCCTCGACCGACCGGCCGAAAGTGGCGTCAAGGTCGATCACGTCGCGCAGCAGGATGTCCTCGTTCAGAAGCTCGTCGCGCCAGATCGTGATCGCCTGGAAGGTCAGCGGGCTTTCGCACAGCCCCGCGATCATCGTGTTGCGCCCGGCCTCGATCCGCTTGGCGATGGCGATCTCGCCCTCGCGCGACAGCAATTCGACCGAGCCCATCTCGCGCAGATACATCCGCACCGGGTCGTCGGTGCGGTCCAGCGTCTCGGACTGGCTGGTGGCGACGGCAACCTCGCGCGAGGACGAGGTTTCGACCACTTCGGTCGAGCCTTCCTCGGGGTCCTCGGCATCCTCGTCGGAATCGATCACGTTGATGCCCATCTCGGACAGCATCGACATGACGTCCTCGATCTGTTCCGACGACACCTGTTCGGGCGGCAGGACCTGGTTGAGCTGGTCATAGGTGATATAGCCGCGCTCCTTGGCGTCGGCGATCATCCTCTTGACCTGGGCCTGGCTCATGTCGAGCGAGATCTCGGCATCCTGCTCGTCGGTCTTGCGGTCGTCGGCGTCTTTTGCTGCCATGGAGTGCTCCTTGCGGGGGAGGCTGATTCGTTCGGGCCGTTGAACCCGACTCATTAGCGCGAATCATCGGGAAGGCCACCCGATTCCCCTGATGTTGCTGACGTTTCCCGGTCAACTGCGCCCCGAATGCGTCGCTTTCCCCGGCTGTAGTCGATTCGGTCCAGCAATTCGGCAAAGGCATCCTTCTCGTCGCGGCTGATCCGGGCGCCGTTCGGGCCGATCTCGTAATCGGTGCGGTCCTCGCTCTGCCTGCGTCCCGCGCGGTTGCGCGCCTCGGCCGCCTGGCCCAGGCGCCAGGTCAACCCCTCGTCGGCCAGACCCTGAAGATCGTGCATCGCTTCCTCGATCTCCCGTTCCGCGCCCCGTGTCGCCGACAGCTTGGCCAGTTCCTCGGCCAGGCACAGCGCCGCCTTGGCGGCATCTCCGGGGTCGCGGATCGGCGGGGCTATGCGGACATGGCCGAGGGCGAACAGCTTTTCAAGGGGCTCGCGGCCGACACGGGCCTCGATCGCGGCGCGAAAGGCGGCGGGGGCGGCGCGGGGCGCGGCATGGGCCTCGGCCACCAGCGCGGCCAGAAGCCCCGCATGCTCGGCCGCACCACACTCCAGCCGTTCCAGTTCGCTCTCGAATTCGGGGATCAGCGCGGGATGCGCGATCAGCGTCGCCAGGATCACCGCCTCGCGCAGGTCTTCCTCGAACCGCGCGGGGGCCGCGACCAGCGCGGATCCGCGGGTGCTGGAGCGCGGCGCGGCGGGGGCCGGGCGGCCCTTCCATTCGCCCTTGCGGGCGGGACCGCGGGCGGGGCGGAACAGTTCCCAGCGCAGGCGGTTGATCTCCTCGCCGTAATGGCGCCGCAGCGAGGGGTCCTTGATCCGCGACAGCGCCTGCCGCAGGTCACGGTCCAGCGCGGCGCGGCGCTCGGGGCTGTCAAAGGACTTGCCCTCGGTCTCGCGCTCCCACAACAATTGCACCATCGGGCGCGCCGCCTCGATCAACCTGCCCATGGCCCCCGCCCCGCCGCTGCGGATCACGTCATCGGGATCCTTGCCCGGCGGCATCAGGGCAAAGCGCAGCGCATGGCCCGCCTCCAGCAGCGGCAGCGCCAGGTCGATCAGGCGGCGCGCCGCACCGATCCCCGCCTTGTCGCCATCGAGTGCGATCACCGGCTCGGGATGGATGCGCCAGAGCAGGCGCAATTGCGCCTCGGTGATCGCGGTGCCCAGCGGCGCGACCGCCGCGCCGAACCCCGCCTCGACCAGCGCGATCACGTCCATGTAGCCCTCGGCCACGATCAGCGTCTGGCCCTTGCCCGCCGCCTCGCGCGCGGGGCCGTGATTGTAGAGGTTCAGCCCCTTGTCGAACAGGTCGGTCTGCGGCGAGTTCAGGTATTTCGCGCTGTCCGCCGGGTCCATCGCGCGCCCGCCGAAGGCAATCGCGCGTCCGCGCGCGTCGCGGATCGGGAACAGGATGCGGTTGCGGAACACGTCATAGGGCGTGCCGCCGCGGTCGGACGGACGGGCAAGCCCCGCCCCCAGGATCAGGTCCTCGGCCACGCCCCGGCTGCGCAGATGCTCCCACAGCCCCTGCCAGCCCGGCGGGGCAAAGCCGATCTCCCAACGGTCGCACGCCGCCTCGCCCAGCCCGCGCCGGTCGAGATAGGCCCGCGCCTCGGCCGCCGCCCCGCTGCGCAACTGCATCCGGTAATGGCGCAGCGCCTGCTCCATCACCTCGGCCAGTTGCGTGCGCCGGTCGGCCTTTTGCTGCGCCTGCGGATCGCGGGCAGGCATCTGCATCCCCGCCTCGCGCGCGAGGATCTCCACCGCCTCCATGAAGCCGACATTCTCGGTCGCCTGCACGAAGGACAGCGCGTCGCCCTTCGCATGGCAACCGAAGCAGTAATAGAATCCCTTGCGGTCATCGACGTGGAAGCTGGCCGTCTTTTCCTGGTGGAACGGGCACGGCGCCCACAGGTCGCCCTTGCCCTGGTTCGACTTGCGCTGGTCCCACATGACCTTGCGGCCCACGACCCCGGCCAGCGAGACACGGCTACGCAATTCGTCGAGGAATCCGGGGGGCAGGCTCATGCCCGACAATATCGGGTGCGCGCCGGGTCCTGTCCAGTCGCCGCGCGCCCGGAACGGGCGCGCCGGGCCCAACGCCTTGCGCGGCCCGCAAGGGCGGCGCAAGGGGGCGGGAGCGCCCGGCCATGGTCCGCATCGGATCCCCCGCCAGGGCAGCGGGGCCGAATCGGCTCGTCCGGTCGTCGGGATACGGACCCGGCCGACATGTCCGGAACCGTAATCCCCCGTGCAGGGCCATGGCACGTCGCCCCGGACGGGCAACGAAACCCGCACCGCAGCAAGGATCGTTTCCCGAATTCCGATACCGCCCCCCGAGCGCCGCGACTTCGCACGCAATCCGCCGGAAATTAAGGTAAACTCAACGGTTTTCGCCCCAATTTCGCCGCAACTCTCGGGCTTGCTACGCGGGCGCGATTTCCGTGCCGCGACTGGCCCGCCGGACCCAGAGACCGAGGACGATTAGGATGTCGATTGCCCCGAAGAGCCGCTTTTTCCCGACGCGCACAGGACGGCGTGAGGCCATGACCGGGTTCCGGCGGGACGAGGCCGGGGGGCTGATCATCTTCTCGCTGTTCATCCTCGTTGCGATGATGCTGACGGCGGGCCTTGCCATCGACTTCATGCGCTACGAACAGACGCGCACACGGCTTCAGAACACGATGGACCGGGCGGTGCTCGCCGCCGCCAGCCTCAGCCAGACCCAGGATGCCGAGGCGGTCGTGCGCGACTATTTCGAAAAGGCGGGCCTTGCGGACTATCTGGGCCCCATCAAGGTCGAGGAGGATCTGTCCTCGGGCACCGCCGCCTATCGCAAGGTGCGCGTGTCCGCCGGTGCGACCCTGCGACCGATCTTCCTGTCCTTCGTCGGCATGAACGAGATGCCGGTCATCACCAGCAGCACGGCCGAGGAAGGCATCAGCGATCTCGAGATCTCGATGGTGCTGGACGTCTCCGGCTCGATGGGCTGGGCCGCGGCCTCGGGCAATTCGCGCATCCATGACCTGAAAGAGGCGGCCAAGGATTTCGCCTACCACATGCAATGCAACCCGAATGCCAGCCGCGGATCGGGCAAGCCCTGCGAGGTCGAGCATGGCAAGGTCTCGATCTCGATCGTCCCCTATTCCGAACAGGTCAATGCCGGTCCGCATCTGCTGTCGCTGTTCAACGTCACTGACGAGCACGCCTCCTCTCATTGCGTGGACTTCTCGGCGGACGACTATACCCGCGTCGGCCTCGGCGATTACGTCTCCGACCCGTTCTCGGGGCTGCCGCCCGCGCCCCAGGACGTGCTCGCGCGCACCGGCCATTTCGATCCCTGGCTGGCCTATAACCGCACGCCCGACAGCTGGTCCTGCAATATCCAGAGCGAACGCTGGATCACGCCGCTGATCGACAGCCATACCGACGCCTATGATGCGATCGACACGCTGGTGGCCCAGGGCAACACCTCGATCGACGTGGGCATGAAATGGGGGGCGGCGCTGGTCGATCCCGGGATCCGCTCGGTCGTGGACAGCCTGACCTCGACGCCCGTCGCGACCGGCTCCAGCGAGATGCTGGTCGATCCGGCCCTGCGCGGGCGACCCTACAATTACGCCCAGAGCTACAATGCCAAGGCCATCATCCTGATGACCGACGGCGTGAACACCGCCCAGCACTATCTCAAGAACCAGTATCGCGACGGGCCGTCGGTGGTCTGGCATTACGACAAGGCCGATGGCACGCCGGGCGATCCTGTCTATTCGGTCTACAATGCCAGCCGAAACCAGTATCGCTGGGTCAACAAGAACAGCAGCGATTTCAAGTCCGGCTGGTTCGACAGCGTCTATATCGGCGAGCCGGAACAGTCCTGCAGCAACCAGACCGTCACCTATTACGATCCCTGGTGGAGGCTGCGGACGCGCACCGAATGGGTCTGCACCGAGACCGGGCCGCCGAACGGCACGCCGCGTCAGCTTACCTATCCGGAGGTCTGGTCGACCTTCACCACCAGATGGTTCAGCCGCTTCAACTGGCTCGAGAACCCGGTGCTGTCCCATGGCACGGTCGTCAAGGACGATCGGCTGATGGATATCTGCAACGCCGCCAAGCAGCGGGACATCCTCGTCTATACGATCGGCTTCGAGATCGAGGGCGACAGCGGCGAGGAGGAACTGCTGGGCAAATGCGCGACGACGATCAACCATTTCTTCCTGGCCGACGGGCTGAATCTGTCCGACACGTTCGGCGCCATCGCCTCCTCGCTGAACCAGCTGAGGCTGACCGAATGAGCCTGCGTCCCGGCCTCGCGACCCGGATCGCCCATGCCCTTCGCCGGGACGAGGGGACCGCCAGCATCGAGGTGGTCCTTGCCCTGCCGATCGTGATGGTCATGTTCCTGATGGGCCTCGAGGCGTCGATCCTGATGACCCGGCAGATGCTGCTGGAACACGCGCTCGACGTCTCGATGCGGGACATCCGGCTGGGCAAGCATCCCGGCCTCGATCACGACCGCTTCAAGGAAATCGTCTGCGGCCAGGCGCATCTCTTTCCCGACTGCCAGAACGTGGTCAGGATCGAACTGACCCCGGTGTCGAAAACCACCTGGGCCCTGCCGGACTCCGTGGCAACCTGCGTCGACCGGCGCGCACCGATCCAGCCCGTCACGAATTTCACGCAAGGTCCGCAGAACAGCCTGATGATGGTGCGCGCCTGCGTCGTCGTCGACCCGTTCTTCCCGGGGGTCGGCCTCGGGCTGCGGCTGCACAAGGCCTCGGGCGACGGCTATGCGCTGGTGGCCACCTCGGCCTTCGTCAACGAACCCGGCGCGGGGGTCTAGCGATGCTGCGCGCGCCCCTCGCCCCGTTCCGCCGGTTCGCCCGCGACACCAGCGGCAACATGGTGATCGAGCTTCTGCTCATGCTGCCGCTGTTCCTGTGGGTTCTGCTCGGCATCGTCACCTATTTCTACGGCTTTCAGATGAAGACGACCAGCCTCAAGGGCGCCTACACGATCTCGGACCTGTTGAGCCGGGAGATGGAAGGCCCGGTGACGCCCGCCTATGTCGCGGGGCTGGACCAGATGTTCAACTTCATCACCAACACGCATGACGACCTGGGGCGCCTGCGCGTGACGCTGATCACCTGCACGCGGAATTGCGACGCCGGGGACACGGGCCGCGAACTCGATATCGACTGGTCCCACGGAACCAACGGCCTGCCCCAGATGACCAGGGCCGATCTGAACACGGTCTTCGAGGCCAGCATCCCCCTGCTGCCGGAGAACGAGCGGGCGATCCTGGTCGAGACCCAGGTGCTTTATGATCCGCCGGTCTCGCCGATCTGGTTCGGGGTCGGCAGGATGCAGATGGACAGCTTCGTGGTCACCCGGCCGCGCTTCGTGCCCAAACTGGAATGGGCGGGCAGCTAGGCGCCGGTCGCCGGTTCGGGTCAGCCGGGGCCGAAGCCCCGCCCGGGCCGGTGCGGATTGCTCCGGGCGGGGGCGCGATCCCGGCTCCTGCGCCCGGCCTGCGCGGACGGGGCAGCCTCCCGGCATGCCGCAACCGGACAAGCGGCTTGCCGACCGGCCCCGCCCTCCCGCGCCGTCATTCCGCCCCGGCCTCCCGCGCGCGATCGCGCTCGACCAGCGCCGCGGCCAGGATGTCGGCCATCGCCCGCGCCTCGATCGCCGAGGTCACGCCGCCCACGCCGATCCGGCGCCCGATCCGCCACCAGACCCCCGGCACCCAGACAGGCGGCCGCCCCGCCGCCAGCAGGACGGTGAATCCGTTCGACGGCTTGAGCGCGAAGGCCCCCCGCTCGACGCGCGTGATCTCGTCCATCCGGGCCAGTTCCCGTCCGGTGCTGTCGAACAGGCCGTCGCGGGTCAGCCGCAGCGACCGCGCCGTGGCGCGGCGCATTGCCTCACCCAGCGCCAGAATCGCGCCCCCCAGCACGGCCAGGAACCCGCGCCAGAGCGCGTCGTCCGGGGGCCGGACCGACGCCACGGACAGCAGCAGCCCGGCCAGAATCACCATGACCCCGATCGCGAAGATGCGGCGCGGCGCGGATACACGCAAAACAGCGAGTTCGTCGCTCATCGGCCCCTGTCGCCTCCCCTGCATGATCGCCGGGACCGTCTATACGGGGCCGCGGACCGGGCCAAGACCAAACCACGACTCGGATTCCGGCAGACAATCGCCTAGACTGCCCGCGTGGCGGGCGATCCGGGGGGCCGTCCGGCCGCAGAACCCGAGACGCGGCGAAAAGGCACCTTGCCCGCAGCGCATAACAAGGCATCCTGATGCAGAAGCCAATTCGTTTTGGTGGACAGGATCAACGTAGGTGGACCATGACTGACAAGATGCAAATGCCCTCGCAGCTCTCCGACGACGCGACCCCGCTCTCGTCCAAGATGAACTGGCCGCTGCTGAGCGACCGCAAGTCGAATGTCGAGCTGTCGACGGCCGATCCGACCCCGTTCTCTTCGAAGATGAATTGGCCGCTGATCGGCGGGCGTGGCGAGGGCAATGTCGAGCTGATGACCGACAATCCCACCATCTTCTCCAGCAAGATGGGCTGGCCGCTGCTCAGCGACAAGGCGACCATGTTCGACACCCAGTTGAACACCGCCCAGGGCGGCGCCAGCACCAGCACGGGCGATGGCGGCTTCAGCAAGTTCCTGCGCGGCATCATGACCGGCGAAGTGCAGAAGTAAGCACGCGCCCCATGGCCGTTTTCCGCGCCCGGCGAATCGCTTCGCCGGGCGTCGTTCTTTCCCGGCGCCGTCCACCCCGGGGGCTCAGGCGGCGACCGCCTTGCGCACCATGTCCCAGTAAAGCCCCGCGACCCGCTCGCGGCTGAGCCGCCCGGCATCGCGATACCATGTCGTCACGCCGGTCAGCATGGCGATCACCGCCAGCGTGGCGAGCTTGGTATCGGGCAGGTCGAACACCCCCGCCGCCTGCCCCGCGCGCAGGATATCCTCCAGTTCGGTCTCGTAGCGTTTGCGCAGCGCCTCGATCCCGGCGAAATTCTCGGGGGCAAGGTTGCGCAATTCCATATAGGCGATGAACACCGCGTCGGGCCGTTCCAGGTGAAACCGGATATGGAACCGCGTGAACGCCTCCAGCGCGCCCAGCGGTCCCTCGCCCCTCGGTTCTGCCGCCCAGGCGGCCAGCAATTCCTCGAGATGGGCGCGCATCAGGTCGGCCAGCAGCCCCTGCTTGTCGGGGATGTAATTGTAGAGCGCACCGACCTGAACCCCCACCTCGGCCGCGATCTGGCGCATCGTGACCGAGGCATAGCCGTGGCGCGCAAACAGCCGCTGCGCGGCCTCGCGCAGCCGCGGGCCGGTGATCTCGGAATGGGAGCCGGAGGTGCGGGCCATGGGGTCAGTGTTATCTGAACGATCGTTCATTTCAATCCCCGCGCGAGTGCGCGGGTGGCGCGGCTTGCCGCGGGGCGGAATGCGGGGATATGGTCGGCCCGCAACAAGAGGGCAGCGGGATGACGGCAGGCATCGCGGGAAAAATGGCGGGGGCGGCGCTGGTCGCGGCGCTGGCGGGCTGTACGCCACCGCCCCCCCCCGAATCCTATCCCCGGCTCGTGCCGGTCGAGCCGATCCTCGCCCGCGCCGCCCAGCCCGGCGCCACCGAACAGGACACCGAGGCGCTCGAGGCGCGCGCCGCCGCGCTGCGCGCCAGGGCCGCCGCCCTGCGCGCCCGCGACCTCTGAGCCCCGGGCCGCGTTGCAAGACCCGCGCCTTCACGCTAACACCCCCGCGAACCCTCGGCACCAGCCCAACCGGGAGCACGCCCCATGACCACCCCCCTGCGCCTTGGCATCGCCGGGCTCGGCACCGTCGGCGCCGGTGTCGTCAAGATCGTCCAGACCCGCGCGAACCTGATCGCCCAGCGCGTCGGTCGGCCGGTCACGGTCTCGGCGGTCTCGGCCCGCACCCGCGACCGCGACCGGGGCGTGGACCTGTCCGCCTTCGCCTGGGAGGATGACCCCGTCCTGCTGGCCCGGCGCGAGGACGTGGACATCTTCGTGGAACTGATGGGCGGCTCGGACGGCCCCGCCAAGGCCGCGACCGAGGCGGCGATCGCCGCGGGCAAGGACGTGGTGACCGCCAACAAGGCGATGCTGGCCGTCCATGGCCAGGCGCTGGCCGAGGCGGCCGAGGACGCGGGCCGGGTGATCCGCTTCGAGGCGGCGGTGGCGGGCGGCATCCCCGTGGTCAAGGCCCTGACCGAGGGGCTGGCAGGCAACCGGATCACCCGCGTCATGGGCGTGATGAACGGCACCTGCAACTACATCCTGACCCGGATGGAAGCCGAGGGCCTGCCCTATGAAACCGTCTTCGAGGAGGCCCGCGCGCTGGGCTATCTCGAAGCCGATCCGACGCTCGACGTGGGCGGGATCGACGCCGGTCACAAGCTGTCGCTTCTGGCCGCCATCGCCTTCGGCACAAAGGTCGATTTCCCCGCGATGGAGCTGGAGGGGATCGAGCGGATCTCGATCGACGATATCCGCCATGCCGCCGACATGGGCTTCCGGATCAAGCTGCTGGGCGTGGCCCAGATCACCGGCCGCGGGCTGGAACAGCGCATGTCGCCCTGCCTCGTGCCCGCGGCCTCGCCGCTGGGCCAGCTCGAAGGGCCGACGAACATGGTCGTGCTCGAGGGCGACGCCGTGGGCCAGATCGTGCTGCGCGGCGCCGGTGCCGGTCAGGGACCGACGGCCAGCGCGGTGATGGCGGATGTGATCGACATAGGCCGCGGCTTTCGCGTGCCGACCTTCGGCCAGCCCGCCGCGGGTCTGGAACAGGCGCGCGCGGCGCGGGCCTCGGCCGCAGCGCCCTATTACCTGCGGATGGAGCTTGAGGACAAGCCTGGCGCGCTGGCCAGGGTCGCCGCGGTGCTGGGCGAGGCGGGCGTCTCGATCGACCGGATGCGCCAATATGGCCACGCCACGACCACCGCGCCGGTGCTGATCGTGACCCACAAGACCACCCGCGATGCGCTGGATCACGCGCGCAAGGGCTTTGCCGGAACCGGCGTCATGGTGGGCGATCCGGTCGCGATCCGGATCGAGGAAGTCTGATCCGGCGGCCCGGGTCGCACCACTCTTCCACCGTCGCGCGCCGATGCGCCCCGGCCGCAGCGCCGCCCCCCGCCCGGGCCGGGTTGGCCTTTACCCTTCATTAACCTTAACGACGCATTAAATCGGGGTCTTGTGCGAGAGGCCCTTTCATGCCGCCGGTGATTTCCCTTGCAACAGTCCGGCAATCCTCCGCCGCGCCCGCCGAATTCATCCCGCAGCCGAACCACACCTCCCTGCGCCTTGGTGAGCACCTGCTTGCCGCCGGTTCAGTCAAGCCCGAGGCGCTTGAGCGCGCCCTGGCAGACCACGCACGCATGGAGGTGCGGCTTGGCGAGCTGCTGATCGCCGAGGGCGAAACCACCGCCGAGGATGTGGCCGAGGCGCTGTGCCGCCAGTTCGGCACCGGCCGCGCCGATTTCGCCGCCTACCCGCCCGATCCCCGGCTGATCGACGTTCTGGGCGCGCGAACCTGCCTGAAACAGGGGCTTCTGCCCTGGCGCCGATTCGCGGGGGCCACGCTGATCGCCACGTCGCGTCCCGACCGGTTCGAGCAGCTTGCCCCGACGCTCCCCGCCGACCTGACCCCCGCGATCATGGTCATCTGCCGCGAGGACGAGTTGCAGCAGGCGCTGGCCTCCTGCCGGTCCGAAGTGCTGGCCCGCGCCGCCGAAACCCGCGTGCCCGAGCAGGAAAGCTGCCGGGCCTGGCTGCGCGCCGGTCCCCGCGCCGCGGTTCTGATCGCCCTGGCCGCGCTTGCGCTGCTGGCGGCGCTGGCCCCGCTGACGGTGCTGGGCGTGCTCACGCTCTGGGCACTTGGCTGGATGCTGGCCGGCAGCCTTCTCAAGGCAGCCGCGGCGCTTTCCCAGGCGCGCGCCCTGATCCGGGACCGTGGCGCGCCGCCCCAGGCCGCCCCGATCATCGCGCGACTGCCGCGGATCTCGATCCTCGTGCCGCTGTTCCGCGAATCCGCCATCGCCCCGCGCCTGATCGCGCGGCTCTCGCGGCTCGACTATCCGCGCGCGCTTCTGGACATCTGCCTGGTGACCGAGGCGGGCGATGACGACACCCGCGCGATGCTCGACGCCACGCCCCTGCCGCCCTGGATGCGGCGGGTGACGGTCCCCCAGGGCGCGCTCAGGACCAAGCCGCGTGCGCTGAACTACGCGCTCGATTTCTGCCGCGGCTCGATCGTCGGCATCTATGACGCCGAGGACGCCCCCGCCCCCGACCAGTTGCGCAAGGTGGTCGCGCATTTCCACAGCTGCGGCCCCGATGTCGCGGTCGTCCAGGGGGTCCTGGACTTCTACAACCCGCGCGCCAACTGGCTGGCGCGCTGCTTTTCCATCGAATACGCCGCCTGGTTCCGGGTGGTGCTGCCGGGGCTCGCGCGGCTGGGCGTGCCGGTGCCGCTGGGCGGCACGACGCTGTTCTTCCGCCGCCGCGTGCTGGAGGATCTGGGCGGCTGGGACGCCCATAACGTGACCGAGGATGCCGATCTGGGCCTGCGCCTTGCCCGGCACGGCTATCGCACCGAGTTTCTCGACAGCGTCACCGAGGAGGAAGCCAATTGCCGGGCCTGGCCCTGGGTGCGGCAACGCTCGCGCTGGCTCAAGGGCTACGCGATGACCTGGGCCACCCATATGCGCCGCCCCGACCTGCTGCTGCGCCAGTTCGGGCCGCTGGGCTTTTTCGGCATGCAGGTGCTGTTCCTGGGCACGCTGACCCAGTTCGCGCTGATGCCGCTGCTCTGGTCGTTCTGGCTGTTGCCGCTGGGGATCACGCACCCGCTGGCGCAGGCGGTTCCGGCGGGCGGATTCGTCGTGCTCTTCGCGCTGTTCATCGCTGCGGAACTGGTCACGTTCTGGGTGGGGGCAATGGGCCTGTCGCGGGCGGGCAAGCGCGGGCTGATCCCCTGGCTGCCGACGCTGCACCTGTATTTCCCGCTGGCGGCCATCGCCTCCTACAAGGCGGTCTGGGAAATGGCGGCGCGGCCCTTCTTCTGGGACAAGACGCGGCACGGGCTGGACGGACCCGACCACGGCCGGACCGCCTCGGCCCGCGCCCATGTGCGCGTCGCGATTGCGCGGGCGGGTGCCGTCGATGTCAGGCAAGGCGCAGGGCGGGCCGCCCGCGGGTCTCAGCCCTGGGCCATCAGCGCCTCGGCGTCGTGGCGCAGGCGGGCCTCGAAGGCCAGCGAGATGTGAGCCTTGAGCGCTGCATAGGCCGCATCTCCGTCGCCTGCCTCGATCGCGGCCACGATGGCGTCATGCTCGGCCAGCGCATCCTGCCCCCGCCCCTCGATCGCCAGCGAAGTCGTCGCCATCAGCGCCATGGTCCGGTGCACCAGGTCAAGCTGCTGCACCAGATAGCGGTTATGCGAGGCCAGGTGGATCTGCTTGTGGAACCGCCGGTTCGCCCGCGCCATCGCCGACAGGTCGCGAGACAGCCTGCGGTCGTCCTCGACCATCGCGCGCAGCACGCGCACCTCCTCGGCCGTGGCATGGCGCGCGGCCAGCCGCGCGGCCAGCCCCTCCAGCTCGGCCCGCACGACGTAAAGCTCGGCCATCTGGTCATGGCCCAGCGAGGCGACGATCAGGCTGCGCCCGTCCCGGGCCAGCAGCGATTGGGTTTCCAGCCGCTGCAACGCCTCGCGGATCGGGGTGCGCGACACCCCGAAGCGTTCGGCCAGTTCGCTTTCGACAAGGCGGTCGCCGGGACCGTAGACGCCCATATCTATCGCCTCGAGGATCAGTTCATACGCATCCTTCTGAACGGGGCGTGCGTCCTTCATCTTCGGGGGCTCCTGCATACGATGGTCCACAGTAATGTATGACCGCATGAGAGTTCAAGGCTTCGTGATTGTTCCTTTTGCCGCGGTCGGTTAGGCAGGGCGCATGGTGGCCGATGATTTCTCGCATGTCCGGGGCTGGGTCTTCGATCTGGACAACACGCTCTACCCGCCCGAGGCGCGCCTGTTCGACCAGATCGAACAGCGGATGACCACCTTCGTCATGGACCTTCTGGGCGTCGAAAGGGCCGAGGCCGACCGCCTGCGCAGGCGCTACTGGGCAGAGTATGGCACCACCCTTGCGGGCCTGATGGAGCTGCACGGCATCGAGCCCGGCCCCTACATGATCGCGGTGCATGACATCTGCTTCGACGCGCTGACGCCCGATCCCGACCTGCGCGCCCGCATCGCCGCCCTGCCCGGCCGCCGGATCGTGCACACCAATGCCAGCGCCCCCTATGCCGAACGGGTTCTCGCGGCGCGCGGGCTGTCGGGCGTGTTCGATGCGGTCTTCGGGGTGGAGCATGCGGGCTTCCAGCCGAAACCCCGCCGCGCGGCCTTCGAGGCGGTCCTTGCCCAGGGCGGCATCCTGCCCGTCGAGGCCGCGATGTTCGAGGATGACGCGCGCAACCTGGCCGCGCCGCATGCCATGGGCATGCGCACCGTCCATGTCGCCCCCATGCCGGAACCGGCCCCCCATGTGCAGCACCATACCGACGATCTGGCGGGCTTTCTCGCGCGGCTTGCGCTGGGCTGAGAGGGGCCGACCCGAAAACCTGCCCGGCCCCGCCCGCGATCGGCATGCACAGGTATGCAAAGACTTGTCACGCGCAGCGAGGGATCCTAAAGTCGATTGCGGGAAATCTTCACGGGGACGAACATGGCGGACGGTCACGAGGAAAAGACCAGCATCTGGACCGAGGCGGGGATCTGGGTCGTCGTTCTGGCGGCCATGGCGCTCTGGGCGCTGGCGATCGTGAAATGGGGCGTGCTGGGGCTTTACATGCCCGCCGTGATCTCGGTGCCGATCATCCTGCTGATCCTTGTCTGGATCAGCCGCGGCTGACCCCGGATCGCCCCTTGGACCGGACGGCCCGGCGGGCTATGTCCGGGGCAGGAGGCATCCCATGACGCGCATTTCCACCGATATTCTCGTGTCCGGCGGCGGGGTCGCCGGGCTTGCGGCCGCGGCCCTGTTCGGCTCGGCCGGGTTCCGGGTGATCTGCGTCGATCCCGCCCCGCCCGTCACCGACGAGGCCGCCGACGGCGCCGATCTGCGCACCACGGCCTTCCTGCAACCCTCGCTGAAGGTGCTGCGCGAGGCCGGGCTGTGGGATCGCCTTGCCCCGCATGCGACCGAGCTTCAGGTGATGCGCATCGTGGATGCGGGCGGCAAGACCCCCGCCCCCCGCATCACCCGCGATTTCAACGCCGCCGATGTCTCGGACCTGCCCTTCGGCTGGAACCTGCCCAACTGGCTTCTGCGGCGCGAGATGGTGGCGCGCGTCGCCGAACTGCCGAATGTCGAATTCCGCCCCGGTATCGGCACCAAATCGGTGCTGACCCGCGACACCGAGGCGCTGGTCACCCTGAGCGACGGCACCCGCGTCTCGGCCCGGCTGCTGGTGGCCGCCGACGGGCGCCATTCCCCCGTGCGCGAGGCAGTGGGGATCGGCGCGCGCACCATTCGCTACGGCCAGAAGGCGCTGGCCTTCGCCGTCACCCACCCCCAGCCGCATGGCAATGTCTCGACCGAGATCCACCGCTCGGGCGGGCCGTTCACCCTGGTCCCGCTGCCCGACCGCGACGGGCGGCCCTGTTCGGCCATCGTCTGGATGGAACGCGGCCCCGAGGCGCTGCGCCTTTTCGCGATGCAAGAGGCCGAGTTCAACGCCGAGATGACGGCGCGCTCCGGCGCGATCTACGGCCCGCTGACGCTGATAACCCGCCGCACGCTCTGGCCGATCATCAGCCAGATCGCGCATCGCTTTTCCGCCCAACGCACCGCTCTGGTGGCCGAGGCCGCGCATGTCGTCCCGCCCATCGGCGCGCAGGGCCTGAACATGAGCCTTGCCGATCTGCGCGTGCTGCTGGAACTGTGCCGCGGCGCCCCGGCCCATATCGGCGAAGCGGCCATGCTGGAGATGTATCACCGCCGCCGCTATCCCGAGGTCGCCGCCCGCGTCACCGGCATCGACATGCTCAACCGCGTCTCGATGCAGGGCGCGCCCGCCATCCGCGACCTGCGCGGTGCGGGGATCGCCGCGCTTTACGGCCTGCCGCCGGTGCGCAAGACCCTGATGCGCGCGGGGCTGGGCGTGCGGCTGGGCTGAGGCCCCGGAACCGCTTGGCGTTGCAACTCGCGCAGATTCCGGTATTCAGCCCGGGATCATTCCGGCGCGCGCCGCGCCGCTCACCGCTGCAACGAGGGACATCCATGCGCGTCTATTACGACCGTGACTGCGACATCAACCTGATCAAGGACAAGAAGGTGGCGATCCTGGGCTATGGCAGCCAGGGCCATGCCCACGCGCTGAACCTGCGCGACTCGGGTGCGAAGAACGTCGCCGTCGCGCTGCGCGAAGGCTCGCCCTCGGCGAAGAAGGCCGAGGCCGAAGGGCTTCAGGTGATGGGCATTGCCGAAGCCGCCGCCTGGTGCGACCTGATCATGTTCACCATGCCCGACGAACTTCAGGCCGAGACCTACCGCAAATATGTCCATGACAACCTGCGCGAAGGCTCGGCCATTGCCTTCGCCCACGGCCTGAACGTGCATTTCGGCCTGATCGAGCCGAAACCCGGCGTCGATGTCATCATGATGGCGCCCAAGGGCCCCGGCCACACCGTCCGCGGCGAATATGTCAAGGGCGGCGGCGTGCCCTGTCTGGTCGCGGTGCATAACGATGCCACCGGCCGCGCGCTGGAAATCGGCCTGTCCTATTGCTCGGCCATCGGTGGCGGGCGTTCGGGCATCATCGAGACCAATTTCCGCCAGGAATGCGAAACCGACCTGTTCGGCGAACAGGCGGTGCTGTGCGGCGGTCTGGTCGAACTGATCCGCATGGGCTTCGAAACGCTGGTCGAGGCCGGCTACGAGCCCGAGATGGCCTATTTCGAGTGCCTGCACGAGGTGAAGCTGATCGTGGACCTGATCTACGAAGGCGGCATCGCCAACATGAACTACTCGATCTCGAACACTGCCGAATACGGCGAATACGTCTCGGGCCCGCGCATCCTGCCCTACGAGGAAACCAAGGCCCGCATGAAAGCCGTGCTGACCGACATCCAGACCGGCAAGTTCGTGCGCGACTTCATGCAGGAAAACGCCGTCGGCCAGCCCTTCTTCAAGGCCACCCGCCGCATCAATGACGAGCACCAGATCGAACAGGTCGGCGAGAAACTGCGCGCCATGATGCCCTGGATTTCCGCGGGCAAGATGGTCGACAAGGCCAAGAACTGAGCCGGTCCCCCGGAAAGCGAAAGGGCGCCCCGCGGGGCGCCCTTTTCAGTTCAGGATTCTCGGATCGGCAATCCACCCCTCCAACGGATCGCAGCCCGGCGGCCCGCTGTCCTGGAACCCCTGCCGGACCGCCCAGGCGGCCTGCACCGCACAAAGCGCCGCGTCCAGCCTGTCGCCGGCAGGATCATCCGCAAGCCAATCGGGGGCTTCAACGGCAAGGCCGTAGGACTGCGCCCCGATATCCCCCCGAACCGCGTCGAGGATCGCCTTGCGCGCGGCGGCCTGCCCGGTCGTCTGGCGAGTGCGGTTGTCGTTCTTGTAGGAAAGTCGGCCGACCAGGTGGCGGGCGATCACGCCGGGATAGGCTTCGACGCATATGCGGCTCCGGTCCCCCTCTGCCAGCCCGGGAACATGCACCCCGGCACGCAAGAGCGCAGGCGCGGCCCTGAAGAACATGCGCCCGACCGGCGTGAAATACAGCGTCTGAGGGCTTGCCCCACCGCAAAGGCGGTCGACCTGACGGAAATGCTGCCTGTCCCCATCCGGTCGCTCGGCCTTGTAGGCTTCCAGTTCCGCAACGAACCCCCGCATGTCCATGCGGGCGACATGCGCGACATAGCCCTTCCAGTCCCCTGGCCAGCCGATTGTCTCGATGAAACGCCTTGCCTGACCGAAGGGGAAATCCAGACCGGCTATCCACGAACCCGGACGGGAAAGGAACTCATCGAAGGCAGCGTGGGTCGTCAGGGCCTCGAACGCCTCGAACCGAAGGGTGACCCCGTCCAGCCGGAACGCCGCCACCATGATCGGTTTGCGGCGCCCCGGCGCCGAGGTCATGTCGACGCCGAAGACCCGCATCACCCCGCCGCGCGGCTGACGGCCTCCACCACGCCGCCCACCACCTCGGCCAGCAGCGCCTCGTCCTCGCATTCGGCCATCACGCGGATCAGGGGTTCCGTGCCCGAGCGGCGGATCAACAGTCGCCCGCAGCCGGTCAGCCGGTCCTCGGCTGCGGCGATGGCGGCCTTGACGGGCGCCGCGCCCATCGGATCCGTCCCGGCGGCGTAGCGCACGTTCTGCAACATCTGCGGCACCCGCTCGAACCGCTGCGCCAGCGCGGATGCCTTCTGGCCCGTCTCGACCATCGCCGCCAGGAACTGCAAGCCCGCCAGCAGCCCGTCGCCGGTGGTGCCGTAATCGGTCATCACGATATGGCCCGACTGCTCTCCGCCCAGGTTCCAGCCGCCGCGGCGCATCGCCTCGACCACATAGCGGTCGCCGACCGCGGTGCGTTCCAGGCGCAGCCCGCGCGCGCCCAGATGCCGTTCCAGCCCGAGATTCGACATCACCGTGGCGACCAGCGTGCCATCCTTCAGCCGCCCCTCCTCGGCCCAGCGTTCGGCGAACAGCGCCATGATCTGGTCGCCATCCGCCACCGCGCCGGTCTCGTCGAGGATCATCACCCGGTCGGCATCGCCATCGAGGCAGATGCCCAGATCCGCGCCCTGCGCCACCACGGCCGCGGCCGCCGCGTCGGTATGGGTCGAGCCGCATTTGTCATTGATGTTCAGGCCGTTGGGCGCGACCCCCACAGGGATCACCTCGGCCCCCAGTTCCCACAGCACCTCGGGCGCCACCCGATAGGCCGCGCCATTCGCACAATCGACCACCACCTTCAGCCCGTCGAGCCGCCGCCCGGCCGGAAAGGTCGTCTTGGCATATTCCGCATAGCGCCACAGCCCGTCGTCGATCCGCTTGGCCTTGCCGATATTCTCGGGCTGGGCCAGCCTGATCTCGCCGCCCAGGATCGCCTCGATCTCGGCCTCGGCCTCGTCGGACAGCTTGAACCCCTCGGGGCCGAAGAACTTGATCCCGTTATCCTCATGCGGGTTGTGGCTGGCCGAGATCATGATGCCCAGATCCGCCCGCATCGACCGCGTCAGGAACCCCACCGCGGGCGTCGGCACCGGCCCCAGCAGCAGCACGTTCATCCCGGTCGAGGTCAGCCCCGCGGTCAGCGCGTTTTCCAGCATGTAGCCCGACCGGCGGGTATCCTTGCCGATCACGACGCGATGCTTGTCGGACCGGTCGCGCCGGAAATACCGCCCCGCCGCCGCGCCCAGACGCAGCGCCATCTCGGCGGTCATCGGATAGCTGTTCGCCCGGCCCCGCACCCCGTCGGTGCCGAAGATCGTCCTGGTCATCCCGCCTCTCCGTATTCCTTCAATGCCCCGTCCAGCAGCACCGCCTGCCGCGTCTCGGCCACGTCATGGACGCGCACAATCTGCACCCCCTGCGCGATCCCGGCCAGCGCCACGGCAATCGAGCCCGGCCCGCGCCGATCGGCCCGCTCTGCCCCGCCCAGCGCGCCGATGAACCGCTTGCGCGAGGCCCCCAGCAGGATCGGACAGCCCAGCCCGTGGAACAGGCTCAGGCCGCGGATCAGCGCCAGGTTATGCGCCACCGTCTTGCCGAAGCCGATGCCCGGATCGACCATGATCCGCGCGCGCGGAATGCCCGCCGCCTCGGCCGCGGCGATGCGGGCGGCAAGGAAATCGTAGACGTCCAGCAGCACGTCATCATAGCGGGGATCGTCCTGCATCGTCGCGGGGTCGCCCTGCGCATGCATCAGGCACACCGGCACCCCGGCCTGCGCCACGACCCCCGCCAGCGCGGGATCAAACCCCAGCGCGGCCACGTCATTCACCATGTCGGCCCCTGCGGCCAGCGCCGCCCGGGCGACCGCGGCCTTGCGCGTGTCGATGGAGACGGGCGTTGCCACCCCCGCCGCGCGCAGCGCCGCGATCACCGGGGCGGTGCGGGCGATCTCGTCGGCCTCGGGCACCGCGGCCGATCCGGGCCGGGTCGACTCGCCGCCAATGTCCAGAATGTCGGCCCCGGCCGCCAGCGCCCGCCCCTGCGCCAGCGCGGCCTGCGGATCGGCAAAGCGGCCGCCATCGGAAAAGCTGTCGGGCGTGACGTTCAGGATGCCCATGATCCGCGGCCGATCAAGGCTCAGCCCGGCCAGCGCGGGGCGCGGGGCGGTCAGCGTGGCGCGCACCTCCTCGGGCAGGTCGGCGGCGCGCAGCAGCCGGGGGGGGGCGTCGCGGCGCAGTTCCTCGGCCTGAACGAACCACGCCCAGCCGCCCGCCAGCGGCAAGGCATCGTCCGGCCGCGCGGCATCGGTCTGCACGAGGGGGCGGTAATAGCGCATGCAGGGTGAATGGGTGACGCGCCCCGTTTTGGCAAGCCCTCAGAGCGCACCCAACAGCGCGCCGGGCGCGACCGCCGTGACATCCAGCGCGCCGCTTGGCGCGACCTCGCCCATGCCCACCACGAGAACCCGCGCCGCATCCAGCAGATGGGCCAGCCACAGCGCCAGTGCGACCGCATCGCGGGGGCTGGCCGAGGGATGCTCGACCGTATCCAGCACGATCTTGGACGGCGCCCAGACGGTGAACTCGCGATGCTTCATCGCCCAGTCGATCTCGGTCCGGCTGCCGCGCACCACGCAGCGCGGATCGCGGCCCGCCAGCACCCAGGCATTCTGTTCGATGGCCAGCAGGTCGATCCGCCGCTGGGCGGGCGCGATGGCCGAGCGCGGCGCGGGCGTGTCGGCCGCGCCCACGCACAGCACCACCGGATGCGCCCCCGCCCCCATCCGGTCCAGCCAGTGCGGCAGCGCCGGATCGGCGATGGCCGCGTTCGACAGGAAGACCACCAGCGGATGATGCAGCGCCTCCTGTTCGGGATCGGCCGGCTGCACAAGCCGCGGCGCATCGGGGCGGCGGTCGCGCACGATCTCGACGCCCAGCGCGCCGGGCCCGCGATCCAGCTTTTCCACCCGCACGAAGGCGCGCATCGCCTGCGGTTCGGCCAGGATGCGCTCGGCGATGCGTTCGGCCAGCGTCTCCAGCAGGTTCAGCCGTTCGCAGGACAATTCGGCGGCAATCGCCTCGGCGATGGTGTCATAGGACAGCACCCGGTCGACATCATCCTCCAGCGGCGCGGGATGGGGCCGCACCTCGACCACCACGTTGAACCGCACGCGCTGGGTGGTGCCGCGCTCGGGCTGGAAGGCACCGATCTCGACCTCGACCACATGATCGCGCAGCGAGATGCGGTCGCGCATCGGCCGCGCGGGATCCAGCGCCGCCGCCCGTTCGGACGGGTGGGCAAAGGCAAGGCGGATATCGTCGCTCATGGGGCCTCCGGGCAGCTCCTGTGGCCCCTGATACGCCGGATCGGCCGCCGGGGACAGCCCCGGCGCGGCAGGGCAGGACCCGCAAGCGACCGCGCAGGGCCGCCATGGCGTCTCAGTTCTGCGCCACCTGCGCCCCGGGCTGGCGATAGAAATGATGCACCCCGATCGTGGCGGTGCGCGGAAACACGTTGGCCCAGCGCGGCTGGACCGCCTTGGTATGGTAATGTGTCGCCCCGCTGGTCAGCGCGCGCGGCGCGCCATCCAGCATGACCCGGGCGATCTTGCCCATCCGCTGATAGGCGGCGGGCTCGCGGATCACCTCGGCGCGCCCGTCGCAGGTATAGCTGAACTGGCACTGGTAGCGCTTGCCCGTGCCCTGGCGGATCACACCGCAGACCGAGTCCGGATAGGCGGGCGAGGCGACGCGGTTCAGGATCACCTCGGCCACCGCGAACTGGCCCGCGACGCTTTCACCGCGCGCCTCGAAATACAGCGCCTCGGTCAGGCATTGCCATTCATCGCCGCCACGGGCCGCGGGCTGGGCCGCCAGCCAGGCCGCATCGTAGCGGGGCACGCCCCCGCTCCGGCGATCGGCCTTGCGCGTCGTCAGCCGCTTGATCCGGCGGTCGTCCACCGCCTTCAGCGCGCGCCGCTCGACGCCCAGCAGACGGGCCATGTTCTCGCCCATCATCGCCGTCGGATCGTTCGATTGCGACGCGGTCATCTCGGCCTCGGCAACCCCGGCAGAAAACACAAGTGCGGCCGCAAGACCTGCGGCCCGGACAGTTACGATACTCATTCTTCCCCCAACCCGGCGCGGACCCTGCGGCCCACGACCGAAACTGTTAACGCGAAAGCGCCACAAAATCCAACCGCCCCCCAGGACACGGCGGATTGCCGCTCACGAAATATCAACGGTTTAGACGATGCAGCTCATGCGTCACATCAGGAGCGAAAGGCAAGGGGCTGTCCATCCGGACCCGCCCGGTCGGCATGAACCTGCTCACCAAGCGCCAGTTGCGCCGCCGCAAGACGGGCCACGGGCACCCGGAACGGCGAGCAGGAAACGTAATCGAACCCCGCCGCGCGGCAGAAGGCGATGGATTCGGCATTGCCGCCATGCTCGCCACAGATCGACAGCGTGACCCCGGGCCGGGCCTCCCGGCCGCGCTCGGCCCCGATCCGCAAAAGCTCGCCCACCCCCTCGGCATCGAGGATATGGAACGGATCCTCGGCAAAGACCCCCTGCTTGACATAGGACCCCATGAACCGCCCCGCATCGTCGCGCGACAGCCCATAGGTCATCTGCGTCAGGTCGTTCGTGCCGAAGCTGAGAAAGGCCGCATGCTGCACGATATCGCCCGCGCGCAGCGCCGCGCGCGGCGTCTCGACCATGACACCCAGCCGATAGTCGAAATCCACCCCCCGCTCGGTGCGCACGGCGGCGGCCAGCGAATCGATCCGGGTCTTGACCAGTTCGACCTCGCGCATCGCCGAGACCAGCGGGATCATGATCTCGGGCACCACCGGATCGCCCTGGCGGCTGGCCTCGATCGTGGCCTCGAAGATCGCGCGCGCCTGCATGTCGTAGATCTCGGGAATGGTGATCCCCAGCCGCACCCCGCGCATCCCCAGCATCGGGTTGAACTCGCTCAGCGCCTGCACCCGGCGCTGCACGTCCGACACCGGCATCCCCAGCGCCTCGGCCAGATCGCGCACGCCCTCGCGCGATTGCGGCAGGAATTCGTGCAGCGGCGGGTCGAACAGCCGGATGCAGACCGGCAGCCCCTGCATGATCTCGAACAGCCGCTTGAAATCGGCCCGCTGCATCGGCAACAGCCGCGCCAGCACCGAGGCGCGGTCCTGCGCCCGGTCGGCAAAGATCATCTCGTGCATCACCGTCAGCCGGTCGGCCTCGAAAAACATGTGCTCCGTGCGGCACAGCCCGATCCCCTCGGCACCGAAGCGGCGCGCGGTCTGGGCGTCGGCGGGCGTGTCGGCATTGGCCCGCACCCCGATATCGCAGGCCGCCTCGGCCCAGCCCATCAGCGCCTGGAACGCGTCGTCCAGCGCCGGTTCCAGCATCTTGACCGGCCCCAGCAACACCTGCCCGCTGGTGCCGTCCAGCGTGACGATATCGCCCTCGTGCAGCTTGTGACCGCCCGCGGTAATCAGCACCCCGTCGCGCCGGTTCAGCCGCATGTCCGAGATGCCGACCACGCAGGGCACGCCCAGCCCGCGGGCGATCACCGCCGCATGGCTGGTCATGCCGCCCCGTTCGGTCATCACGCCCGCGGCGGCATGCATGCCGCGGATGTCCTCGGGCGTGGTCTCGCGGCGCACCAGGATGCAGGGCTCGCCGCGCGCCGCGCTGGCCTGTGCCGCGGCCGAGCCGAACACCAGCCGCCCCGTCGCCGCGCCCGGACTGGCCGCGATGCCATGCGCGATCACATGGCGCGGCCCGGTCGGATCGACCTGGCTGTGCAGCAATTCGCTGACCGCGCGCGGCTCGATCCGGCACAACGCCTCTTCGCGCGGGATGATCCCCTCATCGGCCAGCATCACCGCCATGCGCACCGCCCCGCGCGCACTGCGCGGCACCCGCAGCGCGTCCAGCACCCACAGCCGACCGGCCTCGATGGTGAAGTCGATGCGCATTTCCTCGCGCAGGTTCAGCCGGCAGGTGTCGCCATAGCGGCGCAGCCGGGCGACCAGGTCGGGGCAGCGGTCCTCCAGCGCCGCGCCGCGCGGATCGCGGGTCAGGAACAACGCCCCCTCGCGCGCCGAGATCGCATCGCGGCCTTGGCTCTGGGACAGGTAGCGGCCCACGATCCGGCGCTGGCCCGTCACGCTGTCGACGAACTGGATCACGCCCGAGCCGCTTTCGCCCGGCCCCACGCCCAGCACCATCGCCTGCACGAGCATGCCCAGCCCGGCCTCGGCCGGCGCCCCCTTGGCCTGGCGCAGCAACCGCGCGGTCGTGCCCTCCCAGGCCCGCGCCATCGAGCGCAGCACCTCCAGCAATTGCCGCCCCGGATCCTGCGGAAAGGGGTCGTCGGTCTCCTCGGCATAGGCGTCGAGTGCGGCGCGCAGCGCGTCCCTCGACGGGGCCTCGGGCTCGAACATGTCGGGGTCCAGCCGCGCCACATGCACCGCATAGGCCTGGATGAAGCGCAGGTAGAGCGCATTCGCCGCCGTCTCGCCATGCGTCGCGCACAGCGCCGCATGGCGGCTGTCATTCATGCCGATATTCAGGATCGAGGCCGGCCCGCCCCAGTCCTGGTTCTCGGAACTCGGCCGGACCGAGACCAGCGGCGCGGCGCCGAAGACCGACATCAGCGCGGCGACATCGGGCAGCGTGCCCTGTGCGATCCGGCGCACCGCATCGAAGGACAGCGCCACCGTGCGCGGCAACGGCAGGTCCATCCGCACCAGTCGCTGCAGGCATTTCGCGCGCGCACCATGGCGGTCCGCGGCGATGTCGGCCTGCGGCGTTATCTCGGTAAACTCAATGTTCTCCGCGCCTTTCTGCACCGCAGCGTCCTTTCGGTTCCCCGCAGAATACGCCCATCCCCGCGGCTGGCAAGCGAAGCTTGAGGAAACGCTACGCCCCCTCGATCCGGGTCAGGTCGGCCACCGCCCGACAGGTGGCGCGGATGCGGTGCAGCAGGTTCAGCCGGTTGCGGCGCAGGATCGGGTTGTCCGCGTTGATCTGCACCGCCTCGAAGAACGCGTCGATCGGCCCGCGCAGCGCGGCCATCGCGGCCATGGCGGCGGCGAAATCCTCTTGCTGCATCGCAGGACCGATCGCGGCCTCGGCGGCGTCGAGCGCGGCAAACAGCGCCGTCTCGGCCGGATCCTCGGCGAATTTCGGATCGGCGCCGAAACTGTATTCCACCCCGTCCTTCGCCTCGGCCTGCGTCAGGATATTGTTCGCCCGCCGGAACCCCTGGACAAGGTTCTCGCCATCCTCGGTCCCGAGGACGTCGTTCAGCGCCTCGGCCCGGCGGACCAGAAGCGTCAGGTCGTCGGAGTTCGGCATGGCGAGGCAGGCGTCGATGACGTCATGGCGGATGCCCTGCTCGCGCAGGTGGACCTTGAGGCGGTCGTGGAGGAAGGAGAGGAGGTCTTTGGCTTTTGACCCAATTAGTCCGCGTGCGTCGTCCTCCATGAGACGATTCCGGAGATCCACGCCCTTTTTCGACCAATCGTCGCTTAGGAAACTCGTGAGTGGAAAAACTATCTCATCTTGGAGACTGCCCGGAACCTTACGCTCCGAGAGCAAGGTCACATATTTCGCCACAAGTTGCTCAAACAATAGGTCTTTGAGCGAAATACGAGAGCCGTTCCCAAGCAACACTCTTGTTACCCCCAGCGCCGCCCGGCGCAGCGCAAAGGGATCCTTCGACCCGGTGGGCTTCTCGTCGATGGCCCAGAACCCGGTCAGCGTGTCGATCTTGTCGGCCAGAGCCACGGCCACCGAGACCGGCTCGGTCGGCACGGCGTCGGACGGGCCCAGCGGCTTGTAATGCATCTCGCAGGCCGCGGCGATCTGGGGGGGCAGGCCCGCTGCCTCGGCGTAATACCGGCCCATGATGCCCTGCAATTCGGGAAACTCGCCCACCATCGCCGATTGCAGGTCCAGCTTGGCAACCCGCGCCGCCTGTGCCGCCTGATCCGCATCCGCGCCGACCAGCGGCGCGATCTCGCGCGCCAGCGCCTCGATCCGGGCGATGCGGTCGGCCTGGCTGCCCAGCTTGCCGTGGAACGTCACCTGTTCCAGCCCCGCGCGCCAGTCCGCCATACCCGCGCGCGCCACGGCCAGGTCATTGCCCCAGAAGAACGCCGCATCCGACAGCCGCGCGGCCAGCACTTTTCCGTTTCCATGCAGGATGGTTTCGCCATTATCGGGCGTTTCGCGGTTCGCAACTGTCACAAATCGAACAATCCGGCCCGTTCCGGGGTCGCGCACCGAAAAGAACTTCTGATGCTCCTTCATCGAGGTCTGCAACACCTCGGGCGGCAGGCTCAGGAAGTCCTCGCGGATCGCGCCCATCAGCACCACGGGCCATTCCACCAGCCCCGCGACCTCGGCCAGCAAGCCACGATCCTCCACCAGTTCCAGCCCCTGGGCAAAGGCGGCATTGGTGGCCTCGTGCCAGATATGCGCGGCGCGCTCGTCCTGATCCAGCATCACGAAGGCGCGTTTCAGTTTTGCCTGGTAATCCTCGACACCGCTCACCCGGAACGGCGCGGGCGCCATGAACCGGTGGCCGCGGGTGACATCGCCCGCGCGGATGCCGTCCACCTCCAGCGGCACGATCTCGGCGCCCGCCTCGTCGCTCAGAAGGCACAGGATCGACTGCAAGGGCCGCACCCAGCGCAAGCTGCCCGCGCCCCAGCGCATCGACTTGGGCCAGGGGAAATTGCGGATCGTCGCCTCCAGCACCTCGGCCACTATGTCCGCGGCGGGGCGGCCGGGTTTTTCAAGGATCGCGATCCAGACCTGCCCCTTCTTGTCGTCGCGCGCCTGCAACTGATCCTTCGTCAGCCCGGTCGAGCGCAGGAACCCCTCCAGCGCCTGCTCGGGCGCATCGACCCGCGGACCCTTCCGTTCCTCGCGCAGATCGGGGCTGCGGCCCGTCAGCCCCTCGACCGCCAGCACCAGACGGCGCGGCGTCGACCAGGCGCGGGCGGCGGCATAGGTCAGCCCCGCCTCGACCAGCCCGTCGGTCACGCGCCTTTTCAGCGCCTCGCGCGCATCAGCCTGCATGCGCGCGGGAATTTCCTCGGAAAACAGTTCGATCAGAAGATCGGGCATGGGCTGTCCCTATTCGGCCGCGGCCGACGCGTCGCCCGTCCAGCCGCCTGCATTGGTCTCGACAAAGGCATCGGCGCAGCGTTTCGCCAGCGCGCGCACCCGCCCGATATAGGCCTGCCGCTCGGTCACCGAGATCACGCCGCGCGCGTCCAGCAGGTTGAAGAAATGGCTGGCCTTGATGCACTGGTCATAGGCCGGATGCACCATGATGATGCGCTTGCCCGACCGCGGATCCACCTGCGGATGGTCCAGGATGCGGACGCATTCCGCCTCGGCCGCCTCGAAGAAGTGCAGGAGCTTGCCGGTATCGGCCACGTCGAAATTCCAGCGCGAATATTCCTCTTCGGTCTGGCGGAACACGTCGCCGTATTTCAACGGGATCGGCGCGTCGGGGTCGTTGAAGGGCATGTCCATCACATGGTCGATGCCCAGCACATACATCGCCAGCCGTTCCAGCCCGTAGGTCAGTTCGCCCGAGACCGGGCGGCAATCATGCCCGCCGACCTGCTGGAAATAGGTGAACTGGCTGACCTCCATCCCGTCGCACCAGACCTCCCAGCCCAGGCCCCAGGCGCCCAGCGTCGGGCTTTCCCAGTCGTCCTCGACAAACCGGATATCGTGGTAGTCGAAGTCGATCCCGATGGCGGCCAGCGAGCCGAGATAAAGCTCTTGCAGATCGGGGGGCGAGGGTTTGATAAGCACCTGATATTGATAGTAATGCTGCAACCGGTTCGGGTTCTCGCCATAGCGCCCGTCGGTCGGCCGGCGCGAGGGCTGGACATAGGCCGCGGCCCAGGGGCGGCTGCCCAGCGCGCGCAGCGTGGTGGCCGGGTGAAACGTGCCCGCGCCCACCTCCATGTCATAGGGTTGCAGGATGGCGCAGCCCTTGGCCGCCCAGTAATCCTGAAGCCGCAGGATGATCTCCTGGAAACTGCGCGGTTTGCCGTCGCTCATGGCGCATGGGCCCCTTTGCCGGTGAAGACGGGGCCTCAATAGGCAACAGGTGCAACAGGGTCAATCGAACCTGCGCGCCTGACAGAGGTTTGTCGTGCATCGCCCGGCCGCTTTGCTACGGTCCCCGGGTGATTCGCACACGGGGGTGTGGCCGTGGGACTGATGGAGTTTCCGGGACTTATGAAGAGATTTGCTGCCGTTCTGATGCTGATGATCGCCACCGCCCTGCCCGGCTGGGCGCAGGATCCTGTCTGGGTCCAGATCGAGGCCCACCCCACGCTGAACGAGGCCGAGGATCGCGCCCGGAGCTATGCCGGCAGTTTCGGAAATGTCGGCGCCTTCCGGCTGACATCGGGTTGGTACGGGATCGCGCTTGGCCCCTATGACCGGCCCGAGGCCGAGGCGGCGCTGCGCCAGTTGCGCGGCATCGGGTCGATCCCGCGCGACAGCTTCGTGTCGGACGGGGGCGATTTCAGCCAGCAGGTATGGCCCGTGGGCGCCGCCTTGCAAAGCCCGCAACCGCCCGCCGAACCCGCCGCCGCACCCGAACCCGCCGCCCCCCCCGCACCGACGGACCTGCCCGACGAGACCCGGGCCGAGGCGCTGCAATCCGAACGCGCGCTCGACCGCGACGGTCGCGCGCTGATCCAGACGGCGCTGCAATGGAAGGGCCACTACACCCAGGCGATCGACGCCTCTTTCGGGCCGGGCACGCGCAACGCCATGGCCGCCTGGCAGGCCGCCGAGGGGTTTGACCCCACCGGCGTCCTGACCACCCGGCAGCGCGCCGCGCTGATCGCCGCCTATCAGGCCGAGATCGGCCGCCTGGGCATGGCCGCGCTCGATGAACGCGAGGCGGGCATCCGGATCGAGATGCCGCTGGGCCTGGTCGAGTTCGACCGCTACGAACCGCCCTTCGTCCATTTCCGCCCGCGCGGCGACAGCGGGGTGCGGGTGCTGCTGATCAGCCAGCGTGGCGATCAGGCAACGCTTTACGGGCTCTACGACATCATGCAATCGCTGGAAATCGTGCCGCTTTCGGGCACGCGCGACCGCGATGCCACCTCCTTCACGCTGACCGGCCGGAACGACCGCCTGCAATCCTACACCTTTGCCCGGCTGATCGGCGGGGCGGTCAAGGGCTTTGCCCTGGTCTGGCCCGCGGCCGAGGATGAACGGCTGATGATGCGCGCCGCGATGACCATGCGCGAGACGCTTGAATCCGTGCCCAATGCCGCGCTCGACCAGACCATGGGCGAGGCCAGCCCGGAGCAACGCGCCGACATGCTGGCCGGGCTGGAAATCCGCAAACCGGACGAGACCCATTCGGGCTTCTTCGTCGATGGCAAGGGCACGGTCCTGACCGCCGTCAAGGGGCTTGAGTCCTGCAACCGCATCACCATCGGCCACGATGTCGAGATGCGCCTGACGGCCAGCGAGTCCGCGCTGGGACTGGCCGTGCTGAAGCCCATCGTGGCGCTGGCTCCGATCGACTTTGCAAGCTTCCAGGCACGGGTGCCGCGGCTGCGCTCGGACGTGGCGGTGGCCGGCTTTTCCTATGGCGAGGTGCTGGACCTGCCGGTGCTGACCCAGGGCATGCTGGCCGATCTGCGGGGGCTGAACGGCGAGGACGGCATCGCCCGGCTGGAGATCGAGGCGCTGCCCGGCGATACCGGCGGGCCGGTCTTCGATGCCGCGGGCGCGGTTCTCGGCGTGTTGCTGCCTCCCGCCGAGGGCGCGCGCCAACTGCCCGCCAATGTGCGCTACCTGGCCGATATCGCCTCGGTCGGCGCCTTCCTGTCCGGGAACGGCATCGAGATGCGCGCCTCCGAGGCCGAGGGCGCGCTGCCGCCCGCGCTGCTCTCCCGCCGCGCCGCCGACATGACGGTGCCCGTGTCCTGCTGGAACTAGGGGGTATCAGGCGCGCCAGAACTGCGTGGTCAGGATCGCGAAGACCACCAGCAGTTCCAGCCGCCCGATCAGCATGGCCACCGACAGGATCCATTTCGCCGGGGCGTTCAGCCCGGCGAAATTGCCCGCCGGCCCGATATGCTCGCCCAGCCCCGGCCCGATATTGGCCAGCGCCGTCGCCGCCCCCGACAGCGACGTGGTCGCATCCAGCCCCGTCGCACTCAGCAGCACCGCGGTCAGCCCCAGCGTGACCACGAAGAACACGAAGAACGACATCACCGAGGACAGCACGTCGTCATCCACCGGCTGCCCCTCGAACCGCGGCTGGAACAGACCGTGCGGGGCGTGGATCGCCTTGATCCGCACCCGGATCGCCGAGAACAGGATCTGGTAGCGGAAGACCTTGATCGAACAGGTGGTCGAGGCCGAACAGCCCCCGACCAGCCCGACGAAGAAGAACAGGATCATCGGAAAGCTGCCCCAGAGCTGGTAATCGGTGCTGGAATAGCCGGTGCCCGTGATGATCGAGGTGACGTTGAACACGCCCTCCCGGAAGGCAGGCGCCAGCGCATCGCCGTTGCCCAGCACGCGATAGGCCGACATCAGCAGCACCAGCCCCACGACAAGCACCAGAAAGGTCCGGATCTGGCTGTCGCGCCACAGCGGCCGCGGCTCGCCCGCCACGAACTGCACATAGCGCACGAAGGGCAGGCTGGCGAGGACCATGAACACCGCCGCGACATATTCCGCCGCCCCCTGGAACGCCCCGAACGAGGCATCGCGGGTCGAGAATCCGCCGGTCGACATCGTGGTGAGCGCATGGTTCAGCGCATCGAACGGATCCATCCCCGTCGCGCCATAGGCAAAGCCGCAGGCAATGGTCAGCGCGACATAGATCCACCAGATCTGCGAGGCGATCTGCGCCGCGCGCGGCAGCACCTTGCCCGAGGTCTCGAACGCCTCCGAGCGGAAGATCTGCATCCCCCCGACCCGCAATTCCGGCAGGAAGGCCATCGCCACGACGATGATCCCGATGCCGCCGAACCATTGCAGCATCGAGCGCCATAACAGCGTGCCGCGCGGCATCGTGTCGAGTCCGGAAAACACCGTGGACCCGGTGGTGGTCAGTCCCGACATCGCCTCGAAAAAGGCATCCACCGGCCGGGCATCCGGCACGCCCAGCACGAAGGGCAGCGCGCCGAAGACCGGCAGCACCAGCCACACCCCCGAGGTCAGCAGAAAGGTCTGTTGCAGCGTCAGCCGGTCCCCGACCCCGTTGGCGCAGGCCAGCGCGACCAGACCGCCGGTCAGCCCGGTGATGATCGCCGATTCAAGGAAGGCCCGCCAGTTCGGGTTCCCCGCCGCCATGTCCACAACCATCGGCAACAGCATGGTCGCGCCCAGAACGGCGACCAGCAGGCCGATCACATATCCGACAGGACGCGGGTCAAACATGACGCGCAGGCTTGGCCGGGCGCGTCGTGGCTGTCAAGCGGCGCCTCAGCCGTGATGGATCAGCGTGGCGAACAGCTTGGGGTCCAGGCTTTCGGCGGCAAAGGTCGGCCCCTCGGTCAGGACGCTGACCGCGTCATGGCTGTGCAGGCTTTCCTGATGGCTGGCCACCACGCGGAAATCGCCGATCCGCGGATCGCGCTCCAGCGCCTCGCAGAACAGCCGCGCGGCATCCTCGACAAAGATGGGATGGGCCGCGTTCAGTTCCGCGAATGCCTGTTCGTCCTCGCGCTTGACCATGACCTGGGTCTCGGTCGGCACCGCCGAGCGGCACAGCTCGATCAGATCCTCGAACCACAGGCAGGGCGCATCCGCATCCAGCACCACCGAGATCCGCGCCACCGAGCGTTGCGAATGCGGCGTCGCCAATTGGCCCCGCTCGCGACGCGCATGTTCGGAAAGTTCAAGCGAGCAGGGGCAGGTCGAGGAATACACATAGTCCATGTGCATGATCTTCTTGACCACACCGGCCTGTTCCACCAGTTCCAGCGCGAAGTCGTAATATTGGAATCCTTCAAGCCCCGAGCGCAGCGAGCGGACCTTCATCGGGAAGGAAAACCGCATCATGATGCGCGCGTCAAAGCTGTCCAGATCGCTCTTGTAACTGTCCAGCGCCGCCTCGATCACCTCGAAGCTGAAGGTCCGTTCGGCATGCGCATAAAAGCTGCGCATGATGCGGGACATGTTGATGCCCTTCTTCTCGGCCTCCAGGCTGACCGTGCCCGTGACCGAGGTTTCCAGCGTCAGATCGCCATTGTCGCGGGTATGGAAGCGGATCGGCAGGCGGAAATTCGAGATGCCGACATGCTGGATCGGCCGCTTCGCGCCGCGGATCAGGCTGGCGGGGCCGTTCTGCAAATCGGGCATGGTCGCCTTGTAGGCGTCGTCGGCCTGAAAGCCATGGGGATAGGCGCGGCTGAAGGCCGGATAGCCCCCGGCCGGACGCCCCGCGACCAGCGCGGCCAGCGCGGGATCGGCCGTGGCCAGGTCCGACTCGGATGCCGCATCCGCCCAGCGGCGCAGGATCTCCAGCGCGCGCTCGGCCTCCTCGCGCCCGGGCCTTGCGTCGATCTCGCGGTTATGGACATTCATCTTCGGCCCCTCCCTTTCGCATCCATCGTATCCGACGGAGGCTAAAGATGGGCGCCCGCGGCCAAATGTCCACGGCAAATGGCGGTTTTTTGCCGCGCGCCCCGATCAGACCGCATCCAGCGCGGATTTCAGGTCGGAAATCAGGTCGCCCGGGTCTTCCAGCCCGACACTCAGCCGCAGCAGACCCGGCGAGATGCCCAGCGCGGCCTTGCGATCCTCGGGCAGACGCTGATGCGTCGTGGTGGCGGGATGGGTCGCGATGCTCTTCGCGTCGCCCAGATTGTTCGAGATCCGCCAGATCTCCAGCCGGTCGAGCAGCGCGAATGCCGCCTCCTTGCCGCCCGCAAGCTCGATCGCCAGCACCGTGCCGCCCTCGGGGAACAGCGCGTGCTGCGGATGGCTTTGCAGCCCCGGAAAGATCACCCGCGACAGCCGCGCATCGCCTTCCAGCGCCTCGGCAATCGCCAGCGCGCCCGCCGCCTGCGCCCGCACCCGCAGGTCGAGCGTCTCCAGCCCCTTCAGCATCACCCAGGCGTTGAACGGGCTGATCGCGCCGCCGGTATGCTTCATGTAGGTCTCGACCGGCCCGCGCACGATGTCGCGCGGGCCCAGGATCATGCCGCCCAGGCAGCGCCCCTGCCCGTCCACATGCTTGGTGGTGGAATAGACCACCAGATCGGCGCCCTGCTCGATGGCGCGCGAAAAGACCGGCGTGGCAAAGACATTGTCCACGATCACCCGGGCCCCCGCCGCATGGGCCAGCGCCGCCACCGCCGCAATGTCGATCACCTCCAGCGTGGGGTTCGAGACCGCCTCGAAGAACACCACGCGGGTGCCCGGCGTGATCGCGTCGCGCCACTGGTCCAGGTCGGTGCCGTCGACAAGGGCCACCTCGACCCCGAACCGCGGCAGGATCTCTTCGAGGATATGCAGACAGGATCCGAACAGCGCGCGCGCCGCCACCACCCGGTCGCCCGCCCGCACGCTCGCCATCAGCGCGCCATTGACCGCCGCCATGCCGGACGCGGTGGCAAAGCCCGCCTCGGCCCCCTCGATCCCGGCCAACCGGTCCTCGAACATCGCCACGGTGGGATTGCCGTAGCGGGCATAGATGAACTCGTCCGGGCCCGCCTCGATGAACCGCGCCTCGGCCGCGCCCGCGCTGGGATAGTCGAAGCCCTGGGTCAGGAACAGCGCCTCGGACAACTCGCCATACTGGCTGCGCCGCGCCCCGCCATGCACGCCTTGCGTCCGCTTCGACCACTTGCCCGCCATCGCCCGCGCCCTCCGCGCAAAGAAAAACCCCCACCGTCCAAGACGTCGGGGGCTGGGCCCTGACCTCTTTAGCGGGATGTTTAACGTGGCCCGCAATCCGGTGAACAAATCGCCACGATGGCGTATCTGATAGGCCGTCGCGCAGGATGCGTCAAGCCGGGCGGCACCCGCTCAGGCGCCGTCCTTCTTCTTGCCCTCGGTCCCGTATCTCTCGAACAGCTTGCCCTGCGTCATGAAGAAGACAAAGATCGCGATGGTCAGGCCGAAGGTCTTGAAATTGACCCACATATCGGTGGACATCGTGCGCCAGATCACCTCGTTCAGCACCGCAAGCCCGGCGAAGAACGCGGTCAGCCGCCGGGTCAGGATCATCCAGCCCGCCCGCTGCATCGGCACCACCTCCTCCATCACGAATTGCAGGTAGGACTGCCCGCGCAACAGCCCCACGCCCAGCACCCCCGCGAACAGCAGATAGATGATCGTCGGCTTCATCTTGAAGAAGCGTTCGTCGTTCAGCCAGACCGTCAGCCCGCCGAACACCACGACCAGCACCGCCGTCGTGACCTGCATCTTCGAGATATGGCCCGTCAGCCGCCACAACAGACCCGTGGTCAGCAGGATCAGCGGGATGAACCCCGCGGTCGCCAGCACGAAGCCGTCATAGTCCGTGCCCGCGATGGTAAAGACCTTCTCGCGCAGCATCAGATACGCGACGAAGAAGGCCGCGATCGGGCCAAGCTCCAGCGCCAGTTTCAGGCCGGGATTGATCGGTTTCCTGTCATCCATCGGGCGTCAGCCTCCCATCTCGACGATCACGGCGCCTGCCGCGATCAATGCCATCAGCGCCAGCCGCCGCGGCCCGACCGTCTCGCGCAGGACCAGCCAGCCGATCAGCGCCGCAAACACGGTCGAGGTCTCGCGCAGTACCGCCGCCTGCCCCACCTTGTCCAGCCGCGTCGCCAGCATGACCGCGCCAAAGCTGAAGAACGCCACCACGCCCCCCGCCAGCCCGCGCAGCATCAAGGGCCCCAGTTCAGGCCGATGCGCCATCCGTGCCCAGCGCGCGGCGGCCAGCCAGGGCATCACCGTCAACCCGTCGATGAAGAAGAACCACGCCAGAAAGGTGAACGGATCCGCCGTGGCCCTTATGCCATAGGCGTCATAGGTGGTGTAAAGCGCCACGAACCCGCCGGTCAGCAGCGCCAGCATCAGCGCGGGTTTCAGCGTCTCGCGGTCCAGTTGCCAGTGGATCAGGTTATAGGCCGCCAGCCCGAAGATCCCCGCCAGCAGCACCGCCACCCCCAGCCACTGGACCGGCGTGAACACCTCGCCGAACAGCAGATAGGCCCCGATCACCGTGAACAGCGGCCCGGTCCCGCGCACCACCGGATAGACCACCGTATAGGCACCGCGCGAATAGGCATGGCCCTGCGCGATCTTGTAGCCCAGATGGATCACGAAGACCCAGGCAAAGATCGGCCACATATGCGGCTCGGGCCAGGGCACCACGAACAGCGCCAGCGGCGCCGCAATCGCGCCATAGCAGAAATCGATCGCCCCGCGCGACAGCCAGGGATCGTGCCGCCCCTTCTGCAACGCACCAAAGACCGCATGCAGCACCGCCGCCATCAGCGCCAGCATCACCGCGACCCGATGCCCGGTCGCGGTCCCCTCGATCGAGATCAGCCAGTCGGTCATCGCCGGCCCTGACGACCCCTAGGCATCCAGCCCCGCCAGCGCGCGCGCGAAATCCTCGGGCTCGAAGGGGGCCAGGTCGTCGATCTGCTCGCCCACCCCGATGGCATGGATCGGCAGGCCGAACTTGTCGGCCAGCGCGACCAGAACGCCGCCCTTGGCGGTGCCGTCCAGCTTGGTCATCACCAGCCCCGAAACATCCGCCAGCTTGCGGAAGATCTCGACCTGGGTAACCGCGTTCTGCCCCGTGGTCGCATCCAGCACCAGCAGCGTGTTATGCGGCGCGGTCTCGTCACGCTTGCGGATCACGCGGACGATCTTTTCCAGTTCCGCCATCAGGTCCTGCCGGTTCTGCAACCGCCCCGCCGTGTCGATCAGCAGCAGGTCCGCGCCCTCCGCCTCGGCCCGCGCCATCGCGTCAAAGGCCAGCGAGGCCGGGTCCGTGCCCTGCGCCGCCGTCATCACCGGCACGCCCGCGCGCTTGCCCCAGACCTGCAACTGCTCGACCGCGGCCGCGCGGAACGTGTCGCCCGCGGCGATGATCACCGACTTGCCCGCCGCGCGGAACTGGCTGGCCAGCTTGCCGATCGTCGTGGTCTTGCCCGAGCCGTTGACGCCCACGACCAGCACCACCTGCGGTTTCTTCGGGTAAAGCGGCATCGGCCTTGCCACGGGCTCCATGATCCGGGTGATCTCGTGCGCCAGAAGCTCCTTGATCTCCTCGACCGACAGCCGCTTGCCGAACCGGCCCTCGGCCATGTTCGCCGTCACCCGCATCGCGGTGTCCACCCCCAGATCCGAGGTGATCAGCAATTCCTCAAGGCTTTCCAGCATGTCGTCGTCCAGCTCGCGCCGGATCACCGTCTTCTTGCGGATCGTGCGGCCCAGGACGCGGCCAAGGAACCCGCGGCGCGGCGCCTCCTCCTCTTCCTCGACCTCCTCGACGACCCCGCCCCGCTCCAGCGCCTCCAGCGCCGAGACGCCGCGCTCATAGGGCATCTCGACCGGGCCTTCGGGCGGCGGCACCTCCTGCGGCGTCCAGTCGGGCAGTTCGACGGGCGGCGCGGGCAGTTCGACGGGCGGTGGCGGCGGGGTCTCGGACGGCGCGGGCGGCAATTCCACCGGCGCCGGTTCCGGTTCGGGCTCGGGCAGCGGCAGCGGTTCCGGCTCCGGTTCGGGCGCGGGTTCCGGCTCGGGCTCGGGTTCGGGCAAAGGCTCAGGCTCGGGCGGCAGCTCCGGCTCCGGCTCGGGCAGCGGCTCCGGCTCGACCGGCGGCACCGGCAGAGGTTCGGGTTCCGGCTCGGGTTCGGGCAGCGGCTCCGGCTCGGCCGGTAGCTCGTCCGTCAGGACGGGTTCCCGTTCCGGCTCAGGCTCTTGCGCGACTTCGGACAGCGGCTCCGGTTCGGCCTCGGCCAGAACCTCCGGCTCCGGCAACGGTTCAGGCTCGACCGGCACCTGTCGTTCCGTCTCGGGCAGCGGCTCCGGCTCTTCTTCGGCTTCGGACTGCGGCTCCGGCTCGACCGGTTCTTCCCGTTCCGGCTCCGGCTCCGCTTCGGGCTCGACCGGCACCTCCCGTTCCGCTTCGGGCTCCGGCGACGGCTCGGGGTCTTCCCCGGGTTCGGGCTCCGGCTCGACCGTCAGGACAGGTTCCGGCTCCGGCGTCGGGGGAATGGCTTCGGCCTCGCGCATGGGCGCGGCTGGCTCGGCCCCGATTTCGGGGGCGGCGGCGGTGTCGGCGGCGGCCTCGTCCGGTTCCTCGGCCAGCGCGCCCGCCGGTTCGGCCTCGGCCGATTCGGTCGGCGCCTGTTCCGCGACCGCGTCCGGCGCGGGCATCTCGCCCGCCTGCCCGGCTTCGGGTTCGGGCGCAGGCGGCCAGGCGGGCGCAGGCGCCCATCCCGTCACAGGCTCGGGCGCAGGCGGCCAGGCAGGCGCGGGCGCCCAGCCGGTCGCCGGTTCGGGCTGCGGTTCAGGCTCGGGCTCGCGTTCCGGTTCGACCGGAGGCTCGGGCAGAGGTTCCGGTTCCGGCTCGGGTTCGGGTTCGACCGGCGGTGTGGGCAGAGGTTCCGGCTCGGGTTCGGGCGCAGCTTCAGGTTCCGGCTCGGGCTCCGGCTCCGGTTCGACCATGGGCACGGGCGGATGTTCCGGCTCCGGCAAGGGCTCCGGTTCGGGCGCGGCTTCGGCCTCGGCCCGGGGCGGGGCGGCGGGCAGGGCCGCGCGCTGCACCGGCTCGGGCGGGACCGCAAGCGCGGCCCCCAGCAGCAGCGGCGCATCCGTCGCCTCGGATCCGGGCGCCTCGGCCTCGCTTGCCGCGCCGGGGCCGGATTGCTCGGGACCGGGCTCCTCGACCTCGATCTCCTCTTCCCGGCCGCCCTCGCGCACGATGGCCTCAAGCCCCTCCTCGATCTTCGAGGACGAGCCCCGCAGCCTGTCCCTGAGCTTCTTGAAGAACGCCATCTCGCCTCCTGCGCCCCCGCGTCCGCGCCTGCCCTGACCTATGCGCAAACGCGCCCCATTGGAAGAGGGCCACCCCGCCCCCAGGGTCACGGCCGCCCCATCCTGCCCGCTGACCGGCACGCGGACGATGCCGCCTGCCGCCGCACCCCGGCCACTGGCCATTCCCGCGCCGCTCTGGCAGACTTCAACCATGACAAGAGAAGGAAACGGAATGCGCGCCCTCCTGACCGCCCTGCCCCTGGTCGCCGCCCTCGCCACGCCTGCCCTTGCAGCCGAACCCCAGGCGATGAGCGGCGAGGAGTTCGAGCGCTACGCCACCGGCAAGACCCTGTTCTACGCCTCCCGCGGCCTTGCCTACGGGGCCGAGCAATATCTCAGCGGGCGTCGGGTGATCTGGACCTTTCTCGACGGCGAATGCACCGAAGGCACCTGGTACGAGCAGCAGGGCCAGATCTGCTTTGTCTACGACCACCGGCCCGACGATCCGCAATGCTGGAGCTTCTACCGCTCGCCCACGGGGCTGATGGCGCGGTTCGAGAACGACCCGATGCAGACCGAACTGATCGAGGTCGAACAAAGCCGCGAGCCGCTGATCTGCACCGGCCCCGAGGTCGGCGTCTGAGCCGACCGGCTCAGAACAGCGTGCCCTGATCCGGTGGATCGCCGGGCTTGCGCGGCCGCTTCGGCGCCTTGTCGGCCGGGGCACCGATGGCAAGCCTGCCATCCCGGAACTCGATCTCCAGCGCCCCGGCGGTTTCGGCGGCGGTTTTCGTGGTCACGACGCGGCCATCGCCCCGCACCACCGCGAATCCGCGCTTCAGCGTTTCCTCATAGCCAAGCCCCAGACGCACCCGGTCAAGCGCATCCAGCCTGGTGCGGCGCCGCTCGATCCCCGCCTCCATGGCCGCGGCCAGCCGCCGGTCCAGCGCGGCCAGCACCTGCCCGCGCGCCGCGATCTGGCGCCCCACCGCCTCGGGCCGCAGCCGCGCGGCGCGGGCGTCAAGCTGCTGTCGGCGCAGGGCGATCAGCCGCTCCAGCGCGGGCGCCACCCGCCCCGCCCGGTCCTCAAGCCGCCAGGCCTCCTGCGCGATCCGCCGCCTCAGCGTCGCGGGGCGCAAGGCCGCGGCAGCCTCGGACAGGCGCAGCCGCTCGCGGCTGACGCGGGCGCGGATCGCCATGGGCAGCCGCTCCGACGCGCGGTCCAGCCGCTGCGCCGCCGCCTGCACCAATGTTTCGGGCCGCGGCAGCGCGCGCGACAGATCGGCCAGCCGCTGACGGCGCTGGCCCAGCGCCCGGGCAATCGCCTGCGAACGCCGCGCCTCGAACCCGTCGATCCCGGCCAGCAGGTCCAGCCGCACCGGCACCGCCATCTCGGCGGCGGCCGTGGGCGTGGGCGCGCGGCGGTCGGCGGCAAGGTCGATCAGCGTGGTGTCGGTCTCGTGCCCCACGGCCGAGATCAGCGGGATCTCGGACGCGGCCGCGGCGCGCACCACGATTTCCTCGTTGAACCCCCACAGATCCTCCAGGCTGCCGCCGCCGCGGGCGACGATCAGCAGATCGGGCCGCGGGATCGGACCGCCCGGGGCCAGCGCGTTGAAGCCGCGGATCGCGCGCGCCACTTCCGGCGCACAGGCCGCCCCCTGCACCGCCACGGGCCAGATCAGCACCCGGCGCGGAAAGCGGTCGCGCAAACGGTGCAGGATGTCGCGGATCACCGCGCCCGAGGGCGAGGTCACCACCCCGATCACCTGCGGAAGATAGGGCAGCGCCCGCTTGCGCTCGGCGGCGAACAGCCCCTCGGCGGCCAAGGCGGCCTTGCGCTTTTCCAGCATCGCCATCAGCGCGCCCAGCCCCGCGGGCTGGATATCCTCGATCACCATCTGATAGCGCGACTGCCCGCCGAACGTGGTCAACCGCCCCGTGGCGATCACCTCCATCCCCTCCTCGGGCTGGGTGGCGAGCCGCGCCGCGGCGCCCTTCCAGATCACGCTTGCCAGCACGTTGCGGTCGTCCTTGAGGTCCAGATAGACATGGCCCGAACGCGGACGGCTGACGCGGCCCACCTCGCCGCGCACGCGGATATGGGTGAACGCGCCCTCGATCGTGCGCTTCACCGCGCCCGAGATTTCCGAAACGGTGAATTCCGGCGCATTGCCGCCCGGCCCCTCGTCCTCGATCAGGTCGGACATCATCCGCGCACCCCCAGATCCTTCCGTGCCGCCGCGATCACCTCGACCAGCGCATCATTGGTGACGGTCGCGCGCTCGATCTGCCGTTCCACGGCGCTGTCCTTGCCGCGGGCCAGATCCATGCCGCGGAAATAGCGCCGGATCGCCTCCTGGATCTCGGGCGACATCAGCACCAGCCCCTCATTGGCGAGGCCGCGCAACCGCTGGCGCGCTTCCTCGTGGTCCCAGGCGGTGCGCATGGCCGCCTCCGCATCCTGCGCCCCACCCTCGCTCTCGTCCTGCAAGGCGGCATCCTCGATCTGCTTCAACCGGCCCAGCGTGGCGACAAGGTCCTGGTAGAATCCCGCCTTCTTCTCCCACCACTGCCGGCTGCGCAAGCGGCGCAGCGCAACAAGGCCGGGCAGCCAGATGCCCAGCCCGATCGCCGCCAGCGCGACGACCAGATCGCCCAGCATCGCCGGTCCGAAAAGCTCTGCCCATGCCATCCGTCGTTGCGCCTCCGCCCGGGGAATCCGAGTTGCCTCTGCCGCGCGGCGAGCCTAGAACGCCCCGGGTCGAAGGCCAAGCGGAGAGCCCCATGAATATCCTGATCCTCGGCGGCGGCGGGCGCGAACATGCGCTGGCCTGGGCGATCCAGCAGAACCCCAAATGCGACCGCCTGATCGTGGCGCCGGGCAATGCCGGGATCGCCGCGATGGCGGAATGCGCCGCCCTGAATATCGAGGATGGCGGCGCGGTCGCGGTCTTCGCCGAGGAGAACGCCGTCGATTTCGTGGTGATCGGCCCCGAGGCACCGCTGGCCGCAGGCGTGGCCGACCGGCTGGCGGCGGCGGGCATCCTGTGCTTCGGCCCCTCGCAGGCCGCCGCCGCGCTGGAAAGCTCGAAGGCGTTCACCAAGGCCATCTGCGACGCAAGCGGCGCACCCACCGCCGCCTATGGCCATTTCACCGAGGCCGAGGCGGCCAGGGCCTATGTCCGCGCGCAGGGCGCCCCCATCGTGGTCAAGGCCGACGGGCTGGCGGCCGGCAAGGGCGTGATCGTGGCCGGAACCCTGGCCGAGGCCGAGGCGGCCATCGACGAGATGTTCGGCGGCAGTTTCGGCGGCGCCGGCGCCGAGGTGGTGATCGAGGAATTCATGGAGGGCGAGGAAGCCTCGTTCTTCGTGCTCTGCGACGGCGAGACCGTGCTGCCGATCGGCACCGCGCAGGACCACAAGCGCGTGGGCGAGGGCGATACCGGCCCCAACACCGGCGGCATGGGCGCCTATTCCCCCGCCCCGGTGATGACCGATGCCGTCTGCGCCCGCGCGCTGGACGAGATCGTGCGCCCCACCATGGCCGAGATGGCCCGGCGCGGCACGCCCTATCGGGGCGTGCTTTATGCCGGGCTGATGATCGCGGACGGCCGCCCGCGGCTGGTGGAATACAATGTCCGCTTCGGCGATCCCGAATGCCAGGTGCTGATGATGCGGCTGGGGGGCCAGGTGCTGGACCTGCTGCTGGCCTGCGCCGAGGGGCGGCTGGCCGAGGCGCGGGTGAACTGGTCGGACGATCACGCGATGACGGTGGTGATGGCCGCCAGGGGCTATCCCGGGGCCTATGAGAAGGGTTCGGTCATCGGCGGGCTGGACGCGCTGTCCGAGGACAGTGCGCATATGGTCTTCCATGCCGGGACCGCCGAAGCCGGTGGTCAGGTGGTGGCCACGGGCGGGCGGGTGCTGAACGTCACCGCGCGGGGCGCGAGCCTGGCCGAGGCGCGGGAGCGGGCCTATGGCATGGTCGACCGGATCGACTGGCCCGGCGGGTTCTACCGCCGCGATATCGGCTGGCGGGCGCTTTGAGGTCGGCGGGGTCAGGGGGGCCGTCTGCCCCCCTCTTGGCCTGACGGCCAATTCACCCCCCGAGGGTATTTCCGCCAAGAAGAAACACAGGCCCTTGCCACCCTGTCAGTCCCGGCAGCCCAGCGCCCTGCGAAAGCCCGTCGGCGTGGCGGGCAGATCCGTGGGCCGGGTCTCGATCCGGTCGGTCGTGAGCCGGGCGAGGACGATCCGCGACCAGTCGGGGCTGGCGAGCACCAGTTCGGGGCTTTGGCCGCAATCGCGCAGGCCACCCGAGATGGATCGGTCGCCGATGCGGTGATTGGTCAGGCCCGGGATCGAGGCGATTTCGGTCAGGCGGCGCGCCTCGAAGCGCCAGATCCGCAGGATGCGGGCAAGGTGGGGGCGGTCGATCAGGGCGATCTCGATCCGCCCGTCGCCGTCCAGATCGGCCGCGCCCACGGGGGCGAGCCAGCGGTGGCGCGTGCCGATGAAGGGGGTGGCGGCGATCAGCCCGTTTTCGCCGTAGATCGACAGCCTTGCGCCGAGGGCGAGGTCGCTTTCCACGACGATCACCTCGGGGGCGCCGTCGCCGTCGAGGTCGGCCAGGCGCGGGGCGGTGTCCTCGAAGACGCGGGTCCCGGGCAGGACCAGGCGGCGGATCGTGCCGTCGGCCAGGCGCAGTTCCAGCGCGCCCCATTCCACCGCATCGCCCAGGACGCCGTGATCGTGGCGCGTCGTGGGCTGGTCATAGCGGGCCGAAACGACCTGGGCCGCGGCGGGCGCGGCGAGAAGGGCGGCCGCAAGAAGGGCCGCCCAGCCCATCAGATCTGCTTTTCGGGCATCTGCACGATCAGCCCGTCAAGCGCGTCGGTGACCTTGAGCTGGCAGGTCAGGCGCGAGCGTTTCGGGTCGGTTTCATACGCGAAATCAAGCATGTCGGCCTCCATCTCCTCGATCGGGGGCAGCCGGGCGACCCAGTCGGGATGGATATAGGCATGGCAGGTCGAGCAGGCGCAGGCGCCGCCGCAATCGGCGTCGATGCCGGGAATGGCGTTGTCGCGCGCGCCTTCCATGACGGTCAGGCCATTGGCGACCTCGACCACATGCTGGGTGCCGTTGAACTCGATATAGGTGATCTTCGCCATGCCGGGCGTGCCTCCTGTTGTCCGGATCGAGGCCCAGATACGCGAGGCGGGAGGGATTTTCCAGCGAAAGACGAAGGCAGCCCGCAGGTCGGGATCCGGCGACCGGAAATCCCCCCGCGTTCCGGCGGACCGGCCCAGAGCCGCGCCCCGCATCGGGGCTGGGCAAGGCCCGCATGCTGGCGTATCCGGGCGCGGGGGAAGGTCGAGTTGCCCCCGTCACCGAACCGGAGTCCGAGAATGATCGCAGACACCCCCGGCCTGATGGACGAGATCCGCAGCCGCTTCGCCCATGTCGAGACCTGCCCCTTCGAGGGCAGGCGCATCTTCTTCGAGAATGCGGGCGGCGCGCTGCATCTGAAATCGGTGGTCGAGACAAGCGCGTTCCACGCCGCGATCCCGGACAATCCCGGGCGGGTGAACGCGGCCGGCACGCGGCTGCAGCAGATCATCGAGACCGGCAAGGCCGATATGCGGCTGTTCTTCAACGCGCAGGATGGCCGGGTCTTCGTCGGCGAAAGCGGGACGGAACTGCTGTTCCGGCTGGTGCGCGCCGCCGCGCTGGGCACCGAGGCGGGCGGCGCGATGATCGGCTCGACGCTGGAACATCCCGCAACCGCCAGCGCGCGGGCGCGCTGGGCCGGGATCACCGGGCGCGCGGTGATCGAGGTGCCGCATGACGATGCGACGGGGACGGTCGGGGTCGAGGCCTATCGCGCGCATCTGACGCCCGATATCCGGGTCGCGACGATCCTGCACACCTCGCCCGTCACCGGCATGGCCGTCGATGTGGCCGCCATCGCCGCCGCGATCCGCGAGGTCGCGCCCGCGGCGCTGATCGTGGTGGACGGCATCCAGCATGCCAGCCATGGCGCGGTGGACGTGGCCGCGCTGGGCGTCGATGGCTATGCGGTCTCGCCCTACAAGATGTTCGCGCGCCACGGCTATGGCGTGGCCTGGGCCTCGGACCGGCTGGGCGCCTGCGCCAAGGACAACCTGGCGGGCGGGCCCGCGGAAAACTGGGAACTGGGCACGCGGGATGCGGGCGCCTATGCGACCTTTTCCGACGTGGTTTCCTATCTCGACTGGCTGGGCGGGCAGGTCTGCGACAGCCCGGACCGCCGCGCCCGGCTGGAGGCGGCAGGCCGCGCCATCGCGGCGCAGGAGGGGCGGCTGGCCCGGGCGGTGATCGGCGGCACCGGCAACCTGCCCGGTCTGGGCGCGATGGCGGGGATCACGCTGATCGGCGGCAACCGGGTCGAGGGGCGCGAGGGGGTGGTGTCCTTCCGGGCGGCGGGCCGGGACTCGCCCGCGCTGGTCGAGCATCTGCGGCAGAACGGCATCCGGGTGCATACGCGCAAGGCGGATCACTATTCGGGCAATGTGCTGGTCCCGCTGGGCATGACCGATTGCGTGCGGCTCTCCTTCAGCCATTACAACACCGAAGCCGAGGTCGCACGGTTTCTCTCGGTGATGCAGGCGCTGACGGGCTGATCCGGGTGGAAGTTCGCGCTCGACCTTGACGGGGCGGGCGGGCTAGTCTGGCCGCGCCCCTGCCCCGAAAGGCCCCCCTCCCGATGACCGATCCCCCCGACCCCGGCCCCGACCTGGAAACGGTCTTCGCCCGCTACGAGGCATTGCGCGACCGGCTGCCCGGGGCGGCGTTCGATACCGAGCCGCAGCTTGCGGCCACGCTGGAGGATGTGGCCGACCGCTTCGACGGCTTCGTGCTGGATGCGTTCGGGGTGCTGAATCTGGGCGAGACCCCGATCCGGGGCGCGGTCGCGCGCATGGCGCGGCTGCGCGCCATGGGCAAGCGGCTCTGCGTGCTGACCAATGCCGCCAGCTATCCGCGCGCGGCAGCCGAGGCCAGGCTTCGCCGCCTCGGCTTCGACTTCGCCGCCGATGAGGTGGTCTCGAGCCGCGACATCGCCGCGGCACAACTGCACGCGATCGCGCCGGGCGCGCTCTGGGCCGCGATCTGCGCCGAGGGCGACGACTTCGCCGACATCCCGGCCCTTGTGGCCGATGCGATGGCCGCGCCCGAACTGCTGGTGCGCGCCGACGCGATCCTGTTCCTGTCCGCGGCACGCTGGACCGAGGCCTGGCAGGACCGGCTGGTCTCGGCGATCGAGGCCCTGCCGCGTCCGGTGGTGATCGCCAATCCCGATCTCGTCGCCCCGCGCGAGGGGCGGCTCACGATCGAACCGGGCTGGTGGGGGCACGACCTGGCCGACCGCACCGGGCAGATGCCGCATTTCTTCGGCAAACCCTATGGCGATGCCTTCACCGCCGCGCGGATCCGGCTGGGGCCGGGGCGGCATGCGATGGTGGGCGACACGCTGCATACCGACATCCTGGGCGGGCGGGCGGCGGGGGTAAGAACGGTGCTGGTGGCCGGTCACGGGCTTTTCGCGGGCCACGACGTCGCCCCCTTCATCGCCCGGTCCGGGATCCGGCCCGACGCCATCGTGGCCACGACCTGAGGCCCCTGACCCGCCGCCCTCCTTCTTCTTGGCCGGAAATACCCCGGGGGGAGTCCGCAAGGACGGGGGGCAGCGCCCCCCTTGCCCCGCGCGCCGCCTAGCCCGGCCGCTGGCCCACGGCGCGGCCCGCGCCATCGGGACGCGGCAGCGCGGCATGGGCCCCGGCGATCCCGGCCAGGCGGCGGGCGATCCCGGGGCCGGGGGGGGTGCTGCGGCGGGTGGCCAGGCTGACATGCAGCAGCAGATGCTCGCCGGTCGCGGCCAGGGTCTCGCCCGCCAGCATCCGGTGAAACAGGTGCATCTTCGCCCCCCCGGCCTCCAGCAGCGTCGTCTCGACCCGGAACCGCGCGCCCGCGTGCAATTCGGCGAGGTGGCGGATATGCGTCTCGACGGTGAAGAAGCTGGCCCCCGCGGCGATGTAATCGGCATCGCAGCCGATGACCTCCATGAACCGGTCGGTGGCATCGCCGAAGGCATGCAGATAGCGCGCCTCGTTCATGTGGCCGTTGTAATCGGTCCAGTCCAGCGGCACCGCGCGGTCCTGGGTCAGCAGCGGGCGGGCATCGTCACCGGGCGGCGGATGGCGGGCCGCGTCGAACCCGGCCAGATGCGCCCCCGCCTCCGCGCCGGTGCCGCGCAGCGCGCGCAGCAGCGCCACCAGGTCGGTATCGCGCGCGCGCAGCAGATCGGCCACAGGCACCCCGCCCGTGGCCGCATCGGATTGCTCGGCCAGGGTCCGGGCCAGCGCCTCGCTCGCCTCGGGCAGGTCGGCCAGCCGCGTCTCGGCGCCCAGCCGGGCCAGCGCGGGGGCCAGCCCCTCCTCGCCGCCCGCCAGAAGCCGCGCCCCGAACGGCCCCGCCTGCGCCCAGGACAGGCCCGGGCCAAGGCGGATCGCGCGGTCGATCTCGGCGGTGGTGGCGATGCCGTCCTGCACCAGCCACAGCGCCTCGCGCCACAGCGCCCCGGTCAGCCGGCCCGCGATCTGACCCTCGGTCCCGGCCCGCAGCAGCAGGGGCGCCATGCCGATCCCGGCCAGCAGATCGCGGGCGCGCGCCAGCGTTCCGGGCGGCGCGTCGGGGGCGGCGGCCAGTTCGACCAGCGGCAGCAGATAGACCGGATCGGCGGGCCGGGCGACCAGCACCGGGCAGCGCCGCGCCCCCGGCCCCTGCAGGGCGGACGGCGTGAACCCGGCCGAGGACGAGGCCAGGATCACGTCACGGGCGCAATGCTCCTGCACCTTCTGATAGAGCGTGCGCTTGAGCTCCAGCCGCTCGGGCACGCTTTCCTGGATCCAGTCCGCGCCCTGCACCGCCCGCGAGATCCGGTCGGTGATCGCCACCGCGCCCTCGGGCGGCAGCGGGCTGTCATGCAGCCCCGGCAAGGCGCGACGGGCATTCTCCAGCGCGGTCCCGACCCGCTCGGCGGCAACCGGGTCGGGGTCGAAGACCCGCACCTGCCAGCCCATCAGCGCGAACCGCGCCGCCCAGCCCGCGCCGATCACACCCGCCCCGAGAATGGCCGCGACATGGTTCATGCGCGGCGGTCCGCGCTCCGGGGGCCGGCGGCGCGACCACCCCCCATGCGGTTCGTCTGACGCGGCATGATCTTCCCCCCTGTCCGCAAGCATGATGATGGCGCCGCCGCAGGGCGTGGCAAGCCCCGGACGCGGAACGCAGACGCGCAAGGGGACAAGCGTGCCGCGGATGCAACGCCCGTCCCCCGGTCTCGGCGCGGGATCAATAGGGCATCGGATGGACCTTGTGGGCCGCGGCGATATCGGTCAGCGCCGCATCCGACAGCGTCAACTCCGCCGCGCCCAGCGCGGTGTCAAGCTGCGCGGTCGAGGTCGCGCCAAGGATCGGCACTGCCGGAAACGGCCGCTGCGCGATGAAGGCCAGCGCCATCTGCACCGGGTCCAGCCCGTGGGCATGCGCGATGCCCAGATAGGCCGAGACGGCCTCCCAGACCCGGGGAGTGACCCGGCCGTTCAGGTCGGGCTGGCGTGCGCGGCGCGTGCCCTCGGGGGTGACATCGCCCGCATATTTGCCGGTCAGAAGTCCCGCGGCCAGCGGCGAATAGGCCAGCAGCGTCATGTCCTCGTTCACGCCCAGTTCGGCAAGGTCGGTGTCGAACTGGCGGCAGAGCAGCGAATATTCGTTCTGGATCGTCTGCGCCCGCGGCAGGCCATGCGTCTCGGCCAGGCCCAGCCACTGGCAGATGCCCCAGGCGGTTTCGTTCGACAGGCCGAAATGGCGGATCTTGCCCTCCTGCACCAGGTCGGCCAGCGTCTCCAGGCAATTCTGCATGTCGGCCAGCGTCGCATCGCGGTCCTGCCCCGAAGGGTCATAGACCCAGGACTTGCGGAAATGATAGGAGCCGCGATTGGGCCAGTGGAACTGGTAGAGGTCGATATAATCGGTGCGCAGCCGCCTGAGCGAACCTTCGACCGCCTGGCGGATCGTCTCGGGCGAGATCGGCGCGCCCTCACGCACCGCGCGCTGGCCTTCGCCGGTGACCTTGGTGGCAAGGACCAGTTCATGGCGCCGACGCGAGGTTTTCAGCCAGTTGCCGATGATCCGCTCGGTCCGGCCGACGGTCTCCTCGCGGACCGGGGCCACCGGATACATTTCCGCGGTGTCGATGAAATTCACACCCCGGTCGATCGCCAGGTCGATCTGGGCATGGCCCTCTTCCTGGGTGTTCTGGCTGCCCCAGGTCATGCTGCCCAGGCACAGGCAGGATACCCGCAGACCGGTCCGGCCCAGTGCGACTTTCCTCATGGCATTCCCCTGTCCTTTCGTTCGGCGCAGAGTGATCGGCACGCGCCCCCGGTGCAACCCCTGTCGCACGCAAGGGTTGACAAAACCCTTGCCTGCCGAGGTGTTGAGGACGGAAATGCTTGAGAACATAAAGTGAACATTCTATCCTGCGCCCATGAGTCCGAACCCGCCCCTGACCCGCGCGCCCCATCGCGGCCACCCGATGCTGACCGCGCTGGGCGAGATCGCGCTGCCGCTGGTGCGCGCGCATGAACTATGCGGCCCGGCGCGGCACATGCTGGCGCTGGTGCTGGCGGGCGCGGCCAGCGGGCCGGTGATCTGGCTCCGGCCCGCCTGGGCGCCGGGGCGGCCCTATCCCGACAGGCTGGCCGAACGCATGGCGTCGGGGCGGCTGATCCTGATGACGCGGAAACGGGCCGCGGATCTGCTCTGCTCGATGGAAGAGGCGCTGCGCGCGGGCGTGGTGCCGCTGGTGGTGGCCGACCTGCCCGAACCGCCGCCGCTGACCCCGGTGCGCCGCCTGCATCTGGCGGCCGAGGCGGGGGCGGCCATCGGGCGTTGCCTGCCGCTGGGGCTGATCCTGACGCCGGGGCCGGGCGGGGCGGCGGGCGTCGAGACGCGCTGGCACATGGCGCCGTGCCCCTGCCCTGCCCCCGGCCGCAGCGAATGGCGCCTGGAACGCCGTCGCGCCCGCAACGCCCCGCCCGCGGCCTGGCGGTTGTGCGAGACGGGCGGGCGGCTGGTGCTGTCGCGCGCCGCGATGGACTAGGGGGCGGACCCCACGGACGCTGGCCAAGGGGCGGGGCTTGGGCTAAACGGGGCGCCGACGCTCGGCAAGAAGGCAGCCCCCGAATGGCACGCATCCTCATCACCTCGGCGATCCCCTATATCAACGGGATCAAGCATCTGGGCAATCTCGTCGGCAGCCAGTTGCCCGCCGACCTTTACGCCCGCTACATGCGCGCCCGCGGCCATGAGGTGATGTTCCTCTGCGCCACCGACGAGCATGGCACGCCCGCCGAACTGGCCGCCGCCAAAACCGGCGAGCCGGTGGCCGACTACTGCGCGCGGATGCACGGGGTCCAGGCGGACCTGGCGCGCGGCTTCCGGCTGTCCTTCGACCATTTCGGGCGGTCCTCCTCGCCCCAGAACCACCGGCTGACGCAGTATTTCGCCGGCCGCCTGGCCGAGAACGGCTATATCGAGGAAGTCGCCGAGAAACAGGTCTATTCCAACGCCGACAAGCGGTTCCTGCCCGACCGCTATATCGAGGGCACCTGCCCGAATTGCGGCTATGACAAGGCCCGCGGCGACCAGTGCGAGAACTGCACCAAGCAGCTCGACCCGACCGACCTGATCGAGCCGCGCAGCGCGATTTCCGGCTCGACCGACCTGGAGGTGCGCGAGACCAAGCACCTGTATCTGCGGCAATCCCTGATGAAGGAAGAACTGGCCGCCTGGATCGACTCGAAAACCGACTGGCCGATCCTGACCACATCCATTGCCCGGAAATGGCTGAACGATGGCGACGGGTTGCAGGATCGCGGCATCACCCGCGATCTGGACTGGGGCATCCCGGTCAAGCGCGGCGAAGACGACTGGCCGGGGATGGAGGGCAAGGTCTTCTATGTCTGGTTCGACGCGCCCATCGAATATATCGCCGCCGCCGCCGAATGGGCCGAGGCACAGGGGCGGCCCGAGGCCGACTGGCGGCGCTGGTGGCGCACCGACGAGGGTGCGGCAGATGTTCGATATGTGCAATTCATGGGCAAGGACAACGTGCCCTTCCACACCCTGTCCTTCCCGGCCACGATCATGGGCTCGCGCGATCCGTGGAAGCTGGTGGATTACATCAAGTCGTTCAACTACCTGAATTACGACGGCGGGCAGTTCTCGACCAGCCAGGGCCGCGGCGTGTTCATGGATCAGGCGCTGGCGATCCTGCCCTCGGACTACTGGCGCTGGTGGCTTTTGTCCCATGCCCCCGAAAGTTCGGATAGTGAATTCACCTGGGAGAATTTCCAGGCCAGCGTGAACAAGGATCTGGCCGATGTGCTGGGCAATTTCGTCAGCCGCGTGACCAAGTTCTGCCGTGCGAAATTCGGCGAGGTGGTGCCCGAGGGCGGCAGCCCCGGCGACCGCGAGACCGAGCTGACCGACGATCTCTATATCCGGCTGCGCGCCTATCAGGCGCATATGGAGGCGATCGAGATCCGCAAGGCCGCGGGCGAGTTGCGTGCGATCTGGGTGGCGGGCAACGAATATCTGCAAGCGGCCGCGCCCTGGACCGCGATCAAGACCGACCCCGAGACGGCCGCGATGCAGATCCGCTTCTCGCTGAACCTGATCCGGCTTTACGCGGTGCTGTCCGCGCCCTTCATCCCCGATGCCAGCGCGGCCCTGCTGAAGGCGCTGGACAGCGGGGACGACTGGCCCGACGACCTGCCCGCCGCGCTGAACCGGCTGGCGCCGGGCCATGCCTTTGCCACGCCCGACATCCTGTTCCGCAAGATCGCCGACGAGGAACGCGAGGGCTGGCAGGCGCAGTTCGCGGGCGCGCGGCGCTGAGGGCGCCCGCGAACGCCCCCGCCTAGAACGCCTGCGCCGCGGCGACCGCGCGCTGCCAACGGGCATAGCGCGCCGCGCGCGCGTCGGGATCCATCATGGGCGCAAAGCTGCGCTCCAGCGCCCATCCAAGCGCGAATTCCTCCATGCCGGGATAGATCCCCGCCCGCTGCCCGGCCAGCCAGGCCGCGCCCATCGCCGTCGTCTCGACCACGCGCGGCCGATCCACGCGCGCGCCCAGGATGTCGGACAGGAACTGCATCGTCCAGTCCGACGCGCTCATGCCGCCATCGACGCGCAGCGCGGTATCGCCCGGCCCGGCCCAGTCGGCGCGCATCGCCTCCAGCAGGTCGCGGGTCTGGAAGCCCACGCTTTCCAGCGCGGCGCGGGCCAGTTCCTCGGGGCCGGAATTGCGCGTCAGCCCGAAGATCGCGCCGCGACATTCCGCGTTCCAGTAGGGCGCGCCCAGCCCGGTGAAGGCGGGCACCAGGACCACGTCCTGCCCCGGATCGGCGGCTTCCGCCAGCGGCTGGGTTTCGGTCGCGCTGCGGATCATCCTCAGCCCGTCGCGCAGCCATTGCACCACCGCGCCCGCGACGAAGATCGAGCCTTCCAGCGCATAGGTGACCTTGCCCTCCATCTGATAGGCGATGGTGGTCAGCAGCCGGTTCTTCGAGGCGACAGGATCGCCGCCCGTGTTCAGCAGCGCGAAACAGCCCGTGCCATAGGTCGATTTCATCATGCCGGGCGCGAAACAGGCCTGCCCGATGGTCGCCGCCTGCTGGTCGCCCGCGATGCCCAGGATCGGGATCTCCCGCCCGAACAGGTCGGCCCGCGTCACGCCGAACTCGGCCGCGCAATCGCGCACCTCGGGCAAAAGCGCCATGGGCACCTCCAGCATGGCGCACATCTCCTCCGACCAGCGGCCCCGGCGGATATCGTACAGCATCGTGCGCGCGGCATTGGTGGCATCGGTGACATGCACCTTCCCGCCGGTGAGGTTCCACACCAGCCAGCTATCCACCGTGCCGAAGGCCAGTTCGCCCCGCTCGGCCCGCGCCCTTGCCCCCTCGACATGATCGAGGATCCATTTCAGCTTCGTCCCCGAGAAATAGGGATCGAGCAGCAGACCCGTGGTTTCGGTGACGCGCGCCTCCTGCCCGGCCGCGCGCAGATCATGGCAGGCCGGGGCGGTGCGGCGGTCCTGCCAGACGATGGCGCGGTGGATCGGCCGGCCGGTCGCGCGGTCCCAGACCAGCGTCGTCTCGCGCTGGTTGGTGATGCCGATGGCGGCGATGTCGGCGGCCCTTGCGCCCGCCTTCTCGATCGCGGCGCGCGCGGTCGCGGCGGTGGTGGACCACAGATCCGAAGGGTCATGCTCGACCCAGCCGCTGGCGGGATAGTGCTGGGGAAACTCTTCCTGCGCGACCGAGACCACGCCCAGATCGGGACCGAACAGGATCGCCCGGGACGAGGTGGTGCCCTGGTCGATGGCAAGGACATGGGTCATGGCAACGCTCCTGCGGTCGGGGTCCGTCGCCCCAGTCTTGCCCCGGCGCAGGCGCCCTGACCAGCCCCGGCGCGCGCTCAGGCCGCGTCCTGCACGCCCCGGCGCCTGTCGGCCATCCAGCGCTCCAGTTCGGCGACCTCATCGGCGGTCAGCCGCAGCCCCAGCTTGCTGCGCCGCCAGATCACATCCTCGGCGGTGCGGGCATATTCGCGGCGCATCAGCCAGTCGACCTCGCGCGCGGTGAGGGTCGCGCCGAATGCGCGACCCAGATCACCCGGGGCCTGCGCCCCCGCCACCAGCGCCCGGGCCTCGGTGCCATAGGCGCGGACCAGGCGCACGGCATGGGCCTGCGTCAGGAACGGGCAATCGGCCCGAAGCCCCGCCACCAGCGCCGCGACCCCGTCCACCGGGAAATCGCCGCCGGGCAGCGCCACACCGGCGGTCCAGGACCCGGCCATGCCCGGCAGATGCGGCGACAGGCGCGCCAGCGCGGCCTCGGCCAGCCGCCGATAGGTGGTGATCTTGCCGCCGAAGACATGCAGCACCGGCGCGCCTTCGGCCTCCAGCCGCAGCGTGTAGTCCCGGCTCGCCGCGGTCGCACTGGCCGCCCCGTCATCGTGCAGCGGACGCAGGCCGGAAAAGCTCCGGACCACATCGCCGGGCGTGACCGGTCGGCGCAGGTAGCGGTTGACGAAGCCGATCAGGTAATCGCGCTCCGCCTCGGTGCAGACCGGCGGCGTGTCGGGGTCGGGATGGTCGATATCCGTGGTGCCGATCAGGGTGAAATCGGTCTCGTAGGGGATCGCGAAGACAACGCGCCCGTCACGGCCCTGAAACAGGTAGCATCTGTCATGCGCAAACAGCCTGCGCGTGACGATATGGCTGCCCCGCACCAGCCGCACCCGGTCGCCTGTCGTCCGGCCCAGCACGCCCTCGATCACCGCCCCCGCCCAGGGTCCGGCGGCGTTGACCAGCGCGCGGGCGCGGTGGATGCGGCGCGCACCGCTTTCGGTATCTTGCGTTTCGATGCGCCACAGCCCGTCCTCGCGCCGCGCCGAAACGACCCGCGTGCGGGTCAGGATCGTGGCCCCGCGCGCCGCGGCATCGCGCGCATTCAGCACCACCAGCCGTGAATCCTCGACCCAGCAATCGGAATATTCGAACGCCCTGCGGAATTGCGGCTGCAACGCCGCGCCCTCGGCCCCCTGCGCCAGGTCGAGGCTGCGCGTGCCCGGCAGGATGCGCCGCGGCGCGAGGCCGTCATACAGCCCCAGCCCCAGCCGGATCAGCCAGGCCGGACGCCGCCCCTTCGCCCAGGGCATCGCGCGGGCCAGCAACCGGGCCGCGGGCGTCGCCGCCTCGAAACGCATATCCCGATGATAAGGAAGGACGAATCGCATCGGCCAGCTGATATGCGGCATCGCGCGCAAAAGCGTCTCGCGTTCGACCAGCGCCTCGCGCACCAGCCGGAACTCGAAGTAGTCGAGATAGCGCAAGCCCCCGTGGAACAGCTTGGTCGAGGCCGAAGAGGTCGCCGAGGCCAGATCGCCCATCTCGGCCAGACAGACCGAAAGCCCCCGCCCCGCGGCGTCGCGGGCAATGCCGCAGCCATTGACCCCGCCGCCGATCACGAACAGATCGACCGGGCCGCCATCGCCCTGTGCCATCCTGCCATCCTCCGACGCGCCTGCGCCCAGCATGGCGCAAGACAGGCCCAAAGGAAAGATATTTGATTTCGTTTTATTTCGCTTTTGCGTGACCCCTCGCCAGAACGCCGCGTTCCGTCCGACATTGCACCCGCAGCCGCGCCATGCGACCATTCGCGAAAAGGACCGCGCGCATGTCGCACTCCATCCGCCACCCCGAGATCCTGGAAATCGCCCGGCGCGAGGGCAAGGTCAGCGTCGAGACCCTGGCCGCGCATTTCGGCGTCACGCTTCAGACGATCCGCCGCGACCTCGCCGACCTGGCCGGGGCCGGGCGGCTGGAGCGTGTCCATGGCGGCGCGATCCTGCCCTCGGGCACCACGAATATCGGCTATCAGGATCGCCGCGCCCTCAACCAGGACGCCAAGCGTGCCATCGCGCGCGCCTGCGCCGCCCGCCTGCCCGGCGACATCTCGCTGTTTCTCAATATCGGCACCACGACCGAGGCGGTGGCCCAGGAACTCCTGCACCATGCCAACCTGATGGTGGTCACCAACAACATGAACGTGGCCAATATCCTGCTGGCCAATCGCGACTGCCAGATCATCGTCACCGGCGGCACGCTGCGCCGCGCCGATGGCGGGCTGATCGGCGCGCTGGCGACCGAGACGATCCGGCAGTTCAAGTTCGACCTGGCGGTGATCGGCTGCTCGGCGCTGGACGGGGACGGCGACATCCTCGATTTCGACATCCAGGAGGTCGGCGTCAGCCGCGCGATCCTGCGCCAGTCGCGCCGCACCTATCTGGTGGCGGACCAGTCCAAGTTCAAACGCTCGGCGCCTGCACGCATCGGCTCGCTGGCCGAGATCGACGCCTTCTTCACCGACCGCCCGCTGCCGCCCGACCTGGCCGCCCGCTGCGCCGACTGGGGCACCGAGATCGTCATCTGTCCCTGACCCGCCGCTTGTCAGCCTGCGCGCGCTTGCGTAACCCTGAACCCTCCCGTTACCCGGAGCGGTCGTGCTGTCCTATCGCCTCTTGCTGAGCCTTGCCGCGCCGGTCTTCGCGCTGCGCCTGATCCGTGACGGGCGGCTGGCCGCCGAACGTCTGGGCGGCGGCGCAGGCGCTGCGCGGGGCGCGGGGCCGGTGATCTGGCTGCATGGCGCCTCGAACGGCGAACTCGCCTCGGCGCGGGGGCTGGTGGACCGGCTGCTGGACAGGCGGCCCGGGGCGCGGCTGGTGGTCACCTGCAACAGCGCGACCGGGCGCGCGCTGGTGCGGGGCTGGGGGCTGGACCGTGTCGCGGTGCGGCTGGCGCCGCTGGATTACCGCTGGGCGCTGGGCCGGTTCCTGTCGCGCTGGCAGCCCGCCGCGCTGATGCTGATCGAAAGCGAGCTGTGGCCGAACCGGCTGGCGGCGATGGCGGCGCGCGGGCGGCCGGTGCTGGTGGTGGGCGCGCGGATGTCGGCGCGCAGCGCCGCGCGCTGGGGGCGGCTGCCGGGGCTGGTCGGCGCGATGCTGGCGCGGGTGTGCTATCTCTCGGCGCAGGATGCGGGATCGGGCGCGCGTTTCGTGGCGCTGGGCCTCGATCCCGCGCGGCTGGGGCCGGTGGTGGACCTGAAATCGGGCGGCGCGGCCCCTGCCCCGCCCGACCCCGAGGCGCTGGCCCGCCTTGCGCCGCTTTTCCCGCGCGGCGACACGCTGCTGGCCGCCTCGACCCATGAGGGCGAGGAACGCGCGGTGCTGGCGGCCTTTGCCGCGGCCCGCGCCACCCGGCCCGGGCTGCGCCTGATCCTCGCCCCCCGCCATCCCCGCCGCAGCCCCGAGATCGCGGCCGAGATCGCGCGGACCGGCCTGCCCTTCGCCACCCGGTCCAGGGGCGAGGCGCCGGGGCCGGACATGCCGGTCTACCTGGCCGACACGATGGGCGAGATGGGGCTGTGGTATGCGCTGGCGGGGATCGGGTTCATCGGCGGCTCGCTGGTCGACCGCGGCGGCCATACCCCGTGGGAGCCCGCCGCCCAGGGAACCGCCATCCTGCATGGGCCGCATGTCGCGAATTTCGCGCGCGTCTATGCCGCGCTGGACGCCGCAGGCGCGGCGCGCAGGGTCACCGGACCGGACGAACTGGCCCGCGCGCTGGCCGGGCTGGATGGCCCGGCCCAGGCGGCGATGGCAGCCCGCGCAAGCGACATCGCCGCCCGCCTGAGCGCCGATGGCGCGGGGCTGGACCCGCTGCTGGACGCGCTGATCCGGCTGATCGACACCCCGAACGGAGATCCCGACCATGGCTGAGCCGATGTTCACCCTCGACGAATTGCAGGCGGCTGCAGCCTTCGTGCACAGCCGCATGCCGCCCACCCCGCAATATGCCTGGCCCCTGCTGGCCGAGGCCACCGGCGCCGAGACCTGGGTCAAGCACGAGAACCACACCCCCACCGGCGCCTTCAAGATCCGCGGGGCGCATAGCTTCATCGACTGGCTGAAGCGCACGCAGCCCGACTGTCCCGGCATCGTCACCGCGACGCGCGGCAATCACGGGCAGGGCCAGGCGCTGGCCGCGCGGGCCGCCGGGATGGTGGCGAAGATCTATGTCCCCGAGGGCAATTCGGTGGAAAAGAACGCCGCGATGCGCGCCTTCGGGGCCGATCTGATCGTGCATGGCGCCGATTTCGACGCCGCGCGGCAAGAGGCCCAGCGCGTGGCCGAGGCCGAGGGGCTGGCCTTCGTGCCGCCCTTTCACCGCGAACTGGTGCGCGGGGTCGCGACCTACGGGCTGGAACTGTTCACCGCCGTCCCCGACCTGCACACGGTCTATGTGCCGATCGGCTGCGGCTCGGGCATCTGCGGCACGATCGCGGCGCGCGATGCGCTGGGGCTGGACACGCGGATCGTCGGCGTCGTGTCGGAAAACGCCGATTGCGTGCTGCGCTCGATGGCGGCGGGCGATTATGTCGAGACCGAGACCGCCCGCACCTTTGCCGATGGCATCGCGGTGCGCGTGCCGGTGCCCGAGGCGTTCGACATCTTTGCCCGCGGCGCGGAACGAATCGTCTCGGTCTCGGATGCCGAGATGGCCGAGGCGATCCGCCTCTATTTCCGCGCCACGCATAACCTGGCCGAAGGCGCGGGCGCGGCGGCGCTGGCCGCGCTGATGGCCGAACGCGACATCATGGCGGGCAGGCGCGTGGGCGTGATCCTCTGCGGCGGCAATATCGACAGCGACTGGTTCGAAACGGTCCTGTCGGGCGGCGTGCCGCGGGTCTAGCGGCGCTACAGGAAACTCATCGCGTCCGAATTCTCGCAGGTGCCGGGACAGGAGCCGGGGCGGTAGAGCGTCACGCTGCGCTCGTCGTGATATTCGATCTCGGGCTGGAAAAAGCGCCGGTCATGGGGTTCGTAGAACCCGCCAAGCGTCAGTCCCGCCTCGGGAAAACACAATTGTTCCTGACAAAGCGCCACATTGCCCAGTCGTTCCTCCAGGCGGCGGACGATCTCGGACGGGTCGGCGGCGAAGAAATCCTCGCCCTCGAACAGCACCCCCTGGACATGGCGGCTGGAGACGATGCGCACCAGCGCATCCTCGCGGTATTCGCAGATCGGCAGGCCCAGGCCGCGATATTCCATCTGCCGCCCGCCCGCGCCGCGATAGACATGCTGCGGCCGCCCCATCAGCGGCAGCGCCTCGACCTCTGCGCGCGACATGCCCAGCCGCAGGGGTCCCAACCCCTCCCCGGGCGCGATGCTCCAGACCATGGTCTCCCCCCTCCTCCTCGCCTGCTTCAGGGAACATAGGGATCGGGATGCGGTGCGGGAAGGGGGTAATGGGCCAGCTCGGCATGGCAGGCGGCCCCCTGCCCGAGATCCGAGCGGTAAAGCCCGAATCCGGTCACCGCGAAAGGTCCGGCGCGGAAATCCCAGGCGGCGGCGACCGCGCGTTCCAGCCGGTCGCGCCCCGGCGCGGCCGGGTTCAGATAGGCCAGCGTGACATGCGGGACAAAGCGGCGATGCTCGACCCGCACCCCCGCCCCGCGCGCGGCCTGTTCGACCTTGGCCTGCAGATGCCGCAGCCCCGCGCAGTCGGCCACCCCCGCATAGGCGACCCGCGGCCGCGTCCCGCCGAACAGCCCCAGCCCCGTCAGCGTCAGATCGAAGCCCGGCGCATGCAGGGCCGAAAGGGCCAGATGCACCTCGTCCAGCACCGGCTCGGGCAACTCTCCCAGGAAGACCAGCGTCAGGTGCAGGTTCTCCGGCGGGACCGGGCGCTTCACCGGCAGGCGTTCCTGCACCCGCACCAGCGCGGCGCGGATCTCGTCGGGCAGGTCGATGGCGGCGAAGGCGCGGATCATTTCGGACCTCCCTCTGCCCCGGCGCGGCGGATGCGCCAAGGATCGCGGGATTGTCGCGACCATGCAAGCCTGCGGCATCCACACGCCCATCCTGGGCCGCAACCGGCAGGCCGCATGTTCGAAAAGGTCAAGCCCGGCCGCGCCCTATCGGGCCAGCAGCGCCTCGATCTGGCGCGTCACGGTGCCGGACGTGGGCTTGGTCATCGAACCCCAGGTCGCCACCACCTCGCCCGCCGGGCCGATCAGCACCTTGTTGAAATTCCAGCGCGGGGCAAAGCCGTGCTCGGTCGCCAGCCAGCGGTAGAACGGATGCGCGTTGCTGCCCCTGACATGGGTGATCTCGGTCATCGGCAGGGTCAGGCCGAAATTGACGTCGCAGAATTCCTTGACCTTCGCCTCGGAGGCCAGTTCCTGGTTGAAATCGTTCGACGGCACCGCCAGCACCACCAGCCCGCGCGGGCCATAGCGTTCATGCAGCCGCTGCAACCCGTCATATTGCGGCGTGAACCCGCATTGCGAGGCGGTGTTGACCACCAGCACCGGGCGGCCGCGATAGGCGTCCAGCGCAATTTCGCCGCCGTCGATCGAGGCAAAGGAAAACCCCTGCGCCGCCTCGGCAGAGGGGGCGGCGGCAGCGGTCAGACCAAGCGAGAAAAGCAGGGCAAGCGGGCGCATCGGACAGGTCCATGGCTGCGAAAAGGCATGGCGGGGAGGTATCGCGCCGCGCCGCCCGGTCAAGCCTGCCCCGATTGCATTCCCCGGCCCAGTGGTTATCTCTTGGCAAGGATCCGCAGGGATGATCGACGGATGATCCGCTATTCGCTCGACTGCGCCGAGGGACACCGCTTCGAAAGCTGGTTCCAGTCGGCCGATGCCTTCGACAAGCTGCATGCCGCAGGACTGGTCGCCTGCGCGATCTGCGGCGGCAGCGATGTCGCCAAGGGGCTGATGGCGCCCGCCGTCGCCCCGGACCGCGCCCCGCCCGCGCGCCCCCTGTCGCAACCGGCCAGCCCCGCCGAACAGGCGCTGGCCGAGCTGCGCCGCCGGATCGAGGCGGAATCCGAGGATGTGGGGCTGCGCTTCGTGAAGGAGGCGCGCGACATGCATGATGGCCTGACGCCCCGGCGCGCGATCCGGGGCGAGGCGCGGCTGGACGAGGCAAAGAAGCTGATCGAGGAGGGCGTGCCCATCGCGCCCCTGCCCTTCGTGCCGGGCCGCAAGGCCAATTGAGGGAGCGCCGATGACCCCGCTGATCACCGGCGCCAATCGCGGCATCGGGCTCAGGCTCTTGCAGGACTACGCCGCCGGGGGGCTGGCCCCGATCGGCACGACCCGGTCCGACACGCCCGCCGTCCCGGGCGCCCGGTGGGAGGCGCTGGACGTCACCGACGCGGCGCAGCACAGGGCGCTGGCCGACCGCCTGAACGGCCAGCCGATCAGCCTGCTGGTCTGCAATGCCGGGCAATATCTCGACAGGCACGAGAGGCTGGAGACCGGCTTTCCGCCCGCGATATGGGCGCAGATGTTCGCCGCCAACGTGACCGGCGTGTTCCTGACGGTCCAGACGCTGCTGCCCAATCTCCGGCGTGCCGCGCGGCCGCGGATCGCGATCCTGTCCTCGGCGATGGGCTCAAGCGCGCGGGCGCCGGGCGGGTCCTATATCTACCGCGCGTCCAAGGCCGCGGCGCTGAATCTCGGCCTCAACCTCGCCACCGATCTGCGGCCGATGGGCATCGCGGTCGGCATCTACCACCCGGGCTGGGTCAGGACCGACATGGGCGGGGCCGCCGCCGAGATCGACGTGGCCGAGGCCAGCGCCGGGCTGCGCGCGCGGTTCGAGGCGCTGAGCCTGGCCACCACGGGCTGTTTCGAGACCTGGGACGGCCGCCCGCATCCCTATTGATCTTGCCCTTGGCCGGACCTTGCCCTAGAGCGTCGCGGAATAATTCGGGCGAAGGGCGCCAGATGCCGCTTTTGGTGATGAAATTCGGGGGCACCTCGGTGGGCGATCTGGCCCGCATCCGGAACGCTGCCGAAAAGGTCAAGCGCGAGGTCGAGCGCGGGTTCGACGTGATCGTCGTGGTCTCGGCGATGTCGGGCAAGACCAATGAACTGGTCGGCTGGGTCGAACAGACCTCGCCGCTGTTCGATGCGCGCGAATATGATGCCGTGGTCAGTTCCGGCGAGAACGTGACCGCCGGGCTGATGGCGCTGATGCTTCAGGAAATGGACGTGCCCGCCCGCAGCTGGCAGGGCTGGCAGGTGCCGCTGAAGACGACGTCGGCCCATTCCGCCGCCCGGATCGAGGACATCCCGCGCGCCAATATCGACCAGAAATTCGCCGAAGGCATGAAGGTCGCGGTGGTCGCGGGCTTTCAGGGCATCAGCCCCGAGGGCCGGATCACCACGCTGGGCCGGGGCGGGTCCGACACGACCGCCGTGGCCTTTGCCGCCGCCTTCGACGCGGTGCGCTGCGACATCTATACCGATGTCGACGGGGTCTATACCACCGATCCAAGGATCGAGGGCAAGGCGCGCAAGCTTGACCGCATCGCCTTCGAGGAGATGCTGGAACTGGCCAGCCTCGGCGCCAAGGTGCTTCAGACGCGCTCGGTCGAACTGGCGATGCGCTACAAGGTGAAACTGAGGGTCTTGTCGAGCTTCGAGGAGACCGACGAGAATTCCGGCACGCTCGTCTGCGACGAGGAGGATATTGTGGAACAGAACGTGGTTTCCGGCGTCGCCTATTCCCGCGACGAGGCCAAGATGACGCTGATCTCGGTCGCCGACCGCCCCGGCATCGCGGCCGCGATCTTCGGCCCGCTGGCCAAGGCCGGTGTCAACGTGGACATGATCGTGCAGAACATCTCGGAAGAGGGGCGCACCGACATGACCTTTTCCTGCCCGGTCAACCAGGTGCCCCGCGCCGAGGACGCGATGGAAAAGGCCCGCGCCTCCGGCGAGATCAATTTCCACGGGCTGGTCGCCGATACCGACGTGGCCAAGGTCTCGGTCGTGGGGATCGGCATGCGCAGCCATGCCGGCGTTGCCGCGCGCATGTTCGAGTCGCTCGCCGCCGAGGGGATCAACATCAAGGTCATTGCAACCTCCGAGATCAAGATTTCCGTTCTGATCGACCGGAAATATATGGAACTTGCCGTGCAAGCCCTCCATGATGCGTTCGGACTGGACAAAGCAGCCTGACGCGGGGGCAGATGCCCGGACAGACCGACAGCGCAAGTCGCAGGCTGCTCGGCCGCCTGCGCGGTGCCCTGGCCGAACCCGGCGCGGGGCAGGAACGGCTTGACCGCATCACCACGATCATCGCCGAGCAGATGGGCACCGATGTCTGCTCGATCTACCTGTTCCGCGATGCCGACACGCTGGAGCTGTGCGCCACCGAGGGGCTGAAAGCCGAGGCGGTGCACCAGACCCGCCTGCGCGTGGGCGAGGGGCTGGTGGGCCGTGTCGCCAAGACCGCGCAGCCGATCAATACCGGCAACGCGCCCCAGGAACGCGGCTTTCGCTACATGCCCGAAACCGGCGAGGAGGTGCTGTCCTCCTTCCTGGGCGTGCCGATCCAGCGGCTGGGCGAACGGCTGGGGGTGCTGGTCGTGCAGTCCCGCGAGGGGCGGCAATATTCCGAGGACGAGGTCTATGCCCTCGAAGTCGTGGCCATGGTGCTGGCCGAGATGACCGAACTGGGCGCCTTCATCGGCGAGGGCGAGGCGCTGGCCGCGCTGCACCAGCGCCCGGTCATGTTCCAGGGCACCGTCGGGCAGGAGGGCGTCGCGGTCGGCCATGTCTGGCTGCACGAGCCGCGCGTCGTCGTCACCAACCCCATCGCCGACGACCCCGAAAAGGAACTGACCCGCCTGCGCGAGGCGGTGGACCGGCTGCGCGTGACCGTGGACGAGATGCTGAGTTCCGCGCCCCTGGGCGACAAGGACCAGTTGCAGGTGCTCGAAGCCTACCGGATGTTCGCCAATTCCCGCGGCTGGAAACGCCGGATGGAAGAGGACATCGCCCGCGGCCTGTCGGCCGAGGCGGCGGTGGAAAAGGAACAATCCGCCGCCCGCGCGCGCATGCAGACCGTGCCCGACGCCTATCTGCGCGAAAGGCTGCACGATCTGGACGACCTGTCCAACCGCCTGCTGCGCATCCTGACCGGCCAGGGCGAGCGCACCGGCGCCGAGCGCCCGGCCGATCCGATCCTGATCGCGCGCAATATCGGGCCGGGCGAGTTGCTGGAATATGGCCGCGCGCTCAAGGGCATCGTGCTCGAAGAGGGCTCGGTCGGCAGCCATGCCGCCATCGTGGCCCGCGCCTTCGCGATCCCGCTGGTCATCAATGCCGCCCGCATCACCACCGAGGCGCTGAACGGCGATCCGATCCTGCTGGACGGCGAGCAGGGCGTCGTCCATCTGCGCCCCGAGGAAACCGTCGCCGCCGCCTTCCGCGACAAGATGGCGATGCAGGCCAAGGCGCAGAAACGCTATGCCGCGATCCGCCGCGAACCCGCGGTCTCGCTTTGCGGCCAGCGCATCGCGCTGACCATGAATGCGGGGCTGATGGCCGAACTGCCCTCGCTGGACAGTTCCGGCGCCGAGGGGGTCGGGCTGTTTCGCACCGAATTGCAGTTCCTCGTCCGCTCCAAGGTGCCGCGGCGCAGCGAACTGGCGGCACTCTATGCCCGCGTGATGGACGCCGCCAGGGGCAAGCGCGTGGCCTTCCGCACGCTCGATATCGGCTCGGACAAGGTGCTGTCCTACATGAAGCCGCAGGAGGAGCCCAACCCGGCGCTGGGCTGGCGGGCGATCCGGGTGGGGCTGGACCGTCCCGGCATGATGCGGATGCAGTTGCAGGCGCTGATCCGGGCCGCGAACGGGCGGCCGCTGACGGTGATGTTCCCCTTCATCGCCCAGCTCGACGAGTTCCGCGCCGCGCGCGACCACCTGCTGCGCGAGCTGGACCGCGAGGAACGGCTGGGCCGCGTCCTGCCCGAGAAGGTCGAGATCGGCGCGATGCTGGAAACCCCCTCGATGGCCTTTGCCCCGCGCCAGTTTTTCGAGGAGGCCGATTTCATCTCGATCGGCGGCAATGACCTGAAACAGTTCTTCTTCGCCGCCGACCGCGAGAACGAGCGCGTCCGGCGCCGCTATGACACGCTGAATGTCAGCTTCCTGACCTTCCTGGAACTGATCGTCCGGCGCTGCGAGGAAACCGGCACGCCGCTGTCCTTCTGCGGCGAGGATGCCGGCCGCCCGGTCGAGGCGCTGTGCTTCGCCGCGATCGGCTTTCGCGCGCTGTCGATGCGGCCCGCCTCGATCGGGCCGGTCAAGCACCTGCTGCGCAAGAGCGACCTGTCCGAGGCCCGCGCCGTGATCGACGCCGCGCGCGCCACCGGCGCGCAATCGGTCCGCCCCGCGGTGATGGACTGGCTGCGCCGCCGCGGCGAATAGGCCCTATTCCGCGGGCGTCGCGATCAGCCCCGACAGGATCGTCTCGTTCCCCTTCTCGGGATGGCGCGGGATCAGCAGCGCCAGGCCCAGCGAGACCGCCGCCATGCAGGCCGCCAGCACGAACACGCCATCGGGCGAGGTGATCCACAGATAGCCCAGCGCCGCGGGCAGGAAGACCGCCGCGATATGGTTGATGGTAAAGGCCACCGCCGCCGTGGGCGCAATGTCGCCCGGATCCGCGATCTTCTGGAAATAGGTCTTCAGCGCAAAGGCCAGCGCAAAGAACAGGTGATCCAGAACGTAAAGCGCCGCCGCCAGCATCACCCCCCAGCCGAACCAGTAGATCCCGCCATAGGCCAGGAACACCCCCGTCAGCCCGACATATTCGAAGGCCAGCGCACGCCGTTCCCCCCATTTCGCCACCGCCCGCCCCATCAGCGGCGCGGCGGCCATGTTGGCCAGGAAATTGATGAGGAACAGCGCCGTCAGCTCATGCACCTCGAAGCCGAATTTCTCGACCATCATGAAGGCCGCGAAGACGACAAAGATCTGCCGCCGCGCCCCCGACATGAATTGCAGCGCATAGTAAAGCCAGTAACGCCGCCGCAGCACCAGCCGTTTCACCTGCGGGTTCGGCGCCTCGAATTGCGGATAGGCCAGCAGGCAGAACAGCGCCACGGCGGCGGTAAATCCCCCCGCCGTCAGGTAGACGAAATTGTAGGACAGATCGAACGCCTTCCACGTCACCACCAGCAACCCGTAGGCCAGCAGCGACGCCGCCGACCCCGCCGCCACCAGCCAGCCCAGCACCTGCGGCGCGCGCTCCTTGGCGATCCATTGCAATTGCAGCGACTGGTTGACCGTCTCGAAATAGTGAAACCCGATCGAACTGATCAGCGTCACCGCCAGCAGCCCGCCCAGCGAGGGGAACCAGGCGGTGACCGCCGTCGCCACCCCCAGCATCACCAGCGACACGATCCCCAGCACCTGCTCGCGGATGAACAGGATCAGCGCGATCACACCCACCGCCAGGAAACCCGGGATCTCGCGCACCGTATGCAGCCAGCCGATCTCGACCCCGGTGAATCCCGCCGCCTCGATGACGAAATTGTTCAGCAAGGCCGACCAGGTCGCGAACGCCACCGGCATCGCAAAGGCCATCACGAACAGCAGGCTGACCGGCCGCCGCCACAGCGGCAGCGCGGCGGCCTCGGCCAGGGGCATCGGGGAGGGTCGGACTGCAGGCATCATCGCCCTGCCATAGCCCCCCGCCCCGGCCTTGGCGAGGGGGGAATCGCCCCCCGCCCCCCGCCACAGGGCTGATCCAGATCAAGGCAGCCCCCCCCGTTCCCGGGCAGACCCGGTCGAGGGAGCACGGGAGACACACGCCATGGACATTCTGGCGGTCGTGGAGCGTTTCGACGAGGCGCCGACAGCGGCGCTGTTCGGCCTGATGACGGGCATGATCTTCGGCATCGCGGCGCAGCGCTCGGGCTTCTGCCTGCGCGCGGCGACGGTGGAATTCGCCCGCGGCGCGCTGGGCCCGCGCATGGCGGTCTGGCTTCTGTGCTTCTCGACCGCGCTGGTCTGGGTGCAGGGCGCGGACCTGATCGGGTTGATGCGCGCGGACGAGGCGCGGATCATGGCGGTCACCGGGTCCTGGTCGGGCGCGATCATCGGCGGGCTGATGATGGGCGCGGGCATGGTGCTGGCGCGCGGCTGTCCGGGGCGGCTGCTGGTGCTGGCGGCGACCGGCAACCTGCGCTCGATCGTGTCGGGCCTGATCTTCGCCGTGCTCGCGCAGATGAGCCTGCATGGCTGGCTCTCGCCGCTGCGCGAATGGCTCGCCGCGCTCTGGGTGACACCCGGCGGGCGCAACATCAACCTGATCGAGGCGTTTCGCCTGCCCCAGGCCACCGGCCTGATGCTGGGCGCGGGCTTCGCGGTGCTGGCGCTGTGGCTGGCCAGGCGCAACCGCATCTCGTTCCGCACGCTGTTCTTCGGGGCGGGGGTGGGCTTTGCCGTGGCGGTGGGCTGGGTGCTGACCTTCGGACTGGCACAGATCAGCTTCGACCCGGTGCAGGTGCAAAGCCTGACCTTCACCGGCCCCTCCGCCAACACGCTGATGTTCTTCCTCGAACGCCCCGCGCTTCTGTCCTTCGATATCGGGCTGGTGCCCGGCGTCTTCCTCGGCTCGTTCCTCGCCGCCTGGATCGGGCGCGACCTGCAATTGCAGGGCTTCGAAAGCGAGGTGAACATGCGCAAGGCCATGATCGGAGCCGCCCTCATGGGCTTCGGCGGCATGCTGGCCGGCGGCTGCTCCATCGGCGCAGGCGTCACCGGAGCCTCGATCTTCGTCGCCACCATGTGGGTCGCGCTGGTCGCGATGTGGGTCGGCGGCGTGGCCACCGACTACCTCGTGGACCAGTCGCGCGGCACGGCGAAGGCGGCGTAGGGGGGCCACGGCGCCATCAGAAGCAGCGCGCGGCGGTAAGGCGGACATGAGGGGCAGCGGGAATAGCCGCACCGCACAGGCCAACATTCCTGACCCGTGCGGATTCGATGCAAGCAGGGCTCGCATCCTTCCACGCTTTGGAATCTCACGCGGCCGTGATACCTTGCGGCGGTGGGTGGTTCAATTTGGTCCAGAGTTTCTCAACAGCACAATATTTGGGGGTATCAATGAAAGTTCTCTCTGCACTCGGTTCGTTGGCGATCGCCATGGTGGCTATGCCAGCCTTGGCTGCCACCGTGAACCCGACCTTTTCGCTGGTGACCGTGGACACGACGAACGCGCAATCTTCTTCTGTTTACAAGGCGGACCTGACCGGTTTTCCGGAACTGACGCAGATCGGATCGATCACCGTCACCGACAGCAACAGCGGCACCGGCGGGTCGGCGGGCGCATATTCCGGCTTCGACATCGACGCGCTCTTCATCGACCTTGATGGCGACTACACCACCGTCGCCGACCAGATCTATGCGTCGTCCTTCATCTTCAACGCCGGGACGGTGCGCGCGGGGTCTGCCCCGGCGTCGAACACCTCGGGCGCGCTCAACGGCTCGAACGCGGATGGTACTGTCAACGAGGCCTTCGCCACCCTCAACGCCGTCGACGCGATCTTCTTCGGCGCCGGGTCGATCTCGCTCGGCGATGGCGGGTCGCTCACGGCCAACTTCACCCCGGTGGTTCCGGTTGGCGCGAGCCTGTTCCTGATCGCCTCCGAGGTTGGCACTGAACCGGGGGAGGCGATTGCAGCAGCGATCACTGTTCGGGATACTCCGGTCAATCCCGTCCCGGTCCCCGCGACATTGCCCCTCATGCTGGGCGCGCTGGGCGTTGCAGGCCTGGTCGCGCGCCGTCGCAAGGCGGCCTGAAAATACATGACATGCGAAAGAGCGGGCGGCCCTTCGCGGTCGCCCGTTTCCGTTTTCTTGCAACAAGCGTAGGGTGGGTGCCAACCCACCACCCGGCCACCCCCCCTCATTGCCCTTGCCCCCCGGACCGGCTATGTCACCGGGCAACCCAGACACCCAACCCGAAGGACGGTTCGCGATGGCTTCCTACCAGTATGTCTACCACATGGACGGCGTCTCCAAGACCTATCCGGGCGGCAAGAAGTGCTTTGAGAACATCCGCTTGAACTTCCTGCCCGGCGTCAAGATCGGGGTTGTCGGCGTCAACGGCGCGGGGAAATCCACGCTGCTGCGCATCATGGCCGGCTGGGACAAGGATTTCACCGGCGAGGCCTGGGCGGCCAAGGGCGCCCGCGTCGGCTATCTGCCGCAGGAGCCCGAGCTTGACCCCGCGCTGAATGTCCGCGGCAACGTGATGGAGGGCGTGGCCCAGAAGAAGGCCAAGCTCGACCGCTTCAACGAGATCGCCATGCAGGTGGCCGAAGACTATTCCGACGCGCTGATGGAGGAAATGACCGCCCTTCAGGACCAGATCGACGCGGAGAACCTGTGGGATCTCGACAGCCAGATCGACATCGCGATGGAGGCCCTGCGCTGCCCGCCCGACGAGGCCGACGTCACCACGCTGTCGGGCGGGGAACGCCGCCGCGTGGCACTCTGCAAGCTGCTGCTCGAAGCCCCCGACATGCTGCTGCTGGACGAGCCCACCAACCACCTCGACGCCGAAACCGTCGCCTGGTTGCAGAACCACCTGATCGAGTACAAGGGCACGATCCTGATCGTCACCCATGACCGCTATTTCCTGGACGACATCACCGGCTGGATCCTCGAACTCGACCGCGGCCGCGGCATCCCCTACGAGGGCAATTACTCCGCCTGGCTGGAACAGAAGGCCAAGCGCCTGTCGCAGGAGGCGCGCGAGGACAAGGCCAGGCAGAAGACGCTGGAACGCGAGCTTGACTGGATCCGCGCAGGCCAGAAGGCCCGCCAGGCCAAGTCCAAGGCCCGCATCCAGGCCTATGAGGATCTCGCCAGCCAGTCCGAGCGCGAGAAACTCTCCCGCGCCCAGATCATCATCCCCAACGGCCCGCGCCTCGGCGGCAAGGTGATCGAGGTCGAGGGCCTGCGCAAGGGCTATGGCGACCGCCTGCTGATCGAGGATCTCTCCTTCGCGCTGCCCCCCGGCGGCATCGTCGGCGTGATCGGCCCCAACGGCGCGGGCAAGTCCACGCTGTTCCGCATGCTCACCGGCCAGGAACAGCCCGACGCGGGCTCCATCACCTTCGGCGACACCGTGAAACTCAGCTATGTCGACCAGTCCCGCGACGCGCTGGATGCGAACAAGACAGTGTGGGAGGAGATCTCGGACGGGCTGGATATCGTGGTGCTGGGCGATGCCGAGGTGAACTCCCGCGCCTATTGCTCCTCCTTCAACTTCAAGGGCGGCGACCAGCAGAAGAAGGTGGGGCTGCTCTCGGGCGGCGAGCGCAACCGCGTCCACATGGCGAAACTCCTGAAATCCGGCGGCAACGTGCTGCTGCTGGACGAGCCCACCAACGATCTGGACGTCGAGACGCTTCAGGCCCTCGAAGCCGCACTTGAGGATTTCGCCGGCTGCGCCGTCATCATCAGCCACGACCGCTTCTTCCTCGACCGGCTCTGCACCCATATCCTCGCCTTCGAGGGCGAGGCCCATGTCGAATGGTTCGAGGGCAATTTCCAGGCCTACGAGGAAGACAAGATCCGCCGCCTCGGCCCGGATTCGGTCGAGCCGAAGCGGGTGAAGTACAAGAAATTCGCGCGGTGACGGGGCGAAACGGTGTTGAAACCATACCGTTTCAACCCCATAATCACCCATGATCTTCGAATACGATCCCGCGAAAAGCGCGGCCAACCTTGCCAAGCACGGGATCGACTTCGAAGCGGCCCAGGCGCTCTGGCTGGACGATGCGCTGATCGCGGCACCGGCGCGAACCGAGGATGAACCGCGCTGGCTCGCCGTCGGTCGCATCGGCGGCCGACACTGGACGGCGGTCTACACGCTGCGAAACGGGACGGTCCGGATCATCTCGGTCCGCCGCGCGAGAGGAGACGAGATCGATGCCTATCAAGGCCGCTGAGTTCGACCGCCTTTTCGACGAGGGCGGCGACATCTCCGAACATGTCGACTGGGGCAAGGCTGTCCGCCCCAATCGCGAACCCCGCCGCGTCAACGTCGATTTCCCCGCCTGGATGGTCGACGGCCTCGACGCCCGCGCCGCCCATCTGGGCATCACCCGGCAGGCGCTGATCAAGATGTGGATCGCGGAAAAGCTGGAATGAGGGCGAGGCCCATGTCGAATGGTTCGAGGGCAACTTCCAGGCCTACGAGGAAGACAAGATCCGGCGTCTGGGGCCGGATTCGGTCGAGCCGAAGCGGGTGAAGTACAAGAAGTTTGCGAGGTTATCGCTACGGGGGCCCCCTCCCCTCCACCTTGTATTGCGCACGCTTTGGGGGGCGGGCGGGCGGGATATAAGGCTTGAACCCTCTACATGCGGGATGTTAAGTCTAGTGGCCGAATAATAGAACTAGCGTCTAACGAGCGAAGCCATGTTTAATATTTTTATTGATGAGAGCGGAACTTACAAGGTCGATACGGCAGCTAAACGCGAGACCAATTACTTAGTATTATCAGCAGCAGCAGTACCGCTTGTTGATTGTGAGCGCCTTCGGAGCAAGCTTCGGGAAAGTGCGATATTCAAGACGAATGGAAAGCCGCTTCACTCGAAGAACATTAAGACGAGAACGCTTCTCGACGTCGCTGAGTTTATAGCAAGCGAGGACATTTACTTCTTTGCCGCAGTATCGTGCAAGGCAAGCGTTCTCGATCAAGGTCCTAAAACATGGGCGGAAAGATCTCGCAGCGACCACTTTGAGTATGCGAAAACAATTCACCGAATGCTTCTAGAGCGAGTTGGCGCGTTTTTTACAGAAATGACATGGAATGACAGAGACGCTCGCCTGAAAATGGCATCAGCGGAAATAACTGCAGAGCAGCATTCCGAAATCGATATGGTAAAGCTTAATGAGTATATTTCAAAATGCAGGAAAAAGCCATTAAACCAAAAAGTTGGGCAGTTAAAAGGCCTCCCATGCTGCGAAATAAAGCAAAAATCCAAAGAGGATGAACCACTTCTATTTTTGGCGGACATATTTGCTTACGGAGTAGGACAAACTCTCATCGACGGGGAGCGAAGATTCATCGAATCGGACCTCATTAGATATTTGGGCGAACGAATCTGGCATAACGATGACGATGGGTCGTTCTTGGACAGAGGCATGCGCTTTATTCCAAGCGCCAGAGAGGTCTGCAAATCTCGGCGCCTCTTGCACCTATACACTCGCTCTCTCCCGTTGGAAATCTGTGACGCCCGGCAAGAAAAATCCAGACGTCAAGAGCAGGATGTTCCATCAGAAATCCTTGAGTGATTTAAAAACGGCGTGAGCAACACCTCACACCGGCTCCCCGCTCGGCCCCTTGTCCTCGATCCCCTCGATCACCTTGGCCAGCCGCAATTGCGCATAGGCCTTCAGCACGTCGTTGATCAGCCCCTGGTAGCCCCGCCCGTTGGCGCGGTAGAACTTGGCCACCGGTTCCTCCAGCAGCAGGGTGACCTTCACCTTCTTCGGCTGTTTCGGGTAGATCTCGGGCAGCATGTGCCAGGCGTCGGGGACGTGCAGCGCCTCCATCTCGCGGCCATAGACGAACATGTGCAGCCGCATCACCGCCTCTTGTGCGGCGGCCAGGTCGCGCAGCTCGCGCTTGCCCAGCCTGCGGTCGTCGCGCGGGCGGATCGGGTGCGGGTCCAGAAAATGGTCCTGCTCGAAAAGCGGGTCGTCGGTGTCGGTCATGGCGGGTCCTTTCCTTCGGGCCAGACTGCCCGCAAAGGGTTAACGCCGGGCGGCGGGACCGTGCGGGGGTCATATGGAATTCATATGGAATTCATATGGAAATCCGATATGCGGGGCTGCGGTGTTAATTTCCTTGCATCGACTCGCCTCTTGGCCCATAACACACTGGCGACGTTACGACTTTCGACCACTGTCTTCCGATCACGGCTGTCAGTACCTCGATCGACGACTGACGTGCCGAACCGCTGCATTCCCGCGAGCGGCAGATGACAGGAGACAGACGGATGGCCACTGGCACCGTGAAATGGTTCAACGAAACAAAGGGTTACGGCTTCATCGCTCCCGATGGCGGCAAGAAGGACGTGTTCGTCCACATCACCGCCCTGGAACGCGCCGGCCTGCGCACCCTGGCCGACAACCAGAAAGTGACGTTCGACATCGAATCCGGCCGCGACGGCCGCGAAAGCGCGACGAACATCTCGCTGGCCTGATCGCCAAGGCATTGAGAATTCAGCAAAAGGGCGCCCCTCGGGGGTGCCCTTTTCGCATTGTCCCGCAGCCCGCGTTGACCGGAAACCGGACTCGGTGTAGGCGAGAGCGGGGTGACAGGGGACGCCCGAGGGGACCGCGCGCGGACGGCCTGGCCCGCGCCGAACCGTGCTTCGGACAGGGGGGATATCCATGAAACTCAATCACTTGGTCGCAGCGCTGATCGCGAGCGCCGCCACGCTCTGGGCGACCGGAGCGGCCCTTGCGCAGGACTACAGGTTCAAGCTGCACCATTTCCTCGGCGCCAACTCCCCCACCCAGACCGAGACGCTGGAACCCTGGGCCCGCGCGGTCGAGGAAAATTCCGGCGGCAAGGTGAAGATCGAGATCTACCCCGCCATGACGCTGGGCGGGCGCCCGCCGGAACTTATCAACCAGGTGCGCGACGGGGTGGTGGATCTGGTCTGGACCGCGAACGGCTATACGCCGGGGCTGTTCCCGCGGACCGAAGTCATTGAATTGCCGTTCGTTTATCTCAACGATCCCGGCGCGGCGAACCTTGCCCTGCACGAGATGTTCGAGACCGATCTGAAACCCGATTTCCCCGGTGTCGAGGTGATGTTCCTGCATGTCCATGCCGGCCATGCGATCGTGATGCGCGATGCCGAGATCCGCAGCCCGGCCGATTTCGCGGGCCGCAAGATGCGCATCCCCACCCGCACCGGCGCCTGGGTGCTGGAGGCGCTGGGCGCGGTACCGGTGGCGATGCCGGTGCCCGACCTGCCGCAGGCGATGTCCAAGGGCGTTGTCGAGGGCGCGCTGATCCCGTTCGAGATCGTGCCCGCGCTGAAATTGCAGGAACAGGCCGGGCAATATGTCGAACTGGCCGACCGCACCCGGCTGGGCACCCTGTCCTTCCAGATGTCGATGAACAAGGCACGCTGGGACAGCCTGCCGCCCGAGATCCAGCAGGCATTCCGCGATGCCTCGGGGCCGGACTGGCTGGCCGAACTGGGGCGCATCTGGCGCGGCACCGAGGATGGCGGCATCGCCATGGCCGAGGCTGCGGGCAGGAGCCATGTCACCCTGACCGACGAGGAAACCGCCGCCTTCCGCACGGTGCTGGAGCCGGTGGTGGAGCGCTGGATCGCGGATGTCTCGGCCAGGGGCATCGACGGGACGGCGCTGGTCGACCGGGCGCGGGACCTGATCGCGAAGCACGGGACCGAGTGATGAGCGACGCCGCGCTGGCCGGGCGGCGGGGCTTCGCCGCGCTGGTCGCGGCGCTGGTCACCGGCTGGGCGCTGATCGGCGGGCTGGTGCTGGTCGCGGTGATCGCGATGAACGTGGTCTCGGTGGTCGGCGGCGTGGTCTGGAAGCCCTTTGCCGGCGATTTCGAGATGACGCAGGTTGGCGTTGCGGTTGCGGTCTTTGCCTTCCTGCCCTGGTGCCAGTTGACCCGCGCCAATGTCAGCGCCGACATCTTCACCATGCGCGCTTCGCCGCGCTGGGTGGCGCGGCTGGGGCTGGTGGCCTCTGCCGTTGCGCTGGTCTTTGCCGCGCTGCTGCTGTGGCGGATGTCGCAGGGCATGGCCGACCAGCGCGCCTATGGCAGCACCACCACGATCCTGCAATTCCCGGTCTGGATCGCCTTCGTGCCGGTGCTGGTCTCGCTGGCGCTTCTGGCGCTGGCAAGCCTTGTGACGCTGTTCGAGGATGCACGCGCCGCGCGCCGGGGCGCCGATGGCTGAGGCGCTGTCGCTGGGGCTGACGGGGCTTGCGGCGCTGGTCGTGCTGATCGCGCTGCGCATGCCCATCGCCTATGCGATGATCCTGGTGGGCGGTGTCGGGATCGTGGCGCTGAACGGGCCTGCGCTGATGCTGAACCAGCTCAAGACGCTGGCCTGGGGACAGTTCTCGATCTACGACCTGTCGGTGGTGCCGATGTTCGTGCTGATGGGCGCGCTGGCGGCCCGCGCGGGGCTGTCGGCGGCGCTGTTCCGGGCGGGCAATGCCTGGCTTGGCTGGATGCGCGGCGGCACGGCGATGGCGGCGATCGCGGCCTGCGCGGGCTTCGGGGCGGTCTGCGGCTCGTCGCTGGCGACCGCCTCCACCATGGGCAAGGTCGCGCTGCCCGAGTTGAAGCGCTCGGGCTATTCGGGCGCGCTGGCGACCGGCACGCTGGCGGCGGGGGGCGTTCTGGGCATCCTGATCCCGCCTTCGGTGGTGCTGATCGTCTATGCGATCCTCGTCGAGGCGAATATCGTCACGATGTTCCTGGCCGCGATGCTGCCCGCCGCGCTGGCGGTTGTGCTGTTCCTGCTGACCATCGCCGCCTATGTCGCGATCCGCCCCGGCGCGGGGCCTGCGGCGGGGGCGGCGGATCGGGCCGAGTTCCGCGCGGCCACGCTGGGCGTCCTGCCGGTGCTGGGGATCTTTGCGCTGGTGCTGGGGGGGATCTATGCGGGGTTCTATAACCCGACCCCGGGGGCCGCGGTCGGGGTGGCGCTGGTCTGGCTTTACGGCGCGCTGCGCGGGCGGCTGCGGCTGGGCGAGATGCGCGCCGCGCTGCTTGAGACCGCCTCGATCACCGGGATGATCTACCTGATCCTGCTGGGCGCGGAACTGATGAAGATCTTCCTGTCCCGCGCGGGCCTGCCGCAGGCCGCGGCCGAGTGGATTCTGGCAACGGGCATGGCGCCGATGACCGTTCTGGTACTGGTGCTGCTGGCGCTGATCCTGCTGGGCTGCCTGATGGACAGCCTGTCCATGATTCTTCTGGTGGTGCCGTTCTTCTGGCCGGTGCTGGTCGAGATCAATGGCGGGCCGTGGCAGGGCGCCGAAGGGGCGGGCTTCGGGATGAGCACCGAGGATCTGAAGATCTGGTTCGGCATCCTCGCGCTGGTCGTGGTGGAACTTGGCCTCATCACGCCGCCGGTGGGGATGAATGTCTTCGTGATCTCGGCCATGGCGCGGGGCACGCCGATGATCGACACCTTCAAGGGCGTTGCGCCGTTCTTCGGGGCGGAGTTGTTGCGGGTCGGGCTGTTGCTGGCCTTTCCGGCGCTGGTGCTGTGGCTGCCGCGGGTGGTCGGCGGATAGCCGGTTGCGGGGCGCGGCGGGGCGGGCTAACGGACGGCCCGAACATGCGGAGGGGACCATGGGTCATATCGTTCTGGTGACGGGGGGCGCACGGTCGGGCAAGAGCACCCGGGCCGAGGCGCGGGTCTCTGCCCTGCCGGGCGAGCGGGTCTATATCGCCACCGCCCGGCCCGATGATGCCGAGATGCGCGAGCGCATCGCCCGCCATGCCGCCCGGCGCGGCGCGGGGTGGGTCACGGTCGAAGAACCGCTGGACCTGGTCGGTGCGCTGGCGCGCAGCGACGGGCGCGGGCCGCGGCTGGTCGATTGCCTGACGCTGTGGCTGGCCAACCTGATGTTCGCGGGCCGCGACTGGGAGCCCGAGGCCGCGGCGCTGGTCGCGGCGCTGGCGCGCCAGCAAGGCCCGGTGGTGCTGGTCTCGAACGAGGTGGGCATGGGGATCGTGCCCGAGAACGCGCTGGCACGCGCCTTCCGCGATGCGCAGGGCTGGCTGAACCAGCGCGTTGCGGAGGCAGCGGACGAGGTGGAATTCGTGGTCTCGGGCCTGCCGCTGAAGGTGAAGTAACCCCGTCAGCGGTCGAAAGCGCGCGGCCCGGCTTCGGTCAGCCGCTCCAGACTCCGAACCCGGGCGCGAAAGCGGTGACCCGAGCGATAACCGCTTGACGCCCGCCAAGCACAAAACTAAGCAAGTTGCTGGCTTGGCGAGTTGGCGGAGTGGTTACGCAGCGGATTGCAAATCCGTGTACGCCGGTTCGATTCCGGCACTCGCCTCCATTTTATTCTAAATCATAGGGTTAGCGACTGAACGGTCGGGGGTCAGAACCCTCAGCATCGGTCCCTGCCGATGCGCCAGCCTGAGCCGGCAGTCATCGAACTTCCTGTCCACCTCTAAGGTGGCGACGCGCACCCGGCGCACGGCCTCGGCTTCGTCGCGAGTCCTCAGCGAGAAGGTTTCCTCCGCTTTTCCGTTGGTGTCAGCCATGTCTTGGGGGAGCACTGCGCAGTGGTAGTAGGCAGCTCCGCGACAGAAGAGTCGGGTATGTACGGGCATCTTCTTGAGGCGCTCCACTGCAACACCTCAGCACGATTGCCTTGGACAAGACGCCTTCTTTTCCTGTAAGTTACTGATCCGCAATGCCGAAAATGCGGTATGGTGGAGCCAAGGGGGATCGAACCCCTGACCTCTTGCATGCCATGCAAGCGCTCTCCCAGCTGAGCTATGGCCCCGACCTTGCGGCACCCTTCGGCACCGCCCGGCAGTCTCTATGAAAGTGGCGGGGCGAGATCAAGCAAAAAAACGCATGAAGGCCGAACCAGGCGCCCGGCCGGGCCTTGGGCGTCTCGATGACGCGGGCGACGGCTCTAGGGTCATGTCGTGCCGAGCCGCAGTCCTGTCTTCGTCGATCCGGGACACGGCGTTGAAGACAGGGGGGCGACCCTGCCGCTCACATCCCGAAATGCCGCATGGGTCCCGGCCAGAATGACCAAAGCCAAGGGGCGCGTCGTGGGGCGGCGCCTTCCCCGGTTCGCGTCGCCCGTGGGCCAGGATACCGCAACACGGGGCAATGCACGGCATCGGCATGCGCCAGCGGGTCCGGCTGCGATCACGCGTACGGGCGCGAACTTGCGGCGCGTTCATAATCATCGTGACGAAGATGAATTGGACTCGGGTCCAACAAGGCTCTAGATGCCAGCCATGACGCAGATCGCACCCTCCCCCGCCCGTCCTGTCCTGTCGCCCGTCTTCGACGCGATCCGCGATGCCGCGCGCGAACGGATCCTGATCCTGGACGGGGCGATGGGCACCCAGATCCAGAAGCTTGGCCTGAGCGAGGGCGATTTCACCGGCTGCGGCGGCGGCTGCGCCTGTCATGTCCACAGCGACAAGCCGCAGAAGGGCAATAACGACCTTCTGAACCTGACCCGGCCCGACGTGATCGAGGACATCCATTACCGCTATGCGATGGCCGGGGCGGATATCGTCGAGACCAACACCTTTTCCTCGACCACCATCGCACAGGCCGATTACGGGCTGGAGGACAGGGTCTTTGCGCTGAACGAGGCGGGCGCGCGGCTGGCGCGGGCCGCGATGGACCGCGCCGCGGCCGAGGACGGGCGGCGGCGGTTCGTGGCGGGCGCGCTGGGTCCGACGAACCGCACGGCATCCATCAGCCCGGATGTGAACGATCCGGGCTATCGCGCCGTCACCTTCGACGATCTGCGGGTGGCCTATGGCGAGCAGATCCGCGGGCTGATCGCGGGGGGCGTCGATCTGATCCTGATCGAGACGATCTTCGACACGCTCAACGCCAAGGCCGCGATCTTCGCCTGCGAGGAGGTCTTTGCCGAAACCGGCCTGCGGCTGCCGGTGATGATCTCGGGCACGATCACGGATCTGTCGGGGCGCACGCTGTCGGGCCAGACGCCCACCGCCTTCTGGCATTCGGTGCGCCATGCCCGGCCGCTGACCGTGGGGCTGAACTGCGCGCTGGGGGCGGATGCGATGCGCCCGCATCTGGCGGAACTGGCGGGCATCGCCGACACGCTGATCTGCGCCTATCCCAATGCCGGGCTGCCCAACGAGATGGGCGAATACGACCAGACGCCCGAGGAAATGGCGGCGCTGGTCGCGGATTTCGCGCGCGAAGGGCTGGTCAATGTAGTGGGCGGCTGCTGCGGCTCGACCTATGACCATATCGCCGCGATCGCGCGGGCGGTGCAGGGCCTTGCTCCCCGGACCGTGCCGCAGATCGCGCCGCGGATGCGGCTGTCGGGGCTGGAGCCCTTCACGCTGACCCCCGACATCCCCTTCGTGAATGTGGGCGAGCGGACCAACGTCACCGGCTCGGCCCGGTTCCGCAAGCTCATCAAGGAAAAGGACTACGCCGCCGCGCTGGATGTCGCGCGCGATCAGGTCGAGAACGGCGCCCAGATCATCGACGTGAACATGGACGAGGGGCTGATCGACTCCAAGGCCGCGATGGTCGATTTCCTGAACCTCGTCGCCGCCGAACCCGATATCGCGCGGGTGCCGGTTATGATCGACAGTTCCAAATGGGAGGTGATCGAGGCCGGCCTGAAATGCGTTCAGGGCAAGCCCGTGGTCAACTCGATCTCGCTGAAGGAGGGGGAGGCGGCATTCCTGGAACAGGCGCGGCTGTGCCGAGCCTATGGCGCGGCGGTCGTCGTGATGGCCTTTGACGAGGCGGGCCAGGCCGATACCGAGGATCGCAAGGTCGAGATCTGCGCCCGCGCCTATCGGCTGCTGACCGAGGTCGCGGGGCTTGCGCCCGAGGACATCATCTTTGACCCCAACATCTTCGCGGTGGCCACCGGCATCGAGGAGCATGACAATTACGGCGTCGATTTCATCGAGGCCGCGCGCCGCATCCGCGCCGATTGCCCGCATGTGCATGTCTCGGGCGGCGTGTCGAACCTGTCCTTCAGCTTCCGCGGCAACGAGCCCGTGCGCGAGGCGATGCATGCGGTCTTCCTGTTCCATGCCATCAAGGCGGGGATGGATATGGGCATCGTCAATGCCGGTCAGCTGGCGGTCTATGAATCGATCAACCCCGAATTGCGCGAAGCCTGCGAGGATGTGGTTCTGAACCGCCGCAAGGACGGGACCGAGCGGCTGCTGGAGATCGCGGAACGCTACCGCGGCCAGGGCGGCGGCGCGGCGCGAGAAAAGGATCTGCGCTGGCGCGAACTGCCCGTGGACAAGCGGCTGGAACATGCGCTGGTCAACGGCATCACCGAGTTCATCGAGGCCGACACCGAGGAGGCGCGGCTGGCCGCCACGCGCCCGCTGGACGTGATCGAAGGCCCGCTGATGGCGGGGATGAACGTGGTGGGCGACCTGTTCGGCGCGGGCAAGATGTTCCTGCCGCAGGTGGTGAAATCGGCCCGCGTGATGAAACAGGCGGTCGCCGTGCTGTTGCCCCACATGGAGGCCGAAAAGGCGGGCTCCGGTCGGCAGGCGGCGGGCAAGGTGCTGATGGCGACCGTCAAGGGCGACGTGCACGATATCGGCAAGAACATCGTCGGCGTGGTTCTGGCCTGCAACAATTACGAGATCATCGACCTGGGCGTGATGGTGCCCGCCGAGAAGATCCTCAAGGTCGCGCGCGAGGAAGGGGTGGACGTGATCGGCCTGTCGGGGCTCATCACGCCCTCGCTGGACGAGATGGTTCACATGGCCGCCGAGATGGAGCGCGAGGGATTTGACATTCCGCTGCTGATCGGGGGCGCGACCACCAGCCGGGTGCATACGGCCGTCAAGATCGCGCCCTCCTACCGGCGCGGGCAGGCGATCTATGTCACGGATGCCAGCCGCGCGGTGGGCGTTGTCTCGTCGCTGCTGTCCGAGGGCCAGCGCGAGGGTTATGTGGCGGGCATCCGAGAGGAATATCGCGACATCGCCGAGAAACATGCCCGCGGCGAGGCCACCAAGGCACGGCTGCCGCTGGCGGCGGCGCGGGCGAATGCGCTGCGGCTGGACTGGGCGGGGCATGCGCCGGTGCGGCCCGCGATGCTGGGCACGCGGGTTCTGGACGACTGGGATCTGGCGGAGCTTGCCCGCTATATCGACTGGACGCCCTTCTTCCACAGTTGGGAATTGCGCGGGGTATTCCCCCGCCTGCTGGACGATCCCGAAAAGGGCGCCGCGGCGCGTGCGCTTTACGACGATGCGCAGGCGATGCTGGCCAGGATCGTGGCCGAAGGCTGGTTCCGGCCCCGCGCCGTGCTGGGGCTTTGGCCTGCCAACAGCGTCGGCGACGATATCCGGGTCTATACCGATGAAACGCGGGGCGCCGTTCTGGCCACCTTCCACAGCCTGCGCCAGCAGACCGCAAAGCGCGATGGCGTGCCGAACCTCGCGCTTGCCGATTTCGTGGCGCCCGAAGGCAGCATACCCGATTATGTGGGCGGCTTTGCCGTGACCGCCGGGGCCGAGGAGATCGGGATCGCGAAACGCTTCGAAGAGGCGCATGACGATTACAGCGCGATCATGGTCAAGGCGTTGGCCGACCGTTTCGCCGAGGCGCTGGCCGAGCGGCTGCATGAACGCGTGCGGCGCGAATTCTGGGGCTATGCGCCCGACGAAGCCTTTGCGCCCGAAGACCTGATCGGCGAGCCCTATGCGGGCATCCGCCCTGCCCCGGGCTACCCGGCCCAGCCCGACCATACCGAGAAGCGCACGCTGTTCGATCTGCTCGATGCCGAGGCCGCGGTGGGGATCCAACTGACCGACAGCATGGCGATGTGGCCCGGTGCCTCGGTCTCGGGGCTTTACATCGGCCATCCCGAAGCGCGCTATTTCGGCGTCGGCAAGGTCGAGGCCGACCAGGTCGCCGATTATGCCGACCGCAAGGGCATCCCCGTGGCCGAGGCCGAACGCTGGCTGGCGCCGGTGCTGAACTACCGGGCGGGCGCGGGAACGGCACAGGCGGCCGAGTGACGCCCGCAGAGTGAGCAGCGTAGGGTTCAGCGGTGCGGCTGCACCGGGCATGGCGACGGTTCGCGATTGAAATCGCCGCCGCGCCCGTAGCTTATTCGCAGGGATTGTCGCTGCCGCAAAAGTGAGTCGCCGATGGGCCTTGAGCAGATCTTCGTCCTTGTGCTGCTGGGCGTGGTATTCCTGAGCTTCGTCAAGGAGGTCTACCCGCCCGAGGTCACGGCGCTGGGTGCGTCTGCGGCGCTGCTTGCGACGGGGATACTTGAGACCCGCGATTTCCTGAAGGTGTTCAGTTCCTCGGCCCCGATCACCATCGCGATGATGTTCATCATCTCGGCCGCGCTGGAACGCACGGGCGTCGTGGCGATGCTGGGCGATCTGTTGAAACGGCAGGCGCGCGGCTCGCTCTTGCGCGCGATGCTGCTGATGATGGTGGGGGCGATGGGGGCTTCGGCCTTCATGAACAACACACCCGTCGTGATCCTGCTGACGCCGGTGATGATCTCGGTCGCGGCGTCCGTCGGCGTGGCACCCTCGCGGCTGCTGATCCCGCTATCCTTTGCGGCGATCTTCGGCGGCACGCTGACGCTGGTGGGCACCTCGACCAACATCCTGATGAGCGGGGTGGCCGAACAATCGGGCCAGCCGCCGATCACCATGTTCGAGATGACGCTGCCGGGGCTGATCTTTGCCTCGGTGGGCATGCTTTACATGGTCATTGCCGGGCGCTGGCTGCTGCCTGACCGCGCCTCGCTGTCAAGCGTTCTGGGCCAGGAAAGCAAGCGGCGCTTCATGGCGCGCCTGCTGATCCCGCAAGGGTCGAAATATGTCGGCAAGACGCTGAAGGATCTGCCCTTCAACCGGTCCGAGACGCGCATCCTGGACGTGGTCCGCGGCGAGGTCTCGATGCGGCGCACGATGAACGAACTGGCGCTGGAACCGGGCGACCGGGTGGTTCTCAAGACCGGCACGGGCGAGATCCTGGGGCTGAAGGAAAACGGCCAGGTGGAGTTCCGCGACATGGACGACCAGGGCCTTGCCCCCGTGACCGCCGAGCAGACCATCACCATGGAGGCCAGCGTCGGCCCGAAATCGCATCTGCGCGGTCGGCCGATCAAGGATCTGAAGCTGCGCCGGAAATACGGCGTCTACCTGATGGCCGTGCACCGCGCCGAGCAGAACATCTCGCAAGATCTGCCAGAGTTGCGGCTGCAATTCGCCGACACGCTGCTGCTGGAAGGTCCGCCCGAGGGCATCCAGCGGCTGATGGAGGATGGCGGCATCATCAACCTGTCCGCCCCGTCCGAACGCGCCACGCGCCGCGCGAAGGCGCCGATTGCCATTGCCACGATCCTGGGCGTGATGGGGCTGGCGGCGTTCGACGTGATGGACATTGCCGGGCTGGCGGTGATCGGCGCGGTGATCGTGATGATGACCCGCTGCGTCGACCCCGAGGAGGCATTCGACGCCATCGACTGGCGCATCCTGTTCCTGATCTTCGGCATGCTGGGGCTGTCGATGGGGCTGGAAACAACCGGCACGGCACGGGTGATCGTCGAGAACGCGGTCCTGGCGGTCGGCGGCCTCGGGCCGCTGGCGATCCTGGCCGCGGTCTATGTGCTGACAAGTGCCCTGACCGAAATGGTGTCGAACAATGCCGTGGCGGTGCTGATCGGACCCATCGTGATCGCGCTGGCGGTCGAGCTGGGGCTTGATCCGCGCCCCTTCGTCATGGCGGTGATGTTCGCCGCCTCGGCCAGCTTCGCCACGCCCATCGGCTATCAGACCAACACCTTCGTCTATGGCGCAGGCGGCTACAAGTTCAGCGATTTCATCAAGGTCGGGCTGCCGCTGAACGTGATCTTCGCCGTGATCGCGGTGCTGGTGATCCCGCTCTTCTTCCCGTTCTGACGCAGGGGCGTCGGCGCGACCGGCAAGGCGACGGTGATCGCGGCCACTGAGGCCGCTTGCCCAAATCTATATTTCTGATATTCTCGAAATATGGAAGAAAAGATTCCCGTCCGCCTGGCCGCCCTCGCCCATCCGCATCGCCTGGCGATTTTCCGGTTGTTGACGCGGCGCTATCCCGACCGGGTGGCCGCCGGCGAGATTGCCGAGGCCCTGGGGCTGAAGCCCTCGACGCTGTCGGCCTATCTGGCATCCCTCATGCGGGCCCGGCTGGTGACCCAGACACGCGAGGGCACGTCGCTGCGCTACGCCATCAATGTCACCGAAGTGCGACACACCTTCGATTACCTGTTCCTCGACTGTTGCCGTGGGCGGCCGGACCTCTGTTCGCCCATGGCCTCTCCCCTCCAGACAGAAGCCGCCCCGATGGCCGACCGGAAATACAATGTGCTCTTCATCTGCACCGGCAATTCCGCCCGATCGATCTTTGCCGAGTCGATCCTGCGCAAGGAGGCGGGTGATCGGTTCACCGCCTTCTCGGCCGGCACCATCCCCAATTCCGAACTGAACCCCTTTGCCGTCAAGGTGCTGACCGACAAGGGGCACGATGTCTCGGTGCTGCGCGCCAAGAACGTGGCCGAGTTCATCGGGCCGGGCGCCCCGCATCTGGATTTCGTCTTCACCGTCTGCGACCAGGCCGCGAACGAGGAATGCCCCTCCTGGGAAGGCCAGCCCGTGACCGCCCATTGGGGCATGCCCGACCCGGTCAAGGCCGAGGGGACGGATGCGCAGAAAAGCCTGGCCTTTCAGCACGCCTATGGCGCGCTGAGAAACCGTATCGTCACCTTCGCCGCCCTGCCCTTCGCCACGCTCGACCGCGTCGCGCTGCAAAAGGCGGTGGACGACATCGCCCGCGACGTGGCGGGGCTGTCGGAATGACGGTCTACGCGCTGAACGGGCTGGGCCGGATCGGCAAGCTGGCACTGCGCCCCCTGCTGGAGCGCGGCGCGCGGATCGCCTGGATCAACGACGCGGTGGGCGATCCGGCGATGCACGCGCATCTGCTGGAATTCGACACGGTGCATGGCCGCTGGCCCGCCAGTTTCGGCCATGACGCCGACAGCGTCAGCGTGGACGGCGTGCAGCTGCCCTTTGTCGGGGCGTCGCGGATCGAGGACCTGCCGCTGGCGGGCGTCGATGTGGTGATCGACTGCACCGGGGTCTTCAAGTCCGAGGCGACGCTTGCGCCCTATTTCGCGGCGGGCGTCCAGAAGGTGGTGGTCTCGGCCCCGGTCAAGGACGGGGATGCGGCGAATATCGTCTATGGCGTCAACCACGCCACCTATGACCCCGCCCGGCACCGGATCGTGACCGCGGCCAGTTGCACGACGAACTGCCTGGCCCCGGTGGTCAAGGTGGTGCACGAGGCGATCGGCATCCGGCACGGGGTCATCACCACGATCCATGACGTGACCAACACCCAGACCATGGTGGACCGGCCCGCCAAGGATCTGCGCCGCGCGCGGTCGGCGCTGAACTCGCTGGTCCCGACGACAACGGGCAGCGCCACGGCGATCACGCTGATCTATCCCGAACTCAAGGGGCGGCTGAACGGCCATGCGGTTCGGGTGCCGCTCTTGAACGCCTCGCTGACCGATGCGGTGTTCGAGGTGGAGCGCCCGGTCACGCCCGATGAGGTCAACGCGCTGTTCAGGGCCGCCGCCGAGGGTCCGCTGAAGGGCATACTGGGCTACGAGGACCGGCCGCTGGTCTCGGCCGATTACGTCAACGACACGCGGTCGGGCATCGTGGACGGGCCATCGACGATGGTGGTCAACGGCACCCAGCTCAAGGTCTATGCCTGGTATGACAACGAGATGGGCTATGCCCACCGGCTGGTCGACGTCGCGCTGATGGTGGGGGCCAGCCTGTGAGCCGCCCCGAGGGCCTGTCGGCCTATGTCGCGGTGACCGCGGCCTATTGGGCCTTCATGCTGACCGATGGCGCGCTAAGGATGCTGGTGCTGCTGCATTTCCACATCCTGGGCTTTTCGCCGCTGCAACTGGCCTATCTTTTCGTGCTGTACGAGATCGCGGGGATGGTCACGAACCTGTCCGCGGGCTGGATCGCGGCGCGGTTCGGGCTGACCTCGACGCTTTACGCGGGGCTCGGGCTTCAGGTGGTGGCGCTGCTGGCGCTGGCGCAGCTTGATCCGGGCTGGGCGATCGGACTGTCGGTCGCCTATGTGATGGCGGTGCAGGGGGCATCCGGCGTGGCCAAGGACCTGGCCAAGATGTCGTCCAAATCCGCGGTCAAGCTGTTGGCGCCCACCGAGAATGGCGGGCTGTTCCGCTGGGTGGCGCTGCTGACCGGGTCGAAGAACGCGGTCAAGGGGCTGGGATTCCTGCTGGGCGCGGCGCTTCTGGCGACGCTGGGCTTCGTCTGGGCGGTGCTGGCGATGGCGGCGGTGCTGGCGGTCATCCTTGTGGCCGTTCTGGTCGCGATGCCGCCGGGCCTGCCGAAGGGGCGCAAGGGGGCGAAATTCTCCGAGGTCTTCTCGAAATCCGCCAATGTGAACTGGCTCTCGGCGGCGCGGGTCTTCCTGTTCGGCGCGCGCGATGTGTGGTTCGTGGTGGGCATCCCGATCTATTTCTACGCGGTGCTGTCGGACGGCACGACCGAGGGCAATCGCGCCGCCTTTTTCCTGATCGGCACGTTCATGGCGGGCTGGATCATCCTTTACGGCGCGGTGCAGGCCGCAGCCCCCCGCCTGCTGGGCGCGGCAAGGCGGCCCGAGGCCGAGCTGATCGGTGCGGCACGACATTGGGCACTGATCCTTGTGGCGGTGCCCACGATGCTGACGCTGGCCGCCGCCCTTGCCCCCGGCCCCGCGCCCTGGCTGACCGCCTGTCTTGTCGCGGGGCTTCTGGCCTTTGGCGCGGTCTTCGCGATCAACTCCTCGCTGCATTCCTACCTGATCCTTGCCTTCACGCGGGCCGAGCGGGTGACGATGGATGTGGGCTTCTACTACATGGCCAATGCGGGCGGGCGGCTGATGGGCACGCTCTTGTCGGGGCTGACCTATCAGGCGGGGGGGCTGGCGCTGATGCTGGGCACGGCGGCGGCGATGGTCGCGGCCTCGGCGCTGGTGGCGGGACGGCTGAAACCCGAGCCTGCGGCCGCGGGCTGACATCTGGGAATCCTGCGGTCGCGGGCAGAAACGACTCGATATAACCGGAATTGTAGTTATTATCGCGCCATGACCACGACCAGCCCCCATGCCCGTGCCCTTGGCGCCCTGGGCCATGACGCCCGGCTTGCGATCTTCCGCCTGCTGGTCAAGGCGGGCGATCAGGGGCTGCGCGTCGGCGATATCGCCGCGGCGCTCGATCTTGCGCCCTCGACGCTGGCGCATCATCTCTCGACGCTTGTCGATGCCGGGCTGGTGATCCAGGACCGGCAGGGGCGCGAGGTGTTCAACCGGACGGATTATGCCGCCCTGCGCCGGGTTCTCGATTTCCTGACCTCGGAATGTTGCGCCGGGGTGCGCGTCCGGGCTGCGGCCCTCTCCGAAACCGCCCTTGATCCGGAGCCTTCGCGATGACCGACACGACGCTTTCCACCCTTGGGCCGCGTGCCGTCCTGCGCCACCTGTGGCAGGAGCAGCGGGTCTGGATGGCCTCGGCGCTGATCCTCGGGCTGCTGGCGGTCTTCGATCCGGCGCAGGCGGCAGAAAGCGCGCGTTTCGCCGGGGCGGCGCTTTTGCATACCGCGCCTTACCTGGTCCTGTCGGTGGCTATCGCCGCATGGGCGGGGGCGACGGGTGCGGACAACCTGATCGCCCGGGCCTTTACCGGGGCGCCGGTGCTTATGATCGGGCTTGCGGCGCTGGTCGGCGCGGTGTCGCCTTTCTGTTCCTGCGGGGTGATCCCGCTGATCGCGGCGCTACTGGCCATGGGCGTCCCGCTATCGGCGGTGATGGCGTTCTGGCTGGCCTCGCCGATCATGGACCCGTCGATGTTCGTTCTGACATCGGGGGTTCTGGACATGGAATTCGCGATTGCCAAGACCCTGGCGGCGATCGGGCTGGGCGTGTTCGGCGGCCTGGTGGTGCATCTGCTGGCGCGCGGCGGGGCACTTGGCGAACCGCTGCGCGCGGGTGTGGGCAATGGCGGTTGCGGCGGGGCGAAGATGCGCGCGCCCAAGCCCGTTGCCTGGCGGTTCTGGATCGAGCCAGAGCGGCGGGCCCGTTTCGGCCGGGACGCGCGCAAGACCTCGCTGTTCCTGGCCAAGTGGCTGACGCTGGCCTTCCTGATCGAAAGCCTGATGCTGGCCTGGATCCCGGCCGAGACGGTGACCGCCGCTCTGGGGGGCGAGGGTCTCTGGCCCATCCTTGCCGCTACGCTGGTGGGGGTGCCTGCCTATCTGAACGGTTATGCCGCGCTGCCGCTGGTGGGCGGGCTGATGGCGCAGGGCATGGCGCCGGGGGCCGGGATGGCCTTTCTGGTGGCGGGCGGCGTGACCTCGATCCCGGCGGCGATGGCGGTCTGGGCGCTGGCCCGCCCGCCGGTCTTTGCGCTTTACGTTGCGCTGTCGCTGACCGGCGCCTTTGCGGCGGGGCTGTTGTTCCAGGTCTGGACCATGCTCTGAGCCGCCCGGCCGGGTCGCAGGGCGCGGCTAGAGGATCGGCGCGAAAAGCCGCGCCACGCATGCGGCGCTGCGGTGCAACGGGTTCGCCGCCTCGGCCAGCCTTGTGGTGTGGGGTTGGCTGCGGGCGAAATCGGCCTCCAGCATCGCGGCGGCCGTCCGGGCGAAATCGTGCTCGAAGACCAGCGCCGTCACCTCGAAATTCAACCGGCAGGACCGGTTATCGAGGTTCACCGTACCGACCGAGGCCATCGCCTCGTCCACCACCAGGACCTTCTGGTGCATGAACCCGTCGCTATAGCGGTAGATGCCCACCCCGGCCTCCAGCATCTCGTCGAAATAGGCAAAGGCGGCCAGCCAGACCAGCCAGTGATCGCGCCGGGCCGCGACAAGGATGCGCACATCCACCCCGCGCAGCGCGGCCAGCGACAGCGCGGACAGGATGTCGGTATCGGGCACGAAATAGGGCGAGGCGATCCAGATGCGGTGCTGCGCGGCATGGATCGCGTTGCAGAAATACAGGCTTCCGGTCTCCAGCCGGTCGGCGGGACCGGGAGCGACGATCAGGACGTCGAGATCCTGCGCCACGGCGGGGGGCTGCCAGTCGAGATCCAGCCGTTCCTCGGTGGCCCAGAACCAGTCCTCGGCAAATATCAGTTGCAACTGGGCGACCGCCGGGCCGGATATCGCCAGATGGGTGTCGCGCCAGCGCCCGATGCGCGCGTTGCGCCCCATGTATTCGTCCCCGACATTGTGCCCGCCCAGAAAGCCCTCGCGCCCGTCCACCACGACGATCTTGCGGTGGTTGCGGAAATTCACCTGGAACCGGCTGTGCGGGCGGCGCAGCGAGTGGAAATCGGCCACGACCACGCCGGCCTCGCGCAGCGCGGCGTTGAACGCGGCGGGCAGGCGGTGGCTGCCCAGCGCGTCGTAGAGCAACCGGACCGTGCAGCCCGCCCGCGCCCGCGCGATCAGACGGCGCTGCAACTCGCGGCCCAGATCGTCGTCGCGCAGGATATAGGTCTGCACCAGAACGAAGCGTTCGGCCCGGTCGATGGCCTCGAAGATCGCCGCATAGGTCGCATTCCCGTCAACCAGCAGGCGCACCCCGTTTCCGGAAACCGCGCGCAGGCCCGCAATCGCCTCGAAACCTGCCAGCGCGCGTTGCAGATCCTTCGGCAGCGTAGCGGTGTCGGTGTGGCGGGCCGTCTCGAAATCCGGCAGTGTCGCGATCGAGATCTGCGAGGACAGCCGCGCGGTCATGTAGCCCGGCAGCCGCCAATGGCCGAGGAACAGGAAGATCGGCAGCGCCAGATAGGGGGCGGCGATCAGGAACACCACCCAGCCCACCGCGCCCTGCGGCGTGCGCGAGATCCGGATCGCCCGAAGCGCCGCCCAGATCGCCGCGGCCTCGAGCGCCAGCACAAGGACGGGAATGAGAACCTCCAGCATGGAACGATGCTGGCCCCGGGCCGAGCGGAAGGCAAGCGCAGGGTGGTCGCGGGGTGCTCAGCCAGCCGCCGCCATGTCGGCCCAGATCGGCAGGTGATCGGAACTGACCCGCGCGCGCGGGCTTTCATGGACCCCCGCCGCAGCCAGTGTCAGCCCGCGCCCATGCGCGATCCGGTCAAGCCCGGCACGCGGGCGGCTGGCGTGATAGGTCTTGCCGGGCGCGACGACCCGAAAGCGGTCCGCCAGCGGCTCGAAGCCGCGATCCTCGGACCATTCGTTGAAATCGCCCAGGATCACGGTGCGCGCGCTTTCATTCTCGCAGAACCGCGCGCCGATGGTTTCGAGCTGGCGCCGCCGCCAGCGCCTGAGCAGCGACAGATGCACGCCGACCAGCGTGATCGCGCGCCCGTCCGGCTGGCCGATCCGCACCATGACCGCGCCGCGCGGCTCAAGCCCCGGCAGGGTGATCCGCTCGCTGGCCGTGACGGCGGTGCCGCGGCGCACCAGGACCGCATTGCCATGCCAGCCGAGGCTGACGCCGTTCTGGGCCAGATCGACGACAACCAGATCGGTCTCGCGCTCGATCAGCATGCGCGGCAGCGCCGCGGGCCGGTCGCCGAGACGCTTGTCCGCCTCCTGCAGGACGACCGCATCGGCGCCGATCTCGTTGATTACGTCGAGCACGCGCCCGGCGTCGCGCTTCCAGTCGAGGCCGACCGCCTTTCGGATATTGTAGCTTGCGACGCGCAACGCCCCCCCGCCGACGGCGGACGTGGTGCCATGACACTGGGCTGGATGAGGCGGCATGGATGAGGCAGGCACCGGATGCGGGTCGGCTAGAATTATCCCTTCAAAGGTAGGCTTGACGGGGACAAAAAACAACCACCGCGCGCATCCCGAACCGACCTCACCGTAGACGCAGCGCAGAAATCGGGCAGATTCGCCGGGAACCGGCCCGAATGCGTCCTGAACCGTTGCGAAACGCGAACCCGTCCGGGGTCCTGCTCGGCTTTGACTCCGCAGATGCTGCGAGACCACCCCGCACTTTCCCGATTTCCGCCACAATCGCCCCGGTCGAAGCCATGTTTTGGTCCAGCTTATCGGGAACACTCGCCGCGCAATCCCGAAGTCAAGGTGTCTTCCGCACCCGCTGGATCCCGAATCGCGCAACCAGGCCGCCAAGATGAACGCAGCGCCCCACATCACGATGCCCCTGCCACCGGATGGCCCGGCAGAGGAGTTGCAGCCCGGCACGGAGCTTCTGCATGGGCAATACAGGATCGAGCGTTTCCTGAACTCCGGCGGGTTCGGCCTGACCTATCTGGCCCGCGACAGTCTCGATCGGACCGTGGTCATCAAGGAGTGCTTCCCCGAGTCGTTATGCATGCGTGCCGGGCTGGACGTGCATGCCCGCTCGCGCAGCTACAGCCGGGAATTCCATTCGATCGTCACGCTTTTCATCGACGAGGCACGGCGTCTCGCGCGGCTGAACCACCCGGGCATCGTCGGCGTGCATCAGGTATTCTCGGACAACACGACGGCCTATATGGCCCTCGACTATATCGAAGGCAAAAGCCTGCTCGAGATCATCGAGGATCCGCGCGAGACGCCCTCGCCCGAGGCGGTGCAGGAGATCCTGATCAAGGTTCTGGACGCGGTGGCCTTCGTTCACGACAACAGCCTGCTGCACCGCGACATCTCGCCCGACAACATCCTGATCGACCTGACCGGCAACCCGGTGCTGATCGATTTCGGCGCGGCAAGAGAACGCGCGACGCGCAGCAGCCGGGTGCTCTCGCGCATGCAGGTGGTCAAGGACGGCTATTCGCCCCAGGAATTCTACGTCGCGGGCATCCGGCAGGGACCGCCCAGCGATCTCTACGCGCTCGCCGCAACCTTCCACCATCTGATCACCGGCGAGGCGCCGCCCGACAGTCAGCGGCGCATGGCTGCACTCGCTGCGAACGAACGCGACCCCTACCAACTGCTCAAGGGAAGGGTTCCGGGCTACGCGCCCGCCTTCCTCGGTGCGATCGACAAGGCGCTGAACGTGGTGCCGAAGGAGCGGCCGCAATCGGCGCATGAATGGCTGGCGATGATGGAGACCGGCCCGCGGCAGGTGACCGAAGGGCGCGTCCTTGAAATGGACGAGGACGTGATGATGTCGATCTCGCGGCTGGTCGAAGAGACGAACCGCGCGGTTATGGAAGCCCGCCAGAGATCCGATCACGAGGGGCGAGCGAAACCGATCGAACCGCCGAAACTGCCCGAACGCAAGCCCACCTTCGCCTGGCGATCGCTCTATGACGACGAGGAGGAGGACGCGGGTGTGGCCAGCCAGTTCGACACGAGCCCGCCCGGGGCCGAGGCCGAGTCGGCAGTCAGCCCGCGGCGGCCCAAACGACGCGGCCACCGTCCCCGCCCCGGACGGTTCGGCCTGTTGCTTGGTCTGGCTCGCAGACTTGCCGCACGACCCTGACAGGTCGCGCAACCACCGCAGAAACCCAGAGGCACGGAAGGCCGAGGCATGAAATTCCTCAGACGCAAGACCGGCGAGAAACCGGACGCCGACGATTTCAATGACTATGTCGAGCCGTTTCCCCCGCGTCGTCGCGACATGCCCGCCCCCCTCGATACAGGGGCCACCGGGGCACCGCGCGCCGCATCGCGGGCCGTGACACGGGCCATCCATTCGCCGCTCCGGGATGCCGAGGCGTTTCGCGAACGGTTGCGCGACCTCGACGTCGACCCCAAGGACGACCTCCCCGACGACCCTTGCGATGGCGCCCCGGACGCCCCGGAAGATGAATATGCCCGGGGACCGGGGCAGTGGCCCACCGAGGGGACCGCGCTGCCCGGGCACATGCCGGTCTTTCAAACCGCCGCAAATGCGGCAGTTGATCCTTCGAGACCGGTTCTGTTCCCCGGCGAGGATCAGGGCGGCGCCCGGGACGAGACACCGCGGCCCCATCCGGTGGCGGGCACCGGCGACGAGCGGCTCCAGCCCTCGGCCAACGGTGCCCCGTCCTCACCCGCTGTCGCCAACGCCCGCGCAGGAAGGCCAGAATCGTTCGGTGAGGCGACGCAACAGCATGGCATGGCGCCATCAGACCCCGACCCCAGTATCGACGGCATCGCCACCTTCGAGGCCCCTCCGCCCGCCGCGGGCCGCGCAGGCCCCGGGGCGGGTCGCGCCCGCACTCGTCTTCTGGGCTTCGGCCAGGCCGAAGACCCCGCGGTGGATCCGTTCGCGCGGGATGCGGCCCCAGCCCCATTGGCGGGTACCGTACCGTTCTTTCCCGTCGGCTGGCTGGTGGTCGTCGACGGCCCCGGGCGCGGCGCCCATTTCACCCTTTTCAACGGTGTCGCGCAGATCGGACGCGGTGCCGACCAGACCGTACGGCTGGACTTCGGCGACACGTCGATCTCGCGCTCGGGTCACGCGTTGCTGGCCTATGACGACGAGGAGGGCCGGTTCTTCCTCGGCTCGGGCGGCAAGGTGAACATCGTTCGCCTGAACGGTCGACCGCTGCTTAGCACCGAGGAAATGTCTGATCGCGACGTCATCCGCATCGGCGAGACCACGCTGCGCCTTGTTGCCTTCTGCGGACCCGATTTCACCTGGTCGACGGAACGGCGCGATGCCGACATCGGATGATCTGCGCCTGGACGCCGCCACCGGCATCGGCCAGGGTCGGCGCGAGCATCAGGAAGATGCCATCATCGCCGATTTCACGATCGGCGGCGATATCGGCCTTGCGGTGCTGGGCGACGGCATGGGTGGCCACGCGGCGGGCGATGTGGCCAGCCGGATCGCGGTGACCGAGGTTTTCAGCGAACTCAAACTTCGCAGCGACGATCCAGATCGCTTCATCCGCTGCGCCCCCGGCATCCTGCGCGATGCAACGCGCGAGGCCAATGGCAGCATCGCGGCGCATGTGCGCAGCCATGCCGACACTGCTGGCATGGGCACGACGCTTGTGGCGCTTGCGGTGGCGCGGGATCGTCTGTTCTGGATCTCGGTCGGGGATTCGCCACTGTTCCTGTTTCGCGACGGACAGTTGCATCAGATCAACGAGGACCATTCGCTCGCGCCCCAGATAGACGGCATGATGCGTCTGGGCCTGCTGAGCGTCGACGAGGCGCGCCGCCATCCTGACCGCAACTGCCTGACCTCGGCGCTGACCGGGGCCGAGATCCATCAGATCGACTGCCCCGACCGGCCGATCGACCTTACGGTGGGCGACATCATCGTGGCGGCCAGCGACGGGCTCGACTCGATCGACCGGGAGCGGCTGCGCTCGCTTCTGGTCCAGTATCGGCGGCGTTCTAGTGCCGAGATCGCCAACGCTTTGTTTTCCGAACTCGAAGCGCTGGCCGACCCCGATCAGGACAATGTCTGCTTCAGCGTGATCCGGGTCGTCGCCCGTGGCTGCCAGCCCGAGGTCAAGCCGCACCGCCCCAGCCCGGCCGAACGAACCCGCAAGCGCGCCGATCTGGCCGTTGCACGCAACCGCGAGGCAGGGCCGCTACGGGCGCTGCCACTTGCCGTGCGCTTTTTTCTGAGCTTCGGGAGACGTGTCCAATGAGTACGACGTTCGACCGGGGTGTTCTTGCGGATCTCGAAGAGACCCTCGCGGCGAGTGATCTGCCGGGAAAGGCACGCGACTATGGAAAGCGGCTGCTGGCGCGGCTGCGCGTGCCGCTGCGGCTGGTCGTGACCGGACCGGCCGGAAGCGGCAAGTCCGAACTGGCACGCCTGCTCTGCGGTCATGCCGCGCCGACCGTCGTCACCGGGCCGGGCGAGCCTTCCGAAACGCCCTCGGCGCTGTTTTGCAACCTCGTGGTGATCGAATTGGGGCTTCCTTCCCCCGGCGGCGGTTTTCAAAGCGCGGGTGCGATCGAGCAGACCTCGCCCGACATCATCCTGTGGTGCACCCAGGGCTTTGCCCATGACGAGGCGCAGATCTGGGCGCGGGTGCCTGACAACCTGAAGGACCATGCCTTTCTGGTGTTAACCAGAGCCGATGAGTTGATGTGCATGGGGGTACTGGAGGAGCGGCTGGACGATCTGCGCGAGGTGGTCGAGACCGAGTTCCATAGTCTTCTGCCGATCGCCACCGCGCAAGCGGCCGCCGCCATGGCCAGCACGGAGACTGCCGACCGGGCGCTGCTTGCCCGAAGCGGGGCGACGGCCCTGTTCGAGGCGCTTTCGCGCATGATCGAACAGGGGCGCAGCGCCGACCTGGACGCCGCCAGCTTGTTCGTCCGCCGCCACAGCCAGGCGGCGCTTCACACAAGGCCACAGACCCGGCCGCTCGATGCCCCGCCCGGAATGGCTCCGGTTGAGATGACCAATCGGAACGGCCGGGCCGAGATGCCCCAAAACGGTGCCACGGACGCGCCCGCCTGCGCCCCTGCACTGCCGGATCCCGAGGTCGTCGCGTCGGCCCGCGCGATCCGGTTGCTGGACGGGCATAGCGGGGATTTTCCGGACGCAATCGGCGAGAACGACCCGGCCGAAATCGAGGGGTTGCTCGCGCTCTGCGCGCGAACCACCGAGGAACTGGGCGAGATCATCGAGGATGCGGGGCTTGTCGGCGATCTGGCCGAGGATATCCTGGAGGCCAACGAGATGCTGCTTCTGCTGACGCTTGAGCAGGACGAAACCGCCGCCGCCGATGCGGTCACGCTTCTGTTGCAGTTGCGGCGCGGCTTCGAAGCGCGACTCGCCGCCTGATCGGGAGGCAGAGCCAAGGTAAGGTCATGGGATCGCCACGCTCAGGACATCTTGACCGGAAAAATTGTTTCGGTGGCCGCGACAACCAGCATGAGCGCAGCCGATTCCGACCGGGACCGAGCGGGTTCCGCACAGTCAAGAGGGAGGCCACAAGGTGACGCTGGACGAACGCGCAGAAATGGCGTTGGAGGCCGCCCGTCCGCGGACCGCCAATCCGGGACTGCTGGCGCTGGGCATGGACGGGTTCACCGGCTTTATGGAACGGATGGACCAGATGCGTCGGACTCTAGCTGATCTGACCGAGCTTGGCGATGCGACCGTCGCGCGCGGCGCGGCCCGGCTTGCTAATCAACTCGAGTTGGTCGAGCCGTCAATCACCTTTATTGGCCAAGTCAAGGCCGGCAAGACGTCACTCATCAACACGATGGCGGGCTGGCCTGGACTTCTGCCTGCGGACGTGAACCCCTGGACCTCGGTGGTGACCTCGATCCATGTCTCGCCCTCATGGACAACCGGCGCGGCCGGCGCCAATTTCCGCTTTTTCGATCCGCAGGAATGGGACCGGCTGATCGAGAAGGGCGGACGTATGGGCGAACTGGCCAGCCGCGCCGGCGCCGAGGAAGAACTCGAAAAGGTGCGCCGCCAGGTCGAGCGGATGCGTGAGAAATCCAAGGGACGACTGGGCCGTCGGTTCGAGATGCTGCTCGGGCAGGAGCACAGATACGGCACCTTCGACGAGGAACTGGTGGAACGCTATGTCTGCCTCGGCGATGATTTCGAGGATGACGAGGGCGAGCCCTTCGACATGCGCGGACGCTTTGCCGACATCACGAAATCGGCTGACCTGCATGTGACCCATGCCAATGTGCCGTTCAAGCTGTGCCTGCGCGACACGCCCGGGGTCAACGACACCTTCCTGATGCGCGAGCAGATCACCATCGGCGCGATCCGCGACAGCCGACTTTGCGTGCTGGTGCTGTCGGCACACCAGGCGCTTTCGACCGTCGACATGGCACTGATCCGGCTGATCTCGGCGGTCAAGGCGCGCGAGGTGGTGATCTTTGTCAACCGCATCGACGAGTTGTCGGACCCCGCCGCCCAGATCACCGAAATCCGCGACTCGATCCGCGCAACGCTGAAACGGCACGAGGGACCGGCCGACGCGCCGATCCTGTTCGGCAGCGCGGTCTGGGGCCAGCATGCGTTGGAAGGAACGCTGTCGCAGATGAACGAGGCCAGCCGCAAGTCGCTGCTCGCCCTTGCGCGCACCGAATGCGTCGCGAGCGAAGGGCCGCAGGACGCGATCGAAGGCGTCTGGCGGCTGTCGGGCATCCCGGCGCTTTACCGTGCCCTGGGCGAACGTGTTGCCGAGGGCGTGGGCGGCGAGGCGATCGACCGGATCGCCCGCAGCGTCGGCAACCTCGCCCGCGGCGTGACCGCGGCGCATCTTTCGATTGGGCTCGCCGTTGCAGATGGTCAGGCCGTGGCGCTCGACTCCGACCGGATTTCGCGCGAGCTCGACCGGATCGAACAACGCGCGACCGTCGCGCTGGAAACCGCCTTCGCCGCCCAGCGTGAAGCGTTCTGCGTTCGGCTGGATCGGTCGCATCACAATTTCCTGGACCGTGCGACCGCCGCGCTGATCGAGCACCTGGAGAAACACGGCGAGGGAACGGTCTGGTCTTACGAACCGACGGGCCTGCGGCTCTTGCTGCGCTCAGCCTGTCAGGTCTTCGGCAAGCGCATGCAGGACGAGGCCAGGGCGATCCTGGAGACGACCGCCACCGATGTCGCGGCGACCTACCGCGCCGCTTTCGGGCTGACCGAGGCGCTGGCCATCGAGCCGCCCGAACCACCCCGACTGAACCCGCCGGTCGCCATCGCCCAGACCATCGCGCTGGATGTCAAGGGTACCTGGTGGCGCCGCTGGTGGCTGCGCCGCAAAGGCTATCGCAGCTTCGCGGCCGAGTTCTACAAGATGATTCGCGAGGAGACCGCGCCGATCCTGGACGAGTTGAGTCATGACCATGCCGAGGCAATCCGTGCCGACCTGCTGCAAACGCTGGCTGGATTTCTGGAGGAACAGCGCGAGATCGTGACAGCGCTGGCCGAGAAGGCGGCGCCCACCGCGCAGGATCTGGGCGCGGCACTCGGCTATCAGGCGCGCGCGGACCGGTTGCGACAGATCGAAGCCGCCGTTGCTACGATGCGCCAGGAAGCGGCCTGAACGTGACAGGGAAGCAAGATAGCCATGACTGACACCCATCCCGATGAGTTCGCCATGATCGGCGCCGCCTTGGCGGCCGTGAACGACGCGACGCGACCGGACCCGCACCCCGTCCCCGCACCGGTGAAAAAGCCCAGCATCGCGCTGATGGGCGAATTCAGCGCAGGCAAGAGCACCCTGTCGAACCTGCTGATCGGTCAGAACCCGCTGCCCGTGAAGGTGACCGCGACCCAGCTTCCGCCGGTCCGCATCTCCCATGGCTCGGGACAGGCGTGGCGCGAGGATCGCGCGGGCGTGATACACCCGCTCGAGATCGACCAGCTTTGCGAGGTCTCGCCCACCGATACCCGTCTCGTTCAGATCTTTGCCGAAGCCGAGTTGCTGACGCTCTGCGATCTGATCGACATGCCGGGGATCTCGGATCCCAACATGGATGCGGGCGTCTGGCAGGACGTGATCGGGCAGGCCGACGGCGTGATCTGGTGTACCCATGCCACCCAGGCCTGGCGCCAGAGCGAAGCCGCCGTCTGGGAGGAACATTCGGAGCGGCTTGCGAAGACGAGCATCCTTCTGCTTACACGCTGCGACAAGCTGCTGACCGAGGGAGACCGCGAGCGCGTACTCAAGCGTGTCCGACGCGAGACAGAAGGCCTTTTCGCCGCAAGTTTCCCTATCTCGCTGACCCGAGCGGTCGAGGGGCGCGATGACCCGGTCCTCTGGGGCGCAAGCGGCGCCGAGGCGTTCAGCCTGCATTTCATCGAGCTGCTTTACGCCTTGCAGGGCCACGACCCGCAAGGGGCCGGGTCCGATCCGCGGCCTGCCTCTGTCTCGCTGACCCCGTCCTGTTTGGCAGCGCAGCCCGAGTACGACGAGGTGGTTGTCGACACTGGGGAAGAAAACAGCGTCCGCCCGCAACGTGTGACACTTGAGCGCGCGCCCAGACGCGCGACCCGCCCGGTCGATGGCGAGACCCGAAGGCTGGGTCAGTTCTGACGGCGCGAGACCGTCGGCCGCAATCGGCCGGACTCCTCGGACCGGACCTGCTTCGCGATGTCGGCGATCGCGGGATGCGTTTTGGTTATGGAAGGCGCCGAAATATCGACTAGACTGCGCGCGATGGTTCCAGCCGAACGAATAAAGTCTCTGCGCAGATCGACCCCTGGATGCCGGTCGCTTGTCTATGTCGACCTCAAGGCACGTCTCGTGCTGTGCAGCGATTCCGACCTCCCGGCCCCGCCGCAGGAGGCGCTGGATGCGCTTTGCCTGCGAGGGGCACGACTGCTGAGCGGGCCGGTCTGGGCAGCCGCAGAGGTGGCGCTGGCGGCGCCGGTCGTCGAAGCCGTGGCTTTGCAGGGCGGGCGGATCGAGGTCTTCCTGCGCACTCCCGCCGCGCCCGACGAGGCGCTGTGCGGGGTGCTGGAGGATAGTGCCGATCTGGAAGCGGCGCTGAACGTGCTTTGGTCGGGCATCGACGCGATTCTGCCCGAGGACACCGCCCGCACCGCGGACGCAACCCGGCGAGGGCCGTGAGATGGGTGATCTGGACAGGCTCAACAGCAAGCTCGCAAAGCTGAAGGGCAAGGACGACGGACAAATCCGGGCAAGCGCCACTGACAGCATCGTGTCCGCCCTGCTGACCGAGATCGAGGAGACCATCCTGCCCCGCGAGATGATCCTGACCAACGAAAGCGGCAACCGCTTCGTGCTGGTCGTGGCAGGGCGCCGGTTACTGGCGCTGAGCGGTCACGGCGCGGAGGAGGAGGGATCGGAGGGCAGAGAAGATGCCGCCGCACGGATCATAGCCGTCTTCAGGGGTCCGTTTCGTACTTTCCTGGACAACGCGCGCGAGATCAGCATAGATGCCGCCCGCCCGCCGAACCGGATCGACCCCACCATGATCGGTTGCTCGGTAGAGACCCTGACCGCCGCCCTCGTCGGCCCCGGCCAGGCGTCGGTGGCCGACCCGGTCGCGGCCGCCTGCGATCTGGCCGTTGCTGGGCTGCGCCTCGTCGGCGGGGATGTCGTCGGACGCAGCGGCGATGCCGCGCACCTCGCCCGGCTGGAGCAGTTCGCTGGAGTCGGCGGGGCGGGGCTTGGTCAGTTGGCGGGTGACGACACGGACGCCCCGTGCTGTGTGTTCCTGTCCGACGCCGGACGCGAGGACGCGATCCTTGCGCGGATCGCATTCCGCGGCGCAGCAGCGCTGATCCTTGCCCCGCCCGAGGCGCGCGCCGAACTGATCGCGCTGTGCCGCGAACCGATTCCCGCAGCCGGATAATCCTGACCATCCCGCCGGGCGGCTGCCCTCCCCGCCGTGCCACCCCTTGACAGCCCTCGACGAGGGAACTAGGCCCGAGCCGTCTTGGTTCATCCGCGTCCTTGGGCGCGGGTGATGAAAAGGGAACACGGTGCGGCCTCCGGGCCCATGCCGTGGCTGCCCCCGCAACTGTAGGCGGAGAGCGCGGCTGACAACGCCACTGGGCCCCCGCGCCCGGGAAGGCCAGCCAAGCGACGACCCGCAAGCCAGGAGACCTGCCAGGACGATCACCCGGTCCCGTCGCGGGGTGCGACGCGGGCAGCGGTCCTTCCGCAGTGGTGACGCCTCACCGTCTGCGGGAAGGCATGCCTTTCCAAGGACTTGCAGTCAAAACAGGCCAGCCGGACGCACCGGCGGCCAGCGAACGGACACGGGACAGACATGATTCGCAAGACAATCGCCCTGGGACTTGGCGTGACCGCGCTCACCCCCCTTGCCGCATATGCGCAGCAAAGCCTGCTGCTGGACGAGATCACGGCCACCGCAAGCCTCGTGCCGATCGAGATCAACCGCACCGGCACCACCGTCGAGACGCTGGACGCCGCCGACATCGCCCAGGGCGGGCTGAGCATCGGACAGACCCTGGCGCTGTTGCCCGGCGTGTCGATCACCACGAATGGCGGGTTGGGGGCCACCTCGACCCTGCGGCTGCGGGGTCTTGGGGGCAGCTATATCGGCGTGCGTATCGACGGTATCGACATGACCGACCCCTCCAGCACCCAGACCGCGTTCAATTTCGGCACGCTGACCGCCGGGATGCCCGACCGGATCGAGGTGCTGAAGGGGACGCAATCGGCGCTTTATGGCTCGAATGCCGTTGCCGGTGTGGTCGACATCACCACATGGCGGCCCGATGCGCCGGGCTTCTCGGGGCGGGCCAATGTCGAGGCGGGCAGCTTCGACACCCGGGCCGCCACGGTCAATCTGGGTCAGAAAGGCGAACGCGGCGAAGTCGCGCTGACCTTCTCGCGGCTGACTTCCGAAGGCTTTTCGGCGCGTACCTCGGATACCGAGAAGGACGGCTTCGACCAGACGCAGATGGTGCTGTTTGCCGCCTATGACCTGACGGACGACCTTCGCATCGGCTTTTCGGCACTCTATTCCGATGGCACTTCGGAATTCGATCGGTCGACCGCCGATCCCAGCGGCGAGATCGACCAGACCCGCCGCGGCTTGCGCAGCTTTGCCGAGTTTGCGACGGGTGCGATCGAGCACGAGATCGCGCTGTCCTGGGTCGAGACCGAGCGCTTCGATGCGGGCGGTTTTACCCAGCGTTTCGTCGGCGAGCGCACCCGGCTGGACTATCTCGGCCGCGTGGACCTGAGCACCGATCTTACGCTGGCCTTCGGTGCGGACTGGACCGAGGAAAAGGCCACGCTGGACGGCGTGCGCTACGACGCCGACAGCGCTGCCGCGTTCGGCGAACTGCAATATGCCGTCTCGCCCGCGCTCGACGTGGCGCTGTCGCTGCGCCATGACAGCTATTCCGATTTCGACGACCAGTTGTCGGGCCGCGCCGCGCTGGCCTGGCGGATGCGGGATGACGTGATCCTGCGGGCGGTGGTCGGCACCGGCTACCGGGCGCCCTCGCTCTACGAACGCTTCGGTCCCTTCGGCAGCGCCACGCTGGAGCCCGAGAAAAGCCGCAGCGCCGAAATCGGGATCGAGAAACGCTATGGGACGGACAGCTTTGCCAAGGCCACGGTTTTCCATACGGAAATCGACAACCTGATCGACTTCGATTCCGGCACGAGCACCTATAACCAGGTGCCCGGCACCACCACCAGCAAGGGGATCGAACTGTCGGGCCGCTACGCGCTTAGCGACCGCGTCGCAATGTTCGGTGCCTACACCTATACCGACGCCGCCAACCCGGCAGGGCGCATGGTCCGGGTGCCGCGCCATGACCTGAGCCTCGGCGTCGAGGCCGGGCTGACCGACCGGCTGGACGCCCAGATCGGGATTCAGGCCGTGGCCGACCGGACCGATACCAATGACTGGCCCAACCCGCCCTCGGGCATTGCGGATTACACGCTGGTCAATCTGGGCCTGTCCTATGCGGTGAACGACAGGGCCACAGCCTATCTGCGCGTCGAGAACCTGTTCGACGAAAGCTACGAACCGGTGCGCGGCTACAATGGCGCCGGGCGCTCTGTCTTCGTTGGCCTGCGTGCGTCCTTCTAGGCTGATCCCCCTCGCCGCCGCCCTGGTTCTTGCCGGGGCGGCAGCACTGGCCGAGGCGCCGCGGCGCGTGGTCTCGATCAACCTGTGCACGGACCAGTTGGCGATGCTGATCGCGCAACCCGGCCAACTCGTCTCGGTCAGCAGGCTGGCGGCAGACCCACGGTCCTCGGCCATGGCCGAAGCGGCGCGCGCCTATCCGGCCAATCGCGGCGGTGCCGAGGAGATCCTGCTGCTGCGCCCCGACCTGGTGCTGGCGGGGCGGTTTTCCGACCCGGCCACGGTCTCGATGCTGCGCCGTCTGGGCATCGCGGTCGAGCAGTTCGAGATCACCCGCCGGATCGACGAGATCCCCGGCCAGATCCTCCAGGCCGGGCGGCTTCTGGGCCACGAGGACCGCGCCGAAGCCCTGATCGCGGAATTCGAGGCACGCCGCGCGGCCCTTGCCCCGGCGCCGGGGTCGCGGCCCGTCGCGGCGATCTTTCATCCCAACGGCTTCACCCAGGGCGCGGACACGCTGTCCGACGATATTCTTGCCCATGCGGGCTTCGACAATCTTGCAGCACGGCTGGGTCGCAGGGGGGGCGGTCGGCTGTCGCTCGAGGATCTGGTGATGGCCGATCCCGACCTGCTGATCGTCGCGCGCCCCTACCCCGCCACCTCGCGCGCCGAGGAGGTCGTCGCCCATCCCGCTCTGCATGCGACCGGAGCCGCCCTTCACCCCGAATTCACCGGCCCCGACTGGACCTGCGGCACGCCGCTGGTGCTTGATGCCGTCGCGCGCCTGGCCGAACGCCGCCGCGCCCTTGCCGGAGAGTGAGATGCCACCGCTGTCTTCTTCTTGGCCCAAATACCCCCTTGCAACGCCTGCCACGCCGACCGCCGCCAGGGAAAGGGCGCGCCCGTGACCCGCGCGCTGATGATCCAGGGAACGGGTTCGAATGTGGGCAAGTCGATCCTTGTCGCCGGGCTCTGCCGTGCGGCGCGCGCGCGCGGGCTGTCGGTCGCGCCCTTCAAGCCGCAGAACATGTCGAACAATGCCGCCGTCACCGCCGATGGCGGCGAGATCGGCCGGGCGCAGGCCTTGCAGGCGCTCGCCGCCGGGCGCGATCCGGTAGCCGACATGAACCCCGTCCTGATCAAGCCCGAAACCGACCGGGCCGCGCAGATCGTCGTCCAGGGCCGGGCCCGCGGCGCCTGGCGGGCCGCGGATTTCGCGGGCGAGCGGCCGGGGCTGATGGGCGCGGTTCTCGACAGCTTTCACCGGCTTGCGGCCAGCGCCGATCTGATCCTGGTCGAGGGCGCGGGCAGCCCGGCCGAGGTGAACCTGCGCCGGGGCGACATCGCCAACATGGGCTTTGCCCGTGCCGCGGGCGTGCCGGTGGTGCTGGTCGGCGATATCGACAGGGGCGGCGTGATCGCCCAGATCGTCGGCACGCAGGCGGTGCTGGACCCGGCGGATGCCGCGATGATCCGGGGCTTTGCGGTCAACAAGTTCCGCGGCGATCCGCGGCTGTTCGAGGACGGCTATGCGGCGATCGAGCGGGCAACCGGCTGGCGCGGCTTCGGCCTTGTGCCGTGGTTTGCGCTGGCCCATCGCCTGCCCGCCGAGGATGCGGTCGATCTGGGTGCGCCCGCGGGCGACGGGACATTCCACGTCGCCTGCCCGATGCTGTCGCGGATCGCGAATTTCGACGATCTGGACCCGCTGAAGCTGGAGCCTTCGATCCGGCTGAGCATGATCCCGCCGGGCTGCCCCTTGCCCGGCGATGCCGACCTGGTGATCCTGCCGGGCACGAAATCGACCCGCGGCGATCTGGAATTCCTGCGCATGCAGGGCTGGGATATCGACCTGATGGCCCATGTCCGGCGCGGCGGGCGGGTGCTGGGGCTGTGCGGCGGATACCAGATGCTGGGGCGGCGGATTCTTGACCCCGAGGGGCGCGAGGGCCCGGCGGGCGAAACCGCGGGGCTGGGCCTTCTGGATGTCGAGACGGCGATGGCGGCGGACAAGACGCTGACCCGCGTGGCCGCCACCCATGACGCGACCGGCGCGCCGCTGGAGGGCTACGAGATCCATATCGGCCGCACCGAGGGGCCCGACCGCGCCCGCCCCTTTGCCCGGATCGAGGGTCGGCCCGAGGGCGCGGTCTCGCCCGATGGGCGGATCGTGGGCACCTATCTGCACGGGCTGTTCGCCGAAGACGGGTTCCGCCGCGCCTGGCTTTACGCGCTGGGGCTGGCGCCCGGCCCGCTGTCCCATGGCGCGGCCGTCGAGGCGGCGCTGGACGCGCTGGCCGAGCATCTGGAACGGCATCTCGACATTGAGGCGCTTTTCTCCATCGCGGGTCTCATCCGCCGCGACGAGCCTCCCGGATAGGGGTCGACGGCGGCTCGGCGATATCGACACAACCCAGCCTTCCCCCGGTGCGCCGAGGATCGACCAGCACGCCCGATGCGCCACTCGCCCAAGCGGCCAAGTCGTTGACCGGGCGGGTCCGCGGTTGGACCGCACCACAGCGCCGATTCGCCGCTTGCGGCACAGCGCGGGCGCGGCATAGCATGCCCCCGATCCACGCGGGCTTAACGGCCCCGCACATAAGAATGACGGGGAGAGGAAGATGAACCTGAAGGCAACGCTTGTGGCGGCGGCGGCCGCGTCGCTGGGGATTGGCGGGGCCGCGCTGGCCGATCCGGTCAAGGTCGGCATGATCACCACGCTGTCGGGCGGCGGCGCGAGCCTGGGGATCGACACGCGCGACGGCTTCATGCTGGCGGTGAACCGGGCGGGCAATCCCGATCTGAGCGTGGTGATCGAGGACGACCAGCAGAAGCCCGACATCGCGGTGCAGATCGCCGACAAGATGATCCAGTCCGACAAGGTCGACGTGCTGACCGGCATCGTCTGGTCGAACCTCGCCATGGCGGTGGTGCCGGCCGCGACCGCGCAGGGCAAGGTCTACCTTTCGACCAATGCCGCGCCCTCGCAACTGGCGGGCAAGGGCTGCCACCCGAGCTACTTCTCGGTCAGCTACCAGAACGACAACCTGCACGAGGCCGCAGGCGCCTATGCCGCGCGCGCCGGGATCACCAGGGCGTTCATCATGGCGCCCAACTACCCCGCGGGGCAGGATTCGCTGGCCGGGTTCAAGCGGTTCTACCAGGGCGAGGTGGTGGCCGAGGTCTATACCCAGCTTGGCCAGACCGATTACGCGGGCGAGATCGCGCAGATCCGCGCCTCGGGTGCCGATGGCGTGTTCATCTTCCTGCCCGGCGGCATGGGGATTTCCTTCGTCAAGCAATATGCCGATTCCGGTGTGGGGCTGAAACTGATCGGCCCCGCCTTCAGCTTCGACCAGTCGATCATCCAGGCGATGGGCGATGCCGCGCTGGGCGTTCTGAACGGCGCGAACTGGTCGCCCGACCTGGACAACGAGGCAAATGCGGCCTTCGTTCAGGCGTTCCGGGCGGAATATGGCCGCCTGCCCTCGGTCTATGCGGCCTATGGCTATGACACGGCGAACCTGCTTCTGTCGGCGATGGACAAGGCCAGCGTCAGCGACGCCGACGCCTTCCGCGCCGCGCTGCGCGAGGCCGATTTCGCCTCGGTCCGGGGCAAGTTCTCGTTCAACGCCTCGCAACATCCGGTGCAGGATCTGTTCATGCGCGAGGTGGTGCGCGAGGGCGATATCCTGACCAACCGGATCGTGGGTGTCGCGATCGAGGATCGCGGCCACGCCTACGAGGACGAGTGCAAGATGTAACCGGCGCGGGCGGGTGCCGCGCGCACCCGCCCCAGCGAGGGACCGCCCCTTGTCCTTGATGCTTCTGATCGAGCAGGCGCTGAACGGCCTGCAATACGGCGTCATGCTGTTCCTGATGGCGGCGGGCCTGACGCTGGTCTTCGGCGTCATGGGGCTGATCAACCTTGCCCACGGATCGCTTTACATGATCGGCGCCTTTGCCTGTGCCGCGGTGGCCGCCGCGACGGGCAATTTCTGGCTGGGGCTTGCCGCAAGCCTTGCCGCCGCGGCCGCGGCGGGCGCGCTGATGGAACTGACGGTGATCCGGCGGCTTTACGCGCGCGACCATCTGGACCAGGTGCTGGCGACCTTTGCGCTGATCCTCGTGTTTTCCGAGGGCACACGCTGGGCCTTTGGCTCGTTCCCGCTTTATCTCGACATCCCGCGCGCGCTGGCGGGCCCGGTCCGGCTGCCCGGCGGGATCGACTATCCGCTGTACCGGCTGGTGCTGATCGGCGTGGGGCTGGCCGTGGCGGCGGGGCTGTTCTGGCTGATCGGGCGCACGCGGCTGGGCATCCGGATCCGCGCGGGCGAGGCGGATCGCGAGATGATCGGGGCGCTGGGCGTCGACATATCAAGGCTTTACACCATCGTCTTCGCGTTGGGCGCAGCGCTGGCGGGGCTGGCGGGGGCACTGGTCGGCGCGCTGCAATCGGTGCAGGTGGGCATGGGGGAACCCGTGCTGATCCTGGCCTTCGTGGTGATCGTGATCGGCGGGATCGGGTCGATCAAGGGGGCGCTGGTGGGTGCGATCCTGGTGGGGATGACCGACACGCTGGGCCGGTTCCTGCTGCCGATCGCGTTTTCCACCTTCATGGAACGCTCCCAGGCCACCTCGGTCGGGGCGGCGCTGGCGTCGATGCTGATCTACATCCTGATGGCGCTGGTGCTGGTGGTCCGCCCCGGCGGCCTGTTCGGGCGGGCCTGAGATGCGGCGCGAGACGGTTCTCAACGCGGTTCTGGCGCTGGGCCTGCTGGCGGTGCCGCTGGCCGCACAGGCGATGGGCGAGCCCTTCATCGTGACGCTGGCCACCAAGGTCGCGATCCTTGCGCTGGCGGGCGTGGGGCTGAACATCGCGCTGGGGCTGGGCGGCATGGTCTCGCTGGGGCATGCGGCGTTCTTCGGGATCGGCGGCTATGCGATGGCGGTACTGGCCGCGCCGGTGCAGGCCTATGAGCCGCTGATGACCTGGCCGTTCGAGTTGGCGGGCACCAAGTCGATGCCGGTGATCTGGGTGGCGGCGATGGTCGCGGGGGCGCTGGGGGCGCTGGCGATCGGGGCGCTGAGTTTGCGCACCAGCGGGGTCTATTTCATCATGATCACGCTGGCTTTCGGCCAGATGCTTTACTATTTCGCGATTTCCTGGCCCGCCTATGGCGGCGAGGACGGCATCTCGATCTATGTGCGCAACGGCTTTCCGGGGCTGAACACGCTGGACCCGATCCAGTTCTTCGCGCTGTCCTATGGGGTGCTGATGGCGGCCCTGATGGTGTCGTGGGTGCTGGCGCGGTCGGGCTTCGGGCTGGCGCTGGCGGGGGCGCGGCAGAACCCGGTGCGCAGCGCCGCGCTGGGCATCCGGCCCTATTCGGTCAAGCTGACGGCGTTTGTCATTTCGGGCGCGATCACGGCGCTGGCAGGCGCGCTGTTCGCCGATCTCAACCGTTTCGTCAGCCCCTCGATGCTGAGCTGGCAGACCTCGGGCGAGATCATGGTCTTTGTCATCCTGGGCGGTGTGGCGCGGCTGTTCGGGCCGGTGGCGGGGGCGGCGCTGTTTATCCTTCTCGAACATTGGCTGGGGGGGTTCAGCGAATACTGGAAGCTTTTCCTTGGGCTTGCGCTTCTGGGAATTGTCCTTTTCGCACGCGGCGGGCTGATCGGAACCCTTGCGGGGCGCGAGGTGGCGCATGACTGAGCCGGTGCTGGAGGTGCGCGACCTGCACCGCGCCTTCGGTGCGTTGAAGGCCACGGATGGCGTGTCGCTGACCTTGCGGCGATCCGAGATCCACGCGCTGATCGGGCCGAACGGGGCGGGCAAGTCCACGTTGATCGGGCTGATCGCGGGCAATCTGAAACCGGATGCCGGGCAGGTTGTCCTGAACGGGCGCGACGTGACGCAGGCGGATGTGGCCGCCCGCGCCCGGGCCGGGCTGGCGCGCAGCTTTCAGGTTTCGGCGGTGGCGGCCGAACTGACGGTGTTGCAGAACGTGGTGCTGGCGGTGCAGGGCGCGCGGGGGCAGAGCTTCCGGTTCTTCCGCCCGGCGCTGGCCAATACGGGGCTGCGCGCGGCGGCCGAGGCGCATATCGCCCGCGCGGGCCTGTCCGGGCGGCGGGCGATACCCGCGGGCGATCTGGCGCATGGCGAAAGGCGGCGGCTGGAACTGGCGATGGCGCTGGCGCTGGCGCCGCGCGCCTTTGTCCTGGATGAACCGATGGCGGGCATGGGACCCGATGGCGCGCGCGAGATGACCGCGCTGCTGGACGATCTGCGCCACGAGGCGCCGATCCTGCTGGTCGAGCATGACATGGACGCGGTCTTTGCGCTGGCCGACCGGGTCAGCGTGCTGGTTTCGGGCCGGATCATCGCCAGCGGCACGGTGGCCGAGATCCGCGCCGATCCGGAAGTGCAGCGCGCCTATCTGGGCGAGGAGCGGCTGGAATGAGCGCGCTGTTGCAGATGCGCGGCGTCACCGCCTTCTACGGCCATTCGCAGGCGCTGTTCGGCGTCGATCTCGACATGGCCGAGGGCGAGGTCGTGGCGCTGATGGGGCGCAACGGCATGGGCAAGACCACGACGATCCGCACGCTGACCCGGCTGATGCCGCATCGCGAGGGTTCGATCCGCTTTGCCGGGCAGCCGCTTGAGGGGATGGCGCCGCATCGCGCGGCGCGGCTGGGCCTTGGGCTGGTGCCGGAGGGTCGGCGGGCCTTTCGCGGGTTGAGCGTGACCGAGAACCTGATCGCCGCCGCGCGCCCCGGCCATTGGGATCTGGCGCGGGTCCATGCGCTGTTCCCGCGGCTGGCCGAGCGGGCCGGGCAGGATGCGGGTTCGCTGTCGGGGGGCGAACAGCAGATGCTGGTGATCGGCCGCGCGCTGATGACGAACCCGCGGCTTCTGATCCTTGATGAGGCGACCGAGGGGCTGGCGCCGCTGATCCGGGCCGAGATCTGGGCCGCGATCCGGGCGCTCAGGTCCGAAACGGGGCTGTCGATCCTTGTCGTGGACAAGTCGTTGAAGGAACTGGTCCAGATCGCCGACCGCGCGGTGATCCTGGAAAAGGGCCGCAATGTCTGGACCGGGGAAATGGCCGGGATGACGCAGGCGCTGGCCGACCGCTATCTGGGCGTCTGACGCCGAGGCGAGGGATACCCCCGCCCCGGCGATCTCTCAGGCGTCGTCGGCCTCATCCATGAGGACGCTGTCGGTGTGCAACTCCAGCCAGATCGCGTTCACCACGGCGAAAAGCGCGGCGAGCGGCAGGCCAAGCATCCAGGCGAAATACCACATCTTGGGGCTCCTTTCTCAGTAAACGCTATCGCTGCTGTCCATCACGTCGCGGGCCGTGACCTTGCCCCACAACACCTTGTAGACCCATGCCGTGTAGAGAAGGATCAGCGGCATGAAGATCACCGCCGAGACCAGCATCACGAACAGCGTCAGGTGCGAGGACGAGCTGTCCCAGACCGTGAGCGACGAATTCGGGTCGATGCTGGAGGGCAGGATGAACGGGAACATCGTCAGCCCCACGGACGCGATGATGCCGGTGATCGAGAGTTTCGAGGCCAGCATCGTCCAGCCCTCGCGCCGCGCACGGAACCCCAGCACGGCCAGGGCCGCCCCGAGGAAGGCCATCACGGGGGCCACCACGATCCACGGCCGCTCGGCATAGGCCGCCATCCACGAGCCGCCCCTTGCAACCTCGCTCATCAGCGGGTTGGAGGGGCCGTCGGGCGCGACCGCGCCGGTGAAGGCGTAGGCATCGACGCCCGCCGCCAGCCAGAGCCCTGCCAGCGCATAGGTGGCGATGGTGGCGAATGCGGCGTAGACGCCGAATTCGCGGGCACGGTCGGCCACCAGACCCTCGGACTTGAACACCAGCCAGGCCGCGCCGTGCATGACCAGCATCGACACCGATACCAGCCCCGCGAGCAGCGCATAGGGGTTCAGCAGGCCGAAGAAGCCGCCCTCGTAGATCGGCATCAGGTCTTCGGTCAGCCGGAACGGAACGCCTTGCAGCACGTTGCCGACCGCCACGCCAAAGACCAGCGCCGGCACGAAGCCGCCGACGAACAACGCCCAGTCCCAGGCGCTGCGCCAGGTTTCCGACTCGCGTTTCGAGCGGTACTTGAACCCCACGGGCCGCAGGATCAGCGCGGCGAGGATCAGGAACATCGCCATGTAGAAGCCCGAGAAGCTGACCGCGTAAAGCGGCGGCCAGGCGGCGAAGATGGCACCGCCGCCCAGGATGAACCAGACTTGGTTGCCTTCCCAGACCGGCCCCACGGTGTTGATCGCCACGCGGCGTTCCAGATCGGTCCGGGCGACGAAGGGCAGCAACGTGCCCACGCCAAGATCGAACCCATCGGCCAGCGCAAAGCCGATCAGCAGCACGCCCAGAAGCGCCCACCAGATCACGCGCAGAACCTCGAAATCCATGAATTCATGCAGGATCATTGGTCTTACTCCGCCGGTTGCTGGCTGGTGCGGCCCGACAGCCGCTCATTGTGCCGCCGGTTCCACGCCTCGGTTTCGGCCACGTCCATGAACGGGCCCTTGCGGATGTATTTCAGCATCAGCCCCATCTCGATGATGAACAGCACCGAGTAGAAGGTGACGAAGCCCGCCAGCGTCAGGGCGACCTGGGTCACGCTGAGATGGCTGACCGACAGCGCGGTGGGCAGCACGCCGTCCACTGTCCAGGGCTGGCGGCCGAACTCGGCCACGAACCAGCCCGCCTCGGCCGCGATCCAGGGCGTCGGGATGGCGAAAACCGCCGCCCAGAGCGACCAGCGCGGAAAGCGCATGCCGTAGAAATTGGCGCGGATGAAGAAGAACAGCATCACCCCGATGAACATGAAGCCAAGCCCCACCATCACCCGGAACGCCCAGAACAGCGGCAGGACACCGGGAATGGTATCCTCGGCCGCCATGGCGATCTGTTCGGTCGTCGCCTCGCGCGGGTCATCGACATAGCGTTTCAGAAGCAAGGCATAGCCCAGATCGGCGCTGTGATCCTCGAACCGGGCGATCTGTTCGGGCGTGGCGGCGCCCTTGGCTGCGCGGATATCCATCAGCGCGTCATAGGCGAGGATGCCGTTCAGGATGCGGGCCTCGGCCTCGATCACCAGATCGTTGATGCCGCGCATCTCCTCGGTCAGTGACCGGGTTCCCAGAAGGCCCATCGCCACGGGGATCTGTACGGCATATTTCGTCTCGCGCGCCTCCTGATCGGGGATGCCGACCAGCTTGAAGGGGGCGGGCGCCTTGTAGGTGTCCCACATGCCCTCGACCGCGGCGAGCTTCATCTTCTGCGAATGGGTGGCCGAATAGCCCGACTCGTCGCCCAGCACCACGACCGACAGCGCCGAAGCAAGGCCGAAGCTGGCCGCCACCGCGATCGAGCGCTTCGCCAACGCCTCGTGCCGGCCCTTGATCAGATACCAGGCCGAGACGCCGAGCACGAAGACCGATGCGGTGACGTAACCGGCCGAAACCGTGTGCACGAACTTGGCCTGCGCGACATGGTTGAACATGACATCGAAGAACGAGGTCATCTCCATCCGCATGGTCACCGGGTTGAACACCGCGCCGACCGGGTTCTGCATCCAGCCATTGGCGATCAGAATCCAGAGCGCCGAGAAGTTCGACCCGATCGCCACCAGCCAGGTGACGACGCAATGGGTGACCTTGGACAGCTTGTCCCAGCCGAAGAACATCAGCCCCACGAAGGTCGCCTCGAGGAAGAAGGCCATCAGCCCCTCGATGGCGAGCGGCGCGCCGAAGATGTCGCCGACATAGTGGCTGTAATAGGCCCAGTTCATGCCGAACTGGAATTCCATGGTGATACCGGTGGCCACCCCTAGGACGAAATTGATCCCGAACAGCGTGGCCCAGAACTTGGTCATTTGCCGCCAGATCGGGCGGTTGGTCATGACATAGACCGTCTCCATGATCGCCACGATGACCGACAGGCCAAGCGTGAGCGGCACGAAGAGAAAGTGAAACATGGCTGTCAGGGCGAATTGAAGCCGGGACAGCTCGACGATGTCGAGTTCCATGGTGGCGGGCCTCCTTGGCCGTTACCCGTGCGATTCCCAAAGATACACGCTTTGCGCACCTTTAGATTCGTTCTAGGTATACATTTGTGTGCGGACTTTGACCTGAATCAAAAACGCATGTCCAAGATGTAACTTCAGACCATGCGAATCAGCCGGTCGGCCCAGTCCCTTTCGGCCTTGCGATGCGAGGCGATCAGAAGCGTCGCCCGGGGCAGGAAATCGCGGATGCCCGCGAGAACGCGGATCGCGGTGGGGCGGTCCAGCCCCTCGGTGGGTTCGTCGAGCAGCAACAACTGCGGGTGGCGCAGGAGTGCCCGGGCCAGCGCAAGCCTGCGCTGTTCACCGCCCGACAGACCCGCGCCATTCTCGGACAGCTTCGCATGCAACCCGCCGCGCCCGGCGACCGTGCTGGACAGCGCCACCGCTTCGAGGGCAGCCAACGCATCCCTTTCGTCAAGTTCCGTCGTGCCCAGCGCGAGCATGTCGAAGAAACTTGTGCCCAGAAGCATGCTGCGCTGCGGCAGATAGGTCACTTCGGCGCGAAGCTGGCTTTCGGGCAGATCGCGGAGGGGGCGGCCGGAAACGAGGATCTGGCCGCGATCGGGCTGGATCAGACCGGCGGCCAGCGCCAGAACCGTGCTCTTGCCCCGACCCGAGACGCCAGTCAGCGCCACCTTCTCGCCCGGCGCGACGCTCAGGGCGAAGCCCTCGATCACGGGGTTTTCAGCGCCGGGGTGGCGATAGGCGATATTGCTCATCTCTAGCGCCGCGGTTTCGGGGCGCGGAGGGGACGCCGCAGGCGAGGCGGCGACGGGGGCGGCATCGTTTTCGGGCAGCAGGCGGCGGACGCGGCGGGCGGCATCCAGCATCCGGCCCAGATCGGCAAGGCCGCGACGCACCGGCTGCACCGTCTCGGACAGCGCCAGCGCCGCGAAGAAGCCCAGCGCCGCCTGAGCGGGGCTTATACTTTCGCGCGCCACCAGCGCGCCGCCCAGCCAAAGCGCGATCCCGGCCGAGATCGTCGTGGTCAGCGCCAGCATCAGCCCCGCCCGCCGCTCCAGCCGGTCAACCGCACCAAGGTTCTCGCGCAGCCGGGTCTCGGCGGCGCCAACCGCCGCGGTCTGGTCGGGCAGGCGGCCATAGACCACCAGATCGTCGCGGGCGCGCAACAGGTCGATCAGCCGGATGCGGAACGCCTGCAACGCCTTTTCGGCCCGGCGCGAGGGGGCGAGTGCATGCCGCCCGGTCCAGAGCAGCACAAGCCCCGTGCCCAGCGTGAAACTGGCCACGATCCAGACCGCAAGCACAAGGTCGGTCAGCCACCACAGAACCAGGAAACTGCCCAGATAGGTTGTTGCCGCCGCAATCGCTGGGATGAACAGGCGCAGCGAAATGCCGTCCAGCGCATCGACATCGGCCACCAGCCGGTTCATCGTCTCGGCACCCCTGAGCCGCGCCAGCCGCTGGAAGGGCAATCCCAGCACCCCGCGCAACAGCCGCACCCGGATATCGGTCAGGCTTTTCAGCGTCGCGTCATGGGTCAGAAGCCGTTCGCCATAGCGCGCCGCGGTCCGGGCGAGCGCCAGGAAACGCACCCCGGCCGAGGGCTGGAAGACGTTGAACGCGATGCCGATCCCGGCCAGCCCCGCCGCCCCCGCCGCGGTGATGAACCAGCCCGACAGGCCCAGCAGCGCAACGCCCGCCACCAGCACCGCCACCGCCAGAACGGTGCCGCGGATCAGGGCCGCGCGTTGTGCCCGCCAGATCAGCAGCATGACATGGAAGATATGGCTCATGCGGCCTCCTCTGCCCGCATGGCGATCTGGCGGTCCATCCTTGCGGCCAGGACCGGGTCATGGGTCGCCACGATCAGCGCCGCACCGCCCGCGACCAGCCCCAGAAGCCCCTCGGTCACCAGCGCAGCGGTTTCCTCGTCCAGATCGGCGGTGGGTTCGTCGGCCAGCAGCAGGTCGGGATGGGCGTGCGCGGCGCGCGCCACGATCAGCCGCCGCGCCTCGCCGCCCGAGACGCCCATGCCGAACTCGCCCAATTGGGTGTTCAGCCCGCGCGGCAGGGTCGTCACGATGCGGTCGGCGGCGGCCAGTTCCAGCGCCGCGGGCAGCGGCAGAGCGCGCCCCGGCCGGACCGCCAGCGTCAGGTTCTTGCGCAGGCTGCCCGACACGAAGCGCGGCTGTTGCGGCAGCCAGCCCAGCCTGCCCCGCCACGCGTCGGCATTCTCGGGCGCCAGAACGGTGTCGCCCAGCCGGATCTCGCCCTCGGTCGGCACCGCCATCCCGGCGATCAGCCGCAGCAGCGAGGACTTGCCGATGCCGCTGGGCCCGGTGATCGCAAGCGTCTCGCCGGGGCCGAGGTCGAAATCGGGAAAGCGGATCAGCCGTCCGCCGGGCGGGCGATAGGCCAGACCCCGGACCGAAAGCGTATCGGCGGTGTCGATCGGCCGGGCCGTCGCGCCGACGCCCAGGAACGAGCTTTCGCCCCGGGATTCCAGTTCGTCCAGCTCTCGCGCCACGGCGCTGGCATCGGCCTTGTCATGCCAGGCCGCGGACAGGTCACGCAGCGGCTGGAAGAAATCGGGTGCCAGCAGCAGCAGGAACACCCCCTGCGCCACCGTCAACGGCACCCCCCAGGTGCCGAAATTCAGCTCGCCCAGCAGGCTGAAGCCGACATAGACCGCCACCATCGCCACCCCGATCGCGGCGAACAGTTCCAGCACGGTCGAGGACAGGAACGCGATGCGCAGAACCTCCATCGTGCGGTGGCGCAGCCGGTCGGCCGCATCGCGAAAGCCCTCCACCGTGCGCTCGGAGGCGTCGAGCAGCCGGATATCGACCAGCGCCGTCAGCCGTTCGAGCAGCAGCACGTTCATGTTGGCAAGCTCTTCCATCTGCCGCTCGCTTGCCTTCTTGGCGGCAATGCCGACCAGCGCCATGAAGACCGGGATCAACGGTCCCGCGACCAGCAGCACCAGACCCACCGCCCAAGAGAACCAGAACGACACCGCCAAGATCACCAGCGGTACCACATAGGCGCGCCGCCGAGCGATGGCATAGCGGGTGAGGAACGGCGTCATGGCCGCCATTTTCTCGGCGGCCAGCGTGGCGGTCCGCGCGGCGGGGGGACGCGCGGAGTCGTCGGTTGCGCGGCGCGACTCGCGGGTGACCAGCCGCGCGCGTTCCAGCGCCAGCACCGTGTCTGCCGCGCTGAACGCCATCGCGCCCGCCCGGTGGTCGAGCAGCGCCCGCATCAGGCCCACAGCGATGAAGATCAGCGCATAGAGGGCCACATGGCCGCCGACCCGGTCGGGTTCCAGCATATGCCCGATCGCCAGCGCCACCGCGCCCGCCTGCACCAGCCACAGTAACGAAGCCCCGGTCGCAAGAGCGCCTGCGAGTTCGAGCCTGCTCATCACCGGGGCCGTCATCCGGGCCAGCCGCTTCGCCGCGGGATCGTCCTTCTTCGCGCGTTTCCGGCCCAAGCCCTGCCCCGCTCGTCTGTTCGCACCCGTCCCCCTGCCTTGCGCGCAAGAGGCTTGCCTGATCTTTAACAGGCTCTATGCTGGATAGAACCCGTATGTGAGATAAACCATTATCCGCGACGGCTGGCAAAGAGAACCGCCGATGAGGTTGACGACACGCACCAATATCGCGATGCGCGCGCTGATGTATTGCGCCGTGAACAGCGGGCGCACGGTGCGCAAGTCCGACATTGCCTCGTCCTGCAATACCTCGGAAAATCACATGGCGCAGGTGATCAACACGCTGGCCCATCACGGCCTGGTCAAGACCACGCGCGGCCGCAATGGCGGGCTGACGCTGAAGCGCCCGCCCGAGGACATCACCGTGGGCGAGGTTTTCCGTCATCTGGAATCGGGCGTGCCCTTTGCCGAGTGCTTCGACCCGGCGACCAACACCTGCCCGATCTCGTGCTGCTGCAAGCTGCAAGGCACGCTGCACAAGGCGATCGACGCCTTCTACCGCACGCTGGACGAGGTGACGCTGGCCGATCTGGTGACGGACAACCAGGGCCTGGCAAGGGCGCTGATGCTGATCGAGCCGGAAGATACTCGCGTCGCCAGCGCCTGACACGCGGACGGCGAGCCCCCCCGGATCGGACCGATGCGCGTGGTCCGGGCCTAGCCAGCGCCGTATCGGGCGGCTAGAACCGCTCCAGATCCCGCAACCGGAGCGCCCCGACCGTGACCGCCCCCCTTGCCTCCTCCCCGGCCACCTTCCTGCGCGGCCTGTTCGATGCCGCCGTCGCCGCCGCCGACCCGATGCGCACGGTGCCCGCGGCGCTGCCGCCGAAGCCGCCGGGACGGGTTCTGGTGATCGGCGCCGGCAAGGCGTCGGCGCGGATGGCCGAAGCGGTGGAATCGGCCTGGGGCCCCTGCGAGGGGCTGGTCATCACCCGCTACGGCTATGCCCGTCCGACGCAGGGCATCGAGATCGTCGAGGCGGCGCATCCGGTGCCTGACGCGGCAGGCGTGGCGGCGACCGACCGGATGCTGGCGCTGCTGGACGGGGTCGGCGAGGACGATTTCGTTCTGGCGTTGATCTCGGGCGGCGGATCGGCCCTGCTGATCCGGCCCGCAGGCGCCATCACGCTGGCCGAGAAGCAGAAGGTCAATGCCGACCTCCTGGCCTCGGGAGCCCCGATCGGGCAGATGAACACGCTGCGCAAGCATCTCAGCCGGGTCAAGGGTGGCCAGCTTGCCGCCGCGGCGCATCCCGCACGGATGCTGGCCCTGATGATCTCGGACGTGCCGGGCGACGATCCGGCCTCCATCGCCTCGGGACCGACGGTGGGCGATATCACCACGCCAGCAGACGCCCGCGCCATTCTCGACCGCTGGGAGATCACCCCGCCCGCCTCGGTCGCCGCGGTGCTGGCGGGCGAAACCGGCGTGCTGCGCCCCGACGATCCCCGCCTCGCACGCATCGAGAACCGGGTAATCGCGGCACCGTCACAATCGCTGGCGGCGGCGGCCGGGATCGCCCGCGCGTCGGGCTGTCGGGTCAAGATCCTGGGCGATGCGCTGGAGGGCGAGGCGCGCGCGCTGGCCGCCGACCATGCCGCGCTGGCGCTGGCCCGGCAGGCGGCGATGGCGCCCGGCGCGGCGCCCCTGGTGCTGCTGTCGGGCGGCGAATGCACGGTCACGCGGCGAGGCGACGGGATTGGCGGGCCGAACGCGGAATATGCGCTGGCCATGGCCGCGACGCTGGACGGCGCGCCCGGCATCCACGCCATTGCCTGCGACACCGACGGGGTGGATGGCGCAGCCGAGGTCGCAGGCGCGGTGATCGGCCCCGACACCCCCGCCAAGGCCCGCGCGGCGGGGCGCGACATGGCCGAGGCGCTGGCCGACAATGACAGCCACGGGTTCTTTGCCGCGCTGGGCGATCAGGTTATCCCCGGGCCCACCCTGACCAATGTCAACGATTTCCGGGCGATCCTGATCCTGCCACCGGCCTGAACCCTCGGCAGGGCGCCCAAAACCTGTGCATCCCGCCGCGCCAACAGGCGAATGCGTCGGCTCCGCCTTGAACAGGCGCACGCTCCGCGCAACTCTGGCCGGAATTGCAACAGCCGGACCGCCATGACCACACCGCCGCAGACCCTGCGCATGAAACTGGCCGATCTTGTCGGCAGGATCTATCCCGCCCACGACTGCGCGCATCTGGTCGCCCGCATCGTCGAGGCGTTCTGGCCCGAGGGCAGCCATCCGCGCAGGCGTGCGCGCATGCCCTCGAACCGGCTGTGGTCTGCGGCCGACAGCATGGTCATCACCTATGGCAACAGCATCATGGACGGCCAGCACAAGCCGCTGGACCTGCTGAACGACTTCCTGCACCGCTTTCTCGCGGACACGGTAAGCTCGGTGCATATCCTGCCCTTCTTCCCCTTCACCTCGGATGACGGCTTTGCGGTGACCGATTACCGCTCGGTCAATTCCAGCCTGGGGGACTGGTCCGATATCAGCCGCATCGCGCGGGATTTCCGGGTGATGTCGGATCTGGTGCTGAACCATGTCTCCAGCCAGTCGACATGGTTCAATGCCTATCGTCAGGGCCATCCGCCTTACGACCGCTTCTTCTTCGAAGCCGATCCCGAAGACGACCTGTCCACCGTGGTCCGCCCGCGCACCAGCCCGTTGCTGCGCGAGGTCGAGACCGCGATGGGCACGCGCCATGTCTGGTGCACCTTCAGCCATGACCAGGTGGACCTGGACTTCCGCAACCCCGAGGTGCTGCTGGAATTCCTGCGGATCATGCGGCTGCATGTGGATAACGGCATCCGCATCCTGCGGCTGGACGCGGTGGCCTTCCTGTGGAAGGAGCCGGGCACGCCCTCGATCCACATGCCGCAGACCCATGCCATCGTGCAATTGATGCGCGTGCTGTGCGATTTCGCGGTCGAGCCCGTCGTGCTGCTGACCGAGACCAACGTGCCCAATGTCGAGAACCTGTCCTATTTCGGCAATCGCAACGAGGCGCATGCGGTCTACAATTTCTCGCTGCCGCCCCTGATCCTGCACGCGATGCTGTCGGGATCGGCCCGGCATCTGCACCGCTGGCAGACCACGATGCCGCCTGCGCAGCTGGGCGGCGCCTATCTGAACTTCACCGCCTCCCATGACGGGATCGGGATGCGCCCGGTCGAGGGGCTGTTGCCCGATGAGGAAATCGGCGCCGTGCTGGGCGCGATCCGTGCCTTTGGCGGCGAGGTATCAATGCGCACGCTGAATGGCGGCGGCGAGGCGCCCTACGAGTTGAACATCACCTGGTTCGACGCGATGAAGGGCAGCTTTGCGGGCGAGGACGGCCACCAGATCGAGCGGTTCCTGTGTTCGCAGTCCATCGTGATGGCGCTGGAAGGGGTGCCCGCCTTCTACATCCACGCGCTGCTGGCCACGCCGAACGATCACGCGGGCGTCGAGCGGACCGGCGTCAAGCGCGCGATCAATCGCCATCGCTGGGATTATCCGACGCTCCTGGCCCTGCTCGAGGACGCGGACAGCCCGCAGGCGAATGTGCTGCGCCAGATGAGGCGGCGCATCGCGATCCGCCGCGCCCAGCCTGCCTTTCATCCCAACGCGACGCAGTTCACGCTGCATCTGGATCACCGCCTGTTCGGACTGTGGCGCCAGAGCCTCGACCGCGACCAGTCGATCTTTGCGCTGCACAATGTCAGCGCCGAAGAGGTCTCGGTCTCGCCCATGGCGATCAACCTGATCGGCGGCGAGACCTGGGTGGACCTGCTGTCGGGAGAGACGATCTCGCCCACCGGCCCCGACATTCCCTTTGCACCCTATCAGTGCCGCTGGATTTCGAACCGGGGCTGACAGGGGGATCGGGTTCAGGGCCGACCGCCATGCCCCTCTCGGTCGCGATCACGCTCGCGCGGGGGGCCGCGACGCAGCACGCGTTCCAGCCGGTCGGCGAAGGCGGCGCGTTCCTCGGGGCTCATCGCCGCCACGCGGTCGAGCGTCAGCCCGCGCATCAGCGCCGCATGATCCTGCACCCGCGCCTGCTGGGCCTCGACCACGGCGACCACCCGGGCATGGTCATAGGGGGCGGCCCGAAGCGCGGCCTGCAAGTCCCGAAAGCTCTGGCGCACGGCTTCGCGATTCTCGCGCAGGCGGGGTGCCTCGGCCCTGTAGGCGGCGCGCAGCGCCTCGCGGTCGGGCTCGCTCAGCGCGCGGCTGTAGGGGCCGTAATCGCCGGGCACGAACCCCGCGCGCGGCGGCATGTCGCGTTTCAGCACCGCGCCGCCCACGATCCCCAGGACCAGCAGGTTCAGCGCAAGGCTTGCGACCAGCGCCACGCGCACCCAGACAGGCGTGCGGGGCGTGGCAGCGGCCTTTTCGGTTCCGGCCATGCTCAACCCTCCGTCAGATAGGCGTCGAGGCCGGGCATCATGTCGGAGACATCGTAGCCGCTGCCCAGCATCGTTGCCGTCACCGCGTCAAACCCGCCCGGCGCGGCATAGCCGATCCAGACGCCCATCAGCCCGGCGGTCGCCAGCCCGCCCATCGCCGGCCAGCCACCGATCAGGCCAAGAATCCGGGCCAGCCCACCGCCCGTCGGCCGGGCACGCGGTGCGGGGGCCGAGGCGGCGCGCGCCTCGGCCTCGGCCATCGCGTCCGCCATCACCCGGGCCAGCAGCGCCGCCGACGGTTCCGGCCGGTCGGTGCGGGCCGCCGCGAACAGCGCCTCGATCTCGGTGTCGTTCATCTGCCGGTCAGTCATCCTCGAACCCCAATTCGCTGCGCCGCCCCGCCAATGCAGAGGCCAGCGCCCTCTTGCCCCGGGCGGTCAGGCTTTCGACCGCCTCGACGCCGATCTCCATGATCCCGGCGATCTCGGGGTTGGACAGCCCCTCGATATGGCGCAGGATCACCGCCTGCCGCTGCCGCTCGGGCAGCGCGGCCAGCGCCGCATCCAGCGCATCGACCCGTGCCTGCGCGATCATCCGCGCCTCGACGCCCGGCGCATCGTCCTCGGGCTCGGGCACCTCGTCCAGCCCCTGCCCGCGCCGCCGCCGCAGCCGGTCGGTGCACAGATTGGTGACGACACGGTACAGCCATGTCGTCACTTTGGCCTCGCCCATGCGCCACTCGGGCGCGATCCGCCAGAGCCGCAACATCGCCTCCTGCGCGACGTCCTCGGCCTCGGCCGCATCGCGCAGAAGCCGCGCGGCATAGCCCAGGGCGCGCGGCGTCAGCCGCAGCGTCAGGGCACGCGCCGCCCGCGCGTCGCCCCGGCCATAGGCCACAAGCAAGACCTCGTCGGACTCGCCGCTCTCGGCATCGAAAGGCATCAGCATCCTTGCTCCGGCCTAGCGCCTGATGCGGCGCACGGCAATCGCGACGGGGCACCGAAGGCCCCGCCGCGGCCTCTTTCAGCGCGTGGCCCGCCGGGCCCCGACGCGGTCGCCGAACCGTTCCGCCGCGGCGTCGAACTCTTCCTTGCTGATCACGCCATCGCCATCGGTGTCGATCCGGTCGAAGATCATCTGCGGACCGGGTCGTGCGGCCAGTTCCTCGGCGCTGAGCATGCCGTCGCCATCGGCGTCCAGCATCTCGACCAGGGACCGGGCGCGGTCGGCGCGTTCCTCATCCGTCAGCCGCGGATCTCCGAAGCCGCCATAACCCATCGGCCCCGAGCCATCCATGCCGCCGAACATGCCATAGCCGCCGCCCTGCATTCCCGGCCCCGCGCCGTAGTGGTAACCACCCTTCCGGCCATTCCCGCGCCAGTCGCGATCCCCCCGGCCGCGCGGCCCGGACATCTCGGCGCGGCGTGGCGCCGGACCCAGATTCTGCGCATCTTCGGCGGAAATCAGGCCGTCGCCATCGACATCCAGTTCGGCGAACCGTGCCCGCGCCCGCGCGGTGAACTCGTCCAGGCTGATCGCGCCGTCGCCATCCGCATCGAACCGCTGGAACAATGCCGCACCGCGCGTCCCCGCCGCGGCCGCGCCCTGCGCTGCCCCGGCCTGCTGCCCGGCACCGCCCTGCTGCGCGGCTGCGGGAACCGCGAAAACCAGCATCGCCGCCGCGCCAAGCGCCAAAATCGAAACGCGCCCTTTTCCGTCCGTCATGGAACTTCTCCTTGTTCGTGTCTCTTGCCTGTGACCTCGGGGCGTTTGCGCCCATCGTCGAACCTATTACGGACAAGCCCCGGGGTTCCGTCGCGACGACGCAGGAGTTTTTGCGACATCCCGCCGCAAGGACAGTCGGTCCTCTTTCAACCACATGCGGAGTCACTAGCTTGAGACTGCACGCAAAGCCGGAGGCGTGCCCAACATGACCGCAACTGATCACTCGATGTTCGACATGCACCCGAGGCCCATCGGCACAGCGATTCTGCGCGGCTGGTGCAAGCGCTGCCCCAATTGCGGCGCGGGCCCGATGATGTCGGGCTATCTGAGCGTGCGCGAGCACTGCCCGGTCTGCATGGAAGAATTGCACCACTACCATTCCGATGACGGGCCGGTCTATCTGACCGTTCTGATCGTGGCCTTCCTGGCCTCGCCCCTTGTTCTCTGGGCGCATCTGGCCTTCCAGCCCGATCCCTTGGTTCTGGCCTCGGTTTTCACCATTGGCTGCATCGGGCTGGCGCTATACCTTCTGCCCAGGCTGAAGGGTGTGATGGTGGCGTTGCAATGGGCCAGGAGGATGCACGGATTCGGGAGCGGGACCTGACGGACCCGCCGATCCGCGACGCGGCAACGGTGATCGTGCTGCGCGATGCCGACACGGCGCCCCGGGTGCTGATGGGCCAGCGCGGCGCCTCGGCCGCCTTCATGCCGAACAAGTTCGTCTTTCCCGGCGGCGCGGTCGATCCGGTGGACGCGACGGTGCCCCTGGCGCATCCCCTCGCCCCCGGCTGCGCGGCGCGACTGTGCGCCGAGGCGGATCCTGCACTGGCCCCCGCGCTGGTCGCGGCCGGCATTCGCGAGTTGTGGGAGGAAACCGGCCTGATCCTCGGCCGCCCCGGCAGCTGGGAAAGCCCCGCACCCAGGGGCTGGCGGGGATTCTCGGAAACCGGACATCTGCCCACCGCAGAGGGGCTGCATTTCATCTTTCGCGCGATCACCCCGCCCGGCCGCCCGCGCCGCTTCGATGCGCGCTTTTTCCTGGTCGAGGCCGAGGCGGTGGCGAACGATCTCGACGATTTCTCGCGCGCCGAGGACGAGCTGGGGCTTCTGCAATGGATCCCGCTGGCCGAGGTGCGCGGCTTCAACCTGCCCTTCATCACCGAAGTCGTTCTGGCCGAGGTCGCGGGGCTTCTGAAATCCGGCCTCGCACCTGCCAGCGTGCCCTTCTTCGACAACCGCAGCGCGCGGTCGAGTTTTGCTCGACTCCAGTAGGGCCAAAGCCCTGTCCCGGACATGAACCTGTCTGAGAAAAGCGGGCAGCGTTTCCATCACGTTCAAAGGCTTTCATTCGATGGTGGAGGAACCTTGGACGCAGCGCGACGAATGCAGGCTTTCGGACCCATCGAAGCTGCCGATGCTCTTGTGGCGGTCTGCTTGCTCGATCAAGCGCGGATCCTTCCGCGTTGCGTCCTTCCAGAAGGGCTCCGAGGTTCTTGCCACGGTCGCCATGCAGGACACCGTGGAACACTCGGCCGACGGCCGCATCCGCAGGGTTTTCGCCCTTGTCGGCGCTCTCTTGCATCTGATCGTCAGCTTCTCCCGGTCCCCGACCAGGCGTGAGAACGATCGCCCGCATGCCGGGAAGCCTCCTGATCGAGTTCTTGAGGCTGCCATGTGGAGGCGATCATACACAAACATGCCCGCCAGACCGCTTGACAACCCCCGCGCCATGGGTCACATGAGCGCCCATCGGGGCCGTAGCTCAGCTGGGAGAGCGCGTCGTTCGCAATGACGAGGTCAGGGGTTCGATCCCCCTCGGCTCCACCAAATCCAACTACTCAAGCGATTGGAATTGAGTAAAAAAGCGGACTTCCGCTCTTTCTGCCCCACCATCGAGCCCGCCACGGGGTTCCATTTGGGGGCGTGACAGGCGGTCGCGGGCTGCCGCGGCTGCCCGGCCTCCCGCACAAGGATGCGAGCGATCCAGCCCGAGTCGGCTGGCGGGAAGAAGGCCCCCCGGGGGGCTCGCGCGAGGGGGGAAATCGTGCGCCGCGCCCGACCCACTCCACCACCCAGTTCGCGAGTTTTCATTTTTCTTCATCCGTGCAGGCTACCGGCGTCGGAATCTGGGGGCTTTCCATGCTTGTTCTGCTGCTACTGGCTTCGGTCTTTCCACTCTTGGGCTGCCAATCGATGACAATCAAGGAAGGGTACCCGATCTATCTCTCGGAGACGCTACGGCCCGCCACAGAGGCATGCGTCTCTACCTACTACGAAGAGCGGGCGAAGGCGGTCGACGGAACCGTCACGCAGTGTAGACCGGTTGGAAACAGCATGTCCTGTGTGACCTCCTGAGCGCACAAGTGCATGCCGCGCCGCGCCTCTCGGCCGTAGTCTGAGGACATATCGAACGTCACGCGCTTGCCCCGACCCTCCGCCCGCATGTCCGCCAAACTCCGCGAGGCGATCCGCCTCCGGGTCACTGAGGGCCTGTCGATCGTTGATGCCTGCGCCCGTGTCGGCATGCGCCCGCAGGGGTTCCACACGGCCATGAAGCGCCCCGCGGTGCGCGATTACCTCGAAGAGATCCAGCGGCGTTTCGTTTCCGAGGCAGATGCGAAGAGGCACTGTATCGCACCCAAGCGTTCGAGGTCGCTTTGGATCTCATGCTCAATGCCAAATCCGAGACCGTCCGCGCCAGGATGGCGGAATTTCTCGCGGGTGACGGGAAGGCACCGCAGGTCGCGGTTCACGTCGACGCGCGGCAGGCTGGGGGGTATGAGTTCGTCCGTCCCGGTGAGTGCGTCGTCGAGATTGAGCCCGGCGCCGCAGACCGGAGGTTCAGACGCTCGTGTCGGTCTCATCTGCAGGTTCCGGCTTGTCATCGGGCAGCGCAAGAAAAGCAAACTGACGAGTTGCCCGGGAGAAACGTCGAGCCGCTCGATGGCGGCGCGGCATGGGCAGCAGAAGTTACCCGCGCCACTCCAGCAAGAGCCGCCACCGCCTCAAACGTGACGCCGACCAGATCCGAAATGCCGACGCCATCGGCCTGGCGACCGACGGTTGGGACCTTCCTCCGTTCCGATCACTTGGATTTCCGCTAACACCACGGCCATCTCGTAGTCGGTCTCATTCTTTCGTCCGCCGCGACGGGAGCAGTTCGCTGCGTCCTGCAGGCATGACGGCGCGGCTTCTGCACCGGCAGAAGGACCCGAATGACATCGCGTTGCGTGTCGACACCGTCGCTGATCTCCACCTATTCGGCCTTCGCGTTCCGCCTCTCTGGACAGATGGGGGCGAGCTTGATGTTCAACAGAATGTCCGGCAGCGGTTCGCTCAAACGCCTCTGCGCCTGAAAAGCTTCCTCAACACGTCGTTCAAGTCGTCCGAGGCGTGCTCAGTTGCCCCCTCTGCGACGCCAAGGTTGATCTGTTTGCGTTGCTCAAAAAAATTCGCGGTCAGCCGGTCCAAAGCTGCCGTAGAGTTCACGGGCATCAGCGCCAGCGGGTCTCGGTGGTCATGCGGCTTTCGGGTATGCCATTCCCTTTCGCCGGGTGCATGATGAAGGCGATCATGCCGTGCAGCGGATGCACTTGTCGACCTTGGTGCTTGATTGTCACGCGATGCCGACCGACGCCTGTCAGGCGTTCAGGCGGCATCGCGATGTTCGGGTTTGCGGGTCCCGGCATCGCCCATGTCGGCATCGGGCAGTCCCTCGCGCGAGAGCAGAACCGCGACCGGGCGCAGCCAGGCGATCTGCGAGCAGACGATCATTACCGAGACCATGATCGGCACGGCAAGGAACATGCCCGGCACGCCCCAGACCGCCGCCCAGAAGGCCAGCGAGGCGATGATCCCGAAGGAGGACAGCCGCAGCGTCTTGCCCAGAAGCAGCGGGTCGAGAACCTGCCCGACCACGAATTGCAGGATCCCCACGATGGCCAGCACGGCAAGCCCGGTCACGTTGTCCCCGGTCTGCACATAGGCCACCAGCGCGGTGGCCAGCGTGGCCACGATCGAGCCGATATTCGGGATGAAGTTCAGCACGAAGGTCAGCACGCCCATGGCCAGCGCCAGTTCCAGACCGAACAGGCGCATCACGGCATAGACCAGCGCACCGGTCACCAGGCTGACCAGCGTCTTGACCACGAGGTAGTGGTTCACGCGGTGCATGATCGAACCGATGATCCGCTCGACCCGCGCGGCACGCTCGGCATCGCCCATCAGGCTGGTGAGCTTGGTCGAGAACCACAGCCGTTCGAGAAACAGGAAGCCCACGAACAGCGTAACCAGGACCGCGCCGGAGGCGATGTTGCCCGCCTGACCGGCCATGGTCGTCAGCCAGGATCCCAGCCGGACGCCGCGCAGCCAGTTCAGCACGGCCTGTTCCACGTCCTCGCCCATCCAGCCGAACATCTCGGCCACCGCACGCTGGCCCGGTTCGGCATATTGCATGATGGTGGTGACCACCGTGTTCGCCTGGGTCAGGATGATCGCCGACAGCGAGATCAGCACCGTCGCGATCAGCAGCACCGCCAGCAGCGAGGCCAGCCATTCGGAGAACCTTGCCTCGCCGAAGCGCAGCCGCTTCATGTAGCCGATCGCGTCCGATGTCAGCGAGAACAGCATGATGGCGATGGCCAGAGAGATCAGCAGGAACTTGGCCTGCACCAGCAGGAACAGCACCACCGCGAAGGCGATGATGCCCAGGAACCAGACCTGAAGCCGCCGCAGGTCGTGTTTGGGCAACCCCGATTGCGGGGGCGGTTGCAGGTCGGGGTCGAAAGGAGCTTTCATTGCGCGCGATCCGTTGCGCCGCAGCGGGCGGCCATGGCTATCCCCCAACCTAGGGAAGGGCAGCCCGCGGAGCAAGTCATGGCCCCACCCGCATAGGGAAACCGGCGCCCGGGGGCGCCGGTCTGTCGTCTTTCGTGCGCCTCAGCCCCGGGCGCGCAGCCGCAGCGCGCCGAAACCCGCAAGCCCGGCCAGCAGCAGCGGCAGGCCCGCCGGCAGCGGCACCGGGGCGGGCGCGAGGGCGGCGGCGAATTCGGCCGTGCTCAGCCGGGTGCCATCGGCGAACAGCCAGTCCTGCCAGTTGCGGAAGCCGCCCGCCAGTTCGCCCTGCCCGGTCATCAGCCGCAGCATGTAGGTGTCGTCATCGACCGCCTCGAAGCCCAGCACGTCGGTCAGCATGTAGGACATGAGGCTGACGGTATTCTCGCCCGCGCCGCCGTCGAACAGCCCCGCGATCAGCAGGTCGGAGGTCAGCGTGCCGATGCCGAGCAGGTCGTCGCCCGCGCCGAACAGGACATCGCCGTAAAGACGGCTTTCGCCCATCAGCGTCAGTTGGCTGTCGCCCTGCGTCGGGGCAAGGCCGATGGCGATGCCGCCGCGCCCGACCATCGTGCCGGAATTGACGATCTCGACCGATTGGCGCGCCTGGCTGACATGGTCGTCGGGCAGGGTCGGGTCATAGGCGGCCGAAATGGCGCGCGCGCCTTCCATGTAGCCTTCGTTGACGATCCGCACCGACCCGGCGGGGCGCAGCGGGTCGCGGCTGTTGTCGAATTCGCCGTCGAGGTCGATGGCGGCCTTGTTGGGGTCGTCATCGGGCCCCAGCGACAGCAGGACACCGCCAGGGGCGTTGTAGACCTCGCCCTCGTCCAGGTCGATCGCGTCGTCGGTGCCGACGATGCGGCCGTAATTCTCGGCCCGGCCCGAGGCGAACTGCACGCCATCCTCGTCGGCCACGGTCTCGTCGATCTGGATCAGGCCGTGATTGATGATGGTGAAATCGTCGCGCGCCTCGACCACTTCCTCGCCGCCGTAAAGCGCGCCATTGTTGATGACGGTCGAGCCCTGGCCGCGGATCTGAAGCGCCCGGCCGTCGGTCGAACGGATCACGCCATCATTGATGACGGTCGTGCCCGGATAATCCTCGCCGCCGCGCACCGCCTGGCGGCGGGACTCGATCAGCGCGCCCTCGGCATTGATCACGGTCAGCCCGCCATCGCCGCCCCGGCTGTGGATGCCCCGGTCGCCGCCCGAGATCGTGCCATTGTTGATATAGGTCTGGTTCGTGCCGCGCACCTCGATCGCGTTGTTCGAATTGTTGTCCGCGGTATTCGGATTCTGGATCAGCCCGCCATTGGTCAGCGTGATATCGTCGCCGCCGAACCGGAAGGCAGGCGTCGCCGCGCCGGTCGAGGACACGGTTGCGCCGCTTTCGACATGAATGTTCAGACCAGCCTGATCCCAGCGCTGGTCAGTCGAGGTGGTGCCGTCCGCGCAGGTCAGCGTCAGGGCCGACAGCGTGCAGGCCTGGGCCGCGGGCGTCAGCGCGACAAGTCCAAGCGTGGCGGTGGTCAGGAACAGAATTCGGGTCATGTCAGGTCCTTCGAATTGTAAATGCCCGCGGGCTATCGTCCGCGCGTAACAGCAATTTGAAGGACAGGTGACAAACCGGGCCGAGGCCGGGATGTCAGAACAGGATCACGTTGCGCCGCGCCGCGCCGGTTTTCGTGTCGGCGATGGCCGCGTTGATCTCGTCCAGCCGCCAGCGCCCCGAGATCAGCTCGTCCAGCCGGATCCGGCCCTGGCGGTAAAGATCCACGATCCACGGGATGTCGCGGGCCAGCACCGTGTCGCCCATCATCGAGCCGCGCAGTTCCTGCCCCAGAAGGGCAATCGACATCGGTTCATAGCGCGCCGTCTGGCCGGAATGGGGCATGCCCAACATCACCAGCCGCCCGCCGGGGGCAAGGTAGCGCGGGGCGCTGTCATAGGCCGCGGGGCTGCCGACCGCGACCAGCACCGCGTCGGCGGCACGGCCCGCGATCTGGCGGGCCGCGCGCCAGGGCTTGTCGCCGGTGGCCAGAACGCCGTCGGTCGCGCCGAATTCCCGCGCGGCCTCCAGCTTGTCCGCGCGCATGTCGATGGCGATGATCCGGGCGGCGCCCGCCAGCCGCGCGCCCTGGATCGCATTCAGCCCCACGCCGCCCGCGCCGATCACCACCACGGTTTCGCCGGGCCGCACGCGGGCGGTATTGACCGCCGCGCCCAGCCCCGTGATGACCCCGCAGGAGATCAGCGAGGCCGCATCCAGCGCCATGTCGGCCGGGATCGGGGCAAGCTGGCTGTGATGGACCACCACCGCCTCGGCAAAGGCGCCGGTATCCAGCCCCTGATGCACGGGCTCGCCCGAAGCGGTGAAAAGCGGCGTGTCGCCATCGCCCGGTTTCGTGCGGCAGATCGTCGGGTGCCCCCCGGCGCAGGTGGGGCAGCGGCCGCAGGCGCGGATCAGCGTGACCAGCACCCTGTCGCCCGGCGCAACCCCCGTGACACCCGGCCCGATGGCGGCGACATGGCCCGCGGCCTCGTGCCCGTAGACGGCGGGCAGGCTCTGGTTCCAGGCGCCCTCGGCCATCGAGATGTCGGAATGGCAGATCGCGACCGCGCCCAGCGTGACCTCGACCTCGCCCGGCCCCGGCGGGCGCAGGTGCAGGGTCTCGATGGTCAGGGGGGCGCCGAAGGCGCGGCAGATGGCGGCTTTGATCGGGCGCATGGGCGTCTCCCTGGGGCTCAGGCGGGGGCGCGGCAGTCGCGTCGCGCGACGAAGACAAGGGCGCAGGCGATCATCAGGCTGGCCGCCAGCAGGAACGGCGCGCCGGGCAGGATCAGGGGCGCGCCCTCGCGGGTGAAGGCGGCGAAGATCTGCGTCATCGCGATGGGCGAGAGGATCATCGCGACCGAGCGGGTCGAGGAAATCGCCCCCTGCAACTCGCCCTGCTGGTTGTCCTGCGCGGCCCTGGACATCAGCCCCAGGATCGCGGGCGTGACCACCGCCCCCAGCGCCAGAAGCGGCGTCATCAGAAGGATCGCGGTCGAATTGTCGACAAGGCCGATGATGAGGAAGGCCAGGAAATTGTACGAAAGCCCGTACCAGACGGTGCCGCGTTCGCCCAGCACCCGCAGGATCACCCGGATCAGCCCGCCCTGCACCGCGGCGATGCCGATGCCGAACATCGCCAGCGAAATGCCGATCGTGCCGGTCGACCAGCCAAAGCGATACTGGGTGAAATAGGCCCAGATCGCGGGATAGATGAACATCGCGCATTCATAGAGGAAGAACAGCGTCAGCAGCGGCCGCACCCCGGGCAGCCGCCCCATCTCGCGGAAGGCGCCCAGCGGGTTCGCGCGGCGCCAGTCGAACGGGCGGCGGATGCGGTCGGTCACGGTTTCGGGCAGCACGAAATACCCGAAGATCAGGTTGGCCGTGGCCAGCCCGGCGGCGGCCCAGAACGGCGCGCGGGGGCCAAGTTCGCCCAGGAAACCGCCGATCAGCGGGCCAAGGACAAAGCCGATGCCGAAGGTCGCGCCCACCAGCCCGAAGCGCGCGGCCTTGCGTTCGGGGGGCGAGATATCGGCGATGAAGGCGCCCGCGGTCGCCTGCGTGGCGGCGGTGATCCCGCCCACGATGCGGGCCGCGAACAACAGCCAGATCGAGCCCGCCAGCGCCATCACCACATAATCCAGCGCCATCGTGGCGAGCGAGATCAGCAGGACCGGCCGCCGCCCGTAGCGGTCCGACAGGTTGCCGACCAGCGGGCCGCACAGGAACTGCATCACCGCGAACGAGGTGGCGAGGATGCCGCCCCAGATCGCGGCATCCGACAGGCCCACGCCCTCGATATCGCGGATCAGGTCGGGCATCACCGGCAGGATCAGCCCGATCCCGATGGCATCGAGGATCAGCGTGACCAGGATGAAGATGATCGGCAGGCGGGTCTTGGGCTGGCTCATGGGGCGCGCGTCCGGGCGTTGGATGACAAAGGCTTAGCCGTGAGGGCGCGCGCGGCAAAGCGTTTTGCGCGGGTCTCAGCCGGGCCGAAGACCCAGGATCGCGCGTGCCTCGGCCCAGGTGGCGACGGGGCGGTGGTATTTCTCGCAAAGCTCGACCGCCCGGCGCACCAGCGCGGCGTTCGAGGGGGCAAGCCGGTCGCGGTCCAGCCGCACATTGTCCTCGAGCCCCGTGCGGGTATGGCCACCGGCGGCGATGGACCATTCATTCACCTCGATCTGGTGCCGCCCGATGCCCGCGCCGCACCATTCGGCATCGGGGGCGAGCCGCTTCAGCGTCTCGATGTAGAAATCGAAACCGGGCCTGTCGGCGGGCATCGCGTTCTTCACGCCCATCACGAACTGGACGTAAAGCGGTCTGGCCAGTCGCCCGTCCCCGGTCATCTTCACGGCCTGGAAGATATGGGACAGGTCGAAAGCCTCGATTTCCGGCTTCACATCGTATTTGTGCATTTCCGAGGCCAGGAAATCGACCAAATCGGGCGGATTCTCGTAGACCCGTGTTGGAAAATTGTTGGAGCCGGCCGCCAGCGAGGCCATGTCGGGGCGCAGCGGCAGCATCCCGGCGCGCGCCGCGCCCGCGCCGGAGCGGCCGCCGGTGGACAATTGCACGATCATGCCGGGGCAATGCTTGTGGATGCCCTCCATCAGGCGGGCGAAACGCTCGGGGTCCGAGGTCGGCGTCTGGTCGTCGTTGCGGACATGGCAATGCGCGATGGCCGCGCCCGCCTCGAAGCTTTCGTGGATGCTTTCGACCTGTTCGGCGACGGTGATGGGAACCGCCGGGTTGTCCTCCTTGCGGGGGACGGATCCGGTGATGGCGACGCAGATGATGCAGGGTTTTGTCATGTCGTTTCGGCAATCCGGTTCAGAATGTCGGCCAGTCTGTCGGGCTGGGCGAAGAAGGGCGAGTGGCCGCACTCCATGTCATGGAGATGGGCGATTGGCCAGTCCCGGGTCATGTCGCGCTGGGCCTCGGGCGGGATGATGCGGTCGGCGGTGCAGCGGATGTAGTGGCATTCCAGACCGGGCGGCAGGGCGGCGGCCGGTTCGGTGCCAGGTGCGGTCGGCTGCGGGGTCAGGCGGGCGCGGGCATAATCCGCCGTGCCGGGCGGGCAGTCATGGTAGAAATAGGTGTCCAGCGTCTCGTCGCGGAAGGTCGAGGTCTTGCGGTCGGGGCTCAGCCGCATCGCCGCCATCAGGTTCGCGCAGCCATGGCGCGCCCTCAGATCGCGCGCGGACTCGCCCTCCCGCGGCGCCCATGCGGCCAGAAAGACGAGGGCCGCGATCCGCTCGGGCGCGGCGGCGGCCGCTGCGGTGATCGTGATGCCGCCCAGCGAATGGCCGACGAGGATCGTCGGGCCATCAAGCGCCGCCAGCACCGCGTCGCGACAGGCGGCCAGCGTCACGGACTCGGGCGGCGTCGGGTCCGACCCCGCCGACGGCAGGTCGAGCGCGCGTGCCCCGTGGCCCGCCGCGTGAAGCCGGGGCAGGATGTCACGCCAGCACCAGGCGCCGTGGTTCGAGCCGTGGACAAGCAGGAATTCTGCCATGATCAGGCCCAACAAGGGGTGTTTGACCCCTCGAAATGTTGGAAAAGTGAAAGTCTGGCGCAGGCCTGCGCGGCGTCGGAGCGGTCAGACATGGCCTGTCTCCTTGAGGAATGCGGTGAGGATCTCGGCATATTCGCCGGGTTTCTCGACGCAGGGCAGATGGCCCGCGCCGCGGATCAGCTGGAACCGCGAGCCCTTGATCAGCGCCGCCGTCTCGCGCACCAGATCGGGCGGCGTCGAGCCGTCCGCGCTGCCCGCGATGGCGAGGGTCGGCAGGCTCAGCCCCGAGGTCGGCGTGTAGAAATCCGTGCCCGAGATCGCCGCGCAGCAGCCCAGATAGCCCTCGACCGGCTGGCGTGTCAGCATGTGGCGCCAGAGCGCGCAATCGGGGCTTTCGCGGTAGGGGCGCGCGAACCAGCGCTCCATCGTGGCATCGGCCAGCGCCGCGATCCCGCCCGCGCGGATGGCCGCCATGCGCTCGGCCCAGATCGCGGGCGTGCCGATCTTGGCCGCGCTGTTCGACAGCACCAGCGCGCGCACCTGATCCAGCCGCTTGACCGCCAGCCCCTGCGCCACCATCCCGCCGATCGAGAGGCCGACGAAGACGCAGTCGGTCACGCCGAGAAACTCCAGCAGCCGCTCGGCATCGCGCACCAGCGCGCCCATGGAATAAGGCCCCGGCGGGCAGGCGGACAGACCGTGCCCGCGCATGTCGTAGCGGATCGCACGCAGGCCCGCGGGCAGCAGCGCCACCACCTCGTCCCAGATGCGCAGATCGGTGCCCAGCGCATTCGCGAAGACCACCGGCGCGCCGTCCGGGTCGCCATCCTCGCGGAAATGCAGGGCCACGTCGCCCAGATCGGCAATCCGCATCGGCACCTCCTGTCCTGTCCGGCCGCGGCGCAGCATGGCCCGCGCGCCGGGGGGCGTCAATCAGACCAGCCGGACATGCGCCATGATCTGGCCGTGATCCGAGGCGCGGATATTGCCCGGCGCCTCGGGATGGGTGCCGTCGGTGATGTGGTCGTTATAGACGCCGAAATGGGTCATCTCGCCGATGCGGCCGGGCCAGTCGGGGTGGAAATGGCGCGACAGGAGGATCGCGTCGAAGGATTCGAAGACGCCGCCGAAGGCGTTGGTATAGGCCATGTCGCGCAGGGATTTACGGATGAAGAGCCGCTCGGCCGAATGCAGTCGGACCCGTTCGACGGCTTCGGTTATCGCGGCCGCTTCGGCCTCGGAATAAAGGTCGTCCGCCGATTTCGCGTCGTGGCGGCGCAGCCAGGTGTAATCGGTGAAGGGCCGTTCGCCCGCGATGATCTGTTGCGTGGCCGATTGCGGGGTGGCGTTCAGATCCCCCAGCACCGCGACGGGGTTGCCGGCCTCAAGTTCGTCGACCACCAGCTTGCGCAGCACCCAGGCCTCGGCCATCCGGCGCAGCGAGGCGCGCAGGAGGCCCAGCGCCCGGCCCGGGGCGTCGTAATGCGACAGGTCCACCTCGGGCGAAAAGCGCGCGCCCCTGGGGCGGACGAATTCGCCCATGCGCGATCTGAGATGCAGGTTGAAGACGGTCAGCACTTGGCTACCGACGGGCACGCGCACCTTCAGGATCGGGCGCGTCAGCCGGTTCAGGACATACTGGCCCGCATCGCCGCCGCCCAGATGGTTGAACGGGATCTCCAGCGGCGGGTCGAGCCGCTGGATCGAGACCGGCTGCCCGGCAAAGCCGAAGCGCGACAGGATCGCCAGCCCCGGCCGCCGCTCGCCCGGTCCGGAATCGGCGAGGTTGGGGGCAAAGGCCAGATCGGCCTCGGCATAGGGGCGGCGATGGGGGGCGCGCGCATCGGCCTCGGCGATGACCTCGCGCAGGGCCTCGGGGTCGATGATTTCCTGGAACGCCAGAATGTCGGAATCCATGCGGTTCAACTGATCCGCCATCCAGTCCCGCTTGGCGGCGTAATCCTCTGGGGAATAACGCTCGAACCGCTGGTATTCCTGATCCGGCCCGATCAGGTTCTGGGCGTTGAATGTTGCGATTCTGAAAGTCGTCATTGCATCTCTCCGCTTTGGCGAAGCGCCATCCGGAAGGTTTCGGCCGCCACATTGCCGCCCGATCCGATCACGATCACCGCGTCGCCTGTCACCGCGTCGCCATGGAACAATGAGGCGGCCAGCGCGACCGCGCCGCCGGGTTCGAGCACGATCTTCAGATGCTCGAAGGCGGCGGCCATGGCGCGCAGGGCCTCGTCCTCGGTCACGACAAGTCCGGGGCCGCAGAGCCGCGCCATGATCGGGAAGGTGATCCGCCCCGGGCTGGGTGTCAGGATCGCGTCGCAAAGCGCGCCCGCGCGGGCGTCGTTCACCTCGATCCGGCCCGAGGCCAGGGACCGGGCGGTGTCGTCGAAGCCCTCGGGCTCCACGGGGCGGCCCCGTAGCCCCGGCGCGCGCGCCGCGAGCGCCAGCGCGACGCCCGCGGTCAGCCCGCCGCCGCCGCAGGGGATCAGCACATCGGCCTGCGTCACGCCTGCCGCGGCGGCCTGCGCGGCCAGTTCCAGCCCGGCCGTGCCCTGCCCCGCGATCACCTGCGGATCGTCGAAGGGCCGGATCAGCGTCAGCCCCCGCGCGTCCGCGATCCCGGCCGCAAGCGCCTCGCGGTCTTCGGTGGCGCGGTCATGCAGCACCACCTCGGCGCCCAGCGCGCGGGTGTTCGCGATCTTGGGAGCGGGCGCGTCGGCGGGCATCACGATCACCGCGGGCAGCCCGAACGCGGCCGCGGCGCGGGCCACGCCCTGCGCATGGTTGCCCGAGGACAGGGCGATCACGCCGCGCGCCCCCGCATCCAGCGCCGAGACCGCCGCCCAGCCGCCGCGCGCCTTGAAGCTGCCGACATGTTGCAGGCACTCGGCCTTGAGCAGCACGCGGCGCCCGGCGATCCGGTCCAGCCCGGGCGCGGATAGCAGCGGCGTTTCGCGCACATGGCCCGCAAGGCGTGCTGCCGCGGCCTCGATCATCGCGATGTTCACGCCACGGCCTTCAGGAAGGCGCGGATCGCGGCCAGGCTTTCGGGTTCGTCGAGGAAGGGCACATGGCCGCGATCCGCCACCTCGGCGAAGATCATGTCGGGGCGGCGGCGGCGCATCTCGGCCGCGGTCTCGGCGGACAGGATGTCGGAATTGGCCCCCCGGATCAGCGCGACCGGCAGGCCCGCGAGCGCATCGAACATCGGCCACAGATCGGGCAAGGCGTCGGTTGCGGATGCTTCGGACACCGCGTTGCGCAGCCGCGGGTCGTAGCGCAGCGCAAGTCCGTCGGGCGCCTCGTCCCAGACCCGCCTGGCATGTTCGCGCCAGGTCGCGCGCGAGACGCCGGGAAACCGGTCCTGCATCGTCGTCTCAAGCCGCTCTGCGGCCGCGTCGAAATCGGCAAGGCCGGGGCGTTTGCCGAGATAGCCCATGATATAGGCCAGCCCCCGGGGATCGACCAGCGGGCCGATATCGTTGAGACAGACGCCCAGCAGCCGGTCGCGATGGCCCATCGCCAGCACCATCGCGATCAGCCCGCCGCGCGAGGTGCCCAGGATCGCGGCCCTTTCAAGCCCGAGATGGTCGAGCAGCGCCAGCGCGTCCCGGCCCTCCCGGATCAGGTTGTAATTCATGAAGTCGGGATCATGGCCGGACCGGCCGCGCCCGCGCATGTCGAGGCGGATCACCCGGGCGCTGTCGGCGAAATGGTCCAGGACCGGCTCGAAATCATCCATGTTGCGCGTCAGGCCCGCAAGGCACAGCAGCGGCGTGCCCGCGCCCTGGTCGTCATAGGCCAGCATCAGCCCGTCATCGGCGGCGAAAAGCTGCATCATGCGCCCCTTGCCAATGCCGGGATGCCGGTCAGGTCGGGCAGGACATGGGCCGGTCGCCAGGGCATCCGGTCGACCGGGGCGCCCGTGCGGTTGACCCAGGCGGTCACGAAGCCGTAACCGGCACCGGCCGCGGCATCCCAGCCGTTGGAGGAGACGAAAAGCACCTGGTCCGGGGCCGTGCCGAACCGCTGGCCGACAAGGTCATAGACGGACGGGTGCGGCTTGAAGATGCCGACGCTCTCGACCGAGAGCACGTCGTCGAGCACCGCGCCGATCCCGGCCGAGGCCACCGCGCTGGCCAGCATGCCGGGCGCGCCGTTCGACAGGATGGCGGTGGCCTTGCCCGCCTGTTTCAGCGCGGTCAGCATGGCGGACACCTCGGGATAGGGCGACAGCGCGCGGTAGAGGTCGAGCAGGCGGGCGCGCAGCCTTGCATCGCCCTGCAGGCCGTGGGCCTCCATCGCCCAGTCCAGCCCGTCCTGCGTGACCTGCCAGAAATCGGCATGCGCCCCGGTGATGGCGCGCAGCCAGGTGTATTCGAGCTGCTTGCGCCGCCAGTCCTCGGCCAGCCGCACCCAGAGACCGGCGAGCCGTTCGCAGCCCGGCGCGCTGGCCGCTTCGCGCGCGGCGGCGGTCACGTCGAACAACGTGCCATAGGCATCGAAGATGCAGGTGGTGATGGCCATGGGGTCCTCCTCGGGGGCGAGACTGGCACAGAGCCGGGCGGGGGAAAAGGGTGCGGACGCGCCGCAGCGGGATGTCACGGGAATCGGGTAGGATGCTGCCACAGGAAGGAGACCGCGATGTCACAAGATCACGGCAAGGTCTGGTGGACCGAACTGATGACCCGCGACGTGCCCGGCGCACTGGCCTATTACAAGGCCGTCTGCGGCTGGTATTTCGAGCCGATGCCGATGGGCGCGGGCGTCTACCAGGTGGGCTTTCGCGCCGGGCAGCCGGTCGTGGGGGTCATGGATCTGGGCGATCTGCCCGGCATGGAGGACGTGCCGCCGCACTGGTTCAGCTATTTCGCGGTCTCCGACCTGCCCCGCGCGCTGGAGCAGACCCGCGCCCAGGGCGGCGGCGTGATCCGCGAGCCCTTTCGGATCGAGGGCGTGGGACAGATCGCCATCCTGCGCGATCCGACCGGAGCGGCGCTGGGATCGATGACGCCCGCGCGCATGGGCTGAGGCATCGCGGCGCTTTACATCGGGGAGGCGTCCCTTCAGGTTCGGGTCACGACCCGAGCACCCGTGCCGATCGCGCGGCCTCGGCAAACCCGTTCCCCCGACAGACAAGCGAAGGAGAGACCCATGACCGAGGTCAAACCGGGCGACAAGGTCCGCATCCATTACACCGGCACGCTGGCCGACGGCACCACCTTCGACTCGTCCGAAGGCCGCGACCCGCTGGAATTCACCGTGGGGTCGGGCGAGATCATTCCCGGGCTGGACACCGCGCTGCCGGGCATGCGCGCGGGGGACAGCAAGACGGTCGAGGTGCCCTGCGCCGAAGCCTATGGCGAACGCAATCCCGGTGCGCGCCAGGCGATCCCGCGCGCCCAGGTGCCCGCGGAAATCCCGCTGGAGATCGGCACCCGGCTGCAATTGCAGACGCCCGATGGACAGGTCGTGGCGGTGACCGTCGCCGAGGTGAGCGACGAGGCGGTGGTGCTTGACGCCAATCACCCGCTGGCGGGCGAGGATCTGACCTTCGAGATCGAGCTGGTCTCGATCGGCTGACCGGCCGCGGGGCTTGGCGCGCGGGACCCTTCGTGGTCAACTCGGCCGCAGGAGGCGCGCGCCATGTCCCAGACCGTCGATACCCTGCTGGCCCGGATCCGCGAATTGCAGCAGGGCCTTCAGGATGAACTGGAGGAGAAGCGGGCAGAGTTCCGTTACCGCCTGGTGGCCGGGCGTGCCCGCTTCGAGGAGGAGGTGCTGGCCCGCCACCGGGCGCTGCGGGTCAGCCTGCTGGGCTTTCTGGCCAGCCCGCGGCCGCTGTTCATCCTGACCGCGCCGGTGATCTATGCGCTGATCCTGCCGGTCGTGCTGCTGGACCTGTTCGTTGCGATCTATCAGGCGATCTGTTTCCCGGTCTATGGCATCGACAAGGTGCGCCGGGGCGATCATGTGGTGATCGACCGCCATCAGCTGGCCTATCTGAACGGGTTGCAGAAGCTGAACTGCATCTATTGCGGCTATGCCAACGGGGTGCTGGCGCTGGCCCGGGAGGTCGCGGCGCGGACCGAGCAATACTGGTGCCCGATCAAGCATGCCCGGCGGGTCGCCGATCCGCACGCGCTCTACGGCAATTTCACCGATTTCGGCGATGCCGAGGGGTTCCGGGCGCGGCAATCCGCGCTGAGGTCGGATCTGCGGCGGATCCGGGGGCGGTAGCGGGCGCGGAAAACGCGGGCCTTGCCGTCCGGATGCCTGGCCGTGGCGTTTGCGCCATGGGGCCGCAGGCGCAAATCGCGCGGCGCCCTTGGCGGCGGCGGGCTCTTGCCTGCAAGCGACGCTTCATCTAGCGTCCGCGTCATCCATCCCGGGAGAATCCGGCCCCCGTGGCCGGTGCCGAAGGAGCAACCGCCCCGGTAAACTCTCAGGCGCAAGGACCGCGGATGGGCACGGAAACTCTGGAGAGAGGCACGGGGGGTCGGCCCGGTGTCCGCCGAAGGGATAGCGATCTCAGGCGAAGGGACAGAGGGGGCATCGCAACGGACATCCCGCGGGGATGGCCGCAATCGGTGTCGGGATGCGTGCTGCATCCGGCGGAAAGGGGCGACATGTCGGAACTGAGGCGCACCGCGCTTTACGGTCTTCATCTGGAACTGGGCGCGAAGATGGTGCCCTTCGCGGGCTACGAGATGCCCGTGCAATACGCCCCCGGCGTGCTGAAGGAGCATCTGCATTGCCGCGCCGCGGCGGGGCTGTTCGATGTCGGCCATATGGGCCAGGTGATCCTGCGCGCGCCCTCGGGTCAGGCGGCGGATGCTGCCGCTGCGCTGGAACGGCTGGTGCCGGTCGATCTGCTGGGGCTTGCGCCGGGACGGCAGCGCTATGCGATGTTCACCGATGCGGCGGGCGGGATTCTGGACGACCTGATGGTGGCCAATCGCGGGGATCACCTGTTTCTTGTCGTGAATGCCGCCTGCAAGGGGGCCGATATCGCCCATCTGCGGGCGCATCTGGCCGGGGAATGTGCGGTCGAGGAGGTGGCCGACCGCGGCCTGCTGGCGCTTCAGGGGCCTGCGGCGACGTCGGTGATGGACGGGGTCGCCCCGGGGGCTGCGGCGATGCGCTTCATGGATGTGGCCACGCTGGACAGCGCGTTCGGCCCGCTCTGGCTGTCGCGGTCAGGCTATACCGGCGAGGACGGGTTCGAGATTTCGGTCGAGGGGGCAAAGTGCGAGGCGCTGGCGCGTGCGCTGCTGGCCCATGAAGCGGTCCAGCCCATCGGCCTTGGTGCGCGCGACAGCCTGCGGCTGGAGGCGGGGCTGTGCCTTTACGGCCATGATATCGACAGCACGACCTCGCCCGTCGAGGCGGGGCTGTCCTGGGCGATCCAGACCGCGCGGCGGGCAGGCGGGGCGCGCGAAGGCGGTTTTCCGGGTGCGGGCCGCATCCTGCGGGAACTGGCCGACGGCCCCGCGCGGCTGCGCATAGGCCTGCGCCCGCAGACCCGCGCGCCGATGCGCGAGGGCACGCCGCTTTTCGCGACCGAAGACGCCGCCGATCCGGTCGGCATCGTGACATCGGGCGGTTTCGGCCCGTCGATCGAGGCGCCGCTGGCGATGGGCTATCTGCCCGTTGATCTTGGCCACAAAGGGCGCACAGTCTGGGGCGAGGTGCGCGGCAGGCGGATGGCTGCCGATGTCGTCGCCCTGCCGTTCAGAGACCCGAACTACAAGCGTTGAGGAACCCCCATGTATTACACCGAAGAACATGAATGGCTGCGCGTCGAGGACGATCTGGTCGTCGTCGGCATCACCGAGCATGCCGCCGAGCAACTGGGCGACATCGTCTTTGTCGACCTGCCCGACGAGGGCAAGACCGTGTCCAAGGATGACGAGGTCGTGGTGATCGAGAGCGTCAAGGCGGCGTCCGACATCCTGGCGCCGCTGGATGGCGAGATCGTCGAGGTGAACACCGCGCTTTCCGACAATCCCGGCCTCGTCAATGACGATCCGCTGGGCGAGGCTTGGTTCTTCAAGATGAAGGTCGAGGATCTGTCGGCGCTCGACGATCTGATGGACGAAGCCGCCTACAAGAAATTCATCGGCTGACGGAACGCCCCATGCCCTATTCCCCCAGCACCTACCTGCCCTACGATTTCGCCAACCGCCGCCATATCGGCCCCTCGCCCGAGGAAATGGTCGAGATGCTGAAGGTGCTGGGGCTGTCCACGCTTGAAGGGCTGATCGACGAGACCGTGCCCGCCAGCATCCGCCAGGCCGAGCCGCTGGACTTCGGCAAGCCGAAATCCGAACGCGAGATGCTGTGGTTCATGCGCCAGATCGCCAAGAAGAACCGCCCCTTCACCACGCTGATCGGACAGGGCTATTACGGCACGGTCACGCCGCCCGCGATCCAGCGCAACATCCTGGAAAACCCGGCCTGGTATACCGCCTACACCCCCTACCAGCCGGAAATCAGCCAGGGTCGGCTGGAGGCGCTGCTGAACTACCAGACCATGGTCTGCGACCTGACGGGGCTGGAGGTGGCCAATGCCTCGCTGCTGGACGAGGCGACGGCCTGTGCCGAGGCGATGACCATGGCCCAGCGCGTGGCGACGTCGAAGGCGGGGGCGGTCTTCGTGGACGAGAACTGCCACCCTCAGAACATCGCGGTGATCCGCACCCGCGCCGAACCGCTGGGGATCGAGGTGATCGTGGGCGATCCCTTTGCCGATCTGGACCCGGCCCGCGTCTTTGCGGGCATCTTCCAGTATCCCGGCACCTACGGGCATCTGCACGACTTCACCGGCCCCATCGCGGCGCTGCATGACGCGGGCGCGCTGGGCATCGTGGTGGCCGATCCGATGGCGCTGGTGATCCTCAAGGAACCGGCCGCGATGGGGGCGGATATCGCCGTGGGCTCGACCCAGCGCTTCGGCGTGCCGATGGGGTTCGGCGGCCCGCATGCCGCCTATATGGCCTGCCGCGAGGCCTACAAGCGCGCCATGCCGGGCCGCATCGTCGGCGTCTCGGTCGATGCCCACGGGCACAAGGCCTATCGGCTGGCGTTGCAGACGCGCGAACAGCATATCCGCCGCGAAAAGGCGACATCGAATGTCTGCACCGCGCAGGCGCTGCTGGCGGTGATCGCGGGGTTCTACGCGGTGTTCCATGGGCCGAAGGGGCTGCGCGCCATCGCCCAGCGCATCCACCGCAAGGCGGTGCGCACCGCGCGCGGGCTGGAAGAGGCGGGGTTCAAGGTCGACCCGCAGGACTTCTTCGACACCTTCACGGTCGAGGTCGGCCCGATGCAGGGCGTGATCCTCAAGGCCGCGCAGGCCGAGCGGATCAACCTGCGCAAGGTGGGCGCGACCAAGCTGGGGATTTCGCTGGACGAGACCACCCGCCCCGCCAGTATCGAGGCGCTGTGGCGCGCCTTTGGAATCGTCCGCAAGGACGAGGGCGGCGACGGGCAATACCGCTTTCCCGACGCGATGCTGCGCACATCCGACTACCTGACCCACCCGGTCTTCCAGATGAACCGGGCCGAGACGGAAATGATGCGCTACATGCGCCGTCTGGCCGACCGCGACCTGGCGCTGGACCGGGCGATGATCCCGCTGGGCTCCTGCACGATGAAGCTGAACGCCGCGGTCGAGATGATGCCGATCACCTGGCCGGAATTCGCCAACATTCACCCGCTGGCGCCCGCCGAGCAGGTGAAGGGCTATGCCGAGATGCTGGCCGATCTGGCCGAGAAGCTGTGTCTCATCACCGGCTATGACGCGATGTCGATGCAGCCCAATTCGGGCGCGCAGGGCGAATATGCGGGGCTGCTGACGATTGCCGCCTATCACCGGGCGAACGGACAGGGGCACCGCAATGTCTGCCTTATCCCCACCTCGGCGCATGGCACCAACCCCGCCTCGGCGCAGATGGCGGGGATGAAGGTGGTGGCGGTCAAGGCGACCGGGACCGGCGATATCGACCTTGCCGATTTCCGCGCCAAGGCCGAGGCCGCGGGCGACAACCTGGCGGCCTGCATGATCACCTATCCCTCGACCCATGGCGTGTTCGAGGAAACCGTGCGCGAGGTCTGCGAGATCACCCACCGCTTTGGCGGGCAGGTCTACCTGGACGGCGCGAACCTGAACGCGCTGGTGGGGCTGGTCAAACCCGGCGAGATCGGGGCGGATGTCAGCCACCTGAACCTGCACAAGACCTTCTGCATCCCCCATGGCGGCGGCGGTCCAGGCATGGGCCCGATCGGGGTCAAGGCGCATCTCGCCCCCCACCTGCCGGGCGATCCGCTGCGCGGCGGGCCGGGGGCGGTGTCGGGGGCGATGCACGGCTCGGCCTCGATCCTGCCGATCAGCTATGCCTATATCCTGCTGATGGGGGGCGCGGGGCTGACCCAGGCCACCAAGGTCGCGATCCTGAACGCCAACTATATCGCCAGGCGGCTGGAGGGTGCCTATGACGTGCTCTTCAAGGGCCGGAATGGCCGGGTCGCGCATGAATGCATCATCGACACCCGCCCCTTCGCCGAGAGCGCCGGGATCACCGTGGACGACATCGCCAAGCGGCTGGTCGATTGCGGCTTTCACGCGCCGACGATGAGCTGGCCGGTCGCAGGGACCCTGATGATCGAGCCCACCGAAAGCGAGACCAAGGCCGAGCTTGACCGCTTCATCACCGCGATGCTGGCGATCCGCGAGGAGATCCGCGCCATCGAGCAAGGCCGCGCCGACCGCGAGAACAACCCGCTGAAACGCGCCCCCCACACGGTCGAGGATCTGGTGAACGACTGGGACCGGCCCTACACCCGCGAACAGGCCTGCTTCCCGCCCGGCGCGTTCCGGGTGGACAAGTACTGGCCGCCGGTCAACCGGGTGGACAATGTCCATGGCGACCGCCACCTGGTCTGCACCTGCCCGCCGGTCGAGGATCTGGCCGAGGCCGCGGAATAAAATCTGCCGGTTCTTCCCGAACGATCGGCAAAGGCTTTGGTGAATTGACTGCCCCCGACGGCTTCGATGTGCCGGGAGTGGATCTGCGAGGTTCCACGAACGGCGACGATAATGTCGGAGATTGTCACTATAAGTCTCAATCTGACGAAGATTGTGTTTCTGGTGCATGGGACTGATGCCTCCGGGCACACGATGCTGCACAAGAAGCTTTGGAGGGACGCGGCTCTGGCATTTTTGACCAGCTTCCACGCTGCGCCACTGCAATGGAAACCTGCGGCGACGCCCACTTCTGGGCACAGTCCGGCATGACTGGCTCGACCTTTACATCGTTAGACCGTCAAGCAGGTGCAGCAGATCGCAACCGAATGGCTATGGACCTGCAACGACGAACGCCCCAACGTAGGCATAGGCGGGCTCACCCCTGCCATGAAGCCGAAGATCGCCGCGTGAATTCTGCGGCAGAACCCCGTTGAAGCGGAGAGGATTGCACAGGAGCGGAATGAGGGAACGTACGCAAGCGGATGAGGCGCGACCAGCGCAGGGCACACCAGGCGAGGTATTCTCCGCCTTCTTCAAGCTCGGCCTGACCTCCTTCGGTGGACCGATCGCGCATCTCGGCTATTTCCGCGACGAGTTGGTCACGCGGCGGAAATGGCTGAACGATGACGCCTATGCCAATCTCGTAGCGCTGTGCCAGTTCCTGCCCGGACCGGCCTCATCCCAGGTGGGTTTCGCATTGGGATTGATGCGCGCGGGCTGGCTCGGGGCGCTCGCAGCCTTCACCGCCTTCACGCTGCCTTCGGCGCTGTTGCTGATCTTCTTCGCGATGACGGCGGTCGCCATCTCTGGCCCCATCGCAACGGGGGTCCTCAACGGGCTCAAGATCGTCGCGGTGGCAATCGTTGCCCAAGCCGTCTGGGGAATGGCGAAGACGTTCTGCCCGGACCGGGAGCGCGCCGCGATCGCTGTCGGCGCGGTCGTCATGCTGGCGTTCGTGCCGCACGCAATCGGGATGGTCAGCGCGATCCTGGTGGGCGCGCTTGCTGGTATGGTGCTGGGGCGCGGCTCGGGAACGCCTGTCGGGGGGCATGTCGCGATGCCGGTCTCGCACAGGGTCGCTGGCACGGCGGCAACCGCCTTCTTCGCGGGTCTGGTCCTGCTTCCGCTTGTCGCAGGACAAAGCCAGCCGCTGGCGGTGATCGACAGCTTCTACCGCGCCGGAGCACTGGTGTTCGGTGGGGGGCACGTCGTTCTGCCGCTCCTGCAGTCCGAGGTGGTCGCGCCCGGCTGGGTCACTCCGGATGCATTTACCGTCGGCTATGGTGCCGCGCAAGCGGTGCCCGGGCCGCTGTTCACTTTTGCGGCCTATCTCGGCGCGATGCTGGGGCCAGAACCCAACGGCTTGGCCGGGGCGGTCATCGCGCTTCTCGCCGTGTTCCTGCCCGGCTTCCTGATCCTGATCGGCGTGTTGCCGTTCTGGGATCGGTTACATGCCGTGGCACCGGCCCAATCGCTGATGCAGGGCGCGAACGCCGCCGTCGTCGGCATTCTCGGTGCGGCGCTCTATTCACCCCTATTCACCAGTGCCATCGGAGACCTGAGCGATTTCGCGCTGGCGCTTGGCTGCTTCGTCCTGCTGATGACGTGGAAGGCACCGCCCTGGTTGGTTGTCATCGTGGCAGCGGTCGGCGGAGTGGTACTGGCACTGATCGCCTGACGCCTACACGCTCCATGTCGATGCCGCGGTCGAGGACATGCGCGACAGCCCGAACGAAGTCGCGGTGCCGCTGACGACCAATGGCGTCGGCAAGCCCGTGACCGGGCGCCGCTAGCCTCCAGACTTCGGTAACTGGGACGTCCCGGTCAAGCTCTTTTGGGCGCGAGATTTCACCCGCAGAGGAGCGGACGGGTTGAGACAATCGTCCTTCTGCGCCATCGCGGGCCTGCCTTCGTCTGAGATCACCCCGGGTGCATGCTTCGGTCCGTGGTCGGCGCGGCGGCCGCCAACATGATTCTGGTTCAATGCAATTCCGATGTGCCCATCTCATTGGCGTGCTCCGTGTCGCGGGCAACAGTCCGGACCACGGCATCATCGGAACCGCGTCCCTGGGGGGACCTCGAAGGCCTGCCGTCAGGCGGGCGTCAGTTGGTAACCTGGTTCCTCAGCCCACATTCGGAGCCGGACCTATCGGCACGGAAGTCGGCATCCTCGACCCACATGCTATGCAGGATGACACCGATGCGGCGCGCCAAGGCGACCATCGCGCGCCTCTATCCCCGACGGCGGGCAACCTGCGCGGCCCATGTTCTCAGCCGGGTCGAACGGCCACGGTGCATCATGACCGTCGCAGCCTGGCACAGGGCGCGTCGAAGGTTGACGTCGCCCGCCTTGGTGATCCCGCCAGAGACATCGCGCTCGCCCGATTGGTTTCGCGAGGGCGTCAAGCCGACCCATGGCCCGACCTTCTTCGAGGACGAGAAGCGGTCCGGGTCATCCACCGCCGATCGATAGGTCAGTGCGACCACCGCACCGACGCCGGGCATGGACATCATGCGGCGGCAGGCCGGATCCTCCTGGGCAAGCTGGCGGACACGGCGTTCCAGCCCGGCCAGTTCCTGTCGGAGCGACTGTCGCGCGCGCAGCATCGGTTCGGTCGCCGCCTCCAGCATCGAGTTGCCCGCCGTCAGTTCGCGGATCCGCTGTTCAAACCTGCCGCGCGATATGGAGCCGACCTTCAGACCGAAGTTCCGCAAGAGCCCGCGCAATGACATCTCGAGCGCGATGAACCCCTGCTGCACCGCCTTGCGCGCGCCCAGCACCGCGCGAACCTCCTGGGCCGAGACCGACTTGCAGTGGACCGGTCGGAACCGCCCGAGATGAAGCAGGCGGGCGATCCCTTCGGCATCCCGACGATCGGTCTTGATCGGCATGGCCTTCAGCGCCCCCTTCACCTGCCGGGTTTCCATCAGCACCACGCCCAGGCCCGCCTCGGTCAGCCCGCGCTGCAACCATTGCGACAGCCGCAATTCGGCATCCTCGATCTCGAGGGCCGTATCGAGGTAACCGACCCCGAGGCCCTCCTCGCCCGGCTGGCCCGCGGCTTCGGCCGCGCCAAGGCGTTCGGCTGCGGCCTGATGCTGATCCGTCGGGCCGCATGAGCAGGGGCGCCCTTCCCGGCCTGCCGCCACCACGGCCGATCCCGCTGAAGGACCGCGCCTCGCTGGTCTTCGTCGAGCGTGCCAGGCTCGATGTGGCCGACGGCGCCTTCGTCGCCCTCAATGCCGATGGTACGCGCACCCAGATCCCGATTGGCGGTCTGGCAGGGATCATGCTCGAACCGGGCGCCCGCATATCGCACGCGGCCGTCGCGCTGGCGGCGCGGGCGGGAACGTTGATCACCTGGGTCGGCGAGGGCGGCGACCGAAAAGCCAACCGTTCGGTACGCGCTTTGACATCGTGAATCTTTCGGTAGATCAAGGGACTGCAGCAAGACTGTTCCCCGCCCGCGCGGGGATGACCCGCGTGGTTCGTGCCGAAATCCTCGCATCCGCAACTGTTCCCCGCCCGCGCGGGGATGACCCGGAGGCTCAGAATCATCCATCCACCTCCCACGCCTGTTCCCCGCCCGCGCGGGGATGACCCGACAAAGCGCTCGCCGCTGGATGCCGCCACCGCCTGTTCCCCGCCCGCGCGGGGATGACCCGGACATTCAGCGCCTCGCCCAACTCCCGTCTAGCTGTTCCCCGCCCGCGCGGGGATGACCCGGCTCGAGCGGACGGCCCCGCCATGCTGGGCGTCTGTTCCCCGCCCGCGCGGGGATGACCCGTCTTGATTTCCAGAACCGCGCCGGTGCGGCGACTGTTCCCCGCCCGCGCGGGGATGACCCGATCATCGGGGCGATGGACGAGGTGAAATACGGCTGTTCCCCGCCCGCGCGGGGATGACCCGTGCGGCGCAGTTCTCCCCTGTGGGGACTGTCTCTGTTCCCCGCCCGCGCGGGGATGACCCGCTACGCGAGAAGCTTCAAAACCAAACCATCCGCTGTTCCCCGCCCGCGCGGGGATGACCCGTTGTAGACGACGACGAACGCGTCCAGCAGGTCCTGTTCCCCGCCCGCGCGGGGATGACCCGGGCATGTTCCGCGGTTCGCGCCTGAGTGACTTCTGTTCCCCGCCCGCGCGGGGATGACCCGGCATCGGCAACCTGCAGCGCGGCGCGGCCCATCTGTTCCCCGCCCGCGCGGGGATGACCCGACCCCGACCGCCGATCTGGAGCGGCTGATCGACTGTTCCCCGCCCGCGCGGGGATGACCCGGCAGTGGCGCGGCGGGCGCGGCCTGTCGGGGCCTGTTCCCCGCCCGCGCGGGGATGACCCGACGACGGGCTCGATGCTGGCGATGCCTTGCAGCTGTTCCCCGCCCGCGCGGGGATGACCCGCCTCATCGCGGGTCATGGGCGTGATTTTCTTTCTGTTCCCCGCCCGCGCGGGGATGACCCGAATAACGCCGTCGTATCCTCGCTCGAGGCGCGCTGTTCCCCGCCCGCGCGGGGATGACCCGCCTCATCGCGGGTCATGGGTGTGATCTTCTCGCTGTTCCCCGCCCGCGCGGGGATGACCCGGCGCTTGCGAATATCGAGCGTGTCCCGCGTGCCTGTTCCCCGCCCGCGCGGGGATGACCCGACCGACTTCATCGAGGGCCGATCCGATCTCATCTGTTCCCCGCCCGCGCGGGGATGACCCGCGCATCGCGTGCTGTCCAGTCGCGGGGCCAGTCTGTTCCCCGCCCGCGCGGGGATGACCCGCGGCCATCGAAGATGCGTTCATGGGGGTGGCACTGTTCCCCGCCCGCGCGGGGATGACCCGGACTATCGCCCCGCGAGCGAACCGGCAAAAATCTGTTCCCCGCCCGCGCGGGGATGACCCGCGACACCGCGCCGTTGATCCGATCATCCGGGTCTGTTCCCCGCCCGCGCGGGGATGACCCGCCTTCGAGGGCGTAATATTCGGTGTAGCGACCCTGTTCCCCGCCCGCGCGGGGATGACCCGATTGGGGGGGGCGCTCCCTTTCCATTAGCGCCCTGTTCCCCGCCCGCGCGGGGATGACCCGGAGGAAGGGCAGCTGCTGCACGGCGATGGCACCTGTTCCCCGCCCGCGCGGGGATGACCCGAAGCGGGCACCGTCTCGACCCTGCTGGGTCTCCTGTTCCCCGCCCGCGCGGGGATGACCCGACGGGCCAATTTACCGGCAAGACGCCTTTTGACTGTTCCCCGCCCGCGCGGGGATGACCCGTCCGCCCGCCAGGTGGGCGTCTCGGCTGGGTACTGTTCCCCGCCCGCGCGGGGATGACCCGAGCGAGAACTTCGCGACGGGCCTTTTCCGTATCTGTTCCCCGCCCGCGCGGGGATGTCCTGATCGGCGGCGGCGCAGTCGATCAGGTGGCGCGCGGCGTGGCCGTATCGTTTCGATCGACCCTTTTCGAGGGCGAAGAGGATCATCGCCCGGCGGGCGAGGGTGGCGGCCAACGGATGCTCGGCCTGCAGGGCATCGGCCGCCGGGGTCAGCACCTCGTACCTGTCGCCATCCAGATCGGCGGCACGCGCCTCGATCAGCCGTGCGGCTTCGTTATGGTCGGGCCAGTCGAGAAAGAAACACAGGGCCAGCATCCAGTCGGCATGGGACCGGGCAACCGCCTTCGCGCGGTCCTCGGCCGCGATATCCTCGAAATCCGGCAGCGCCTTGAGGTGGCGCCGCAGGCTGTCGGCATTCAGGGTCCGGCAGAAATCCTCCCATAGGAAGGCCTGCAACGCGGTATCGTGGCCAAGGGCGGCCAGGCAGTCGGCATACCCTCGGGCACAGCGTCCCCGGGCCTGGGCACGCGCTGGCAGGCCACGTTCTTCGCGGAGCCGGACTTCGACCCGGCCCCGATCCGCGCGGCGCTGCAGGCGGCCGTGGAAGAGGTGGACGGACAGATGTCGACCTGGAACGCGGGCAGCGACCTGATGCGGCTCAACGCGGCGCCGGTGGGAGAATGGGTGGCGGTGCCCGCGCAACTGGCCTCGGTCCTGCGCCTCGGCCTCGAGATCGGGCGCGCCTCGGGCGGGGCGTTCGACATTGGCATGGGCGACGCGGTGACGGCCTGGGGCTTCACCCGGACCATGCGTCCTTCCTGGAGGCGCTGCGGCGAGACCACCCCCGAAAATCGAGCTTCTGGAGCAGGGTTGGCAACGAGTGATGCGCCGCATGGGGCTTCTGGTCGAGGGGTGGTCCGCCGAGCGCATCGCGCGGGAAGAGGACACCCTGTTCATCGGGTTCGACATCGCGGACACCGAGACCGCGGCGTCCGAGGCGCCTGCCCCCGATCCCTGGGGCATGAGCCTGCCGACGGCCGCGACCGCCGGCGAAACCGGTCCCGTGCCTGCGGCACCGGAAGAAATGTTTTCCGCCGAAGACACCTCGAACCCAACTTCTCCTCACCAGGGAACGGCCGGCCCCTCCGGTCCGGACGATCTCCCCGGGCTCACATGGACCTTTGAGGAGAGATGAGATGACCATCATGCCCAACATCCCCCACGACGCCTTCGCGGCGCTGGAGGACCTGCGCGGGACGTACATCCGGACGCCCCGCGACGATCTGTTCCGCGCGCACCTGGACCGCCTCCTGAAGCGCGATGCCGACGGCACCCTGACCGCGGCGCCCGTCACCTTCACCGCCACCGGCGAAACCCGCGGCATCGCGGTCGTGGAAGGCCCGGGCGGCGGCAAGACCTCGCTCGTGCGCCACGTGCTCAGCACCCACCCGGCGCTGCAGAGCGACGACCCGATGCGCCAGCCCATCCTCGCCGTCCAGGTTCCGAGCCCCGCGACGCTCAAGAGCCTCGGGCTCGAGATCCTCCGGGCGAGCGGCTATCCGGAGGTCTCGCCGTCGAAGAAGGAATGGCAGATCTGGACCGATGTCCGGCATCGGCTGGCGATGCGCGGCACGGTCGTCCTCTGGCTCGACGAGGCGCATGACCTGTTCCGTGTCGGCCGCGCCGTCGAGGATATCCTCAAGATGCTGAAATCGGTGATGCAGGGCGAGGGCGCGGTGATCGTCGTCCTCAGTGGCATCGAGACGCTCTGGCAGATCGCCTCCTACGACCACCAGGTGAAGCGGCGCTACTCCAAGGTCACGCTGCCGCCGGTGTCGCCCGCGAAGGACGGGGCGGCGCTCGCCGGCGTTATTCGGTCATTCAGCGCCCGGGTCGGCCTGGAGCCGGCCCTCGAGGATGATCTCGTCGACCGCCTGGTCCATGCCAGCCGGAACCGCTTCGGGCTCTGCATCGAGAACATCCTTGCCGCCCTCGAAACGGCGGTCCTGCAGGGCGCCTCCCGGCTGGAAACCCGGCATTTTGCCGAGGCGTGGGGCATGCAGGAGGGCTGCGCCCCGGGCCGGAACGTGTTCCTGTCGCCGCGCTGGGCGCAGATCGATCTCGGCGACGACGCGGCCGCCCCGCGCGCCGCGAAGACGCGCGCACGGCGCTGAGGGCCGCCACGGTCCGGGTTCCGGGGACGCAAGCCTCCGGTTGCCGGCTCCGATGGAGACCGCGAGACCGTCCGACGACACGATGATCTCACGGGCCTGACGCCCCCCGCCCCGACCAGGCTCTGAACCAATGAAAAGGCCGCGGATCCTCCGCGGCCTTTTCCTGTTGGTGAGGGGCTCCCGGAATATTCACCCCGGCGCGGCGGCCCTTCCCTCCAGGCTTTGGAACGGGCCGCCACCCGACCTATCTGTCACACGGGAGCGGAAATGCCTCGTCAGGCGCTCTCGAAGCCCCCGAAACGATGTCCTCGGTCGACCAGGCCCGCGGCGGGCTGATGGGCGCGCAGGTCACGGGCAAGCCGGTCTGGCTGGCGCTCAGCGTGGACGACACCGACGGCACGCGCCTGTACGGACCACCACATCCCTTCCCTTGGGCGTGTCGATCGCAGGATGATGCCTGCCCGATAATGCCGACCACGTCGCCTTGAGGCTCGGTCAGGCCTCATCCGCCGCTAAGGGCAACTGGAACCGCGCTTGAAACCCATCTGCCGCTCCGGGTCGCGGCGACGCCAGTGTCAGTCTGCTTCCCGTCCGGTCGGCGATCGCGGCAACGATGGTAAGACCAAGCCCGCTGCTGCCGGGTTTCTGCACGTCCTGCTGGAAACGTTCCGTCAGCCGAGCGAGGCGATCGCGGTCCACCACGGGTCCCGCGTTCGAGACGATCAGGTCGCCGTCTGGGGTCAGGAGAACCCCGACCTCACCATGTGCGGCTCCATGCCGGAGCGCGTTCTCCACCAGGTTCCGGCAGACGATGCCCAGAGCGTCGGGGTCGATGGTCGACAGGACAGGGCTGTCGGGAAGGTCGAGCGCAAGGTCGGGCGCCTCGGGACTTCGCGCCATGTCCTCGATGACGATGCGCAGGGTCGCCCGGGCATCGTAGGCCGTTTCCGACTGAAGGCGTCCGCCCTCGGCGCGCGCCAGTTGCATGATCCGCTCGGTCCGGCGCGTCAGCCGTTTCAGCGCCTCCTCGATATCGGCCGCGCGTTGTGCTGCCGCCCTGTCCCCGGTTTCCGACCGCAGCCTCTGCGCCTGCGCGATGGCGCCTGCCAGTGGCGTCCGAAGCTCATGGGCGGCGTTCGCCGCAAAGCTGCGCTCGGCCTCGAACGCCTCGCGCAACCGGGCCAGAAGGCTGTTCAGGGTTGCAGCCAGCGGGCCGATCTCCGTCAGCAGGTCGCCCGCGGGCACCTCCGAGAGGTCGCGGGCCCCGCGCGCCTCGAGACTTGCGCGAAACCGGCGCAGGGGATCGAGGCTGAAGCGGACGGCCAGGATGATGGCTGCCAGAGCGACGGGCAGCACGATCAGCAGCGGCAGGCCGAGTCCCATCTGGATGTCCCGCAAGACCGACGCGCGATGCGCCAGCGGTTCGGCCACGGTGATGCGGATCGTCCCCTGGAGCGCCGCGTCGTTATAAGTCCGATGGGTCGCGGTCTGTCGAAACCCCGGCCCGTCCCAGGGCGGGAACACGGCCGGATCAGCGGCATGGGATTGCAGGAGGATGCGCCCCTCGGCATCGCGGACGAGATAGGTGAAGAACTCGTCATGCTCGCGGATCGGCGCGAGGCGCTGGGTTACCCCCTGATCTTCCCTCCCGACGATGTCGGTAACCGCCAGCGGCAGGATGCGCTCTGCGGTTTCGCGAAGCGCGCTGTCGAAGACCTCGTCCATCTCGCCCCGGACGAGCACCGCGGTGACCGTGGCGGCCAGCAGCCACAGCACCGTCAGCACCAGCCCGACCGACAGGGCAAGCCGCGCCTGAAGGCTGGCGGGCCAGCTCATGCGCGCCCCAGGCGGTAGCCCAGGCCGCGCTCGGTCTCGATCACCCGGGCGCCCAGCTTCTTGCGCAGGCGGCTGACATGGACCTCGATCGTGTTGCTTTCGACCTCGGTGTCAAAGGCGTAAAGCTTTTCCTCCAGCTGCGCCTTGGACAGAAGCTGACCGGGGCGCGCGAGGAAGGCCTCGAACAGCGCCCATTCCCGCGCTGTCAGCGGCACGGGCTTGCCCTCCCGATGCACGCTGCGCGCGGCAAGGTCGATTTCCAGCGGGCCATGGGTCACAATGGGGTTCGGGTTGCCACTGTAGCGCCGGGCGACCGATCCGATCCGGGCCGACAGTTCGGACAGGTCGAACGGCTTCACCAGGTAGTCGTCCGCGCCTGCGTTCAGGCCCTCAATGCGGTCGGACACCTGGTCGAGCGCGGTCAGGATGATGAGGGGCGTCACGTCACCCTGCGCGCGCAGGGTCTTCAGAAAGCCGATGCCGCGGCCGTCGGGCAGCATCAGGTCCAGCAGGACCAGGTCATAGGCGACACCCGCCATGGCATCCGCCGCCGCATCCAGCCGCGTGACCCAGTCCACAGACTGGCCGTCGTCGGCGATCTGGTCCCGCACGGCGGAGCCCAGAACCGTGTCGTCCTCGATCAGCAAGATGCGCATGGCCGGTTCGTTCCTTTCCCGATGACCCTGTATCATCCGCGAGGCTGACACAAAGCTGACGCCGCCGGGGATGGCGCTTCAGGCTGCCGTCAGGTTCACCGCGCACAAGCAGCACCAAGATGGCCGCAACGAGGAGTTTGGCCCATGAGGAAGACACTGACAATTCTGGGCATTCTCGTGCTGATGCCGACAGGGATGGCGCTGGCCGACGATGATTGCTTCGTGCCGATGGCAGATTGGCAGCCCAGGGATGCGGTTGCGCGGCTGGCCGAAGAGAACGGCTGGACGGTGCGCCGCATCAAGATCGACGACGGCTGCTACGAGATCGACGGCACCGATGCCGAGGGGCGCCGGATCGAGGTGACGGTCGATCCGGCAACGCTTGAGGTGATCGAGTTCGAATACGAGGACGACGATGATCGACGGCACCGGGATCGGGAGGGACGAAGCCGTGACTGATGTATCGGGCCGCACAAGAATGGTCTCCCTGACGCCGGGGCGCCGATCCCTGCCCGGACAGCCTGCCACAGGTGGCGTCATGTCCCTGGGCCTCGTGCTGGTCGCGTTGCCGTGTATTCTGGCGGCCGCCCTGGGCTTCGCCACCTACGCGCCCTACGGCTCGGAGGCGGCCATCGGCATCGCCCTCGGGGCCGCGGCCGTCGTCGCGATGGGCGAGGCCCTGATCCTCGCGGCTCGCCCGCGCCTGCTGGAACCCGTGTTCGGCGGGTTAGACCGCATCTACGGGGTTCACAAGTGGCTGGGCATATCGGCGTTGATCCTGATGATCCTGCACGACCTCGTCGAACCCGAGTTCGGCCGCCGGGTCCGCGAGACCGGGATGGGAGAGATCGCCGGCGACGCCGGAGAGCTCGTCTTCAACGCCCTGATCGCGCTGGTCGCGATCAGCTGGTTCCGGAGGCTGCCGTTCACCGGGCTGGAGATTCCCTATCAGCTCTGGCGGTTCAGCCATCGCTTCATGGGCGTCCTGTTCGCCGTCGTCGTGTTCCACCAGTTTTTCGTCGACGTGCCGGCCGGGGTGGACCCGTCGCTCTCGGTGCTCCTGAACGTCTTTGGCCTCGTCGGGCTTGTCGCCTGGGTCCATACCCAGTTCCTCGCGCCGCGTCTGCGGCGAAGGGACTTCACGGTCAGCGCGATCGGCCGCCACGGGGACACCACAGCGGTGACGCTGCGCCCCAAGGGGCGGGCCATGCGCTGGAGGCCGGGGCAGTTCGTCTTTTTCAGCGCGCCCGAGGCGGGGCTGTCCGAGCCGCACCCCTTCACGATTTCCAACGCCCCGCGCCCTGACGGCGCGCTGACCCTGTCCATCAAGGGACTCGGCGGCTGGACCCGGCGTCTGCCCGGCGCGCTGCGCGAGGGAATGAGCGTGCAGGTCGAAGGCCCCTATGGACGGTTCGATTTCCGCAGGGGCGGCACGCGGCAGATTTGGCTGGCGGGCGGCATCGGCATCACGCCGTTCCTCGCCTGGGCCGAGAGCCTTGCAGAGACCGAACGGCGTGACATCCATTTGGTCTATTGCGTCCGCACCCCTGAAGAGGCGATCGGGTTGGAGACCTTGCAGGCGGCCGCTGCGCGGAACCCAGGGTTCAGCTTCGAACTGGTCGCGACCGCATGGGATGGACGGCTGACGGCCGACCGGCTGATCGCATCCGCCCGGTTCCCGATCGGCGAGGCCGATCTCTGGTTCTGCGGTCCGACGGGCCTGAAGGACGCGATCCTCAAGGGCCTGGCGGCCCTGGGCCAGACGCCGCGTCGCGTGCGGTTCGAGCATTTCGAGTTCGCCTGAGCTGCATCCCGTCCGCGCTGCGGGATGCAGTCCGGCGCCCGCCAGGCCTCGCCCTCATGGGCGGGGCCTTTCTCCCTTCCGGTGACCTTCGTCTTCCTGACGGCAAGCTGAAGCGGGAATCGCCGTGCCGTCAGGAAGCCCTCAGGTGGGATCTCCAGATTGGCCTTAGCAGACGAAAAGGAGACCCTGCCATGAGAATGACCCTGACGGCCCTTTCCCTCGTCGCCTTGCTGTCGGCAGGCGCGGCCCTGGCCGATGATGATGACTGTTCCGTGCCGCGCAGCGAGTGGCAGCCCCGCGAGGCCGCGATGCAGGTGGCGCAGGCAAACGGCTGGACCGTGCGGGACTTCGAGATCGACGATGGCTGCTACGAGATCGAGGGCCGGGACGGTGATGGCCGCGAGATCGAGGTGAAACTCGATCCGGGGACGCTGCAGATCGTCGAGATGGACTACGAGGATGAGGACGACGACCGCGGCGGCGCCCGCAATCCCGCGCCTGCCGGTTCCGTCGCGCCGCCGCAGAACGGCCTCTTCGGGACCGGCGCGCCCCCGCAGGTTCAGGTGAACTGAGCCGCTCCGCAGCACCTCTCCGAACAAGGACACATTCCATGAAATCGCTTCTCGCAACGCTCGCCCTGACCACCGCGCTGACGCTCCCGGGCCTCACCATGGCGCGGCCGGTGACGCTCACCACGACTCTCAACAACTACGGCGGCGACGGCGCCTATCTCGCGCTCTACGTCACGGATGCCTCGGGCGTCTATGTCGGCAGCCTGTGGATGGCTGGCGGCAAGTCGAAATACTACGAGCATCTGAGCGACTGGTACCGCGCCACCGGCGGCGACACCGCGCAGGTAAACGGCATCACCGGCGCCAGCGTCGGCGCGGGCCGCACGCTCGAGATCACGCTCGATCTGGCCGACGCGCTGTTCGATGCGGGCTACACGCTCCA
>NZ_SLVM01000002.1 GCF_004339675.1 Rhodovulum steppense
GGCTTTCGTGAAAACGCTGAAGCGCGACTACGTCCAGGTGACGCCGTTGCCGGATGCACAGACCGTTCTCGGATTGATCGGAGGCTGGATCGAGGACTACAACGAAAACCACCCGCACTCAGGGCTGAAAATGCGCTCGCCCCGCGAGGTCATCGCAGCTCAAACCGCAACCGCCTGAGTGTCCGGTGAAACGGGGGCAAGACCACGATGCAACATCCACGAGGACGCGTCGTAACGCCGTATTTGCTTTGGTCCGGTTCGTCCCGCTCTGCCGTCATCCGCTCCTCGAAGATACTGCGAGATGCACGAAGGGCTGGAATGCGACATCTGATGGGTTCTGTCGGATATCCGCGTGATCCCGCGCCGCATGGTTACGCCGGATGCCCTGCTTCGCAGACGCAGCGAACGGCAGCTCTGAAGGGCCGCGCCGCGGCATATCGATGTCAAGGCAAGGGCGGCTGAGGGCCGGTTCTAGCTTCACCACGTCCGAAGGCACTACTGGTGCATTCGCTTCGCGCTTTCCTCCTCCCGAAACCTTGCAAGGGTAGTTTCGACGGTCGGCCCTAAAACCAGGAGGGCTATGATCGTCAGAAATGGCGAAAAGATGAGCGTCAGGCATACCCAGCCAACCGCTGATCGCCCCCGGTCGGTGGCCATCGAGGCTGGGAGCAAGATGTAAAGCCATAGCGCCAGGCAAAACACCAGCACGCCACCGATCAAGGCAACCGTCGATTCGCCCATCATCGCAAATCCTCACGAGCCCACGTCAAAGCGACTATGAGCAGATGTCATGCCTTGCTCAAGGGCCATGGCAGCACAGTTGCGGACGTTTGCACGAAAGCTATTGTGACTGACCCGTCCCCTCGCTGTGCCACGCTCGAGCGCTCGCTCAGAGGAACTGGGCACTGAGGGCCAAGGCCGCTAAGGGCTGATAGCGCTGTCAGCGATGCGCTAGATAATCCGCCGAAACGTAACCCGAGATACTGGGCTTGTCAGTGAGGAAGACCCTGCACCAGACCTTGCCATTGTTTGTCACGCAGTTCTGACGGGTAAGGCGCGTTCCGTCAGGCAGGCCGATTATGATTTTGTGGTTGAGGCCCGGGCCTTCGCGAAGCTTCAGGAGATCATCTGGCCCGGCACCTTTGACTACTGCACCAGTGCCGACCGTGCATCCGGTGGCGATCAAGAGGGCGAGCAGAGCCGCAAGATGAGTACGCATTATCTGTCCTGAATCGTTTCGCCATCCGTACGACATCATCACGCCAAATGACAGTCGGCAGAAAACGGACGCGGATAGTCAGCGCGGCAAAGCCACCTCCGCGAAAATGGCACCCCCAACCTCTCGCGGCAGCCTGCTTGAGCGGCCGCTTCGGAGGAGCCGCGTTGCGGCGTTGCCTGACCTTCGACGGTCCGTAACCTGAGGCCAATGTCGCACGCTATGACGGGCTGCGGGGAGGAACACGCCATGCGTCATGACCCCGCTGGAGCCGCCATTGTCATCATGCTGCGCAGCCTGAAGATGCCGGGCATGGCGCAGGCCGTGCATGACCTCATGGAGCAAGGCGCCCCGGCGTTCGAAGCCGCGATGCCGATACTGTCGCAGCTGCTCAAGGCTGAAATGGCCGAACGCGAGGTGCGCTCGATCGCGTATCACATGAAGGCCGCGCGCTTCCCGGCCTACAAGGACCTGTCAGGCTTCGACTTCGCCGCCAGCGAGGTCAATGAAGCCCTCGTGCGTCAACTCCATCGGTGCGAGTTCATGGACGCGGCCGAGAACGTGGTGCTGATCGGCGGCCCCGGAACCGGGAAAAGCCATGTCGCGGTCGTGCTGAAAGCACGCCTCCGGCGTGACCCTCGGCGTCCAGGCCATCGAGCATCGCCTCGTCATTGTCGCCCGTGTGCAATCCGTAGAACTCCACCCGTCAAGCTTCGAGGGGCACCGGAGCATCCGCCACGGCCGAACCGCCGGCCCGTTCCCTGGCCGCGTGGAACGCCTTCAATCCGAGGCTTTCGTTGGGTGTCAGGTTGGGCGATTGCGTCCGGGGCTGTCCCTTGACCTCCACGAGCACGGCGCTGCCGATCGGCTGCCCCTCCTTTCCTGGCCCCACCACGATCGGCTGAATCTCGAAACAGAACGGCCTTGGCGGCGGCGCCTCCTTCATCTTGGTGTTGGTCACGGTGACGATTCCAGCCTTCATCTCTACCCGGTACTCGGCGTCCAGCGCCGCCCGGAGCACCGCCGAGCCCCGCGTCCGGCTCTTGTCCCCGTGCCCGGTGTGATGAACCACGATCACGGTGCAGCCGGGGTAGGCGCCGCGCATGGCATCGACGGTCTGCACGAAGCGGTTCATATCCGCCGTGCTGTTTTCGTCGCCGGGGCCGAAGTTGCGCGCCAGCGTGTCGAGCACGATCAGGGCCGGCGGCCCATCCTTCTCCGCGGCGGCCCGGAGGGCCTCGGCCACGGCCTTCGCGGATTCAGATTCCAGGAGACTCGCCGCGCCGCCACTCAAGAGGAACGGCGCGCCGCCGCTCTTCCTTGCGCTCGGCGATCGGGTCGCCGTCGGCCGCGACCTTGCCCAGCGCCGCGCTTCCTTCACATTTGTGACCGTCTCGGGCGTGCCGATCTTGAGGCGCTTCGTATTCACGGAACGGCCAGCCCCGGCTGGCCGATAGGTGACGATGTACGACTTGCTCGCTCCGCGCATCCACGATTTTGCAGACGCGTTTGTCCAGCTCCAAGATGCCCGCCACATGGCGGACTACGATCCGATGGTCAGACCAACCAAGGAGCAGGCCCAATTCTACACTGAATTGGCGGATCAGAGCATAAAAGCGCTGCGGTCAGCGCCAAACAACGACCGAAAAGCCTTCGCCGCTTGGGTGCTCATTACGTCGCGGGGCGCCAAAGAAGCACGGAAGAGGGTGAAGGGTGGGGATTTACGGAAGATTTAGGGGCAGCGATTGGTTGTCGACGACCTCGCCCCTCGGCGGGTTCGATTCTGCCAAACCCTACTCAACGTGTTGCCCATGTGCTGCCCGATGCCCGGAGAGACGCACGAGCCTCAGAGCTGAGCGCCATAAGGCATTAATATATAAGTGAAAACTGGTCGGAGTGAGAGGATTCGAACCTCCGGCCCCTGCCTCCCGAAGACAGTGCTCTACCAGGCTGAGCTACACTCCGACCGTGGCACGCGGAGTAGCGCGCGACTCTCGCTTTGGCAAGGGCCAATCCTGACGGGGCGGGACGGATTCCGAGCTGCGACCGGGGTCGGGCGGGTCCAAGGGTTCGATTCTCGACGGCATGCGAGACGAACTGCACGGATTCTGGAGACGTACCGTGCATACGGCGTTTCGGTCTGCGTCCGGACAGGCCGACCGCGCCGATCCGCAATTCCGACGAAGCGATCGGACCCGTTGCGATACAGGAGATGCCGCGGGCCGCGCATCGCTGTGGATGCCCTGATCGCCCATATCGATCAAAAGGCACCCCGGGTCTGGAGGAACTCCTCGCCGCCCGGCCTTGATGCCACCTTCCCCGGCAGTCTGCAAAATCAGGGTGTTCCGTCTGCGGAGCCGGCCTTGGGTGCCGCCGTGCCATCTGTTGTGGTTCCTGCCTTCAGCGCCGAGCACGGGCCTGATCCATGTCGGCGTGGCGCAGAACCGCATGGCCCGGCACAAGCCGTGCTCTGACAGGGAGGAGATCCTCCAGCTTCCCACGCACACGGCGCCTCGGCGACATGGACGCGGTCAAGGTGGTGACGGCGATCCCGGACGCGGTAATCTGTCGGCCGGTGACCGAACCCGGTGCGCGCAGCACATCTGCTAGGCGTCCCTGCGCGCCAGCGCCAGAAGCCCCGGCACCTGCGCGCGGATCGCGATATTCGTTCCGGGGTCCAGCACGGTCAGCCAGCGCGCGGGGATCGCCGCCATCCCCCAGGTGGCACCTGCCAGCATGCCCGCGATCGCCCCGGTGGTATCGGCATCGCCGCCTTCGTTGACGGTTGCGACAAGGGCGTCCTCGAAGGATTCCGCGCCAAGGTAGTGGTGCATAACCGTCTGAATCGTATCGACGATGAAGGGCGATGATTGGCCGAGATAGGGCGCAAAACGAAACGCGCGGTGGCGGCCGACCAGCGCTTCGGCCTCGGCGCGCACGGCTTCGCGCCCCTGTCCGTCCAGCAGCGCATGGACCATGCGCACAAGCGCCAGGCAGGCCGCGTCAGACAATGGATGGTGATGGGTCGTGCGCGCTTGCGCCAGTGTCCAGTCCTCGGCCCGGGACGGGTCGTCCAGAGTTGCCAGCGCGACGGGCAGCACCCGCATCGCGGCCCCGTTGCCCGCATCGCCCTCGGCAAAGCCGCCCTTGACGGTCCCATTGCGCATGAAACGCCGGATGCCGCGGCGGCAGGTATTGCCGACATCGGCGGGGCCGGTGGCAAGCCAGGCGGCAAATTCCTCGCACAGATCGCGCGCGTCGAACCTGCCCGCGCGCAACAGCGACCGGCCCAGCGCCAGCGCCATCTCGGTGTCATCGGTCACCTGCCCCGGCGCCAGCTTCAGCCAGCCGCCGCCCGTGATCTCGCGGTGCACGCCATGCTGCGCGGCGATCTCGCGTGCGGTCATGAATTCTACCGTGGCGCCCAGCGCATCGCCGATGGCAAGCCCCAGATAGGCCGCCAGCGCGCGGTCCTCGACATCCGGGCGGAACCGTTCAGACATAATCCACCCTCACCCGGTATTCGCCGCCCAGCGCCAGCACCTCGGCCTCGCCGCGCGGCAGGGTGGCGGGCAGAAGGCCGTTGAAGAACAGCACCTTGGCCAGCGGCACCTGCGCGGTCAGGATGCGGTCGCCGAAACAGTCGGCCACGCTGCGGTCGGTGGTGAACGACACCAGGTTGTTCAGCCGGACCACCGCCGCGCGCCTGTCGATCCGCTCGACGATCCGGTGTTCGTCAAATCCGTTCACCCCGCGAAACAGCGTCAGATGGGTCTGGCCCGGAAAGGCGAAGCGCGCGATCGCCCATTGGCAGAACTCGAACAGCAGGTCGAGCTGCACCCAGATCGCGTTGTTGTGAAAGCCGCTGGCCATCTTTTCCTCGACATAGCCTGCCCATGCGGGGTCCGAGACCTGCGCGATGATGCCCTTGTGAAAGGACGGGCAGACCCCGAAGCGGCTTTCGACCCAGCCTTTCAGAACCGCGCCCTCGGGGCCGTTGCTGTCAAAGCTCCAGCCCTGGATCAGCCGCAGGAACGAGGACCGGAACCGCCGCTTGCCCGACCCCTCGTCGCGCTGTTCGTCATCAAGGCCGAACATCGCGGTCATGTAGGCCAGGAACGCGCCGCCCGCCTCGGCCGGGGTTTCGGCCTGGTCCAGCATGGCGAACAGGCTGGAGTTCATCTCGCGCACGCCCCAGATATGCAGGGGCGCGGGCGCTTCGTTGAAAGCGCAGCTTGCCAGCCAGTCCGGGGGGCGCCCCACCAGATTGGTCGAATGGCCAAGGCCGCGTTGTCCCGCATCCGTCATCGTGGGCAGGATGCGTCATCGCGGCCGGGCGGGAAAGCCCCATCGGCACCGCTCCGGGCGCATCGCGCCTTGTACCCGGGCCGCGCATCTGGTCTTGATACCGGCCACGGGGCGGCGTGGCGTGCCCCGCAGAATCCGCCCGGCAAGGGCGAACGGACAAGACGGAGGAGTTCCATGAAGGCGATCACTCTGGGCAGGGGCGCGTTCGCCGCCCTGGTGGCGGGCGCGATGATGCTGGGCACGGCCTCGGCCGAGACGCTGCGGCTGTCGCACAATGTCGGCGACACCACCACCTGGCACAAGGGCGCCGAGAAGTTCGGCGAACTGATCTCCGAGGCGACCGGCGGCGACATCTCGGTGCGGGTCTTCCCCAATGCCCAGCTTTCGGGCGGCGACCAGATGAAGCAGGCCGAGATGATCGGCCGCGGCGCGCTGGACCTGGTGCTGACCTCGGCGATCAACGTCACGCCGCTGGTGCCCGAAATGGCGGTGTTCTCGCTGCCCTATCTCTATTCCTCCTATGACGAGGTCGACGCGACCACGCAGGGCGCGCCCGGCCAGATGATGGCCGACATCCTTCTGGAAAAGGGCATCGTCGTGCTGGCCTGGGGCGAGAACGGCTTTCGCGAGATCACAAACAACACCCGCCCGATCACCAGCCCCGACGACATGAAGGGGCTGAACATGCGCGTCGCGGGGCCGATGTATATCGACGTGATGAACGCGCTGGGCGCCAATCCGCAGCAGATGCAATGGTCGGAAACGCTGACCGCGCTGCAACAGGGCGTGGTCGACGGGCAGGAAAACCCGATCGGCGCGGTCATCATCCCGCAGCAGGTCTACGAGATGCAGAAATACCTGACGACCTGGCATTATTCCTATGACCCGATCTTCCTTGGCATCTCGAAGGCCAAGTGGGACAGCTATGATGCCGGGATGCAGGACAAGCTGCGGACCGCCGCCATCGAGGCGATGGAATACCAGCGCCAGATCACCCGCGACGGCACCGCCAGCGGCATCGACTTCCTGCGCGAGAAGGGGATGGAGGTCACCGAGCTGAGCCCCGAGCAGTTGGCCGCCTTCCGAGAGGCGACGCAGCCGGCCTTTGACACCTGGGCGGCCAAGGTCGGCCCCGAGATCGTCGAGGCGTTCCGCGCGGCCATCGCGGAAGCGCAGTAACCGATGAAACGGCGCAGGTCCGCCCGGCGCGGGCCTGCCCTTCGTTCGCCATAGCGGGAAAGCCCGATGCGTTTCCTTCTCGACGAGGCGGAAAAGATCGTCTGCGCGGTCCTGTTCCTGGGCATGACCGCCATCGGCTTTGCCAATGTGGTGGTGCGCTACGGCACGAACTACTCGCTGGCCGCCACCGAGGAATTGCTGACCAACGGCTTCCTGCTGCTGACCGTGTTCGGCGCCGCCATCGCCGCGCGGCGGGGCGAGCATCTGTCGGTGACGCTGGTCCATGACCTGCTGCCGCGCGCCTTGCGCAAGCCGCTTTTCGTGCTGGCCGCCGCGCTGTCCGTGCTGCTGCTGGCGCTGTCGGCCTGGTTCTCGTGGCAGACCCTGACCAACCAGTTGTCCAGCGGCATCCGCTCCTACGCGCTGGGCCTGCCCGCGTGGTATTACCAGGCGGCGGTGCCGTTCGGCTTTGCGCTGATCCTGATCCGCTATCTGCAACACGCATGGACAGTGCTGCGCGGCACGGGCGACGGGGGATCCGATGCCTGATCTGTTCCCCGGCCTCGGCGCGGGCACCGGGATGGTGATCCTGTTCTTCCTGCTGATGGCGCTGCGCGTGCCGGTGGCCTTTGCGCTGGGCCTGTCGGCGATCCATGCGATGTGGCAGATCGGATTCGGGCTGGAGCTTGCGGGCGACCTGATCGCGGCGGGCGTCACCAAGTTCTCGCTTCTGGCGATTCCGTTCTTCATCCTTGCGGGCACGCTGATGGGCACGACGGGGATTGCCGAGCGCATGATCCGCTTCTTCCGCGTGCTGATCGGGTCCACCCCCGGCGGCATGGGGGTTGTGGGCACGGTGGTCTGCCTGTTCTGGGGCGCGGTCAGCGGATCCGGTCCGGCCTCGGTCGCGGCCATCGGGCCGATGATCGTCAAGGGGATGGAGGAGGACGGCTATTCCCGCGCCTATGCGGCGGGGCTGGTCTGCACCGGCGCGGCGCTGTCCATCGTGATTCCGCCCTCGATCGGGCTGGTGATCTATGGCGTGATCGCGGAAACCTCGATCTCGCAACTGTTCATCGCGGCGATCATCCCCGGCCTGTTCATGGGGCTGATGATGCTGGCCACCCTTCCCTTCGCCCGGCGCGAGGGGCCTGCGACAAGCCCCGCGCTGGACGCGCTGAGCCCGATGCCGCATGCCGCGCTGCCCTATGGTCGGCGGCTGTGGCTGTCCTTTCGCGAGGCGTTCTGGGGCCTTCTGACGCCGCTGGTGATCCTTGGCGGGATCTATTCGGGCATCTTCACCCCCACCGAGGCGGCGCTGGTCGCGACCGTCTATGCGCTGGGCGTCGGCGCGTTGGCCTATCGCTCGCTGACCTTGCGCGGGCTTTACGAGGCGCTGGCCAATGCGGCCGCGTCCTCTGCGGTGGTGATGCTGGTGGTGGCCTATGCGGGGCTGTTCGGCTGGGTGGTCAATGTCGAGGATCTGATCGGCAGCTATTCCGGCGCGCTGCTGGGTCTGAGCGGCAATGAATGGGTGATCCTGCTGGTCATCATGGTCGTGCTGCTGGTGGCGGGGATGTTCATGGACCCGGTGACGGTGATGTTCATCTCGCTGCCGATCTTCCTGCCGGTGATGCGGGAAATGGGCTGGGATCCGGTCTGGTTCGGGGTGGTGGTCATGGTGAACCTGGCCATCGGGCTGTTCACGCCGCCGGTGGGCATCAACCTTTACGTCGCGGCCAATGTCACGCGCCTGTCGATCGAGCGCATCGCGCGGGGCGCGCTGCCCTTCCTGATCGCAAGCCTTCTGGGGCTGGCGGCGATCGCCGCCCTGCCCGCATTGTCGCTGACGTTGCTGGGGATGCTGCGCTGATCACTCCTTGCGCGTCATCGCCGCCCTGAGCGCATCGCCCAACGCGCCCCGGCCGGAAGATTCGGGCGCGCGCGGCTTGCCCGTGCCCCTGGGGCGCGCGGGGCTGGCGGGGCGCGGGTCGGCGGCGGCGGCATCCTTGCGCATCGACAGGCCGATGCGCTTGCGGGGAATGTCGATCTCGACCACGCGCACCTTGACCACATCGCCCGCCTTGACGACCTCGTGCGGGTCACGCACGAAGCGGTCGGCCAACTGGCTGACATGCACCAGCCCGTCCTGATGCACGCCGATATCGACGAAGGCGCCGAAGGCGGCCACGTTGGTCACGGTGCCTTCCAGCATCATGCCGGGTTTCAGATCCTTGATGTCCTCGACCCCGTCGGCAAAGGCGGCGGTGCGGAATTCGGGGCGCGGGTCGCGGCCGGGCTTTTCCAGTTCGGCAAGGATATCGCGCACCGTGGGCAGGCCGAAGCGGTCATCCACGAACTGCTCGGGTTTCAGGCCCTTGAGCGCGGCGCCGTTGCCCATGATCTGACGCAGATCGCGGCCGCAGGCGGCGACGATCCGGCGTGCCACGCCATAGGCTTCGGGGTGGACCGAGGAGGCATCCAGCGGTTCGGCCCCGTCGCGGATGCGCAAAAACCCCGCCGCCTGTTCGAACGCCTTCGGCCCCAGCCCGCCGACCTTCAGGAGCGCCTTGCGGGACGGGAAGGCGCCATGGGCATCGCGATGCGCGACGATGGCCTGCGCCAGCGACGGACCCAGCCCCGCGACATGGGCCAGCAGCGGCGCCGAGGCGGTGTTCAGATCCACCCCCACGGCGTTCACCGCGTCCTCGACCACCGCCTCCAGCGTCTGGGCAAGGCGGCGCTGGTCCACGTCATGCTGATACTGGCCGACGCCGATGGATTTCGGCTCGATCTTGACCAGTTCGGCCAGCGGATCCTGAAGCCGCCGGGCGATGGACACGGCGCCGCGCAAGGACACGTCCAGATCGGGAAATTCGCGCGCCGCCAGTTCCGAGGCGGAATAGACGGACGCGCCCGCCTCGGACACCACCACCTTGACCGGGCGCGGCCCGGCGTCGGGCAGAAGGCGCAGCGCCTCGGCCACGAAACGCTCGGTCTCGCGGCTGGCGGTGCCGTTGCCGATGGCGATCAGCTCGACGCCATGGCGGCGGACCAGTTCCAGCACCGTCGCCATGGCCCCGCGCAGGTCGTTCCTGGGCTGAAAGGGATAAAGCGTCGCCGTCTCGACCAGCTTGCCGGTGGCGTCCACCACCGCGGCCTTGACGCCGGTGCGGATGCCGGGGTCCAGCCCCAGCGTCGGGCGCGCCCCCGCAGGCGCGGCCAGCAGCAGGTCGCGCAGGTTGCGGGCAAAGACCGCGATGGCCTCCTCATGGGCGCGGCGGCGCAATTCGCCCAGAAGGTCCATATACATCGTCAGGCCCAGCTTGACCCGCCAGGTCCAGCCCGCCGCCTCGCGCAGCCAGGCATCGCCCGGGCCGTCGCCCGCGATCCCGATCTCGGCGGCGACCATGCCGATGGCGCGGGGCGTGCCGGTTTCGGGATCGGGGGCGATCTCGATGGTCACGACCTCTTCCTTCGAGGCGCGCAGGATCGCCAGCGCCCGGTGCGCGGGGATCGTGGCCCATTTCTCGCGATGGTCGAAATAATCCGAGAACTTGGCGCCCGCCTCCTCCTTGCCGGGCACGACGCGGGCGGCGATGAACGCCTCGTCCTGCATGAAGGCGCGCAGCCGACCCAGAAGATCCGCATTCTCGGCCAGTTGCTCGGCCAGGATGTCGCGTGCGCCCGCCAGCGCGGCCTTGGTGTCGGGCACGGCATCCGACAGATAGCCCGCGGCCAGCGTCTCGGGCGCCGCGCCGCGGTCGTCCATGATCGCGCGCAGCAGCGGCTCCAGCCCGTTCTCGCGGGCGATCATCGCCTTGGTGCGGCGCTTGGGCTTGAAGGGCAGGTAGATGTCTTCGAGCGTGGCCTTGGTCTCGGCCCCGGCGATGGCGCGGGCCAGCCCGTCGGTCAGCTTGCCCTGCTCGCGGATCGAATTCAGGATCGTTTCGCGCCGCGCCTCCATCTCGCGCAGATAGGCCAGCCGGTCGGCCAGCAGGCGCAACTGGGTATCGTCCAGCCCGCCGGTCACCTCCTTGCGGTAGCGCGCCACGAAGGGCACGGTCGCGCCGCCGTCCAGCAACTGGACCGCGGCCTGAACCTGTGCGGGCGCGGCGGCGATCTCGGTGGCGATGGTACGGGTGATGCGGTCCTGGGCGGTCGTCACGGCAAGATCCTTGTCTGCGGTTGGACGGCCTTCCTAGCGGAGGGCGCGGGCCGCGCCAAGCGGCAGCCCGCGCCCTGCCCGCTCAGTCCGCGCCGCGGGCGACGTCGCGGGCGGCGACCTGCCGACGCTGAAGCAGCCAGACGATCAGCGCCGCGCCAAGCCCGATGCCATCGGTCAGCCAGCCGCCGTCGATCATCGCAAGCGCCGCGGCGCCAACGAACAGGCGCAATGCCGGGTTCAGCGTGCCCATGAACCAGCCCTGCACCGCCGCCGACAGCAGGAACACCCCGAAGGCGGCCGAGGCGGTGACATGCACGACCTCGGTCCAGTGCCCCTGCATCAGCAGGGCGGGCGAGGCGAAGATCATGAACGGCACGACAAAGGCCGCCAGCCCGAACTTGAACGCCTCGACGCTGGTCTTCATCGGGTCGGATTGCGCGATGGCCGCCCCCGCATAGGCGGCCAGCGCCACGGGTGGCGTGATCGCCGACATCACCGCGAAGTAGAAGATGAAGAAATGCGCCAGCAGCGGCTGGATGCCCATCTGCACCAGCCCCGGCGCGATGACCGAGGCCGCCACCGCATAGGCCGCCGTTGTCGGCATCCCCATGCCGAGGATGATCGCCACGATCATCGCGAAGAACAGCGCGACAAGCTGGCTTTGCCCGGCCAGCCCCAGCAGCAGCCCCGAGAACCGCGTGCCGATGCCGGTCAGCGCGATCACCCCCACGATGATGCCCGCTGCCGCGCAGACCGCGATCAGTTGCAGGCTCATCTTGGCGGCCAGCTCGAAGGCGCGCAGGATCGCGACCGGCCCCATACGATACGGCGTCAGCCAGCTGACCACCGTGGCCGCCGCCATCGCCCAGACGCCCGCCCGGATGACCGAATAGCCCGCGAACAGCGTGGCGATCAGGATGATGATCGGCAGGAACAGGAACGCCTTGCGCGCCAGCACGTCGAAGCGCGGCAATTCCTCGCGCGGCAGGCCCTTCATGCCGTATTTGCGCGCGGCCAGATCGACATTGAACAGCACGCAGGCAAAGTAGAGCAGCGCGGGGATGATCGCCGCGATCACGATCTCGGTATAGGCGATGCCCGTGATCTCGGACATGATGAAGGCGCCCGCCCCCATGATCGGCGGCAGGATCTGCCCGCGGCCTCGATCGCGCCGGCGGTCTGGGGCTTGTAGCCCACCTTCTTCATCAGCGGGATGGTCAGCGACCCGGTGGCCACCACGTTGCCCGCCGAGGTGCCGTTGATCATGCCCATCAGGCCCGAGCCGAACACCGCCACCTTGGCCGGTCCGCCGCGCAGATGCCCGGCGGCGGCAAAGGCGAAATTGACGAAATACTCGCCCACGCGGCTGGCCTGTAGGAAGGCGGCGAAGGTCACGAACAGGATGATGTAGGTCGAGGAAATCGCCGTGGTCGGGCCGAGGATGCCCTGGTCGGTATAGACATAGGTGAAGAAGCGCGTCGCCGAATAGCCGCGATGTTCCAGGATGCCGGGCAGCCATGGCCCGACAAAGGCATAGATCACGAAGATCCCCGCGATCACCACCAGCGCCAGCCCGGCCAGCCGCCGCGTCAGTTCGAGGATCAGCAGAACGCCCGCCGCGGCGGCGAACATGTCCGCCTGCTTGGCCAGCGCGGTGCCCGCGCGCAGCCGCAGGAAGGGTGCGTGGTGGATGATGTAAAGCGCAACCGTGATCGCGGCGACGGCCAGGAAGACATCCGCAAGGTCCAGCCGCTCGCGGCTGCGGTCGGGCATGAACCAGCCCAGCCCCACCAGCCAGATCGATCCCAGCAGCAGCGGCCAGCCGAAGGACAGCACCATCGCATCGCGCGCCGCCGCCTGATCGACGACGCCGATGCCGAAATGAAAGCCCACCGCCTGAAGGAAGGCCGCCGCAATCGCCGCGGCCCCCGGTGCGATCAGGGCAAGGCGCAGCCGGTTCAGCCCACGCGGCCCGGGATCCTCGCCGAAGGTGGCGGTCGAGAACAGCAGGAAGCCGATGGCCAGCCCGCCGCCGACATGGATCAGCCGGTAGACCCAGGGCTCCAGCGGGTAGAGGTAAAGCACGCCGACATGGAAGATCGTGTAGCCCGCGCAGATCAGCGCCAGCAATCGACCGAGCAGGTATCCGGGGCGCCGCTGGTTCGACGCATAGGTTTCGGCGTCGACGCCCCTTGCGATATCGGGCCCCGCCTCGTCCGCCGCGGCGGCCGTCGGATTGGATTGCATGGCCTTCCCCCCTCGGTCGGCTGGAGCGGTTGCCGACCCGACCGGGTCAGGTGGTCCGCGCCTCTGGTGTTCTTTGCACGAGACGTCCGGCCCGCATCGCGCGCGGACCGGAGCACAACTCCCAGGCCCGCGCCCGCCCTTGCAAGGCGGGCGCGGGACCGGGTCAGCTTACTTCAGATTGTCGGGAATCTCGATGCCCGCTTCCTCGTAGAAGCGCACGGCGCCGGGATGGAACGGCATGAAGGTGTTCTTGTCCCAGTTCTCGATCAGCGTCTCGCTGGCCGCGGCATGGATCTGCAGCATGCGGTCATGGTTTTCCATCGCCAGCTTGGTGATCTCGTAGGCCAGGCTATCGGGCATGTCCGAATGCGCGACGGCGAAGTTCCACAGCGCGACGGTGGGCTGGTCGTAGTCATGGCCCGCATAGGTGCCCGCCGGGATCGTCAGGGGCGCCATGGCCGGGAACGCCTCGAGGACCTTCGGCATCTCTTCCTCGTTGAAGCCGAACATCACCACGTCCTGGCTGGCCGCGAGTTCCGCGAAGGCCGAGATCGGCACGCCCGCGGCAAAGGCGAAGGCGTCGATCAGACCGTCCTGAAGCTGGCCCGCGGCATCCGCGGCACCGGCATTCGAGACGCGGGCATTCACGCCGAGCGCCTCCATGAAAAGCGGCCAGTAGGTACCGGGCGTGCCGCCCGCCGGGCCGACCGAAACGCGCTTGCCGTCCAGATCCGAAACCGAGGTGATGCCCGACGAGCGCAGCGCGACGACCTGGAACGGCGTCTGGTACATCGGGAACAGCGCGCGGATCGAGCGGTGTTCCAGCCCCGGCGCCAGTTCCGACTTGCCCATCCAGGCGTCATAGGCCGGGCCCATGGTCACAAGGCCCATCAGGTGGTCGCCGGTTTCCACCAGCGTCACGTTCTGCACCGGGCCGCCGGTCACCTCGCCCGTGGCGTTCACGCCGAGTTGCTCGGAGATGAAGCTGGCAAAGCCGTTGCCATAGACGAAATAGGTGCCGCCCTGGCTGGCGGTGCCGATGGTCAGGCTGTTGGGCCATCCCGCACGATCCTCGGCGGCGGCGGGCAGGGCAAGCGTGGCGGCGACCGCAAGGGCCGCGATACGGGTCATCAACATTGGGGTCCTCCCATGAACCTGGTTGGCGATTCCGGCGCGGCAGGCAGCCGCCCCGCCGGAGCACGCGGCATATCAGGGGGCGACGGGCGCCGCTGTGCAACCTTGCAGATGCGATCGGGGGAAGAAAACCGCCGCACGCGGCGCGAAATGTGTGGATTTCGTAACATCGGCCGCCGGGGCATGGGGGGAATTCCCCCCATCCGTTTACTCGTCCTCGTCCGCGGCGCCGAAGGCGGTCTTGTCGATGCCGTGCTTCTGCATCTTCTCCCACAGCGTCTTGCGCGACAGGCCCAGCGCCTCGTAGACCGGCCGGATCGCGCCCTTGTGGGCCGCCAGCGCGGCCTCGATCTCGCGCTTTTCGAAGGCCGCGACGCGGGCGGCCAGGCGCGAGGGCGGCTCGGCCTCGCCCGGCATCTCGGCGATGCCCAGCCCCAGCGCATAGCGGTCGGCGGCGTTCCTGAGTTCGCGGACATTTCCCGGCCAGTCGCGCGCCGCCACCGCCGCGACCAGCGCGGGCGGCGGGGCGGGCGGCTCGACCCGGTGGCGTTGCGCGGCCTCGGCCACCAGCCGCAGGAACAGCGGCGCCACATCCTCGGGCCGCGCGGCCAGCGGCGGCACGGTCAGCGTGACCACGTTCAGCCGGTAAAGCAGATCGGCCCGGAACCGGCCCGCGGCCACCTCCTCCTCCAGCGGCATCCGGCTGGTCGCCATGAAGCGCAGATCGAGCGGCACCGCCTCGTTCGAGCCGAGCCGCGTGATCTCGCGCCGCTCGATCACATGCAACAGCGTCCCCTGCGTCTCGATCGGCATCGAGGCGATGTCGTCCAGCAGCACCGTGCCGCCGCGGGCATGTTCCAGCTTGCCCACCCGCGGCCGCAACGCCCCTGCAAAGGCGCCCGCCTCATGGCCGAACAGCTCGCTTTCGATCAGGGCGGGCGGCAGCGCGGCGCAGTCAATGGCGACAAAGGGGCGTTGCGCGCGCGGCGACAGATCGTGCAGCGCACGGGCGACGAGATCCTTGCCGGTGCCGGTCTCGCCGATGACGAGCACATCCGCCTCGGACGGGCCGATGGTCCGGATCCGCCGCCGCAGGTCGATCATCGCGGTCGAACGGCCGACCAGCCGCGCCTCGAGGTCGTCGGCCTGACCGGCCGCGGCGCGCAGCACGCGGTTCTCGACCACCAGCCGCCGGTAATCGGCGGCGCGGGCCACGATCTCGGCCAGTTGCGAGGCGGAAAAGGGCTTTTCCACGAAATCATAGGCGCCGTCGCGCATGGCCCGGACGGCAAGCTGCACATCGCCATGGCCGGTCACGAGGATCACGGGAATGTCGCGGTCGATCTCGTGGATGCGGTTCATCAGCGTCAGCCCGTCCATGCCGGGCATCCGGATGTCGGTCACGACGACGCCGGGAAAGCCGAAGCTGACCAGATCCAGCACGCGGCCCGCCTCGGCCAGTTCCTGCACGGCAAAGCCTTCGAGATCCAGCGCCTGCGCGGTCGAGGTGCGCAGGTCGGGCTCGTCATCGACCAGAAGAACGCGCGCCCCGCTCACGCCGCCTGTATCCCTTCGTCCGCGGCGCGCCGCAGGTCGATCCGGAACTCGGCGCCGCCGCCTTCGGGATCGACCAGCGTCAGTTCGCCGCCGAAATCCTTGACGATGTTGTAGGAGATCGACAGCCCCAGCCCCAGCCCGCGACCGACGCCCTTGGTGGTGAAGAACGGATCGAAGATGCGTTCGCGCAGCGCGTCCGGCACGCCGGGGCCGAAATCGCGGACCCGGATGCGGGCGCCCGTTGCCGTCGGTTCTGCGGTCAGCAGGATGCGGCGGTCGGCCCGCCCGTCGACCGCATCCGCGGCATTGGTGATGACATTGACCAGCACCTGTTCCAGCCGGAGCGGGCCGCCGGCCACCGCGGGCAGGTCGGGGGCAAGCGTCACGGCCAGATCCGCGCCCGCCGCGCGCAGGCGCGGGCCCGCGATCTCGGAGGCCGCGCGGATCACCTCGGGCAGCGAGGCCCGACCCACGCCGCGTTCGGGCGTGCGGGCGAAGTTGCGCAGGTCGCGGCCCAGCGCCGCCATCCGGTCGACCAGGGCGAGGATGCGCCCGGCATTGCGCCGCGCCTCGTCGGTGCGGCCGCGCTCCACCAGCGTCGGCAGGGTCTCGGCATAGTTGCGCACGGCGGCCAGCGGCTGGTTGAACTCGTGGCTGAGCGCCGCCGACATCTGGCCCAGCGCCGCCAGCTTGGCCGCCTGGATCAGGTCGGCCTGGGCCTGGCGCAGGTTGGCCTCGGCGGCGGCGCGTTCGGCCACCTCGGCGCCCAGCCGGGCGTTCAGGGCGGCCAGTTCGGCGGTGCGCGCGGCTACGCGGCGCTCAAGCTCGGCCCGGGCGGCGGCCTGCATGGCGAGGCGGTCGCGCAGCCGCGCCCGCCGCTGCCAGAGCGCGGCGGCAAGCGCCATCAGAAGCCCCAGCGCCAGCATGACCGCCAGCGTGAAGACGATGGCCTGGCGACTGGCCAGGGCGGTGTCCAGAAGGACGGTCACCTTCCAGCCCGCCGTCTCCATCCGTTCGGACAGCGCCAGCATCGCGCCGCCTGTCCCGGGCCGGGCCAGCCCGTCCGGGCCAGGCAGGCCGGTGAGCAGCGGCGCGCCCGTGATCGCGAGGTCGGCATAGCGCCGGGTCGCCCGGGTGCGGGCCGCCGCATCGGCATCCGGCCGGACATAGGGGCGGAACAGCCAGTCGGGCCGCGAGGACAGGAAGATGATGTTCTCGGGATCGGTGACCAACACCTCGTCATCGCCGCCGCGCCAGGTGTCCTCGATCGCGTCGAGGTCGATCTTGACGACCATCACCCCCGCGATCCGGTCATCCACCCGCACCGGTGCGCCGAAATAATAGCCGCGCTTGCCCGAGGTCGTGCCCAGCGCGAAGAACCGCCCCTCGCCGCCCGCCAGCGCCTGCGTGAAATAGGGGCGGAAGGCGAAATTGCCGCCGATGAAGGAGGTCGGCTGATCGAAATTCGACGCCGCGCGGGTGATCCCGCCCGGGTCCATGAAATAGATGTCCGACGCGCCCAGCGTCACCGCGATATGGCGCAGCGTCAGGTTCGCGGCGGCGATGCGGGCGGGATCATGGGGATGGGCGGCCAGCGCGCGGATCACCGGCTGTTCGGCGACCAGCCGGGGCAGACGCTGGAACCGGTCGAGCTGCGCGGTGAGCGTCGAGACCGCCAGCCGCAGCGTGGTATCGCCCCGCCGCGCGGTATCGTCCAGAAAGACGCGCTGGGCCTGGGCATGCACGAAGACCCCGGCCAGCAGCACGACCAGCAGCCCGAAAAGCGCAAGCGCCCCCTGCGCGGCGCGCTTGCCGCGGGCCGTCGCTGCGGCGATCCGTTCGGGCATGTCGGTCCCGGTCCCTTTCTCGCTGTCCAAGACCGCGCGACGCTAGCATGCCGGACTGACGCGGGCAAACCCGCCCGCCGGGGCGGCGGTCGGGCTTTGCCGGGGCGGTGCGGATCGCTTATGCAGGTCACGGGCCGACAAGGGAGGAACCGATGAGGATCACGCGACGCAGTCTGACGGCATGGCTTGGGATCTCGGCGCTGGCGGCCTGTTCGGGCGGGGTCGGCAGCCCGCCGCCCGCCAGCCGCGCGACGGCGCGGCCGGTGGCGAATCCGGCCTATGACGCCTGGCTGGTCGGGTTCCGCCAGCGTGCCGCCGCGCAGGGCATTGCGTCCGCCACGCTGGACCGCGCGCTGAGGACCGCGGGGTTCCTGCCCGATGTGGTCGAGCGCGACCGCAGCCAGACCGAGTTCACCCGCACGCTGGAGGACTATCTGGCGATCGCCGCCTCGGACGAGCGCATCGCCAAGGGTCGCGCCCAGCTTGCGCGGCGGCAGGCGGTGCTGCGGACCATCGAGGCGCGCCATGGCGTGCCGCCCGAAGTGGTGACGGCGATCTGGGGGCTGGAAAGCATGTATGGCGAGCGGCGGGGGGATATCCCGGTCGTCGCCTCGACCTCGACGCTGGCCTTCGACGGGCGGCGCGGGGCGTTCTTCGAGCAGCAACTGATCGCGGCGCTGCGGATCCTGCAACGCGGCGACGTGACCGCCGAGCGGATGACCGGGAGCTGGGCGGGCGCGATGGGGCATACCCAGTTCATCCCCACCTCGTATCTGGCCTATGCGGTGGATTTCGACGGAGACGGGCGGGCCGATATCTGGTCGGACGATCCCACCGACGCGCTGGCCTCGGCGGCGGCCTATCTGGGCCGGTCGGGCTGGCAGGCGGGGCGGCCCTGGGGGATGGAGGTGCAATTGCCGCCCGGTTTCGACACCGCGCGCGCGGGTCGGGGCAACCGGCGCGAGGCGGGCGCCTGGTCGGCGATGGGGGTGCGGGACATGAACGGCCGCCCGCTGCCCGATCATGGGCCGACGGCGATTCTGGTGCCTGCGGGGCCGGGTGGCCCGGCTTTTGCGGTGTTTCGTAACTTCGACGTGATCCTGCGCTACAACAACGCGCAGAACTACGCGATCGGGGTCGGCCATCTGTCCGACCGGCTGCTGGGGCGGCCGCCGATCCGGGGACGCTTTCCGCCGGATGCCAATGGCCTGACGCTGGACGACCGCAAGGAGTTGCAGCGCCGTCTGACCGCGGCGGGGTTCGACGTCGGCGGCGCTGACGGGGTGATCGGCGCCCGCACCGAGGCCGCGATCCGCAGCTATCAGAAACGGGTAGGCCTGCCCGTCACCGGACAGCCCTCGGCAGAGCTGTTGCAGCGTCTGCGCTGATCGCAGCTTGTCAACCCTAGCGGCTTGGATAGGTTGCTCTCTGCACTACGGTTGCTATAGATCTGGGCCACTTGCCGAATTTCCCGCATCCGCGGGAACAACAAACGCCCCTGAAGGGGGCTTGGGAGGAAAGACATGTCCGAACAGAAATCGCTCGACCGCCGCTCGTTCCTGAAGAAGTCGGCGCTGATGGGCGGGGCCGCCGCCGGAACCGCGCTGGCAGCGCCCGCCGTGCTGGCCCAGTCGCCGCTGGTGGTCAAGATGCAGACCTCTTGGCCCGCCTCCGACATCTGGATGGATTTCGCCCGCGAATACGTCACCCGGGTCGAGGAGATGTCGGGCGGCCGCCTGCGGGTCGACCTGCTGCCCGCGGGTGCGGTCGTCGGCGCATTCCAGGTGATGGATGCAGTGCATGACGGCGTGATCGACGCCACGCATACGGTGCCCGTCTACTGGTACGGCAAGCACAAGGCGGCGTCGTTCTTCGGCACCGGCCCGGTCTTTGGCGGCAATGCCAACACGATGCTGGGCTGGTTCTACCAGGGTGGCGGCGCGGAACTTTACCGCGAGCTGACGCAGGACGTGCTGCGGCTGAACGTCTATGGCTTCATGGGCTTCCCGATGCCCGCCCAGCCCTTCGGCTGGTTCAAGGGCGAGGTGAACGCCCCGGCCGACCTGCAGGGCTTCAAGTATCGCACCGTGGGGCTGGCGGCCGACCTGCTGCAGGCGATGGGGATGAGCGTTGCGCAGCTTCCGGGCGGCGAGATCGTCCCGGCGATGGAACGCGGCGTGATCGACGCCTTCGAGTTCAACAACCCGTCGTCGGATTTGCGCTTCGGCGCGCCGGACGTGGCCAAGAACTATTACCTGTCGTCCTATCACCAGGCGTCCGAATCCTTCGAGTTCGTGTTCAACAAGGACTTCTTCGACGATCTGGACGAGGATCTGCAGGCGATCCTGAAATACGGGGTCGAGGCGGCATCGACCTCGAACACCGCGCTGTCGCTGCGCGAATACTCCAACGACCTGGAACGCATCCGCGAAGAGTTCGGCGTCACCGTGCACCGCACCTCGAAGGAGATCCTGGCGGCGCAGCTGGAAGCCTGGGACCAGATCATCGCCGATCTGGAAAAGGACGATCTGAACAAGCGGATCATGGACAGCCAGCGCGCCTGGGTGGAAAAGGTCGCCTATTTCGAACTGATGAACGCGCCCGATCTGACGCTCGCCTACGAGCATTTCTTCCCGGGCCGCCTGAACCTCTGACCTATCGGCAAGACCTCAAAGACCCCGGCGGCCGCGGCCGCCGGGGTTCGTCGCGCGACAAGGGGGAATGGTCGTGGTCGGATTCATCCGTTTCGCCGACAGCCTGTCGGCCTGGTTCGGCAAGGCATTCGCCTGGCTGATCATCCTGATGGCCGTGGGCACGGGCTACGAGGTCTTCGTGCGCTACGTCCTGAACAGTCCCACGCCCTGGGCGCTGGACGTGTCCTTCATCATGTATGGCACGCTGTTCATGATGGGCGGCGCCTACACGCTGTCGCGGGGCGGGCATGTGCGGGGCGATTTCCTGTACCGGCTCTGGCAACCCAAGACGCAGGCCAAGGTCGATCTGGCGCTTTACATCCTGTTCTTCTTTCCCGGCGTGCTGGCGCTGATCTTCGCGGGCTGGAAATACGCCGCGCGATCCTGGAGCTATACCGAGGTTTCGATCAACAGCCCCGCGGGGATTCCGATCTATCAGTTCAAGTCGGTGATCGTCGCGGCGGGGCTGTTGCTGTTCGTGCAAGGCATCGCGCAGGTCTGCCGCTGCATCCTGGCGATCCGCACCAATGAATGGCTGGCCGCCGACGAGGACGTGTTCGAGACCGAGGACGTGCTGATGCGCGAAGTCGACAAGGCCGAAAGGGATCACCACATATGACGGACCCGCAAATCGCCCTGATGATGCTGGGGCTGTTCATCGTCTTCGTTTTCCTGGGTTTCCCGATCGCCTTCACGCTGATGGCCATGGGCATCGGCTTTGGCTACTACGCCTATTTCGACGCGGGCCGGATGTGGCGGACCTTCAACCGGCTCGGCGAGGATGCCGACATGTGGGACAGCTGGACCGCCTGGATACAGGGGCTGTTCAACAACCGCATCTTCGACCTGTTCGTGAACCAGACCTATACGGTCATGTCGAACGAGGTGCTGACCGCGGTGCCGCTGTTCCTGTTCATGGGCTATATCGTCGAGCGCGCGAATATCGTGGACCGGCTGTTCGGCACGCTGAACATCGCCGCGCGCAACGTGCCCGGCTCGATGGGGGTCGCGGCGCTGATCACCTGCGCGCTGTTCGCCACGGCAACCGGCATCGTCGGCGCGGTGGTGACGCTGATGGGGCTGCTGGCGCTGCCCGCCATGCTCAAGGCGCGCTACAGCCCGTCCTTTGCCAGCGGCATCATCTGCGCGGGCGGCACGCTGGGCATCCTGATCCCGCCCTCGATCATGCTGATCGTCTATGCCGCGGCCTCGGGCGTATCCATCGTCCGGCTTTATGCCGCCGCGCTGCTGCCCGGGCTGACGCTGGTCGGGCTTTACCTGATCTACGTCATGGGCCGTGCGATCCTGCAACCCTCGGTCGCGCCGCGCCCCACCGAGGACGAGGTGCCGCGCGTGCCCTTCGTCAAGCTGGCGTGGATGCTGGCCACCTCGTTCCTGCCGCTGGCCTTCCTGATCGCCTCGGTGCTGGGCTCGATCCTGTTCGGCCTTGCCACCCCGACCGAGGCGGCGGCCATCGGCGCGCTGGGGGGGATGCTGCTGGCGGTGCTGTATCGGTCGATGAACCACAAGCGGCTGCGCGAAAGCGTCTACCTGACGGTGCGCACCACGGCGATGGTGTGCTGGCTGTTCGTCGGCTCCTACACCTTCTCGGCGGTGTTCTCCTATCTCGGGGGCGAGCATGTGATCTCGGAATTCGTGCAGAGCCTGAACCTGACGCCGCTGCAATTCCTGATCCTTGCGCAGCTCATCATCTTCCTGCTGGGCTGGCCGCTGGAATGGTCCGAGATCATCATCATCTTCGTGCCGATCTTCCTGCCGCTGCTGAAATTCTTCGACATCGACCCGCTGTTCTTCGGCGTGCTGGTGGCGCTGAACCTTCAGACCAGCTTCCTGACACCACCGATGGCGATGTCGGCCTATTACCTCAAGGGCATCGCGCCGCCCTCGGTGCAGCTTACGGCGATCTTCCGCGGGGTGATGCCGTTCCTGCTCTGCGTCTTCATGGCGATGGCGCTGATGTATGCCTATCCCGATATCGTCTACTACCTGCCGAGGCTGTTCTATGGATAAGGCAAACCCGCGCGCCCGGTCCGCCGCCGCCGCCCTGTCGCTGGGCGCGGTGGCGATCCGCGACAAGCTGGCCGCGGGCGAGTTCCGCGCCACCGATCTGGTCGAGGCCAGCCTTGCCCGCATCGCCGCGACCGAACCCGAGGTGCAGGCCTGGGCCTGGCTCGACGGCGATCACGCCATCGCGCAGGCCGAGGCGCTGGACCGCCACCGCGAAAGCGGCCGCGCCATCGGGCCGCTGCACGGGCTGCCGGTGGGGCTGAAGGATGTCATCGACACCGCGAAAATCCCCACCCTGAACGGCGCCGCGCTGGACGAGGGCCGGGTGCCGCAGCGCGATGCCTGTCTGGTGGAACGGCTGCGCGCGGCGGGCGCCATCGTGATGGGCAAGACGGTGACGACCGAACTGGCCTTCCTGCATCCGGGCAAGACGCGCAATCCGCACAACCCGGCCCACACCCCCGGCGGATCCTCCTCGGGGTCGGCCGCGGCGGTGGCGGCGGGCATGGTGCCGCTGGCGGTGGGCACGCAGACCGGCGGCTCGGTGATCCGGCCCGCCTCCTTCTGCGGGGTGACGGGGTTCAAGCCCAGCTTCGGCGCGATCCCGCGGCGCGGCGTGCTGATGCAATCGCCCAGCCTGGACACGCTGGGCGTCTTTGCCGCCGATCCGCTGGGTGCCGCGCTGCTGGCCGAGGCGCTGTTCGGCCATGACGCCGCCGACCCGGCCACCGCGCCCGGCCCGCATCCCCGCCTGTTCGAGGTCGCGCGCGCCGCCCCGCCGGTCAGGCCGGTCTTCGCCTTTGTCCGCCCGCCCGGCTGGGACGACGCCCATCCCGAGATGCAGGCGGGTCTTGCCGAACTGGTTCAGGCGCTTGGCGATCAGGTCTTCGAGGTCGATCTGCCGCCCGCCTTTGCCCAGGCCGAGCCAGAGCGGCGGCGCATCAATTTCGCCGAGATGGCGCGCTACTATCACCGCTACGGCCGCGATCCCGCGCTCTTGTCGGACGAAACCCGCGCCGCGCTGGACGAGGGCAACGCCATCCCCGCGCGCGACTATCTGGCCGCGCTCGACTGGAAACCGGTGCTGAACGCCGCGCTGGACGAGATATTCGAGCGTTGCGATGCTATCCTCTGTCCCGCCGCCCCCGGCCCCGCGCCCGAGGGGCTGGGCTCGACCGGCAGCGCGATCTTCAACGGGCTCTGGACGCTGTGCGGCACGCCCGCGGTCACGGTGCCGCTGATGACCGCCGGAAACGGGTTGCCGATGGGCGTGCAACTTGTCGGCCAGACCGGCAATGACGCGCGGCTGTTGCGAACCGCGCAATGGCTCTGCGACTGGGCCGCGCAATGACAGATGACGGAAAGGACCGGCCATGATCGACCGCCTGATTGCGCTTTTCGCCTTTGCCGTCTTCCTGGGGTTTGTGGGGATCCTCGCGATGGGGGTGCCGCGGCTTGATCTTGGCTTGGTGATCGGGCTGACCGTGGTTCTGGTGGCCTGGGATTTCATCGCCTCGGGCGGCAAGCCAAAGGGCTGAGTCGGCGGGAGCATGTCGGGCGCCGACACGGAAACGCGGCAGAGTGGTTTTTCGCTGGGTTTGCAGTTCCGCCCACTGCAACGGGCGACCCTGTGTCGCCTATCGCCTTCCTGGCCCCATTGGGGACCCGCTAGGAGAGGGGTGGCCGACGGGCATCAGATGGAGTCGCGCGGCTTACGGACAGCGTGGTCGATCCGGCGAAGGACGGCCTGAACCTCCCGTGTTCGTAGTGCGGCATGCAGTCGCCGATGATCCTGCCCGACTTCAAGTGGAACTCGGCGATCAGGGTGGTCGAACCGCGTCATGTGTGATCATGGGGCGTGGTGGCAGTGCGATGATGACAAGCTCCGATGTGAGCGTCCTCCCTGTGGGTCCTTCGCGGTCCCGCCTGGCAAATCCAAACCCTCGGTGGCGGTTACATCTGCAGGGGCCAAGCCATGGCACAAACCCGCACGAATCGCCGTTGACACTGCCCGTCGCCCTCTGTAAGTGAGCGCCTCACGACACCTGCCCAGGTGGCGGAATTGGTAGACGCGCTGGTTTCAGGTACCAGTGACTTAACGGTCGTGGAGGTTCGAGTCCTCTCCTGGGCACCACTACACCCTTGTCATCCCCCTATTTCTCAAGGCAAACAGGCCGATAGCTGCCTCCTCGGGTCCACGGGAGGTCCACATTGGGCATTGTGACGATGAAACTGCGGGGTCTGAGCGAGCTTGGTCAGGGGCGGTGGGAATACCGGCGGCGGGTTCCCGAGGCGGTCAAGACCAAGATCGGCAAGAGCGAGTGGAAACGGGTCATCAAGGCCCGGTCTGATGCTGACCTCCTGCGCCAGTATGGCCGCGTCGAGGCGGAGTTCGAGCGCGAGGTCTTGGCGGCGAAGGCCCCCAAGCAGAAGCTGACCCCTCGGGCTGCATGGGAGGCCGCTGTCAGGGAAGCCGATGAACTGGCCGTCGGTGTCGTGGGTCTCGGAGACGACGATCACGACGAGGCGCGGGAGATGGTGGCCGAGTCGCTGGTCTCCCTCGGTCGGCCCGACCCGCTGTTGGTGCAAGCCCTCATGGACCCCCGCCGGTCCCCGCCCGCGCTGACCCTCGAAGATGCCCGCAATGTCTATGTCGCGGAGAAGCTCGGGGGTGGCATGGGGGCAGAGCATCGCGCCGCGATGGTCCGACTTGAGCGCGTGATGCTCGCCTCCGAGGCGGGGCTGCCTGCCACCACGGCGCTGTCCGACCTGACCCGCGAGCATGCCCGCAAGGTCCGCGATCACATGCTCTCGCGCGAGAAGCTGGGCGCGAAGGGCAGCGGGCGGCCGCGTAGCTTGGCCTCGTTCAGCTTTCGGGCGATGTGGTTGATCGCGGCGCCGTCGGTCGCGACCTGCGCGCCCCAGGCTTGCAGATGGTCGAGCATCACCGGGTCTGCCGGGCGCAGCAGGATGTCGGCCGCCCCCATCAGTCGGCGCAGGGCGGCGGGTTGGTCGGTGATGCCGCGGCGTGCCAGTGCGGCCTGAAACCCCGCCAGCTGGCGCGCGCTCAGGCGGGTGCTGATCGTCGTTGTGGGCCCGGGCGCGCGCCGTCGGCCCGTCTCAGCGTGTTGTAGATCGCCCTAGGCGAGACGCCGAAGCGGTGGGCCAGCAGGGCCGCCCTCGGCGCGGGCCTCGAGGACCTGGCGGCGTTCGTCGTCGGTCAGTTTGCGGTGGTGGCGCATGTGAAGTTTACGTTCCTATTTCTTGCCAACTTCCTCCAAGCCCCCCGCCTCCCAGCGTCAGCGGAGGTGGGTCAGGGGCTTGGAGTCCGTTTCGGTGGGTTTGCTGGGCGGGGTGGGGTGCAGACGGCGCGATGCGGGAAACGCGATGCGCGCTGCACGGTGCAGGAAACGCGGCGCAAAGGACGCGATGCGCGATGCGAAAAGCGCGGCGCAGGGGACGTGGGACACGGCGCACGGCACGGCAAGCGCGATGCAGGGGTCGCGATGCGGGGCGCATTTTGCGGAAATCACCCCACTCATGCCGCCAACCCCGCCGCGCGCAGCTGACCATCTGTCACAAGCCCCGCCGCCAGCAGCGCCGTCACCTGCGGCGCGGTGATGTGCTTGCACATCGGGCTTCGGTCTCGGATCTAGGCCGCCAGCCGGGCGTGGTGATCGGCGGCCAAAACCGTCCGCGCCTGCCGTTCTTCGGCCATCGCCTCGAGGAACCGCTGCCATCGGCGCGCGGCGAACCAGTTGTCCGAGAAGCATACCTTCGACCTAGTGAAGCCCGCGCTCTCGGTCGCGTAGGCTTGCACGGCGCGCAGCAGGTCGTCCGGGTCGATTCCCTCGGCCAGCGCTTCGGCAATTGCCTTCAGGCTCGCCACCTTCCCGCGCTGCCTGTCCTTGGGGTAGGCGGCCCAGATCCTTTCAACCCTTTCATCCACCGCCGCCTCCGCGCGCTTGCGCGTAGGTGGTTTAAGGATGGTTTCAGGGTGGTTTGGGGTCCACCCTGGACCCGGTACCCCGTCCACCCTGGACCCCCTACCGGGGTCACGCTGGACGGGGTCCACAGTGGACCCCGTCCCTTCGTCAGGTTCGGCGGAGCTTTCCAAGGCCATTACCCGGTCGAGCACGATCCGGTAGATGACGGTGAATCCGTTCTTGCAGGGGCGGCGCCCGGTCTCGATCAGGATACCCTCGCGCAGGAAGTCGGTGATGGTGCGCTTGACGGTGCTTTCGCCCAGTTCGGTGTGGCGCTGGATGGTACCCTTGGAGCTCCAGATGCCCGAGCCGTCGTCGCTCGCCTTGTCGGCCAGGAACATGATGATCTGCTTGCGGGCCGCGCTGCCGAAGATGCGGTCGGCGCATTCGTTTGCGACGCGCCAACTCATTGCAGGACCTCCGAGGGGCGGAAGCGGCCCGCAACTTGTACAGGTTTTGTACAGAAATCCCGTCTGCAGCGCTCAACCTGCCGGGAAGTCAAACGGGGGTTTCTGCAGCCACTTCCACAAGTTGCTGACAAAGCGCTATATTTTACTGGGCTTTTTGGCGACCCCGGCAGGACTCGAACCTGCAACCTATCCCTTAGGAGGGGATTGCTCTATCCTGTTGAGCCACGGGGCCGCACGGGGACTTTCTCACCGGAAAGCGGTGCGCATGCAAGCCTGCATGCACTTGGACTTTCGCACAGGCCGCGTTTATCTAGACCGACCCGCCGATACAGGAGCGCATCGCCCGTGACTCTTTCCGATCCGCCCCGCCCACCGAGGCAGTTGACGCTGCGCGACGTGTCCGAGGCGTCGGGCGTGTCCGAGATGACGGTCAGCCGCGTTCTGCGCGACAGTGGCGATGTGTCGGACAAGACCCGCGAAAAGGTGCTCGAGGCGGCCAAGCGGCTGGGCTATGTACCGAACCGCATCGCGGGAGGGCTGGCCAGCCAGCGGGTGAACCTTGTGGGCGTCATCATCCCCTCGCTGTCGAACATGGTCTTTCCCGAGGTGCTGTCCGGCATCAACGAGGTACTGGAGGACACGCCGCTTCAGCCCGTGTTCGGGCTGTCGCGCTATGATCCGCCGCATGAGGAGAAGGTGCTGTTCGAGATGCTGTCCTGGCGGCCCTCGGGGCTGATCGTGACCGGGCTGGAACATTCCGAGGCGACGCGCGCGATGCTCAAGGCCGCGGGCATCCCGGTGGTCGAGATCATGGATCTGGACGGCGAGCCAGTGGATTCCGTGGTGGGCATCTCGCATCGCCGCGCGGGTGCCGAGATGGCACGCGCCATCGCCGCGGCGGGCTATCGGCGGATCGGTTTTCTGGGCACCAAGATGCCGATGGACCACCGCGCGCGCAAACGCTTCGAGGGGTTCACCGGCGCGCTGGCGCGGGCGGGCATCGAGGTGGCCGATCACGAGTTCTATTCGGGCGGCTCGGGGCTGGCCACCGGGCGCGAGATGACCCGTGCCCTGCTCGGCCGCAATCCGGATCTGGATTTTCTTTATTACTCCAATGACATGATTGCGGCAGGCGGCCTGCTTTACTGCCTGGAAAACGGCATCGACATCCCCGGCCGGATGGGCCTTGCCGGGTTCAACGGGATCGAGTTGCTGGACGGGTTGCCGCTGAAGCCCGCGACCATGGATATTCAGCGCCGCGAGATCGGGCGGCGTGCGGCGCGGATCATCGCAGATTGCGTGGCGCGGGGGCTGTCCGGTGCGGGCGAGCGTGTGGCGCTGACGCCGCGGATCGACCCCGGCGACACGCTGCGCATGGCACCGCCCGGCCCTGGTGGACAAGACCTCCCCGATCATGTTTAACCCGCGCAATCGCCTGCCCTGCCGCGGCGGCCCCCGATGAGGCCCCCATGCCCGCCGTCTCGATCGTGATCCCGATGAAGAACGAATCCGAGAACGTGGCGTTCCTGCTGGACGAGATCGCGCAGGCCTGCGCCGCGCTGGACAGCCATGAGGTGATCGTGGTCGATGACGGCTCGACCGATGACACCGCGGGCCGTGTGCGTGACCGGATGGCGACCGATCCCGCGCTGAGGCTGGTGCGCCATGCCGCCTCGGCCGGGCAAAGCGCTGCGGTTCATAGCGGCGTTCTGGCGGCCCGGGCGCCCATCATCTGCACGCTGGACGGCGACGGCCAGAACCCGCCCGCCGACCTGCCCAAACTATGGGGGCCGTTCATGGCCGACGCGACAGGGCATTTGGGGCTTGTGGCAGGCCAGCGGGTCGGGCGGCAGGATACGGCGTCGAAGCGCTGGGCCTCGCGGCTGGCGAACGCGTTGCGGGCGCGGATTCTGCGCGACGGCACCCGCGATACCGGCTGCGGTCTCAAGGGCTTCCGGCGCGATGCCTTTCTGGCGCTGCCCTATTTCGACCACATGCACCGCTATCTGCCCGCTCTGTTCCGGCGCGACGGCTGGGAGGTGGCGCTGGTCGATGTCAGCCATCGCGAACGTCATGCCGGGCGGTCGAACTACAACAACCTGCAACGCGCGCTGGTCGGCCTGCACGATCTGGTCGGGGTCGCCTGGCTGATCAAACGGCGCAAGAAGGCGCGCGCCAGCGAGGAAACCGGAGATGTCGATTGAGACGCTGTTCACCGTGCTGGCGGTGAAAAGCTGGACCGAATTCTGGTGGGTCGTCATCGGGCTGGGTGGGCAGTTGATGTTCACGGCCCGCTTCCTGGTGCAGTGGATTGCATCAGAACGCGCCCGGAATTCGGTGGTGCCGCTGGCCTTCTGGTATTTCTCGCTGGCGGGCGGGGCGATCCTGTTTGCCTATGCGGTCTATCGCAGGGATCCGGTCTTCATCCTGGGCCAGTCCATGGGCATCATCATCTATTCCCGGAACCTGTGGTTGATCCATGCAAACCGCCGCAACGCCTGAGCCCCGGGGCTGGCTGATCCCGGCAGCCGCGGCCGTCCTTGCCGTGACGGCGGCGCGGGTGGCGCTGTTGTGGTTCAACCGCATGGACCTGTTCGTGGACGAGGCGCAATACTGGCTCTGGGGCCGGGAACTGGCGCTGGGCTATTATTCCAAGCCGCCGATGGTGGGCTGGGTGATCCGGACGGCAACCGAGCTGGCGGGCAGCGACGCGCCGTTCTGGGTGCGCCTGCCTGCGCCGCTGTTCCACGGGGTCACCGCCCTGATCCTGGGCTGGATCGCCGCCGGGCTTTGGGGGGCACGGGCGGCATTATGGGTCGCGCTGGGCTATGTCACGCTGCCGATGGTGACGGTGGGGTCGATCCTGATCTCGACCGACACGATCATGTTTCCCTTCCTCGCGCTGGCGCTGGGCGGCTGGCTCCGGCTGCTGCGGGGCGGCGGGCGGGTCTGGGCCGTGGTTGCGGGCGTGGCGCTGGGGCTGGCCTTCCTGTCGAAATACGCCGCGATCTATTACCTGATTTCGGCCATTCTGGCGGCGCTGATCTTCCGCAGAGCCCGACCCACGCTGCGCGACGGGCTGACGGCGCTGGGGCTGTTCGCGCTGACCATTGCGCCGAACGTGGTCTGGAACCTGGTGAACGGGCTGACCACGGTCCAGCACACGCTGGACAATGCCGATTGGGTGCGCGACCCGGGCAGCCGGGCGGGGTTGAACCTTGCCGGACTGGCCGAGTTCCTGGCCAGCCAGTTCGCGGTCTTCGGCCCGGTGCTGTTCGGCGCGCTGGTCTGGCTTGTCCTGCGCCGGGGCGCGGGCGATGGCGCGCGGCGGCTGTTGCTGGTCTTTGCGCTGCCGCCGCTGGTGATCGTGTCGGGGCAGGCGCTGTTGTCGGGGGCCTATGCGAACTGGGCGGCGGCGGCCTATCTGGCGGGGACGCTGGCCGTCCTGCCCTGGCTTTCCCCGCGCTGGCGCGCGGCCTCGTTCGCGGTGAACGGCACGGTGGCGCTGGCGCTGCCGGTTCTGGGGGTCCTTGCCGAACAGGCCGCGCCCGGGGGCAAGCCGCTGCTGGAACGGTATCTCGGCCTTGACGAGATGTCGGCCGAGATCGTGAGCGGCGCGCGCGAGGCCGGGCTGGGCGTCGTCGTGTCCGAGAACCGCAGCCTTCTGGCCGACCTGTTCTACTCGGCGCGCGACAGCGGGCTTGCCCTGCATGCGGTCCCGCCCTCGGGCCGGGCGCCGCATCACTACGCGCTGAGGCATCCGTTGCCCGAGGGGCTGGCGGGCGAGGTCCTGTTCGCGACCGGAGGGGGGGCACCCGCCTGCATCATGGGGGCGGAACCGATCCGTGTGATCGCACCCGAGATGGGGGCCTGGCGGGGCAAGCGGGTTTCGCTCTTCGTCGTTCCCGCGGATTGCTGGTCGTCGGGCGAATGACGGCCGGGGGCCGTGCATCCCGCATGTCCGGCAAGAGGGCGGCGGCGTGATGGAGCGGATCGGGGCGCTGGTGATCGGGGCGGGGCCTGCGGGGCTGATGGCGGCCGAGGCGCTGGGCGCGGCGGGCATCCCCGCGGTGATCGCCGAGGCCAAGGCCGCGCCCGCGCGCAAGTTCCTGATGGCGGGCAAGTCGGGGCTGAACCTGACCCGGGCCGAGCCGTTGGCGAGCTTCCTTGCGGCTTATGCCGATGCGGCCGGGCCGCTTGGCCCGATGATCGCGGTGTTCGGCCCCGCGGATGTCTGCGCCTGGGCCGAGGGGCTGGGTCAGCCGGTCTTCACCGGCAGCACAGGACGGGTTTTCCCGAAGGCGATGAAAGCCTCGCCGCTGCTGCGTGCATGGCTTCGGCGGCTTGACGGGTTTGGCGTGACGCTGCGCCCGCGCTGGCGCTGGACGGGCTGGGACGGCGCGGCGGTCACGTTCGACACGCCCGAAGGCCCGCGCGCGGTGCTGGCCGGGGTCACGATCCTGGCGCTGGGGGGCGCGAGTTGGGCAAAGCTAGGCTCTGATGGCGCCTGGGCGGGGCCGCTTTCGGCCGCGGGCGTGCCGCTTGCGCCCTTTGCGCCCGCGAATGTCGGGTTGCGGGTGGACTGGTCCGCGCCGATGGCCCGCCAGTTCGGCCAGCCGGTCAAGGGCGCGGCGCTGCGCGCGGGCACCGGGCCGTGGCAGCGGGGCGAATTCGTGATCTCGGCCCGCGGGCTCGAAGGCAGCGGGATCTATGCCCTGTCCCGCCCGCTGCGCGAGGGCGCGCCGCTGGTCGCCGACCTGTTGCCAGACTGGACGCCCGGGCGGGTGGCCGAGCGGCTTGCCCGCCCGCGCGGCAAGGCAAGCCTTGGCAACCATCTGCGCAAGGCGCTTGGGCTTGATCCGGCGCGGCTGGCGCTGCTGATGGAGTTCGGCCGCCCGCTGCCTGACGGGGCGGCGCTGGCCGGGCTGGTCAAGGCCCTGCCGATCCGCCATGCAGGCCCGCGGCCCATCGACGAGGCAATCTCGACCGCGGGCGGCGTGCGCTGGGCGGCGCTGGACGAGAGCCTTATGCTGCGCACCCGCCCCGGCACCTTCCTTGCAGGCGAGATGCTGGACTGGGAGGCGCCGACCGGCGGCTATCTGCTGACCGCCTGTCTGGCCACCGGGCGCTGGGTCGGGCAGGCGGCGGCGCGGCGGCTTCAGACAGCCTGCGCGCGCTGATAGGCTGGCCGCGTCCGCATCCGGGCCAGATAATCCTCAAGACCGGGTTCGGTGATCGGAAAGCACGCGGCGCTGGCCCAGTCGCCGCAATGGGTCAGGATGATGTCCGGCACGGTCATCACCTCGCCCATCAGGAACGGCCCGTCGCCCATCCGCTGCATCAGCACCCGCTGGCTGCGGCCGAATTCCCATTTCAGGCTGTCCTTGATCGCCGACTGGCGCAGCGCCTCGGGCAGAACGAAACTGTGCCGCGCCGCCATCCACAGCGCCGAATCGAACTCGTCCAGCAGGAACTGGGTCAGGCTGTCCTGCCGGGCGCGGTCGATCGTGCCCGCGGGATGGGTCAGATGGCCGTGCCGGTCGGCCAGGAAAGTCAAGATCGCGGTCGAATCGGTGATCGGCACGTTGTCGGCGATCAGGACCGGTACCTTGCCCGCAGGGTTCAGCGCGATCACATCGTCCGAACGGGGCAGGGCGGGCACATGCTCGTAGGGCAGGCCCAACTCCTCCAGAATCCACAGCACCCGTCGCGCGCGGCTGTTGCCGCTGCCGATCACACGATACATTGCCGTCCCCCGTCCTTGCCCAAAGGGGTTCCAGCAATCGCGCGCGCCGTCAAGACCGCGACGCACCAAGATGGGCCAGCCGGATCAGGCAACGTTCCATCACCGCCATCTGCGGCGCGCGGCTGGATGACCGCAATTGCAGATCGGTGTCGATCAGGAGGCCCAGACCCTGTTCCAACCGCCGCACGCCCCAGCCCTGCGCCTGACGCACCATGCGGTCGCGCGCCTTGAAATGCACCGGCGGGCGGGCGCGCGCGATGCCTTGGGCTGCACCACCCGGGTCCGAAGCGGCGGCGTGCAGCGCACGGAAATGGCGGGTCGCGGCAATGCACAGCGTCACCGGCCCCACCCCCTGCGCTTCGAGTCGGCGCAGCATCGGGGCGATCTGGTTGCCCTTCGCCTCGGCCACCAGATGGATCAGCGCATCGGCATCCGCCTCGGTCGAGCGGGGGGCGCAGGTGGCCACGTCGTCGGCCGTGGCGGGGGCAGAATCGCCCAGCTTGTAAAGCGCAAGCTTTTCCACCGTCTGGCGGAAATCGCCCGGATCGAGCGCCCCGGCAAGGTCGGTCAGCGCCCCCATCGCGGCGCGGTCAAGCCCCGACAGGCCCGCGGCGGCCAGCATCGCCTCGATCTCGTCCCGGCCCGGGGGATCGTCGTAAATGCCGATGGCAATGGCGGTGCGGTGCCCCTCGAACAGCTTGCGCAGCGCCGAGCGCGGGGTGAGTTGCCGTGCCGTCACCACCAACTGCGCATCGCCCGGCTGCCAGTCGGCCAGCGCCGCCTGAAGGGTATCGGCCAGGGTATCGGTCGCCTCGTCGATGAACACCACGCGCGGGCCGGGAAAGAAACCGCGCGCCTTGAGCGCATCGCCCAGCGTAGCGGGATCGCCGCGCAGATCGCCCGGGGAAAGCCGGGTCAGGCGCATTTCCTCCTCGGCGCCGGGGCCCAGCAGCCGGGCGATCACCTCCTGCCGCTTGAGCGCCACGCGCATCGGGTCGCCACCATAAAGCAACAGCCCCGCGCCGTCGGTATCGGGCCGGGCGAAATAGCGCGCGGCCTCGCGGGGCGAGAGCTTCATCGCGCCCGGCCGGGGGCGGTGGCGATCAGCCGCGTCACAAGCTGGTCGGCCAGCATCACCATCAGCCGCCGTTCCGCGTCGCGCTCGGCGGCAAGGGTCGCCACCGTGCTGCCGGTCGCGGAATAGGCGGAAAAGGCCGTCACGCTGCCGGACTGCACAAGGCGGCCGGTCGCGATCTGGTACAGTTCGAAGGCCAGATCGCCCTCGATCGTGTAGCGCGTGGTTTCCTGCGCGCCGGTGATTCCCAGCGCCTTGCGGCTTGTGCCGATGCGATAGCCCAGCCGGTAGACCGGCGCATCCGCCCGGCCCAGCCGATCCTCAAGCCGTTCGACCAGCGCAAAGGCGTTGCGCGTGTCGGGCGGGTTGATCGCGATGCCGCCGCGCAGATCGCCGGCCACGCCGTCCGGCCCATGGGCGGGCCGAAACCCGCAGCCGCCCAGCGCCAGCGCGGCAAGACCAAGGACAAGGGTGCGGCGGTCAGACGACGACATTGACGATGCGGCCCGGCACGACGATCAGCTTTTTCGGGGCGCCGCCATCCAGCGCCTTGCGCACAGCATCGTCGGCCAGCACCAGCTTTTCAACCTCGGCGGCGTCCATGTCCCGCGGCACGGCGATTTCCGAGCGCCGCTTGCCGTTGATCTGGATCGGCAGAGTGACGGTATCCTCGACCAGCAGGGCGGGGTCGGGTTTGGGCCAGGGGGCGCGGGCGATCAGGCCCTGACCGCCCAGCATGGCCCAGATATCCTCGGCCAGATGCGGGGTCATCGGCGCCATGAGCTGCGCCATGACCATCGCCGCCTCGCGCCGCGCAGGCAGCGAGGCCGCCGATTTCGCCAGCGTGTTGGTGAAGGCATAGAGCTTCGCGACCGAGCTGTTGAAGCCGAAGCTTTCGATGCCCATCGTCACGTCATGGATCGTCTTGTGCAGCGCGCGGCGCAGGGTCAGGTCGTCTTCCCCGCCCGGTGCAGCGCCCTCGCCCTCGGATTCGTAGGCGGCGATTCCACCCCCCTGATCCATTTCCTCGGCGATGCCGTTCGCGATGCGCCAGACCCGGCCCAGATGCCGGTGCGCCGCCTCGGCGCCCGCGGATGTCCATTCCACGTCACGCTCGGGCGGGCTGTCGGACAGCACGAACCAGCGCGCGGTATCGGCACCGAACGACTCGATGATGTTGACCGGGTCGACGACGTTCTTCTTGGATTTCGACATCTTGGCCGAGGGGATGATTTCCACCGCCTCGCCCGTGGCTTTGAGCTTGCCGCCCTCGACATCCTCGGGCAGGTGATAGACCGGCCGTCCCGCGGCGTCGCGGGTCTGGTAGATCTCGTGCGTCACCATGCCTTGGGTGAACAGCGCGTCGAAGGGCTCGCGCGCCTTTTCGGGCAGGTGGCCGGTGATCTGCATCGCGCGCGCGAAGAACCGGGAATAGAGCAGGTGCAGGATCGCGTGTTCGATGCCGCCGATATACTGGTCGACATTCATCCAGTACTCGGCCTCGGCCAGATCGGTCGGCGTGGCCGCATGGGGCGCGGTGAAGCGGGCGTAGTACCAGGAGGAATCCACGAAGGTATCCATCGTGTCGGTCTCGCGCCGCGCCGCCTGGCCGCATTTCGGGCAGGTGCAGTTGCGCCAGGTGGGGTGGCGGTCCAGCGGGTTGCCGGGGATCGAGAAGTCGATCGGCGTGCCGTCCTCGTCATAGGGCAGCTCGATCGGCAGGTTTTCCTTGGCCTCGGGCACCACGCCGCAATCGGGGCAATGGACCACCGGAATCGGACAGCCCCAATAGCGTTGCCGCGACAGGCCCCAGTCGCGCAGGCGGAACTTGGTCACGCCATGGCCGACGCCGTTCTCCTCGCAGAACCGAATCGCGGCGTCGACGGCCTGTTCGCCGGTCGCGACCTCGTCCCAGGCAAAGGCCCGCACCCAGCGCACAGGTTCGGTCTTGGGCGGCACGAAGGCCACGTCGCCCACCGGCTCGCCGCCATCAAGCGCCACGAAGGTATCGGTCACCGGCAACCCGTATTTCCGCGCGAAATCCAGGTCGCGCTGGTCATGCGCGGGGCAGCCGAAGATCGCGCCGGTACCGTAATCCATCAGGATGAAATTGGCGATGTAGACCGGCAATTCCCATGCCGTGTCAAAGGGATGGCGCACCTTCAGCCCGGTGTCGAAGCCGCGTTTCTCGGCCTTTTCCAGTTCTTCCTCGCTGGTGCCCATCCGGCGGCATTCGGCGCAGAACTCGGCCACGTCGGGCCGGTGGCGTTCCAGCGCGCGGGCCAGCGGGTGGTCGGGCGAAATGCCGAGGAAACTTGCCCCCATCAGCGTGTCGGGGCGGGTGGTGTAGACCTCGATCCGGTCGAACCCCTCGGGCGCGTCCACGGTCGAGAAGGCCATCTGCAACCCGCGGCTCTTGCCGATCCAGTTGCGCTGCATCAGCTTGACCTTCTCGGGCCAGTTCTCCAGCCCGTCCAGCGCCTCAAGCAATTCGTCGGCGAAATCCGAGATGCGGAAGAACCATTGCGTCAGGTCGCGCCGCTCGACCGGGGCACCCGACCGCCAGCCCTTGCCCTCGATCACCTGCTCGTTGGCCAGAACCGTCATGTCCACCGGGTCCCAGTTCACGGTGGCGTTCTTGCGATAGACCAGCCCCGCCGCCAGCATGTCCAGGAACATCGCCTGTTGCTGGCCGTAATAGTCCGGGTCGCAGGTGGCGAACTCGCGCGACCAGTCGATGGACAGGCCCAGCGGCTTCATCTGCGCGCGCATGTCGGCGATGTTGCCATAGGTCCAGTCCTTGGGATGGCCGCCGCGTTCCATCGCCGCGTTTTCCGCGGGCATCCCGAAGGCGTCCCAGCCCATCGGGTGCAACACGCTGAATCCGCAGGACGATTTGAACCGCGCCACCACGTCGCCCATCGTGTAGTTGCGCACATGCCCCATATGGATGCGCCCCGAGGGGTAGGGGAACATTTCCAGCACATAGTATTTCGGCCGGGCCGGGTCGTGACAGGCGCGGAACGTGGCGTCGGCCTCCCATGCGTCCTGCCATTTCCGCTCGATCTCGGCCGGGGTGTAGCGCGCCATGTCAGCAATCCTCAGTCAAACGCCGGGCGCGGGTGGCCCGGCGTCGTGCATAATCGGCGCCGCGCGGGGCGTCCAGTGGGGCGTCAGAGCTTGCTGTCGCGGATGCGGATCTGGCGGGCGCGGGTCAGGATCGCGTCCTCGACCGCGCGCACGGTGGCGCCATCGACCGCGCCCGACTGGCTGTGCAGCGACACCTTGAGCGAGCGTGCGTCCAGCGCCGGATCCTGCACATAGACGGTCGCGCGATAGGCCCGACCGCCGCCGGGCGGCGTGCCGTAACCCGTGACGATCACGCCCGAAAACGGATCGACAGACCGAATCGGCAGGAAGTTCAGCACCTCCAGCGAGGCTTGCCAGAGATACTTGTTCACCTCGACCGTGGTGTTCGGGTCGTCGGCATTGCCGAACAGGTCGAAGATCGAGCCGCGCTCCTGGCGTTCGCGCCGAATCTCGGCCGCGGGCGTGTTCTCGAACTGCCGCGCGATATTGGCCTCGCGCGCCTCGATCCGGGCGGCGTCCTGTTCGGGGGACGGGGCGCTGCGGCCGAACAGCCCGCCGCCACAGCCGGCCAGTCCGACAGCCATCGTCCCGATCAGTGCCCCGCGCGCGATGCGGTGGAAGGTCATGCCTGCGCCCTCGTTGTCCTTCGCCGGTCTTTACCGGAGCGGGTCGGGGCGGACAAGGTTTTTCCCTTGCGCCACGTCCGCTTGGGCGCGGGGGGTGTGTGGCTTTGCTGCATCAATCGGGGGCAGCGTTCCGGGGGGCTGGCGGTGTTCCTTGCATTTGAGGGGGGCAAGAGCGAAACCCGGAACATACTCAGATCGGATGCTCCGGCCTGAGGTGCATCTTTAATCGAATGAGGGAAAACCATGAAAAAGGTTCTCTTCGCGACCACTGCGCTGGTTGCTTCGGCCGGCTTCGCTGCCGCCGAGATCACGTTCTCGGGCTACGGGGAAATGGGTGTCGTGGGCGGCGGTGACAACAGCACCGGTTTCAGCGGCGGCGAAACCCAGTTCCACAACGACCTGATGCTGAAATTCTCGGCCACGACCGAGACCGACATGGGCATCACCGTCGGCGTCAGCACCGAGATCCAGAAAGCCGAAGGCGAAGCCAACGGCAACTTCGCGGCCGACAACACCGCGATGTTCATCTCGGGCGCGTTCGGCACCCTGACGATGGGCGAAATCGACGGCGCGATGGACTTCCGCCTGACCGAGAACATCGGCAACCCCGGCACCATCGGTGACGACGAAACCATCCACGCCGGTTACCTGGGTGGCTATGGCGACGGTGCCTATGACAACCAGATCCTGCGCTACGATTACAATTTCGGCGATTTCGGCTTCTCGGCGTCGATGGAGCTGGACGACACCGGCGCGCTGGATGACGGCTATGCCCTGGGCGTCAGCTACAAGACCTCGATGACCGGCGTCGATATCGGCCTGGGCCTTGCCTACCAGACCTTCGAGCAGGACGGCACCTACCTGCCCGGCAACATCGGCAACTTCACCGTCGCGACCCCGTTTGCCGCTGGCGATGTCGATGTCTGGGGCGTTTCGGCGACCGCCGACTTCCAGAACGGCTTCGTCGCCGGTCTGGCCTATTCGGACTGGAACTTCCCGGGTGCGGTCGACGCCGACCACATCGGCCTGTCGATGGGCTACTCGATCAACGCCTGGTCGTTCGGCGTCAACTGGGGTCAGTTTGACGTTGACACCGTTGGCAAGATCAAGGGCTACGGCCTGGCGGTCGCCTATGACCTGGGCGGCGGTGCCTCGGTCCATCTCGGCTATGGCGACTCCGACGGCCCGACCGGCGTGATCGCCGACGACGTCGAGACCTGGTCGTTCGGCGTGGCGATGTCGTTCTAAGCCTTACCGGCTTGTCGATAGGGGAAGAGCGGGCCTTGTGCCCGCTCTTTTTCGTTGCGGGGCACGGGTTCGACAAGTGCCGCCGCCCATGCTAGGTCCGGCACCGAAGCCTTGTGACCCGGTGCCCATGCAGCCCCCCGACCCCGCCCAGATCGCCCGACTGTACCGAGAGGCCCTTGCCCGGCAATCCGCAGGCGATCTTGACGGCGCCGAGGCGCGGCTGCGCGACGTGCTGGCCGCCCGCCCGCGTCAGGCCGAGGCGCTGTTCCAGATGGGCCGGATCGCCATGACCCGCGGCGCCCCGAAACGCGCCGCCCAGCATTTCGAACGCGCCGCCGAGGCCCAACCGGCCGAGCCCGCGATCTGGCTGGCCTGGGCGCAGGCGCTGGCCGCGCTGGCCGACCGCACCCGCATCCGCAGCTTTCAGCGCAAGGCCAAGGCGGCACGCCTGCCCGCCCCGGTCCTTGCCCGCCTGCAAGAGGCGTTGGCGCCCCCGGCGGCGACGCCCGCCCAAACGCTGGATGCGCTGCGCCGCGCCGCACAGGCCCTGCCCGACGCGGCCGAACCGCAGGTCCGGCTGGGTCAGGCCCTGCTGCGCGCCAAGGATTTCGCCGCCGCCGCCGACGTGTTTGGCCGGGCCATCGCGCTGGGCGACAACCGCGCCGAAACCCACACCGCGCATGCCCGCGCGCTGGACGGATCGGGCCAGACCGAGGCCGCGCTTGCCGCCCATGACCGCGCCGTTTCCGCCGCCCCCGACCGCCCCGAAACCCATGGCCGCCGCGCGATCCTGCTGCAACAGATGGGCCGCTTCGACGAGGCCGATGCAGGCTTTCGCCGCGCCATCGCGCTGAACCCCCGGGATGGCGAGCCCTACCGGCTGATGGTCAAGGGCCGCAAGCTGGCGCCCGACGATCCGCTGATCGCGGAAATGGAAACGCTCTGGGCGCGGCCGGACCTGAGCGATCACAGCCGGATGAACCTGGGCTTTGCACTTGCCAAGGCGATGGAGGACATCCGCCGCGACGACCGCATCTTTGGCTATCTGCACAAGGCCAACGCGCTGATGCGCAAGCTTTACCCCTATGACATCGCCGAACGCCGGGCCGAGATCGACGCGGTGAGGACCGCCTTTGCCGATACCGATTTCACCGCCCGCCGCGTGCCGGGCACGTCGGGTTACGCCCCGGTCTTCGTCACCGGCATGCCGCGATCGGGCACGACACTGGTGGAACAGATCATCGCCAGCCATTCGCGCGTGACCGGCGGCGGCGAACTGGGCTTCGTCATGCCCGAGGCAATGCGGTTGCTATCGGACGGGGCGGGCGGGCTGCGGCCCGTTTCGGCGCTGTCGGACGAGGAAATCGCCGGGTTCGGCCATGCCATCGAGGCGCATTTCCGCATGCGCCTGCCGGGTGCCGACATCGTCACCGACAAGTCGATCCAGACCTATATGGTCGCCGGTCTGGTGCGGCTGGCGCTGCCCGATGCGCGTATCGTGGTGGTGCATCGCGACCCGCGCGACACCTGCCTGTCGATCTACAAGAACATCTTTGCCGAGGGCACGCATCGCTATGCCTATGACCTGCGCGACCTCGGCCTTTACACCCGGATGTTCCTGGAACTGGTCGATTTCTGGCGCGACAGGCTGCCCGGCGGCTTTCACGAAATCCGCTACGAGGACCTGATCGCCGACCCCGAACCCCAGGCCCGCGCCCTGATCGCCGCCGCCGGGCTTGACTGGGAAGACGGCTGTCTGGATTTCCACAAGACCGAGCGGCGGGTCTCGACGCTCAGCCTGCATCAGGTGCGCCAGCCGATCTATGCCTCGTCGCTGAAGGGCTGGCAGCGGCACGCGGACGAGCTTGCCCCGCTGATCGAGGCGCTGGGCGATGCGATCGAGCAAGGGGGAACGGAATGAGCCTGGACGAGATACGGCAGAGGGTGGCACGGGCCGAGGCAGAGACCGGGCGCGCGCCGGGGGCGGTGACGCTGATCGCGGTGTCCAAGGTGCAGCCGCTCGACCGGGTCGAGGCGGTGCTGGCGGCCGGTCAGCGCGTTTTCGGCGAGAACCGCGTGCAGGAGGCGGCGGGCAAATGGCCCGCGCTGATGGACCGTTTCGCAGGCGTCGAACTGCACCTGATCGGCCCGCTGCAAAGCAACAAGACCCGGCAGGTAGTCGAACTGTTCGACGCGATCCATTCGGTCGACCGGATCAAGCTGGCCCGGCGCCTGGCCGAGCACGCGCAGGAACGCGGCGCCTGCCCGGACCTGTTCCTTCAGGTGAACACGGGCGAGGAGCCGCAGAAGGCGGGCGTTCTGCCCGGCGAGGCAGATGGTTTCATCGCGGAATGCCGCGCGCTGGATCTGCCGGTGCGGGGGCTGATGTGCATCCCGCCCGTGGACGAGACGCCCGCGCTGCATTTCGCGCTGCTGGCCAAGATCGCGGCGCGCAACGGGCTGTCGGGCCTGTCGATGGGGATGAGCGACGATTTCGAGCAGGCCATCGCCTTCGGCGCGACGCATGTGCGGGTGGGCTCGGCGATCTTTGGCGCGCGCGCCTATGACTGAGGCCGCGCGCCCCTAACGCACGATCAACCGGCTTGCATGGGTCAGCCGTTCGGCGATCCAGCGCAGGTCGTGGCGGGACAGGGCGATGCAGCCCGCCGTCGGATGCCTTGGCTTGCGCCACTGGTGCAGGAAGATCGCCGAGCCGCGCCCGCGTTCGGCGAAGGGCCAGTTCCAGTCGGTGACCAGAACCAGATCGTAGAGCGGATCGGCCCGGCGCAGCCTTTCATGGTTGTGGGGATAGGGCGCGCGAACCATGAGGTTGTAATCCTCGTGCCCGGGATCGTCCGACCACAGGTCAGACGGGCCGATGGGCACAGCCCACGCCGCGGGCCGCGCGATCCGGTCGGGGCGGTAGAGCATCCCGACGATTCGGTGGATGCCCCGGGGGGTTGCGCCATCCCCCTCGCGCTTGTCGCTAGTGATGCCGCCGCGCCCGATGGAACGGGGAAAGTTTCGCCCGGCAAAGCGCAGATGGGTGGGGGTCAGGACAAGGTCGGTTGCACGCATCATGGGCAGACTGGCGCAAGAGGGCGGTTTGGGGAAGGGGTCTTGCGGTCGATCAAGCCCCGGTCGCGCAGATCATGTTACCCTTGCCGCCGGGTGGGTCGCCCGGCCTGCCCCGGTGCAACCATGACACGGAGGTTCGAGATGGAAACGGCCAAGGTGATGGAATACGCCCGCTCGCTCCTGGCAGCCCATGGCGACAAGGCGCAGGCCGAGGCGGCGCAGAAGGCCGCCGCGCATGAGGCGGCTGGCGAGGATGCGGATGCCGAAACCTGGCGCGCCATCGAATCGGCGATCCGCCAGATGCGCCCGCCGCATCAGGGCTGAGCCCGCGCTGCGCTACAGAAGGTGCCCGGACTTCTCGGCCTTGGTCGCAAGGTAGCGGGCATTCTCGGCCGTGTGCCCGACCTTGAGCGGCACGCGGCCGACGACATCTATGCCGTTCGCGCGCATCATCTCGATCTTGGCGGGGTTGTTGGTCATCAGCCGGACGGCGGAAAAGCCCATCTCGCGCAGGATCGCCGCACCCAGACGGAAATCGCGCTCGTCATCCTCGAAGCCGAGCCGGTGGTTCGCCTCGACCGTGTCAAAGCCCTGATCCTGAAGCGAATAGGCGCGCATCTTGTTAGCAAGCCCGATGCCACGCCCCTCCTGGTTCAGGTAAAGCAGCACGCCCGCCCCCTCGGCCCCCATCTGCGCCAGCGCGGCGTTCAGTTGTGCGCCGCAATCGCATTTCAGGCTGCCCAGCAGATCGCCGGTGAAACAGGCCGAATGCAGCCGCGCCAGCACCGGCGCACCGCGCGCGGGGGTGCCGATCTCGACCGCGTAATGTTCCTCGCTGCCATCGGCGGGGCGGAAGACATGCAGCCTTGTGGAGCTGGACACCGCCAGCGGCACGCGGGCCGAGACAACCTCGGCAAGGTGCGTTTCGTCGACCAGCGCCGCCGCAGCCTCGGCCAGAGTGACAAGGGTCAGGCCCTGCGCCGAGGCCAGCCCTGCGGGATCGGCGATCCCGACCGCCAGCACCGCGGGCAGGAGGCGTGCGGATTTCGCAAGCCCGATCGCCGCGCGATGGGGCGCCGCATCGCCGTCCCGCAGCGAGACGAACGGCCCGAGCAGCGGGTTCTGCAGATCGTCCGCCGGGTCGGCCACCGCCTGCACCCAGCCCGGTCCGACATCGGCGGGCAGGCGCAGCCGGGCGATGTCGCCATCATAGGGCCGCGCCTTGAGCGTTGCCGCCCGCCGCGCAGTGATCGCCAGCACCGCGTCGCCCAGCCCGCGCAAGGCCGCCAGCCTTTCGGGCGTCAGCGTCTCGGCCGCGGCGATCACGAGCCCGCCCACCACCACCGGCACCCCCATGCGCAGATCGCCGCGGGCACGCGCGATGCGTTCGGTGCTGTCGGGGCCAAGGGGCATGGGCGATCCTTTCCTGCGCGTCTGTAGCGCCAAAGCCGACAGATATGAAACAAATCCCTTCCCCGCCACACGCTTGCGTGAGCACCCTGTTGCAAAACTTGTGACCGCGCGCCCTGTGCACATCTGAGCGGCAAGGCGACAGAGGAGGCAGAGACATGAGCAACCTTAAGAAAATCCTGTTGGTCGACGATGACGAGGATCTGCGCGAGGCGCTGAGCGAACAGTTGGTGATGACCGAGGATTTCGACGTGTTCGAGGCGGGCAGCGGTCACGAGGCGATGGAAAAGGCCAAGGCCGCGATCTACGACCTGGTGATCCTGGATGTCGGCCTGCCCGATACCGACGGGCGCGAATTGTGCCGTCTGATGCGCAAGCAGAATGTCAAATGCCCCATCATCATGCTGACGGGGCATGACAGCGATGCCGACACGATCCTGGGCCTTGATGCGGGGGCGAACGACTATGTGACCAAGCCGTTCAAGTTCCCCGTCCTGCTGGCGCGCATCCGCGCGCAACTGCGCCAGCACGAGCAGTCCGAGGACGCGATCTTCCAGCTTGGTCCCTACACGTTCAAACCGGCGATGAAGATGCTGATCACCGAGGACGAGCGCAAGATCCGGCTGACCGAGAAGGAGACCAACATCCTCAAGTTCCTGTATCGGGCCTCCGAGGGCGTGGTGGCGCGCGATGTGCTGCTGCACGAGGTCTGGGGCTACAATGCGGGTGTCACCACGCATACGCTTGAGACACATATCTACCGGCTGCGCCAGAAGATCGAGCCTGATCCCTCGAACGCGCGGCTTCTGGTGACCGAGTCGGGGGGCTATAGGCTGGTCGCTTGAGCGGTGGCGAGGGGTTTCGGCTCGCGATGCGAGCCGACCGGCCGGGGGCGCTGCCCCCGGACTCCCGGGATATTTCCGGCCAGAAGAAGGGATGGGGCGGGGGCTGTGCCTTGAGGCTTGCGGGGCGGCGGCCTAGGGTGGCCCGGCTTGTCACGGGACAGAAAGAGAGACGCACGGATGCCCTTCACGCTGGCCACCTGGAACATCAACTCGATCCGGCTGCGCGAGGGGCTGGTGAAACGGCTGCTGACCGAAGAGGCGCCCGACATCCTTTGCCTGCAGGAGTGCAAGAGCCCGGTCGAGAAGATGCCGCTGGCCACGTTCCGGGACCTGGGCTACGGCCATGTCGTGGCCCGCGGGCAGAAGGGCTATAACGGCGTCGCGATCCTGTCGAAGCTGCCGCTGGAAGATGCGGGCGAGATGGATTTCGCGGGGCTCGGCCATGCCCGCCATGTGGCCGCGCGGCTGGAAAGCGGGGTCACGATCCACAATGTCTATGTGCCGGCGGGTGGCGATGTGCCGGACCGCGCGGTGAACGAGAAGTTCGGCCAGAAGCTCGACTATGTCGCGGAGATGCGCGACTGGTTCCGCGACAATCGGCCGGATCGTGCGATCCTGGTGGGCGACCTGAACATCGCGCCGCGCGAGGATGACGTCTGGTCGCACAGGCAGCTTCTTAAGGTGGTCAGCCACACGCCGGTCGAGGTCGACCATCTGGGCCAGGCGCAGGAGGCGGGCGGCTGGGTTGATGTCACCCGCGCCGACATCCCCGAGGGCAAGCTGTATTCCTGGTGGTCCTACCGCGCCCGCGACTGGGATGCCGCCGACAAGGGTCGGCGGCTGGATCACGTCTGGGCCTCGTCCGACATCGCGGGCGCTGCGCATGGCAGCCGCATCCTGCGGGCCGTGCGCGGCTGGGAGCAGCCGTCGGACCACGCGCCGGTGCTGGCCAGCTTCGATCTGTAGGAGTTCGCCCTTGGGTTTTTCCCCCGGACGCTCATATAAGGCGCGAAACCGATGAAACGCGGAGATGACGACATGCTTGAACTTGGCGGCAATGCGCGCGGTGCCGGGCCGCAGGACGACCTGATCAAGGACATCTCGGAAATGACCTTCCTGCAGGATGTCATCGAGGCTTCGCGCGAGGTGCCCGTCATCGTTGATTTCTGGGCGCCCTGGTGCGGGCCGTGCAAGACGCTGGGTCCCATGCTGGAAGCGGCGGTGACCGAAGCGGGCGGCAAGGTGCGCATGGTCAAGATGAATGTCGACGAGAACCAGCAGATCGCCGCCCAGCTGCGCATCCAGTCGATCCCGACGGTCTATGCCTTCTTTCAGGGTCAGCCGCTGGACGGGTTCCAGGGCGCGTTGCCGCAATCCGAGATCCGGGCCTTCGTGCAGCGGGTCGCCGCGGTGGCGGGGGATGGGGGGCTGTCCGAGGCGGTGGAGGCGGCCGAGCTGATGCTGGCGGAGGGGGCGGTGGTGGATGCCGCGCAGACCTTTGCCGCCGTTCTCGGCGAGGATCCCGGGCACGCGGCGGCCTATGGCGGGCTGGTCCGGGCGCATCTGGCGCTGAAGGAGACCGAGCAGGCCGAAGCCCTGCTGGCCGCGGTTCCCCCCGAGATCGCCGGCAGCCCCGAGATCGAGGCGGCGCGCGCGCAGTTGGCGCTGGCCCGGCAGGCGGCCGAGGCAGGGCCGGTGGCCGATCTGCGCGCCGCGGTCGAGCATGATCCCGACGACCACCAGGCGCGGTTCGATCTGGCCAAGGCGCTGCATGCCGCGGGCCAGGTCGAGGAAGCGGTCGATGAATTGCTGGAACTTTTCCGGCGCGATCGCGAGTGGAACGAGGGGGCGGCCAAGACCCAGCTTTTCATCATCTTCGACGCGCTGAAGCCGCAGGATCCGATTGTCCTCAGGGGACGGCGGAAACTGTCCTCGATGATATTTGCCTGACCGGTGTCGCGGCCTAGCTTGCCGGGTATGTTTTCCGCGGCCGATCTTCCCGACACGATCCCCGTCTTCCCGCTTCCCGGGGCGCTTCTGCTGCCTCGGGCACGGCTTCCCCTGCACATCTTCGAGCCGCGCTATCTGGCGATGCTGGACGACACGCTGAAGACGCCGCACCGGCTGATCGGCATGATCCAGCCGCGCGAGGTGCCCGGCGGGGGCGAGCGCAGGCTGCATGCCATCGGCTGTGCGGGCCGTGTCACCGCGTTCTCGGAAACCGAGGACGGGCGCTACATGATCACGCTGTCGGGCATCTCGCGCTACCGGATCACGCGCGAGCAGCCGGGATTCACGCCCTATCTGCGGGCGGATGTGTCCTGGGACGGGTTCGCGCGCGATCTTGGCCCGGGCGAGGACGATACCCGATTCGACCGGACGAAGTTCATGGCTCTCCTGAAGCGTTTCTTTTCCAGCCGGGGTCTTGCCACCGACTGGGACAGTCTGAAGGAAGCCGAGGACGAATTGTTGATCAACTCGCTGTCGATGCTCTGTCCCTTTGCGCCCGAGGACAGGCAGGCCCTGCTTGAGGCGCCCTCGCTGACGACCCGGCGCGAGACGCTGGTCACCCTGATCGAATTCGCGCTGCGCAGCGGCACGGACGAGGAGACGATGCAATGACCGAGACGTTCCATGCCGACCGAAGGATGCTCGAGTCGCTGGTCTGTCCGGTGACGCATGCGCCGCTGGCCTATGATGCCGAGCGGCGGGAATTGGTGTCGCGGGCCGCGGGCCTGGCCTTTCCGATCCGGGGCGGCATCCCGATCATGCTGGTGGACGAGGCGCGTCGTCTGGATTGAGCGCGCCTGTCAGCGTCGACAGCGCGCCAGTTGCCCGCGATAGAGATCGGCGCGGTTCGACACCCGGTCGGCGACCTTGATAAGCCAGGGCTTGGCCATGTAGCTCTGCCTTGCAAAGCCCGCCTGTCCCTCGTGATAGGCCAGGTACTGGTTGCGCGCGTCGTGCAGCGGGATACCCAGCATGTCGCGGCTCCGGGTCATGTACCAGCCCATGAAATCGGTCGCGTCATTGATCCTGTCGCGCCTGGCCCCGCGCTTGCCGGTCGCGCGGACATAGTCGTCCCAGGTTCCGTCGATGGCCTGGGCATAGCCATAGGCCGAACTTTGTCGGCCCATCGGGATGATGCCCAGAACGTATTGGTGCGGGGTGCGGGCATCGCCCACAAACTTGCTTTCCTGGTGCATCACCGCCATCTGGACATGGACGGGAACGCCCCAGCGCCGTTCGGCGCGCTCCATCGCGCGGACATAGTTCGGACGCTCGCGGGCGATTCCGCACGCATTGTCCAGCTCGCGCGGGGGCGAATACCCACCGCCGCAGCCTGCAAGCGCAAGAATGACCACCACGAGAAGGACTCTGCTCATCTGCCCCAGCCTCGTTATCTTTATTGTTGTGGTGACCATATGCGAAATCGCGCGGCGGGAAAACGCCCATCCGGCAGGTCCGGATCAGAAAAGCGCGAGGTGGCACCGGTTCGCGCAGTGCAGGGGGCACTGTGGGGTTGGGCATCACAATCTGTTTCCATGCGCCGCGTGCTGTCGCATGGACTCTGTCCGCGTTGCGGCAGTATTGTGGCCTCATGGGGGTTGGATGATGATGCGAACGACACGCGCGAAATACGGTCTTGGTCAGGTGGTGCGGCATCGCAAGCACCCCTTTCGGGGCGTGGTGTTCGATGTCGATGCGATGTTCTCGAACACCGACGAATGGTACGAAGCAATCCCCGAGGAAAGTCGGCCCGCGAAGGACCAGCCCTTCTACCACCTGCTGGCCGAGAACGACCACAGCTATTACGTCGCCTATGTGTCGGAGCAAAATCTGGTGCCCGACGACACCGGCGAGCCGATCGACCATCCCGACCTTGCCGATCTGTTCGGCGAGTTCGAGGATGGCCATTACCCGCTGCAATTCCAGCTGAACTGAGGAGGCGCCGGGCCTAGTAGCCCAGCGCGCAGCCATCCTTGCGCGGGTCGGACGCGCCTTGCAGCACGCCCGATTCCTCGTCGATCAGGATCGCCTGGGCGCCGCCGATGGGAATATCGGGGATCACTACCTCGTGGCCCAGCGCGGCCAGCTCCGCCCGCACCGCATCCGGATACCCCCGCTCGACCTGCATCTGGCCTGCATCGGTGAAACTGCGCGGCGCGTCGATGGCCTCTTGCGGTTGCATGCCGAAATCGACCACGTTGGTCAGGAACCGCGCATGTCCGTTCGCCTGATAGGCCCCGCCCATCACGCCGAAGGGCATCATCAGCTTGTCGTTCTTCCTCAGCATCGCCGGGATGATCGTGTGCATCGGCCGTTTGCCGCCCGCGGCCTCGTTCGGGTGGCCCTCGGCCAGCGTGAAGCCCGCGCCTCGGTTCTGGAAATTGATGCCGAACTTCGTCGAGGCCAGCCCCGAGCCGAAGGCGTGAAACACCGAGTAGATCAGCGAAACCGCCATCCGGTCGCGGTCGACCACCGTTAGATAGACCGTGTCCTTGTGCACCGACTCTGCCAGCGCCGCGGGGCTTTGCATCGCCCGGCCCGGGTCGATCAGCGCCGCCAGCCGCGCGGCCGTGTCGGGCGCCAGCATGTGGTCCAGCCGGGTCATGTGCGCGGGATCGGCGATGAAGCGGTTGCGCGCATCATAGGCAAGCTTCGCCGCCTCGGCCTCGACATGGGCGCGCTGGGCGCCCAGCGGATCCATCGCAGGCAGGTCGAAATGCGACAGGATGTTCGCCATCAGGATCGCGGTCGCGCCCTGTCCGTTGGGCGGATGCTCGACCAGTTCGATGCCCTTGTAGGTGCCGCTGACCGGTTCGGTCCAGTCGCAGGCGGTGGCGGCGAAATCGTCCAGCGTATGCGTGCCGCCCAGCGCGCGCAACGAGGCCACCATATCCTCGGCGACCTCGCCCTCGTAATAGCCCGCGCGCCCGTCCATCGCGATCCGGCGCAGTACCTCGGCCTGCATCGGCGCGCGAAAGACCTGACCCGGGCGCGGCGCGGCGCCGTCCAGCAGATAGAACCGGCGGGCATCACCCTGCAGGTTGGACTCGGTGCAGCTCCAGTCCCAGGCGGTGCGCGGCCCCACGGGAACGCCCGCCTCGGCATAGTGGATCGCGGGCGCAAGGCTGGCCTTCAGCCCGGCGCGGCCCCAGTCCTTCGACAGGCGGCAAAAGGCGTCGATCGCACCCGGAACGGTGACGGCGTCGGCGGTATTGGTGGGCATCGCGGCCAGCCCGCGGTCGCGCAGCGCCGCCGCGTCCAGCCCCGCAGGCGCCTGGCCCGACCCGTTCAGGGCGAGGATGCGGTCCTCGCCGGCGGGTTTCAGCAGGACGAAACAGTCGCCGCCGATCCCGGTCATGTGGGGTTCGCAGATGCCCAGCAGGACAGCCCCGGCAATCGCGGCATCAACCGCGTTGCCGCCCGCCTCCAGCATCTGGATCGCGACCTTGGCGGCCAGCGGGTGCGACGTGGCGCAGATACCGTTCATGGCAAAGACGGCCGAGCGGCCCGGAAGCTGGAAATCGCGCATGCTCTCCTCCCTAGCATTTGCCGGGACGTTAGGACGGGCAGGGGGATGAAGCCAACGCGTTTTTCGGGTGGGGAGCGGCCGGAGGCGCGGCGCCGTAAAAGGTGGGGAGCCTGGACGCCACGGTTTGGTTGGACACCGATGAGACGCTGGCAGGGCTGCCATGCGGGGTCGGCATAGCCGGATCTTGTGGCTCGGCCACGCGAAAAAGGGGACGATCTTGCATCCCGGATGGCGACCGGATGATCCGGCCGTCCCTGCTTCGGGATCAGGCGTCGGCCAGCGGCACGAAAAAGCGCAGCCGATTCTGCCCATTCTCGCGCGTATAGGACAGGTCGCGGGCCAACGCTCGGATCAGGAACCAGCCGAACCCGCCTTCGGGCGGTCCGTCCTCTGCATCCTCGCAGGTGGGCAGTGCGCCGCTGGGCAGAACTCCGTCCGGCATCGGATCGCCATAATCGCGGACATCGACCTTCAGGCGCCCGCCGCAGCGTTCCAGGCGCAATTCGATCGGGCCGTTGCCGCCGCGCCGATAGGCATGTTCCACGACATTGTTCAGAACTTCGGCTAGAACCGTTTCGGCCATGCCGAGCATGTCCGGGCCGGGGGCGGTCGGGGCAAACCTTGCCCGCATTTCTGCCAGAGCACTGCGTACGCCCATGGGGTTGGCGTCCACCACGATCGGCAGCGCCGCGTCGGCGTCGGCAGGACTTTGCCCCGCGTTCGAGGGGGTGAGCCCCCCGCCCCGCATCGGGTCAGGGTGCGTCATGCGATCGACCGCTTGTCCGCAAAGGCCGCCTCGGTGTCGGGATGGATGGTGAAGACCCGGTCCATGCGCGTCAGGCGGAACACCTTTTCGACATTGGGGGTCAGGTTGCACAGTTCCAGCGTGCGGCCCGGCCCGAGCAGCTTCATCACCGCGACGACCGCGCCAAGGCCGCTGCTGTCGAGGAAATCGACCGCGCCCAGATCCAGCACGACGCGCGCCGGGCCGTCCCCGGCCACCTCGCGCATGCGGTCCTTGAACCGGATCGCCACGGCCGAGTCGATCCGCGGTTCGGCGACGATCACATGCAGCGCTTCGTCGCGGGTTTCGGTGTGCAGTTCCATGCGGGCTCTCTCCTGTGATCCGGGGATGAGGCTAGACGCCAATCGTTACCATTCGGTAAGTGTTGGACATTGATGGCGGGAGGATGGCATGAACGAGGTTGTGATCTGCGGCGCGGCGCGCACGCCCATGGGCGGGTTCCAGGGGGTCTTCGCCGATGTCGATGCGCCCACGTTGGGCGCCGCCGCGATTCGCGCGGCGATGATGGGCGCAGGCGTCGAGACGGTGGACGAGTTGCTGATGGGCTGCGTCCTGCCCGCGGGCCAGGGCCAGGCGCCCGCGCGGCAGGCGGGGTTCAGGGCGGGGCTGGGCGAGGATGTGCCCGCGACCACGCTGAACAAGATGTGCGGCTCGGGGATGAAGACGGCGATGATCGCGCATGACCAGCTTGCGCTGGGCGCCGCCGCGGTGATCTGCGCCGGTGGCATGGAAAGCATGACCAACGCCCCCTATATGCTCCCCGCGATGCGGGGCGGCGCGCGGATCGGCCATGGTCAAGTCATCGACCACATGTTCCTCGACGGGCTGGAAGACGCCTATGACAAGGGCCGCCTGATGGGCACCTTTGCCGAGGATTGCGCCGGGCATTTCCAGTTCACCCGGCAGGATCAGGACGACTATGCGCTGGGTTCGCTGTCCAATGCGCTGGCGGCGCAGAAATCCGGGGCCTTCGAGGGCGAGATCGTGCCCGTGACCGTCACCTCGCGCAGGGGCGAGACGGTTGTGACCGAGGACGAACAGCCCGCCAATGCGCGGCCCGAGAAGATCCCGCAACTGAAACCCGCCTTCCGCAAGGACGGCACGGTGACGGCGGCGAATTCCTCGTCGATCTCGGACGGGGCGGCGGCGTTGATCCTGGCGACCCGGGCCGAGGCCGAGGCGCGCGGCCTGCCCATCCGCGCCCGCATCCTGGGCCATGCGAGCCATGCGCAGGCGCCGGGCTGGTTCACCACGGCGCCGGTTCCGGCCGCGCAGAAGCTGCTGGCGCGGATCGGCTGGACCAGGGACGATGTTGATCTGTGGGAGGTGAACGAGGCTTTCGCCGTGGTGCCCATGGCCTTCATGCACGAGATGGGGCTGCCGCGCGAGCGGGTGAACGTGAATGGCGGCGCCTGTGCGCTGGGCCACCCGATCGGGGCCTCGGGCACGCGGATCATCGTCACGCTGCTGAACGCGCTGGAAAAGCGCGGGTTGAAACGCGGCGTCGCGGCGATCTGCATCGGCGGCGGCGAGGGCACCGCCATCGCCATCGAGCGGCCCTGAGCCAAGCGGGCCGCCCTGAACCGGCAAGGCGGCCCGGTCCTAGTCCTGAAAACGCCAGCCCGACCGGCGCGGCACCCGGACGGCCAGCATCGGTTTCAGAAGCGGGCTGGCGAAGCGGTCCAGATCCAGCGCCTCGTGCACGCCCACCATTTCCTCGCCGAAGACCCGGGTGCGCACGGCCGAGCGGCAATAGAACGGCGCGTCCAGCATGTCGTGAACCTGTTGCGGCACATAGCCCGGATCGGCCCGCGTCTCGCGCCGGACCAGCCATTTCGACCGGGCAAACCGCGTGCGCGGCGGCGCGTCGATCACCTCGGCCGAGCCATCCGCCCCGAAATGCAGCCCCACCGCCAGTTCGGACCCGTCCCGCACGCTGGCATCGTAGAAGCAGTAGGCGCCGTTGTCGCGCGTCGGGAAGCGGCCCCAGGTCCAGTAGCTGAAATCGTCCTCCAGCGCATGGATGCCGAAATTCGCGTCGAAATAGCCATGCCCCGTCCATTGCCAGCCGGGCTGGTTCAGGTCCACCTCGATCTCCGACGACGGCGCGAAGGGCCGCCAGACATGGCTGCCATCCTGTTTCAGCGGCAGTTCGACGGAGGTGATCGCGGATGGCGTCACCGTGACCCGCCCCTTCAGCCGCTGCATCCGGGGCCAGGCAACCTCGTCGATGTCGATCAGCAACTGGCTGCCCGTCCAGGTCAGTTTCGACGGTCCCACCTCGAACCTGTTGCGCGACTGGCGCAGGGCGGCCTGTCCGCGGTCGGTCATCGTCCAGCGTCCGCCGCGGCCATAGGTGGCGACGTTGATGCAGCAATGGTTTTCCGGGTTCTTCCGCCCCGACCAGCGATACCAGGGCGAAAAGACCGAGCCGATGAACGAGATGATGGAGATCTGCTGTTCGCCGTCGCGGCTGATGCCGTCGACATACCACCAGGCATAGCCGTCGGGAGGCACCTCTAGGTCGAAGCAAGGTCCGTCAAGATCGCCTCGGCCGCGTGCCGGCCGGAGAGGGTTGCCATGGGGATGCCCGCCCCCGGATGCGCGCCCCCCCCCGCCAGATAGAGCCCCGCCACCTTCGTCCGGGCCGTGGGCTTCTTCAACGAGGCTGTCAGGCCGTGCGGGCTCCGCCCGTATAGGGAACCTTCCGAGGCGGGGAACAGCTTCGCGAACTGCCGCGGCGTCGTCAGCCAGTCCGTCCCCGGTGTCGGATCGAAGGTCAGCCCGAACCGGGCCAGCGTCTCGAAGGTGCGTGTCCGGCACGTCTGTTTCTCCTCGTCTGTCGGATCGGCCCCGTCCGCCTGGGGCGGGCCGTTCATAATGATCTCGAACCGTTCCAGCCCCTGCGGAGAGGCGCCGGTGCCCCGGTCCTGCGCGCAGATATAGAGCGTGCCGTCCTCGGGCATATGGCCCTTTGCGATCGGATCGAATTCGGTATGCGGATCGGTGCAGAAAAAGACGTTGTGATGGACAAGCTCCGGCCCTTTCGGGATGGCGGCATAGGACCAGACATAGGCCGACAGGCTGCGCGGATGGGTGGCCGCGCGCGGCAGCGTGTCGCGCAAACCCTCGCCCAGCAGCCCCGCGCCCAGCGCCGCCGGATCGCCGTTGAAGACCACGATATCGGCGGGCAGGCGGGCGCCATCCTCCAGATGCACGGCGGCCACGCGGCCCGCGCGCGTCTCGATCCGCGCGACCCCGGTGCCGAAGGTGAACGCGGCGCCCTGCGCGCGGGCCAGTTGTTCCAGCCCGTGGGCCAGCCGTTTCATGCCGCCCTCGACCCGCCAGACGCCCTGCGCCTCGGCATGCCAGATCAGCCCCAGGATCGCGGGCGACCGGAACGGCGAGCCGCCGACATAGGTGGCATAGCGCCCGAAGAGCTGCGCGAGGCGCGGGTCGGTGAACTGCGCGCCAAGCGTCTGCGCCAGCGTCCGGTGCGGCGCCATGTCGAGGATCAGCTTGGGATGGGTCAGCACATGCGCGGTCAGCGCGCCCTGCGATGGCCTGCCCGCCAGCATCATCGGCCCCTCGAACGCCTGATAGAGCCGCCTTGCCCGGGCGCAGAAGGCGCGGAACTCGCGCTCCGCCTGCACCCCGGCAAAGGCGCCCACAGCGTCCGCGCTGGCCGTTTCGTCGGCGAAGAGGTCCAGCGTTCCGCCATCGGGCCACCAGTGCCGCGCCAGCACCTCCTCGCGGTGCAGCGTCACATAGTCCGACAGCCGCGCACCGGTGCTGTTGAAAAGCTCTTCGAAGACCGGGCGAAGGGTCATCACCGTGGGCCCTGCATCGACCGGCCCGGCCTCGGTCGCCATGGTGCGCATCTTGCCGCCCGGCCCGGGCGCGCGGTCCACGACTTGCACCTTCAGCCCCGCATGGGCCAGCCGGATCGCGGCGGACATCCCGCCCATTCCAGCGCCGATCACCACGACTTTCACAGCCGGTGCGCCCATCTTGATCCACCTCAAGGAATGTTGACTCGAAACCTTAGACTGTCCACCCTGATTTACAATCGTGAACGTCTTGCCAGCCTGACACATGGGGAATGTGCGGCGGGCCGGACCAGAACGGGGAGCCAACATGGACCTTTCGGGCCGCATCGAATCCGCCGTCAGCCGTGCGATCGCAGAGGGACAGGCCGGGGCCGCCCCGCCGAAACTGGCCTCGGCGCTTGACTATGCGCTGTCGCCGGGGGGGGCGCGCATCCGTCCCAGGATCTGCCTGAATGTCGCGCTGGCCTGCGGCGACGACAAGCCGGAACTGACCGATGCCGCCGCGGTCGCGATCGAGCTGATCCATTCCGCCAGCCTTGTGCATGACGACATGCCCTGTTTCGACAATGCCGATATCCGCCGCGGCAAGCCCGCCTTGCACAAGGCCTATGGCGAGCCGCTGGCGCTGTTGACCGGCGACAGCCTGATCGTCGCGGGGTTCGAGGTGCTGGCGCGTGCGGCGCATCACGACTGCCAGCGCGCGGTGGAACTGATCCGCATCCTTGGCGTCCGTACCGGCATGCCCTATGGCATCTGCGCGGGGCAGGGCTGGGAAAGCGAGGACAAGATCGACCTGTCGGCCTATCACCGCGCCAAGACCGGCGCGCTGTTCATCGCGGCCACCTCGATGGGCGCGGTTGCGGCCGGGCAGGAGGCTGGGCCGTGGGAAGAACTGGGCGACCGCATCGGCGAGGCGTTCCAGGTCGCCGACGACCTGAAGGACGCGCTGCTCGATGCCGAGACGATGGGCAAGCCCGCCGGACAGGACGTGGCCAACAACCGGCCCAGCGCCGTCGCCGAACTGGGCGTCGAGGGGGCAGTCCAGCGCTTCAAGGACATCCTGTCGGGCGCCATCGCCTCGATCCCGTCCTGCCCGGGCGAGGCGCAGCTGGCCCAGATGGTCCGCGTCATGGCCGAACGGCTGATCCCCGAGCCCGCGCGCCAGGCCGCCGAATGACCGAGACCTCTCGCGGGTTCGGCTGGCGCCGCTGGCGCAACCGCAAGATCGCCTCGCGCGGCTTCCAGTCCTGGGCCAGCCGCTTTCCCCTGACCCGCGGCCATGCGCGGCGCGAGGGCGAGCGGCTGTTCGACCTGGTTTCGGGCTTCGTCTACAGCCAGGTGCTTTATGCCGTGGTCGAACTGGACCTGCTGGAGGCCACGTTCGACGCGCCGCAAACCGTTGCCGCGCTGGCCGCCCGCAGCCGCATCCCCGAGGACCGGATGGAGGCGCTGTGTCAGGCCGCAACCGCGCTGGGCCTGTTCGACAGGGTGGGGGGCGGCTATCAGCTTTCCGCGCTGGGCGCGGCGCTGGTCGGGGCGCCCGGCGTGATCGGCATGATCCGCCACCACGATGTCTTCTATCGTGACCTCGAGGATCCGGTCGCGCTGCTGCGTGGTGCGCGCGAGACCGAGCTTGCCCGCTTCTGGCCCTATGTCTTCGGCGCGGGTGCGGCCGAAAACCCGGAGGTGGCGCAACGCTACTCGCAACTGATGGCCGACAGCCAGGCGCTGGTGGCCGAGGAGACGCTGCGCACGATCCCGTTCGAGGGCATCACGCATCTTCTGGACGTGGGCGGCGGCACCGGCGCGTTTCTGGCGGCCATCGGTGCGGCCAATCCGGGCCTGAAGATGACGCTGTTCGATCTGCCCGCAGTGGTGCCCGCCGCCGAGGCGCGGTTTCGCGCGGCGGGCATGGCGGATCGCGTCACCGTCACTGGGGGCAGCTTCCGCGACGATCCGCTGCCCGCGGGGGCCGATGCGATTTCGCTGATCCGGGTCTGTTACGACCATTCCGACGACACGGTGCGCGCCCTGATGGCCAAGGTCTTTGCGGCCCTGCCGCCGGGCGGGCGGTTCATCGTCTCCGAGCCGATGGCGGGTGGCGCGCGTCCTGACCGGCCGGGGGACGTTTATTTTGCATTCTATTGCATGGCCATGCAGACCGGCAAGGCGCGGTCCCAGGCGCGGCTGGCCAAGATGATGAAAGAGGCGGGATTTCAAGACATTGAGACCCCCCGCACCCGCCGTCCCTTTGTCACGTCGGTCGTGACCGGGTGTAAACCCGGGGCGACATGATGCCCTGTCGGGGCTGTCTAAAAAAGTTGACACTTGGGGCTGTCTAAATAAACTGACAAGAACCGATCACCGCGATGTGAGTCCCGAGTCTCTCGGGGGATAAAACGGAAGGGAGTTGCCCATGGAAACCACAGCCGTCATCCTTCGGGGTCCCAAGGAGCTTGGGCTCGGCAGGCTGGCGCTGGCGGAGCCGGGGCCGCGCGACCTGGTCGTGCAGATCTCGCATTCCGGAATCTCCACCGGCACCGAAAAGCTGTTCTATACCGGCGAGATGCCGCCCTTCCCCGGCATGGGCTATCCGCTGGTGCCCGGCTACGAGGCCGCGGGCGAGGTGGTCGAGGCTGGGTCCGACACGAATTTCAAGGTGGGCGAGCGGGTCTTCGTGCCCGGTGCCAACTGCTATGACGGCGCGTTCGGCCTGTTCGGCGGCTCGGCCCGGCGGCTGGTGACTGATGCCAGCCGCGTCACCCGCATCGACCCGGGCCTTGGTGCCGAGGGGGCGTTGCTGGCGCTGGCCGCGACGGCGCGGCACGCGCTGGCGGGTGTCGACAAGAAGATGCCGGAACTCATCGTGGGCCACGGCGTTCTGGGCCGCCTTCTGGCGCGGCTGACCATCGCCGCCGGTGCCCCCGCCCCGACCGTGTGGGAGATCAACCCCGCCCGGGCCGGTGGCGCCGAAGGCTACGAAGTGCTGCATCCCGACGAGGACCCGCGCCGCGACTACCGCACGATCTACGACGCCTCGGGCGTCGGCAGCCTGCTTGACAGCCTCATCACCCGCATCGCCAAGGGCGGCGAGGTGGTGCTGGCCGGGTTCTATACCCAACCTCTGTCCTTCGCCTTCCCGCCCGCCTTCATGAAGGAGGCCCGCCTGCGCATCGCTGCCGAGTGGGACCGCGAAGACCTGCTTGCAACGCGCCAGCTTGTGGAAGCTGGCGCGCTGTCGCTGGGGGGGCTGATTACCCACAGCGTTCCCGCGGAAAAGGCCGCAGAAGCCTATGAAACCGCATTCAACGATCCTGCCTGTCTGAAAATGATCCTGAACTGGGGAGCCGAACATGACGCTTGATGTCCCGAATATCAAAGACATCGACCAGCGGTTGAGGGACGAGGCGAACGAGCCTCTGGACGACATCCCCCTGACCGAGCCGACCAAGAAGACCCAGATCATCGCGATCTACGGCAAGGGCGGCATCGGCAAGTCGTTCACGCTGGCCAACCTGTCCAACATGATGGCCGAACAGGGCAAGCGCGTGCTGCTGATCGGCTGCGACCCGAAATCGGACACCACGTCGCTGCTGTTCGGCGGCAAGGCGTGCCCAACGATCATCGAGACATCGACCAAGAAGAAGCTCGCTGGCGAGGAAGTGCAGATCGGCGATGTCTGCTTCAAGCGCAACGGCGTCTTCGCGATGGAACTGGGCGGGCCTGAGGTGGGGCGCGGCTGCGGCGGCCGGGGCATCATCCACGGCTTCGAGCTGTTGGAAAAGCTGGGCTTCCACGACTGGGATTTCGACTACGTGCTGCTCGACTTCCTGGGCGACGTGGTCTGCGGCGGCTTCGGCCTGCCGATCGCCCGCGACATGGCGCAGAAGGTGATCCTGGTCGGTTCGAACGACCTGCAATCGCTGTATGTGGCCAACAATGTCTGCTCGGCGGTGGAATATTTCCGAAAGCTTGGCGGCAATGTCGGCGTCGCGGGGCTGGTCATCAACAAGGATGACGGCACCGGCGAGGCGCAGGCCTTTGCCAAGGCGGTGAACATCCCCGTGCTGGCCGCGATCCCGCAGGACGAGGAACTGCGCCGGAAATCGGCCAATTACCAGATCGTCGGCACCAATGCCGGACCTTGGGGTGCGCTGTTCGGCGCGCTGGCCGAAGCCGTGGCCGAGGCCCCGCCGATCCGGCCCGCGCCGCTGGATCAGGACGGCCTGCTGGGCCTGTTCAGCCCCGAGGAAACCGGCGCCGGGTTCGAACTGATGCCCGCGACCGATGCGGACATGCGCGGCAAGAACGCCAAGCCCAAGAAATCCCTCGAAGTGGTCTACGACGATGTTTGACCTCGACGAACTCTCCCGCTGGGACGCGGCGCTCAAGGCGCTCTCCCATCACGAGAAACCGGAACCTGACGCGCATCGCAAGGCGGCCGACCGCGAACCGGCCCCCATGCGCGAGATGGAGGACGCATGACCGAAGAGGTCACATATGACACCGCCCACAGGGCGCAGGTGATCGAGGGCACGCCAAGGGGGCAGGGAAACGCCCCCATGACGGCCGATCCGGCGCTGGGCGACGGCATGGGCTGCCATGCCGGAGCGGCCGAGATGGAAACGGCGGCCCGCAGCGCTGGCAAGTCCGAGATTCTCGACCAGTATGCCAAGGATTATCCGCAAGGCCCGCATGACAAGCCGCAAAGCATGTGCCCGGCCTTCGGCTCGCTCCGCGTGGGCCTTCGGATGCGCCGCGTGGCGACGGTGCTGTCGGGTTCGGCCTGCTGTGTCTATGGCCTGACCTTCGTCAGCCATTTCTACGGCGCGCGGCGGTCGGTGGGCTATGTTCCGTTCAGTTCCGAAACGCTGGTCACCGGCAAGCTGTTCGAGGATATCCGCGAGGCGGTGCACGAACTGGCCGATCCCGACCGCTATGACGCCATCGTGGTGACGAACCTGTGCGTTCCCACCGCCTCGGGCGTGCCGCTGCGGCTGCTGCCGGACGAGATCAACGGTGTGCGGATCGTCGGTATCGACGTGCCGGGTTTCGGCGTGCCGACCCATGCCGAGGCCAAGGACGTGCTGGCGGGCGCGATGCTGAACTATGCCCGCAAGGAGATCATGGCAGGCCCCGTCGCCGCGCCCGAGGGTGGGCTGTCCGACCGGCCGACCGTGACGCTTCTGGGCGAGATGTTCCCGGCCGATCCCATCGTGATCGGCAAGCTGCTCGACCCGCTCGGGCTGGCCTGCGGACCCGTGGTGCCCTGCCGCGAGTGGCGCGAGCTTTACGCCGCGCTGGACTGCGGCGCCGTGGCGGCGATCCATCCGTTCTACACTGCCGCCATGCGTGAATTCGACGCGGCCGGTCGGCCCATCGTCGGCTCGGCCCCGGTGGGACATGATGGCACAGCCGCCTGGCTTGCCAATATCGGCGATGCCTTCGGTCTGCCTGCCGACAAGGTCGCGGCGGCGCAGAACATGTTCCTGCCCGCCATCAAGGGCGCGCTGGCCGGGGCGCCGATCAACGGCACGATCACGCTGTCGGGCTATGAGGGATCGGAACTGCTGGTGGCCCGTCTGCTGATCGAGTCCGGTGCAAATATTCCTTATGTCGGAACGGCTTGCGCGAAGACGAAGCAATCCGAGGCCGATCGCGACTGGCTGGAATCCAAGGGCGTCAAGGTCAAGTTCCGCGCCTCGCTCGAGGATGATTGCGCCGCGATGGAGGCGATCCGGCCCGATCTTGCCATCGGCACCACGCCGGTCGTGCAGAAGGCCAAGGAACTGGCCATCCCGGGCCTCTACTTCACCAACCTGATTTCGGCCCGTCCGCTGATGGGACCGGCCGGGGCGGGGTCGCTCGCGCAGGTGGTGAACTCGGCGATTGCGAACAAGGGCCGCATGGCGTCGATGCGCGAATTCTTCGAAGGTGTCGGGGAGGGCGATACCGCGGGCGTGTGGGAGGGGGAGCCGAATCTCCACCCCGAGTTCCGGGAGGCCCACCAGAAGAAACTCGACAAGAAGCGTCGCGCCGAAAAGGCGGAGGAAATGATCTGATGCTGGTTCAGGATCACGACAGGGCCGGAGGGTACTGGGGGGCGGTTTATGCCTTCTGTGCCGTCAAGGGCCTGCAGGTGGTCATCGACGGCCCCGTGGGCTGCGAGAACCTGCCGGTCACCTCTGTGCTGCACTACACCGACGCGCTGCCCCCGCACGAGTTGCCCATCGTCGTCACCGGCCTGGGCGAGGAAGAACTGGGCCGCGATGGCACAGAGGGCGCGATGAAGCGCGCCTGGAAGACGCTGGACCCGGCGCTGCCCGCGGTCGTCGTCACCGGCTCGATCGCCGAGATGATCGGCGGCGGCGTGACGCCCATGGGCACCAACATCCAGCGATTCCTGCCGCGCACCATCGACGAGGATCAATGGGAAGCCGCCGACCGGGCGATGAGCTGGATCTTCACCGAATTCGGCATGACCAAGGGCCGGATGCCCCCCGAGAAGAAGCGCGAAGAAGGCGCGAAGCCGCGGGTCAACATCCTTGGGCCGATGTATGGCGTGTTCAACATGCCCTCCGACCTGGCCGAGATCCGGCGCCTGGTCGAAGGCATCGGCGCCGAGGTCAACATGGTGATGCCGCTGGGCGCCCATCTGGCCGAGATGCGCAACCTGGTGAATGCCGACGTGAACATCGTGATGTATCGCGAGTTCGGGCGCGGCCTGGCCGAGGTTCTGGGCAAGCCTTATCTTCAGGCGCCCATCGGCGTCGACTCGACGACGAAATTCCTGCGCAAGCTGGGCGAGATGCTGGGCCTGGACCCCGAGCCGTTCATCCAGCGCGAGAAGCATTCGACGATCAAGCCGGTCTGGGATCTGTGGCGATCGGTGACGCAGGACTTCTTTGCCACGGCCAGCTTTGCCATCGTCGCGAACGAGACCTATGCCCGCGGCGTGCGCCACTTCATGGAAAGCGATCTGGGCTTTCCCTGCGCCTTTGCGGTGGCCCGCCAGCGCGGCGCCAAGACCGACAACGAACAGGTCCGTGCGCTGATGGCGCAGAAGCGGCCGCTGGTCGTGATGGGCTCGATCAACGAGAAGATCTATCTGGCCGAGCTGTCGGCCGGGCATGGGCCGAAGCCGGCCTTCATCCCGGCGGGCTTCCCGGGTGCGGCGATCCGGCGCGCGACGGGGACGCCCTTCATGGGTTATGCCGGTGCGACCTATCTGCTTCAGGAAGTGTGCAACGCTCTGTTCGACGCACTCTTCCACATTCTGCCGCTGGGCGCCGAGATGGACTCGGCCGCAGCGACACCTACCCGGCTTCGCCGCGACTTTCCCTGGGACGAGGACGCTCAGGCGCTTCTCGACAGGATCGTGGCGGAACACCCGGTTCTCACTCGCATCTCCGCAGCGAAATCCCTGCGTGACGCGGCCGAGAAGGCTGCGCTCGAACAGGGTGCCGAGCGGGTGGTGCGGGAAACGGTCGAGGCGCTTGCGCCTGCCGGTTTCGAACGACTTGAAAAGGGAGACAGCAGATGACCGACCAGACTTCCGACGTCCATGTCGCACGCGCGCACAGGCCGCCGAAAGCGGAATTCGCCGTCTACTTCACGATCATCTTCCTTGCAGCCCTGCCGCTGGCCTTCATCGCCACGCTGCTGTCGGTGCTGCGCAACGGTGATCTGAACACAAAGGGCCCGATCGCCCGCGCCTGGAGCCAGGCGCGGATCATCACGCCCATGATCTTTTCCGCCTGAGCGATCAGGCGCAAACCCGAATTCGTCCATCCCCCCCGGGTGGGCGAGTAGCTGGCAGGGCATGACGCTCTGCTGGAACCCGGCCGCCGGGACGCGCGGCATCAGTCTGACGATCCGGAGGAAAGTTTATGGCTGAATCTGACCTGTCGTTCTCGGGTCTGACCGATGAGCAGGCGCAGGAAGTGCATGCTGTCTACATGAGCGGGCTTTGGCTGTTCTCGGCTGTTGCCGTTTTCGCTCACCTGGCAGTGTACATCTGGCGTCCGTGGCTCTGAGAGAGGGACCTGAAAAATGGCCAAGTTCTATAAAGTCTGGATGATTTTCGACCCCCGTCGCGTGCTTGTCGCGCAGGGCGTCTTCCTCTTCCTGGTTGCGGTGATGATTCACCTCTTCGTTCTCAGCAACCCCTACTTCAACTGGCTGAACGTCGCCGCCGAGAAGGCCGCTGGCGCGTAAGCCGCCCGGCCTTCCGGTGGACAGCACTGGAAGTGACATCAGCGCCGCGGGCGGGAGCCCCGATCTCCCGCCCGCGGCGACCTCGAAGAACAAGGACGGCTGAGGCCCCTTACGGACACGGCCGCCATTTGCGGAGACAGACGATGGCACTGCTCAGTTTTGAGAGAAAGTATCGCGTCCGTGGAGGGACGCTCATCGGTGGCGATCTGTTCGACTTTTGGGTGGGGCCTTTCTACGTAGGCTTCTTCGGAGTGACGACCGCCTTTTTCGCCACCCTCGGGACCGCGCTGATCTTCTACAGTGCGTCCCTGCAAGGAACCTTCAACCCGTTCACGATCCACGTTGCGCCGCCTGACCTTTCGCATGGCCTGGGCATCGCGCCGCTGGCCGAGGGCGGGCTTTGGCAATTCATCACCGTATGCGCCATCGGCGCATTCGTCAGCTGGGCGCTCAGGGAAGTCGAAATCTGCCGCAAACTCGGAATGGGCTACCACGTTCCGATCGCGTTCAGCGTTGCGATCCTGGCCTATGTTACCCTCGTTGTGTTCCGCCCGCTGCTTCTGGGCGCTTGGGGCCATGGCTTCCCCTACGGTATCTTCAGCCACCTCGACTGGGTGTCGAATACCGGCTACGCCTACCTGCACTTCCACTACAACCCGTTCCACATGCTCGGTGTGTCGCTGTTCTTCGCCACCTGTCTGGCGCTGGCTTTGCATGGCGGTCTGATCCTGTCGGCCTGCAACCCGGAAAAGGGCGAGGAAGCCAAGACCCCCGACCACGAAGACACCTTCTTCCGTGACCTCATCGGTTACTCGGTCGGGACGCTGGGGATTCACCGGCTTGGCTGGCTGCTGGCCATGAACGCGGTCTTCTTCTCGGCCGTCTGCATCATCATCTCCGGTCCGCTCTGGACCGAGGGCTGGCCCGAGTGGTGGACCTGGTGGAGCAACATGCCGATCTGGCCCGATATCGAGGCCGCCGGCGCAGGCCAAGGAGTTATGTAACCATGGCTGAGTATCAGAACATCTTTACCCAGGTCCAGGTTGCCGGCTCCGGTGACTGGGGCATGGACAACGAGAACAACATGATGGAGGAGCGGGTCGGCGGCGTCGGCAACTTCCCGATCCTCGGCTGGTTCGGCAACGCACAGCTCGGCCCGATCTATCTGGGCTATGCGGGTGTGATCTCGATCTTCGCAGGCTTCACCGCCTTCTTCATCATCGGGTTCAACATGCTGGCGCAGGTCGATTACTCGATCGTCCAGTTCCTGCGCCAGGGCTTCTGGCTGGCGCTGGAACCGCCCAGTCCGGAATATGGCCTGCGCATTCCGCCGCTCAGCGATGGCGGCTGGTACATGATCGCCAGCTTCTTCCTGCTGATCTCGGTCTGGGCCTGGTGGTGGCGCACCTATGCGCTGGCTGCCGAGCACAAGATGGGCAAGCATATTGCTTGGGCTTTCCTGGCCGCGATCTGGCTGTTCATGGTGCTGGGCTTCTTCCGCCCGATCCTGATGGGCAGCTGGTCGGAAATGGTGCCCTATGGCATCTTCCCGCACCTTGACTGGACCACGGCCTTCTCGATCCGCTACGGCAACCTCTACTACAACCCCTTCCACGCGCTTTCGATCGCGTTCCTCTATGGCTCTGCCCTGCTCTTCGCGATGCATGGCGGAACCATTCTCGCCGTGACCCGCTTCGGCGGCGATCGCGAGTTGGAGCAGATCTATGACCGCGGCACCGCCTCCGAGCGTGCGGCGCTGTTCTGGCGCTGGACCATGGGCTTCAACGCCACGATGGAAGGTATCCACCGCTGGGCCTGGTGGTTTGCGGTTCTCACCCCGATCACGGGCGGGATCGGCATCCTGCTGACCGGCACGGTTGTCGACAACTGGTTCATCTGGGCTCAGGAGCACAACTTCGCTCCGGAATACATGGAGCCCTATGGCTACGAAGCCTATACCGGGCGGACAGGAGGCTGACATGTTGAAACTCCCGAAATGGTTCTTCAAGTGGAGTGAAGACAACCCCACCGATCTGATCGGGCCCGGTATCCTTGCAGGGGTCGTGGGCGGGGCGGCGGCGATCACTGCGATCATCGTGGCCTTCGACAACCCCTACAAGACAGTCGACTACCAGACCGGCCCGCGCGGCATCGGCATGGACGTGTCCAAGTTCGTGAAGGACAACCCGCAATACGATCCCTACGAGGAAACGTATGAGGCGTTCGCACGGCCCGAGGCTCAGGAAGGTGAGCCGACGGCAGCCGAGGCGTATGGCGAAACCGTCATCGCCTTTGGCGACCTGCCGCAAAGCAGCTTTGACCGGCTGCAGGAGGCGATGAGCGCTTGGGTGGGCGCGCCTGTGGTTCTGTATGACAATGGCGAGGTCGACGAGACCACGCTGGCGATCACGCAAAGCTGCGTCGAGGCCACCCAGTATCTCAACACCGACTGGGATACCCACAACCTGGCGTCCGACGGCAAGGGGGTGAACTGCTACACCTGCCACCGCGGCCAGCCGACGCCTCCGGGATCGTGGCTCAAGGCCGGCGTGGTCAACTCGGCCGCGTCGGGCTGGGCGGGGATCCAGAACCGGCTGCTGACCTATGAGCGTGCCGGAACGACCGCCTTCGTTCACAAATACACCCAGAGCGAGTTCACCTCGCTTCCGGTGGATGCGGTCGAGAAGTTCCTGCTGGACGGCGAGAACATCAAGGTCCACGACCTTGAAAGCCGCGTCGCCCAGCAGCCGGGCGATCCGACCTGGCAGGACGCCGAGCGCACCTTCACGCTGATGAACCATCAGTCGAACGCGCTCGACGTGAACTGCGTCTTCTGTCACAACACGCGCGCCTTCTACGACGCGACCCAGGTCACCCCGGCCTGGTCGATCACGACGCTGGCGCAACAGATGACGATCGACATCAACCAGAACATCTACGAGCCCCGCTCGGAGATTCTGGGTCGCGAATCCGCCAAGGTGAACTGCATGACCTGCCATATGGAGGTGATCAGCCCGCTGAACGGCCGCGACATGGTTGCCGAGTGGCCGGAACTGGCCAGCCCGGTGCAGTGACGTGAATTCCGGCCGGGCGGCGCGCATCGCATGCCGCCCGGCCGAACGCGATCGGGTCCCTTGCGGGGCCCGGTATTCGGGGCCTCCACACCCCGGTTCCCTTCCTGTCAGACACAGGACACTGGCGCCGTGTGGAGACGTGTCCACACGGCGCTTTTTTATGAAGAGAAACGCGCGGGAGAAGACCAATGACCAAGCCCCCGACCCCGATGCTGGACCGCGTTGCCGGTCCGGCCGACCTGAAGGGCATGAGCCAGGCCGACCTGACCCAATTGGCGCGGGACGTCCGGCAAGAGGTGATTTCCGTGGTCGCGCAGACCGGCGGCCATCTGGGCTCGTCGCTGGGCGTCGTGGAACTGACCGTGGCGCTGCATGCGGTCTTCAACACGCCGTTCGACAAGCTGGTCTGGGATGTCAGCCACCAGTGCTATCCCCACAAGATTCTCACTGGCCGCCGCGACCGGATGCACACGTTGCGTCAGGGCGGCGGGCTGGCAGGGTTCTGCAAGCGGTCGGAAAGCGAATATGACGCCTTCGGTGCGGGGCACAGCTCGACCTCGATCTCGGCCGCGCTTGGCTTTGCGGTGGGTCGCGAGATGGGCCAGCCGACCGGCGACGCCATTGCGGTCATCGGCGACGGCTCGATCTCGGCGGGGATGGCCTATGAGGCGCTGAACCATTCGGGCCATCTGAAAAGCCGACTTTTCGTGATCCTGAACGACAACGAGATGTCCATTGCGCCGCCCGTCGGTGCGATGTCGAAATATCTTTCGGGGCTTTATTCCGACACGCCCCTGGGTAAGCTCAAGGACATGGCCGAGGATTTCGAGGCCGTCCTGCCCGGCCCGATCCGCGAAGGCGCGCGCCGCGCCCGGCAACTGGTCACCGGCTTCCCCGGTGGCGGCACGCTGTTCGAGGAACTGGGCTTCGACTATATCGGCCCGATCGACGGGCATGACATGGGCCAGTTGCTGACCGTCTTGCGCGCCGCGCGGGCGCGGGCCTCGGGGCCGACGCTGATCCATGTGTGCACCGTCAAGGGCAAGGGCTATCATCCGGCCGAAAGCTCGGCCGACCGCGGTCATGGCGTGTCGAAATTCGACGTGGCATCGGGCGCGCAGGCGAAAAGCCAGCCGAACGCGCCAAGCTATACCTCGGTCTTCGGCAAGACCCTGACCGACGAGGCCGCGCGCGATCCCAAGGTGGTCGCGATCACCGCGGCGATGCCCTCGGGCACCGGGCTCGACATCATGCAGGGCCGGTTTCCACAGCGGGTCTTTGACGTGGGCATCGCCGAACAGCATGCGGTGACCTTCGCGGGCGGGATGGCGGCGTCGGGTCTGAAACCCTTCTGCGCGATCTACTCGACCTTCCTGCAACGCGGATACGACCAGATCGTGCATGACGTGGTGCTGCAAAAGTTGCCCGTGCGGTTCTGCATCGACCGGGCCGGGCTTGTTGGCGCGGACGGCTCGACCCATGCGGGGGCGTTCGATGTGGCGTTCCTGTCGAACCTGCCGGGCATGACCGTGATGGCCGCGGGCGACGAGGCGGAACTGGTCCATATGGTCGCGACGGCCGCGGCCTATGACGACGGCCCCATCGCCTTCCGCTATCCGCGGGGCGAGGGGATCGGCGTCGAGATGCCGGAACGCGGCCGGATCCTGGAAATCGGCAAGGGCCGGATCGTCAGGGAAGGCACGAAACTCGCGCTGCTGTCGCTGGGCGCGCCGCTGATCGACTGCCTGAAGGCCGCCGAAGAGTTGGAGGCGCGCGGTATCTCGGTCACCGTGGCCGATGCCCGCTTTGCCAAGCCGTTCGACACCGATCTGGTGGCGCGTCTGGTCAGGGAACACGAGGCGCTGGTGACCGTCGAGCACGGCGCCGAGGGCGGTTTCGGCGCGATGGTGCTGCACTGGCTGGCGCGGACCGGGCGGCTGGACCGCGGTCTGCCGGTGCGGACGATGACCCTGCCCGACGCCTTCATCGAACAGGACAGCCCCGCGCGGATGTATGCCGAGGCCGGGCTGACCGCGCAGGACATCGCCAATACCGGGCTCGAGGTTCTGGGCATCGCGGCGGCGCGGTTCGGCAGCGCGGCGGGCTGAGGTTCAATCGAACGACAGCGGACGGCCCCGTCAAAGGCGGGGCCGTTCTGCGTTTCAGACATGCCGCTCGATGATCGCGCGCAGGTCGACGCGGGCCTTCAGGCGGCTGGCCAGCAGGTAGATGCCGCCGAACTTGCGCTGGATGAACAGCGTGTCCATCGGCGGGATGTGCCAGAAATCGCGGTCGGCCCCCAGTTCCATCCCCGCATCCCGCATCCGCAGCGCCAGATCGGTACTGGCGAAGTCGAACGCGCCGGGACGACGCAGGGGTTCCATCGACATCTCGAACATGGCCAGCATCGTTTCCTGGTGATGCGCCGCCGTATCCTCGGCGAAGAAGCCGATATCGAGAATCGCGCGCCGCATCGCCGCCCGCTCGCCCGAGAGCCCCGCCGCCATCAGCGCGCGGAATTGTTCGGCCATTTCGGGGCCAAAGTCGCGCGAGGCGCCGAAATCCAGAAGCACGATCCGCCCCGTGTCAGGCTGGTAGCGGTAATTGGCGAAATTGGGGTCGGTCTGCATCAGCCGGAACTCGAACAGTTCTCGGAACAACAGCCCGATCAGCAGGCCCATCACCCGGTCGCGTTCCGCCTGCGGGGCCTCGGCCAGCGTCTCGATCGGCATGCCCTCGACGAAATCCATCGCCAGGATGTCGGGCGTGGTCAGGTCCGGCAGAAGCCCGGGCACCACGAAATCGGGGGCTTCCGCCAGCAAGTCGCCGAACCGGCGCATGTAGCGGCCTTCGCGCTCGTAATCGGCTTCTTCGTGAAGCTGGCGCTTGGCCTCGTCCAGCATCGGCGCGATGTCGAGTTCCCGGGGCATCACGCCGGACAGCCGCATCAGCGCGGCCACGTTGTTCACGTCGCTGTCGATCGACCGGCGCACGCCGGGATATTGCACCTTGATCGCCAGATCGCGCCCGTCCTTCGTCTGTGCCCGATGGACCTGCCCGATCGAGGCCGCGGCGATGGGCCGGACCTGGAACTTGTCGAACCGTTTCAGCCAGTCCGCGCCCCAGGCGTCGGTCAGCACCTTCTTCAGCTGCCCGCCCGGCATGTGATGCGCATCCGCCCTGAGCCGGGCCATGATCTCGGCGAGTTCGGGGGGCAGCATGTCGCCCGCATCCATCGAGATCAGTTGCCCCACCTTCATCGCCGCGCCGCGCATCTGCGCAAGCTGGTCGGCCACGCGCCGTGCATTGGCGGGCGTCATCAGCAGATCCGCTGCCCTCGGCCGCTTGCCCTGCGCCACCTGCCGTGCGCCCGCCAGCGCCATGTTGCCCGCGACGGAAGAGGTCAGCGCGCCGAACCGGGCAAGCCGGGTCAGCCGCCCGGAGGGAACGGCAAGGGCGCGTGCATCGGGTTTCGGCAGGGTCATGGTGCGATCCTTCGGGGATGGGCAATTCGGGGGGTGAGGCGCGACCATAGGCAAACCGGTCCACTCCCGCAGTGACATAGGCACAAAACCCGCGCCCGCAACGCGGCGGGCGTGATCCCAGCCCCGACCGCCCTAGGTTGGCGGGAACAGACAGGCAGGACGGGTCAGGCCATGAGTGTGAATGCGATGATCGTTTCGGCCGGCGAGGCGCTTGATGTGCTGCGCGCGGGCTGGCAGGCGCAGGCGGGGGGGCACATGCTGGCCTCCTACATGATGCATGGGCGGCCGGGGGTCGGAAAGACGCAAGTGGTCGAGCAACTGGCGGACGAGATCGGCGCGCGGCTGTTCGATCTGCGCCTGACCACGATCGAGCCGCAGGACCTGCGCGGGCTGCCCTATTACGATCACGAGGCGCAGAAGACCAAGTGGTATCGCCCCGAGGATCTGCCCGACGATCCCGAGCATCCCTCGATCCTGTTTCTGGACGAATTGACCGCCGCCTCGCCCATGCTGCAACCGACGGTCTACGGGCTGTTGCAGGAACGCCGGGTGGGCCGCCACAAGCTGCCGGGCAATGTCTTCATCGTGGCGGCGGGCAACACGGTCGAGGATGGCGCGATTGCCTATCAGATGAACACCGCGCTGTCGGACCGGCTGATCCACCTGCATGTGCAGGCCGCCGCCGCCGACTGGCTGGACAATTACGCCGTGCCGCGCGGGCTGCACCCCACGGTCGTCGCCTTCATCAAGACCCGGCCCGACCTGCTGGACACGACGGAACGCACGGTTGCCGAGGGTCAGTTGATCGCCACGACGCCGCGCAGTTGGGAACGTGTCAGCCAGATCCTGCGCGCCGTGCCCGACCGGCGGATGCGCAACGTGCTGGTCGCGGGCACGGTGGGCGAGGCCGTCGCCGCCGAATTCGCGATGATCGCCGACGACATTTCCGCCACCGTGCAGGTGCAGGAAATGCTGGAGGCCGACCGCAAGGAGCGGATCAGGCTTTATCCCGTCTCGATGCACGGGCTGAACGCGCTGATCTATGGGCTGATCGGGATTCTGGACGGGCGCAACGTCAATGGGGTGATCGACATCATGGCCGATATCCGCCAGCTTGCCCGGCTTCGCGAGGAGGAGGAGTTCAAGCGCATGCCGCTGTCCGAGCTGTGCACCTACGGGTTCGAGGGGCTGATCCGCAAGGGGCTGGATCTGGGGCTGGGCGAACGTTTCCTTGGCCATGACGCCTATCGCGCCTATGCGGCCGAGCGCAAGGAGGCCGGGCTCGCGTGACGCCGCTGCGTCATTCCACCCGGGCGCGGCGGGCGCTGACCAAGCTGGCCGAGCAGGACCCGGCCTTTGCCGCGCTGGCGCTGTGGTGCACGCATGTCGACAGCGATCGGCGCGCGGGGGCGGCCTGGACCGATGGCCGGGCAATCCATTACGGCGCCGATTTCGAGGCGCTGAGCCTGCCCGAGCAGATCGGCCTTGCCGCCCACCACATCCTGCACATCGCCTTTCGCCACGCGCCGCGGTCGCGCGCGATGTATCTGCGCTTCGGCGACCGGTTCGACGAGGACCTGTTCAACCTCGCCACCGATGCCATCGTGAACGAGACGCTGATGCTGACCGGTTTCATCCTGCCGCGGCCCGCGGTGCGGTTGACGGGGCTGTTGCTGGCCACCACGCGGGAAAAGATCTCGGGCCAGGATGCGGTCACGAAATACGATGCCGAACGGCTTTACATCGCGCTGATGCAGGACAATGCGCCGACCCGGACCACAAGGCCCGGCGACAAGGGGGTGGCCAGCGGCGGCGGCGGGCGGACAGGCGGGCAGGGCGGCACCGGCGGCGAGAAGCCGCGCCCCGGCGGTGCGCTGGCGGACGCGGCGCGGGCCTATGCCGACCAGATGGCCTTTGCCCCCGATCTGGACAGCGCGCGGGACGAGCGTGACGACGGCGCGGGCCGCGAGGAGGATGCCGAGTGGCGTCAGCGTGTCGCCCGCGCGATGGAGGCGGGCCGGCTGGCCGGGCACGGCATCGGTGCGCTGGGTCACCGGCTGGCCGATCTGCCCGAGGTCCACACCCCATGGGAGGTGCTGCTGCGCGGGCTGGTCAGCCGCGCGGTCCTGTCCAGCCCCCGGCCGCTGGCCACACGGCCCGCGCGGCGCTGGCTGGCCCGCGATGCCGATGCCCGCGCCCATGGCGGCCCCGATCCGGCCTTCGAGCCGGGCATCCTGCGCGACCGCGACATTCCCCGGATCGTCGTCGGCATCGACAGTTCGGGCTCGGTCGATGGCACGCTTCTGGCGAAATTCGCGGCCGAACTGGGCGCCATCGCCAAGCGCACGGGGGCCGAAACCCATGTGCTGGTCTTCGATACCGAGGTGCGCAGCCGCGCGGTGATGGGGGGGGCGGCCTGGGAAAAGCGGATCACCGACATCCTGTTCAGCCGCGACGGCGGCACCTCCTTCATCCAGGTGATGGACGAGGCGCTGGCGCTTGACCCCTCGGCGGTGGTGATCCTGACCGACCTTGAGGGGCCTTTTGGCCCTGTCCCCCGCCGGCGGCTGCCGATCCTCTGGGCCGTGCCGGGCGATCCGCCGTCCACGGGTGCGCCTTTCGGTCGCGTCCTGAGCCTTGCGCGCTGATGCGGCCGCTCAGGCGGTCGCCAGCGCCTCCAGCCGTGCATGGGCCGACACGCCCTTCGTCTCCAGCGTCACGTCATGCAGGAAGCGGCCCAGCGCAAGGCTGGTGATGTGCATGCGCTGCTCGGTGAACTCGGCATCGAACAGCGTTGTCTCGATCAGCCCGCGCTCTTCCTCGTCCAGATCCAGCACCTGGGGTTCGGGGATGTCGGTCTGAACCGATACGAAGGTCAGCGGCGAAATCCGGGCCAGTGCGGATTGTTCGATCACCAGATGCAACTCGCCCGCCTTCAGCCCCCGTTTCGCGGCGATCCGGGTCAGGATCTCGCGGCCCCGGGCGCGTGCGATGTCGGCGCCGCGCTCGGCCTCTTCCTCGGGCATCAGGCGGCGGCGGCGTTCGGGGTTGTCGACCGAAAGCACGCGGGATTCGACCAGATAGACCACCAGGAACATCAGCGCGGGCGCCTGACCGATCGCCAGCGCATGTTCGGGCAGCATCAGGATCAGGACCGGGAACGGACTGAGCGCCAGCAGATAGCGCAGGAACGAGACCTCGACCACCATCCTTCGGTAAAGCGGACTGCCGAACGAGCCCCGCGGCAGGACCGAGAATCCATGCGCGAAAAGCCCCCGCGGCACCTTGCGGATCTTCATGGTCGAGGGGCTGGACACGGTCGAAGGCGTGATGACGTGAAGCATGGCGCAGCCTCTGCTATGTCGAAGACGAATAACTCTAGCCCCGCCCGGCCCGCCGTCCAGCCCGGTGCCCGGCAGGGATTCGACGCGCCGCCCGGCCCCTGCTAACCTGACGGTCGAGTCCGGGCCCGGCGGCCCGCCCCGCCGGGTGCGGCAAGAGCGGGGCATTGACCAAAGGGGGGCGCCCCCTTAACCCCGAAGACCGACAGCGACCGGAGGACGGCCCATGCGACCCGCCAACGAAGCCCTGATCGTGATCGACGTGCAGAACGATTTCTGCACCGGGGGCGCGCTTGCCGTTCCCGGTGGCGAAGACGTGGTGCCGCGGATCAACACGCTGATGGACGAGTTCCAGACCCGCGTGCTGACCCAGGACTGGCACCCGGCCGACCACGCGTCCTTTGCGGCCAGCCACCCGGGCAAGCAGCCCTACGAGGTGGTCGAGATGCCCTATGGTCCGCAGATCCTGTGGCCTGTCCATTGCGTGCAGGACACGCCGGGCGCGGCCTTCCATGCCGATCTCGACCTCACGCTGGCCGACCATGTCGTGCGCAAGGGCTTTCGCCCCGGGATCGACAGCTATTCGGCCTTCTTCGAGAACGATCACGAGACGCCCACCGGGCTTGACGATTTCCTGACCGCGCGCGGGATCGACCAGTTGACGCTGGTGGGACTTGCCACCGATTTCTGCGTGCTCTACTCGGCGCTCGATGCCGCGCGTCTGGGCTATCGCGTGACGGTGATCGAGGGGGCGTGCCGCGGCATCGACCTGAACGGCTCGCTGGAAGACGCGCGCCAGGCGATGCTGGATGCGCATATCGTGCTGGAGCCCTGAGAATGCTGGACATCGCCAAGCGGGTCTACAACCACCACTGGAAGATCGACCCGATTGTCCGCTCGCTGCTCGATACGGATTTCTACAAGCTGCTGATGTGTCAGTCGGTCTTTCGGAACCGGCCCGACACGCAGGTGACTTTCAGCCTGATCAACCGCACAACCGATATCCGGCTGGCCGAGCTGATCGACGAGGGCGAGTTGCGCGAGCAGCTTGACCATATCCGCACCCTGCGGCTGGCCCGCGGCGAAAGCACTTGGCTGCGCGGCAACACCTTCTACGGCAAGCGGCAGATGTTCCGCCCCGATTTCATGGAATGGTACGAGGGGCTGCAACTGCCGCCCTATCACCTGGAAAAGCGCGATGGGCAGTATGAACTGACCTTCGAGGGGCGCTGGCCCGAGGTGATGATGTGGGAAATCCCTGCGCTGGCCGTGCTGATGGAACTGCGCTCGCGCGCGGTGTTGCAGGCGATGGGCAAGTTCGAGCTTCAGGTGCTTTACGCCCGGGCCATGACCAAGCTTTGGGAAAAGATCGAGCGACTGCGCCCCGTCGAGGGGCTGAAACTGGCCGATTTCGGCACGCGGCGGCGGCATTCCTTCCTGTGGCAGGACTGGTGCGTTCAGGCGATGATCGAGGGGCTGGGACCGAAATTCGTCGGCACCTCAAACTGCCTGATCGCGATGCGACGCGATATCGAGGCGATCGGCACCAATGCCCACGAACTGCCCATGGTCTATGCTGCGCTGGCCGAGACCGACGAGGATCTGCGCCAGGCGCCCTACAGGGTGCTGGCCGACTGGCACGAGGAGCATGACGGCAACCTGCGCATCATCCTGCCCGACACGTTCGGCACCAGGGGCTTTCTGCAGCACGCGCCCGACTGGCTGGCGGGCTGGACCGGGATCCGCGTCGATTCCGGCGATCCCGTCGAAGGTGCCGAGACTGCCATCGCTTGGTGGACCGAACGCGGCGAGGACCCGCGCAAGAAGCTGATCATCTTCTCGGACGGGCTGGATGTGGACGTTATCACCGACCTGCACGCCCGGTTCGCGGGGCGCGCCCGGATCAGCTTTGGCTGGGGTACGTTGCTGACCAATGATTTCCGCGGGCTGGTGCCGGGTGACACGCTGGCGCCCTTCTCGCTGGTCTGCAAGGCCGTCAGCGCGAATGGTCGGCCGACGGTCAAGCTGTCGGACAACCCCAACAAGGCGATGGGGCCAGCAGACGAGGTCGCGCGTTACAAGCGTGTCTTCGATGTGGGAGCGCAGCGCCCGCTCGACGTCGTGGTCTGACCGCCGCCCCGTCCCGGCCGGGCGAGATCGCCTTTTTCGCGTCCGATTGGCCCAGAAATCGCGTCAAGAGGTTTTCAACAATGCCCTGCAACAGTATCTCACACTAGGGTGGCGGTCTGTGCGCCATCACCCGACGCGCCGCGACTCCGGTCCGGGGGAAACCGAAGCAAGAGGCACATGATCTGATGGATATCATTCTCAACTCGGCCTTCGGAGAAGTCGCCTCGCTTCTGGTCATGGCGGCGGTGATCGGCTTTCTGGGGATCATCCTGCGCCAGCCGCTGATCGTCAGCTTCATCGCGGTAGGGTTGATCGCCGGGCCTTCGGCGCTGGACCTCGTGCGTTCGGACGAACAGATCAACCTGTTGTCGCAACTCGGTATCGCGCTGCTGCTGTTCCTTGTCGGCATCAAGCTCGACGTCAAGCTGATCCGCTCGCTTGGGGGGGTGGCGATGCTGACCGGGCTGGGGCAGGTCGCCTTCACCTCGATCTTCGGTTACCTGATCGGGCTGGCGCTGGGGCTGGGCCATATCACCAGCCTTTACGTCGCCGTCGCGCTGACCTTCTCCTCGACCATCATCATCGTCAAGCTGCTCTCGGACAAGCGCGAGATCGACAGCCTTCATGGCCAGATCGCGCTGGGCTTCTTGATCGTGCAGGATCTGGTCGTGGTTCTGGCCATGATCGTGCTGTCGGCCATCGGTATCGGCGCTGCGGCCGACGGCCATGGCGGCGGCTCGGTCGTGGTGGTGCTCTCCTCGGGTGTGGCGATGGTGGCGCTGGTGATCCTGTTCGTGCGCTATGTCGCCAATCCGCTGACCGAGCGGCTGGCGCGCGCGCCCGAATTGCTGGTGATCTTCGCCATCGCTCAGGCCGCGATCTTTGCCGCGATCGGCGATTTCGTGGGTTTGGGCAAGGAGGTGGGCGGGCTTCTGGCGGGTGTGTCGCTGGCCTCGACGCCCTATCGCGAAACCATCGCGGCACGCCTCTCGCCGCTGCGGGATTTCCTGTTGCTTTTCTTCTTCATTGCGCTGGGCTCGTCGCTCGATCTGTCACTTCTGGGCGCGCATGTCGGCGGCGCAATCATCTTTTCGCTGTTCGTGCTGATCGGCAATCCGCTGATCGTGCTCGTCATCATGGGCGCGATGGGGTACCGCAAGCGCACCGGTTTCCTGGCCGGTCTGACCGTCGCGCAGATCAGCGAATTCTCGTTGATCTTCATCGCTATGGGGGTGACGCTTGGTCATCTGGAACAGAATGCGCTGGGTCTTGTGACCATGGTCGGCCTCGTGACCATCGCGGCCTCGACCTACATGATAACCTATTCGCATCAGCTTTACCGTCTGTTCGAGCCGGTGCTCGGCATCTTCGAACGCCGCGAGACCCCGCGCGAGCCGAATGGGGGAAGCGTCCCCGGCCAGGACGGCTATCCGGTGCTGGTGTTCGGACTGGGTCGGTTCGGTGCGGCCATCGCGGTGCGGCTTCAGAAACGCGGCATCAAGGTGCTGGGAGTCGATTTCAATCCTCAAGCGGTGCGCCGTGCCCGCGCGCTGGGGATACGGGCCAAATACGGTGATGCATCGGACCCGGAATTCGTGAGCGAACTGCCGCTGGAGCGGGCCGACTGGATCGTCTCGACCGTTCCGATCCATGTCGGCGGCCTCAGCCACGAGGATACCCGCCGGACCCTGATCCAGCTTGCGCGCACCGCGGGTTTTCGCGGGCGCATCGCGGTCACCTCGCACACGGCCAGGGACACCGAAGAACTGACCGTCGCGGGCGCCGATATCGTGCTGGAACCCTTCCAGGACGCCGCCGACCGGGCCGTGGAACTGCTGACGGGTGCTCCCGAAACGGAGCGCACCGAAATCCCCGAGATCGACGGCGAGGAACTGCAGACCGCCTGATCCGAACGCATTCACCATGTCCGCGCCAAAGGAGACAGGATGCCCGAAATGTCGCAATCCCTCCACGCGCTGTCCGCCCGGCAGGCGCTGTCGGCGGTCGAGTCCAGCCCCGACGGGCTGAGTTCCGGCGAGGCCCGCCGCCGCCTTGACTCCCATGGCGAGAACCGTCTGCCCGAGCCGCCCCGGCGCAGCGCGATCATGCGTTTCCTGTTGCAGTTCAACAACGTGCTGATCTACGTCCTGCTGGTCGCGGCGGTGGTTACGGCCGCCTTGAACCATTGGATCGACACCGGCGTCATCATCGCGGTCGTCGTCGTCAACGCGATCATCGGCTTCATCCAGGAGGGCCGCGCCGAACAGGCGATGGAGGCGATCCGCGGCATGCTCGCGCCGCGCTCGGCGGTGCTGCGCGACGGCAGGCGCATCGGCGTCGATGCCGCGGAGCTGGTCCCCGGTGACATCGTGCTGATCGAGGCGGGCGACCGGGTGCCTGCGGATATCCGGCTGATCGAGGCACGCGGGCTGAAGGCCGAAGAGGCGATCCTGACCGGCGAATCCATGCCGGTCGACAAGGGCCCCGAGCCCGTAGCCGCCGGGGCCGCGCTGGGCGACCGCACGCCGATGCTGTTCTCGGGCACGCTGATCGCTACCGGCGCGGGCCGCGGGGTCGTCGTCGAGACCGGCGCGCGCACCGAGATCGGCCAGATCAGCGGCATGCTGGCCGATGTCCAGACGCTGACCACCCCGTTGGTGCACCAGATGGACATCTTCGCGAAATGGCTGACGGTGTTCATCCTGCTCGTGGCGGCGAGCCTGCTGGGCTATGGCTATTTTGTCAGCCACATGGAGTTTTCCGAACTGTTCATGGCGGTTGTCGGCCTGTCCGTCGCGGCAATCCCCGAGGGGCTGCCTGCGGTACTGACGATCACGCTGGCGGTGGGGGTGCAGGCCATGGCGCGGCGCAACGCCATCGTCCGGCGGCTTCCGGCGATCGAGACGCTGGGCTCGGTCTCGGTGATCTGTTCGGACAAGACCGGCACGCTGACCCGCAACGAGATGATGGCCGCAAGCCTTGCCACCGCCGCCCATGTCCTTGCGGTCGAGGGCGAGGGCTATGCCCCCGAGGGGCGGGTGCGTCTTGACGGCGACGATCCCGATGCCGAGGCGCAGGCAATCCTGTCGGAATTCGCCCATGCCGCGGGGCTGTGCAACGATGCGGTGCTGCATGACACCGAAGCGGGCTGGCGGGTCGAGGGCGATCCGATGGAAGGGGCGCTGATGGCGCTGGCCGGCAAGATCACGGGCTATGGTCCCGACCCCTTCCGCAGCTGGACCCGTACCGACGCGATCCCCTTCGATGCGGCGCATCGCTACATGGCCACGCTGCATCACGACCACGAGGGCCACGCCGCGATCCATGTCAAGGGCGCCCCCGAGGCGGTGCTGGCCATGTGCGCCGACCAGCGGGCCGAGGACGGCGGCACCGCGCCGCTGGCCCCCGGGCACTGGCATCACATGGTCGAGCAACTGGCCGCGCAGGGTCAGCGCGTGATCGCCATTGCCGCGCGCAGCGTGCCGCAGGAGCACACGATCCTGAACACCGCCGATCTGGACGGGCATCTGACGCTGATCGGGCTGATCGGGCTGATCGACCCGCCCCGGCCCGAGGCGATTGCCGCAGTGGCCGAGTGTCACGAGGCCGGGATAAGGGTCAAGATGATCACCGGCGACCATGCCGCCACCGCGCAGGCCATCGCCGCGCAGATCGGGCTGAAGAACACCGCCACCGTCCTGACCGGCGCCGATATAGAGGCGATGGACGATGCCGAACTGGCCGAGATCGCGGTCGGGACCGACATCTTCGCCCGCACCTCGCCCGCCCACAAGCTGCGGCTGGTGACGGCGCTGCAATCGCGCGGGCTGACCGTGGCGATGACGGGCGACGGGGTGAACGACGCGCCTGCGCTGAAACGGGCCGATGCCGGCATCGCGATGGGCAGGAAGGGCAGCGAGGCGGCCAAGGAAGCCTCGGAACTGGTGCTGGCCGACGACAATTTCGCCTCGATCGCGGCGGCGGTGCGCGAGGGGCGCACCGTCTATGACAACATCAAGAAGGTCATAAGCTGGACGCTGCCCACCAATGGCGGCGAGTCGATGACCATCGTTCTGGCGCTGGCGCTGGGCATGGCGCTGCCGATCACCCCGGTCCAGATCCTGTGGACCAACATGATCACCGCGGTCACGCTGGGCATCGCGCTGGCCTTCGAGCCGACCGAGGCGAATACCATGCGCCGCCCGCCCCGGCCGCGCGACGAACCGTTGCTGACCGGCGAACTGGTCTGGCATATCGTGCTGGTCTCGGTGCTGTTCCTGGCGGGGATCTACGGCGTCTACGCCTATGCGCTGGACCGCGGCTACGATCAGGACGTGGCCCGCAGCATGGCGCTGAACACGCTGGTCGTGCTCAAGATCTTCCACCTGTTCTTCATCCGCAACATCCACGGCACCTCGCTGACCTGGGCTGCCGCCAGGGGGACGCGGGTGGTGTGGATCTGCGTCCTCACCGTGACGGCGGCGCAGTTCGCGATCACCTATCTGCCGCCCTTGCAGATGCTGTTCGGCACCGCGGCGATCCCGTTCTGGGACGGTGTGCTGATCGTCGCGGTGGGGGTGCTGTTCTTTGCGCTGATCGAGACCGAAAAGCAGATGCGGCTGGCCTTCCGCCGCCCGGCCAGACCCTCGGCCAGCGGCAGAGCGGGCCGCGTCTAGCTGCGGCCGCGCCAGTAGGAATAGACGACGCCGGACGAAATCAGCATGATCAGCACGCCCAGCATGCTGAACACCTTGCCCAGCCAGGACAGCAAGGGCCAGTCCGGCAGGGCAAGGCCGGTCAGCAGCAGCGCCGCGCCCGCAAGGCCGATCAGCAGGAAATCCCGCGCCATGGCGGCCGGGCTGCGCCAGCCGCGGCCCAGAAGCGCCCGCAGCAAGGGCGAGCCCGAGGTCAGCCCGCGCCGGTCGGCCATGTCCGGGCTGCGCGCGGGCGCCGTCGCGATCAGGCCCTGGCGCAGCGGCGCGCTGCGCGGGGCAGGCGCCGGGCGGGGCGGGGCGGGCTGGCGCCGGGGACGCGCCTGCCACGCGGCCCGAAGGCGGGCCAGCAAGCGGTGGAAACGGTCGGGATTTTTCAGATAGGCTAGGATCAGCACGACCGTCGCCGCTGCCAGCAGAACCAGAAGCGGCACCGCCGTACCAAGCAGCACGCCCGACAGCGCCAGCAGATAGACCACCAGCACCACAAGCGCGGCCAGCCCCCCGCGTCCGAAGAAATCCCGTCCCGAAGTCATCCTGCCCGCGCCTCTCTGGTTGTTTCGATGCCCGCCGCATATGGGTCACCGCTGCGGTCGATGCACGAGCGACGTTGTGTCGCATCCGCAGCTTCGGCCCTGCCCGAACCCCAAGTCGATTCGCAGCACCCCGGGGCCCGGTCGCCCCGTTTCCGCCCTGTTCCCGCATTGACGGCCGTCAAGATCACTCTCCCGCACGCATGCTAGCTTGACCGGGCGCAGGAACGGCCTGACACTTCCCCCGGAGGGGGAAGACGGGCTGTGCGCCGCATGCGGCCCGCGCGGTCGCGTCTAGCAGAGGAGGAATACCCATGTTCCGTTACAAGACGGTTACCCCGCTCGTGGCAGCGGCGGGTCTGGCGTTTTCCGGCGCCGCCCAGGCCGGGGGCACGGTCGAGGTGTTGCACTGGTGGACTTCGGGCGGCGAGGCCCGCGCGGTGGGCGAACTCAAGAACAGCTTCGAGGCCGAGGGCGGCACCTGGATCGATTCGCCCATCGCGGGCGGCGGCGGCGATGCCGCGATGACCGCGCTGCGCGCCCGCGTGGTGGCCGGAAACCCGCCGGCCGCGGTACAACTGAAAGGCCCCGGCATCCAGGAATGGGCCGAGCAGGGCGCATTGGCCGATGTCGAGGATGTCGCCACGGCCGAGGGCTGGGATGCAGTCCTGCCCTCCGTTCTGGCGGGCATCATGAAATATCAGGGCGAGTATGTCGCCGCGCCGGTCAATATCCACCGCGTCGACTGGATGTGGGCCAATCCCGAGGTTCTGGCCAGGGCAGGCATCGAGACCATGCCCGCCACCTGGGAGGAGTTCAACGCCGCGGCCGATGCGCTCTTGGCCGCGGGCATCACGCCCTTGGCCCATGGCGGCCAGCCCTGGCAGGATGCTACGATCTTCGAGAACGTGGTTCTGGGGGTGGGCGGGGCCGATTTCTTCCGCGCAGCGCTGGTCGAGCTCGATCAGGACGCGCTGAACTCGCCCACCATGGTCGCGGCCTTCGACCAGTTGCGCAGGATGCGCGGCTATGTCGATCCGAACTTCTCGGGCCGGGACTGGAACCTTGCCACCGCCATGGTGATGAATGGCGAGGCCGCGTTCCAGATCATGGGCGACTGGGCCAAGGGCGAGTTTCTTGCCGCGGGCAAGGTGCCGGGCGAGGATTTCCTGTGCGCACCGACGCCGGGCAACGGTTTCGTGCTGAACTCGGACAGCTTCACCTTCTTCAAGGTGTCGGGCGAGGACAACATCGCCGGGCAGAAACTGCTGGCGAGCCTGATCATGTCGCCCGGGTTCCAGGCGACCTTCAACCTGGCCAAGGGGTCCATCCCGGCGCGGACCGATGTGCCGCTGGACGCCTTCGACGCCTGTGCGCAACGCTCGCATGACGATCTGCTCAAGGCGACCGAGGCGAACGCGCTGGTGCCCTCGATGGCGCATGAAATGGCGATCTCGCGCTCGGTCCGGGGCGAGTTCCTGGATCTGGTGACCGAGTTCTTCAACTCGAACATGAGTTCCGAGGATGCCGCAGAGCGGCTGGCCGCCGCCGTCAAGCGCGCGATGTAGGGGACAATCCCGGCCGGGGGCAATCCCCGGCCGGTGCCGGGGGCAGGGGGCTGACATGCTGAGGGCCATGTCACGGGCGATCGAGCGGCGCCTGCCGCTCATCGTGGTCTCGCCGCTTTTCGCGGTCAGCCTGTTTTTCGTCTATGGCTTCATCGCTTGGACGATCTGGATTTCCTTTACCAAGTCCGGCGTGATGCCGGTCTACGACTTTCACGGTCTGGCCCAGTATGAACGGCTCTGGGCCACGCCGCGCTGGTATGTGGCGCTGAAGAACCTGTTCGTCTTTTCGGGCCTGTTCATTGCGATCAGCATGGGCCTTGGCATCCTTCTGGCGATCCTGCTGGACCAGCGCATCCGGATCGAGGGGGCGATCCGCACGATCTACCTTTACCCCATGGCGCTGTCCTTCATCGTTACCGGCACCGTCTGGAAATGGATCCTGAATCCCGGGCTGGGCATCGAGAAGGTGATGCGCGACTGGGGGTTCGAGGGCTTTACCTTCGACTGGCTGGTGAATCCCGATTTCGCGATCTACACGATTGTCATCGCGGGCGTCTGGCAAAGCTCTGGCTATGCCATGGCGCTGTTCCTGGCCGGGCTGAGATCCGTCGATGACGAGGTGCTCAAGGCCGCCGCCATCGACGGCGCGGGGCCGTGGCGGGTCTATACCGGGATCGTGCTGCCGTCGCTGCGCCCGGTCTTCCTGTCGGTGGTCATCATCCTGGCGCATCTGGCGATCAAGAGTTTCGATCTGGTCGTGGCGCTGACCGGCGGCGGTCCCGGCTTTGCCACCGACATGCCCGCGACCTTCATGTATGCCTTTGCCTTCCAGCGGTCCGAACTGGGGGTGGCCGCGGCCAGCGCGGTGATGATGCTGGCGACCGTCTGCGCGATCATCGTGCCCTATCTTTATTCCGAGCTTCGGGGGGCGCGGCGATGAGGGCGCGCAGGACCGACGGCATCGTGCGCGCCTCGGGGCCGGGGGCCAGGCTCTTGCGCGTGCTGCTGTTCGTCGTGCTGGGGCTGTTCTGCCTTTACTACCTGTTCCCGCTTTTCGTGATGGTCTCGACCTCGGTCAAGTCGCTGGCCGAGATCCGCGAGGGCAGCTTTCTGGCCTTGCCCCGGGCGATCAGCTTCGAGGCATGGGCCAAGGCCTGGGGGTCGGCCTGCGTGGGCGTGCGCTGCGACGGGTTGCAGCCCTATTTCATGAACTCGGTGATGATGGCGGTGCCCGCGGTGCTGCTGTCGACCCTGCTGGGCGCGCTGAACGGCTATGCGCTGACCAAGTGGCGTTTCCCCGGGGCCGACATCATCTTTGCGCTGATGCTGTTCGGCGCCTTCATCCCGTTTCAGGTGGTGCTGCTGCCGATGGCGCGCACGCTGGGGCAATTGGGGCTGGCGGGCACCGTGCCGGGGCTGATCCTTGTGCATACGGTCTATGGGCTGGCCTTCACCACGCTGTTCTTCCGCAACTTCTTCATCGGCGTGTCCGATGGCATCGTGAATGCGGCCAAGGTGGACGGGGCGGGTTTCTTCGGTATCTTCTTTCGGATCGTTCTGCCGATGTCGCTGCCCGCCATCGTGGTGACCGTGATCTGGCAGTTCACCCAGATCTGGAACGACTTCCTGTTCGGCGTGTCCTTCACGGTGGGCGATTCAAACCCGGTGACGGTGGCCTTGAACAATGTCGTGAACACCTCGACAGGGGTCAAGGAATACAACGTGGACATGGCCGCGGCGATCATCGCGGGGCTGCCGACGCTGTTGGTCTATGTCGTGGCGGGGGCGTATTTCGTGCGCGGGCTGTCGGCCGGTGCGGTCAAGGGGTAGGGCATGGCATCGGGCATCCGGCTGGAAAACCTGCGCAAGAGTTTCGGTGGAACAGAGGTCATCAAGGGCGTCGACCTGGAAATCGAGCCGGGCGAGTTCGTGGTTCTTGTCGGCCCTTCGGGATGCGGGAAATCCACGCTGCTGAACCTGATCGCGGGGCTGGAAACCGTCAGTTCGGGCGACATCCTGATCGGCGGGCAGAACGTCAACCGCGTACCGCCGCGCGATCGCGACATCGCCATGGTGTTCCAGTCCTACGCGCTTTACCCCACAAGGACGGTGCGGGCGAACATCACCTTCGGCATGGAAACCCGCCGCGTGCCCAAGGACGCGCAAGAGGCCGCGCTGGAAGAATTCTCGCGGCTCTTGCAGATCGACCACCTGCTGGACCGCAAGCCCGGCCAGTTGTCGGGGGGCCAGCGCCAGCGCGTCGCGATGGGGCGCGCGCTGGTCCGGCAACCGGCGGTGTTCCTGTTCGACGAGCCGCTTTCCAACCTCGACGCCAAGCTTCGGATCGAGATGCGCACCGAGATCAAGAAGCTGCACCAGCGGCTGGGCAAGACCGTGGTCTATGTCACCCATGACCAGATCGAGGCGATGACGCTGGCCACCCGCATCGCGGTGATGGATAACGGCCATATCCGGCAATTCGCCGATCCGGCCACGATCTATGAAAGCCCCGTTGATCTGTTCGTCGCGGGCTTCATGGGCTCGCCGCCGATGAACATGATCCCCGGGCGGCTGTTCCACGAGAACGGGCAGGTCTTTGTCCTGCCCCGCGGCGCGCGTGAACGTATCCGCTTTCCCCTCGACGGGCCGGCCGGGCAGGGCGAGGGGCTGACCGATGGCCGCGAGGTGGTGCTGGGCCTGCGCCCGGAAACGATCTTTGCGGCCGGGGCCAAGCTGCCGGGGCCGAACCGCTACCTGTTCGAGGCGCCGGTCGAGGTTGTCGAACCCACCGGCCCCGACACGATGCTGGTCTTCCAGATCGGCGATCAGGATATGGTCGCCCGCGTCCGCCCCGAGGATGTCGCCACCCCCGGCGCGGCCTTTCGGTTCGAGGTGGACATGGGCAAGGCCAAGCTGTTCGACGCCGGGACGGGCAAGGCGCTGTGACCGGGGCCGCGCCCTTGCCCGAGTGAAAGACTCGGATTGACAAAGCCGACAGGATCGCTCAGGAATAGGGGGTGCCGCCGCCGGAGCCATCCGCGATGATCGTCTGTCACTGCCGCGCCATCACCGACCGGGATATCCATGCAGCGATAGACTGGATGCGCGCATCCGATCCGCAAACGCTCATCACGCCGGGTAAAATTTTCCACGCTTTGGGGAAAACCTCCGATTGCGGCGGCTGTTTGTCACTGTTCCTCGACACAATGCGCCTGAATGATAACCTTGAGGTGCCGTTGGAATTCGGCGCCCTCAAGGAACTTCCGCGCAGAAAGGAACATGCGACATGCAAGGCGACCCAAAGGTCATCGACTACCTCAACCGCGCCCTCCGCAGCGAGTTGACCGCAATCAACCAGTACTGGCTGCATTACCGGCTTCAGGATGACTGGGGGCTTGGTGCCATGGCCCGGAAAAGCCGCGAGGAAAGCATCGAGGAGATGAACCACGCCGACAAGCTGGTCGCGCGCATCCTGTTCCTCGAAGGCCACCCGAACCTGCAGAAGCTCGACTCCTTGAGGATCGGCCAGACCCCGAAGGAAACGCTGGAATGCGATCTTGCCGCTGAGCACGAGGCGCATGCGCTGTACAAGGAGGCGCGTGAGTACTGTGCCGGCGTCGGCGATCATGTCACCAAGGAACTGTTCGACGAACTGCTGGCCGACGAGGAGGGGCATATCGACTTCCTCGAAACCCAGCTTGACCTGCTCGCGCGGATCGGCCCCGAGAACTACGCGCATCTGAACGCGACCCGGATGGACGAGGCCGAGTAAGGCCCGTCCAACCGCCCGGACCGGTGGCCATCCCGGCCGCCGGGCCTTGGCATGGACGGCGTCCCCTAGAGGCAACGAAAGGGCAGTCGACCCCTGGCCGTCACGAAATGCCCCTCGCTTGACAGTCGCCCAGCGTCACGAAGGAGCCTTGCAGGAAGACAATCCCCAAGGCCCTTGGCCATTGGTGCGAAAATACCAGAGTTCCTGCCCCATTCATGGTTTTTTTACGGGTTTCTCTGGGCACCGAGTCGTGCTGGTGCCATATTCGCGCCGTGAAGATAGGGGTAGATCGGCATGTCTGAACGAGTGGTCTTGGTAACCGGAGGCGCGGGGTTTCTGGGGTCTCATCTGTGTGATCGCCTGATGGCCCTGGGGGCCCGCGTGATCTGTCTCGACAACCTGATGACGGGCTCGATCGCGAACATCTCGCACCTGATCGGCAGGTCCGGCTTTCGCTTCGTCCAGCATGACGTGATCGCGCCCTTCGATCCGAATGAGCCTGTCGACGAGATCTTCAACCTCGCCTGCCCGGCCTCGCCGCCGCAATACGCGCGCGACCCCATCCACACCTTCCAGACATGCGTTCTGGGGGCGATGAACATGCTTGAACTGGCGCGTGCAAACGGCGCGAGGATCGTCCAGGCCTCGACCTCCGAGGTCTATGGCGATCCTACCGTCAGCCCGCAGCCCGAAACCTATCGCGGCAGCGTCAACCCGGTTGGTCCGCGCGCCTGCTACGATGAGGGCAAGCGCGGTGCCGAGACGCTGTTCTACCATTACCGTCAAAGCCACGCGCTGGATGCGAGGATCGCGCGGATCTTCAACACCTACGGCCCGAGGATGAGCCCCGATGACGGCCGCGTGGTGTCGAACTTCATCGTCCAGGCGCTGACCGGTGCGCCGCTGACGGTGTATGGCACCGGCCAGCAGACCCGGTCCTTCTGCTATGTCGACGATATGGTCGAGGGGCTGATGCGGCTCATGGCCGCGCCGGGGCGTGGATTGGGTCCGGTCAATCTGGGCAATCCGGGCGAGTTCACGATGCTGGAACTGGCCGAACTGGTGCTTTCCAAGACGGGCTCGGGCTCGTCCCTGACCTTTGCGCCGCTGCCCCAGGACGATCCGCGCCAGCGCCGCCCCGATATCGCACTGGCCGACCAGCTGTTGGACTGGGCGCCCGGCGTGCCGTTGAGCGAGGGGCTGGACCGCACCATCGCCTATTTTGCCGAGAGCATCCACCAGGGCAAGACCGGCGAATAGGAGCGGACCGTGACCCAGGCGAAAGCGGTTCTGGTCACCGGCGGCGCCGGTTACATTGGCTCTCATACCTGCAAGCGGCTGGCCGAGGCGGGCTATCTGCCGGTGACCTATGATAACCTGTCGACCGGCCATGCCGATGCGGTGCGCTGGGGGCCGCTGGTGCGGGGTGATACCCGCGACGCTGCGGCCATTGCGGATGCGATCCGCGCCCATGCGCCGCTGGCCGTGATCCATTTCGCCGCCGCAGCCTATGTCGGGGACTCGGTGCGCGATCCGGCCTTCTACTACGACAACAACGTGAACGGCATGCAGGGGCTGCTGACCGCGTGCCGCGAGACCGGGCTTTCGCGGGTGATCTTCAGTTCATCCTGCGCCACCTATGGCGTGCCCGAGCGGCTGCCGATCACCGAGGACACCCCCCAGAACCCGATCAACCCCTATGGCCGGACCAAGCTGATCGGGGAATGGATGCTGGCCGATTTCGCCCGCGCCCATGGCATCCGCTACGCCGCGCTGCGCTATTTCAATGCCTGCGGCGCGGATCCGGACGGCACGCTTTGCGAACGCCACGACCCCGAGACGCATCTGCTGCCGCTGGCGCTGTTCGCGGCAGACGGGCGGCGTCCGGCACTCGATCTTTACGGCACCGATTACCCCACGCCCGACGGCACCTGCATCCGCGACTACATCCATGTCGGCGATCTGGCCGAGGGGCATCTGGCCGCGCTGCGCCATCTGGAAGCGGGGGGCGACAGCGTTGCAGTGAACTTGGGCACTGGCACCGGCCATTCCAACCGCGAGGTGCTGGCCGCGGTCGGTCGCGTGCTGGGCCGCCCGGTGCCCGTGAACGAGGTCGCGCGCCGCGAGGGCGATCCGCCCGCGCTGGTCGCCGACCCGACCCGTGCCCGTGATCTGTTGGGCTTTGCGGCCCGCCACTGCGACCTTGACGCGACCGTTGCCGATGCGGCGCGGGCCTTCGGCATGAAGCCCGGCGATGACGCCACGCCCTGACGCAAGGACCGCGCGCCCGCGTCCGCGCCATCTTGTTTCGGTCTACACGCCGCGCATGAAGCTGCGTTACTGGCTGTCGGTCCTGCTATGGGCTGCGACGGCCCTGTGGTTCTGGGCCTGGTGGTTCCAGCCGCACCACAATATCGGCACCTTCCGCTATGTGGTCATCACGCTGGCCGTGGCCTGGGTGATGTTCCTGCAGGTCTATTTCCTGACCGTGATGCTGCGCGCGGTGCGTCCCTCGGGCGATCTGGCGGCGCTGAACGGCGCGCGGGTGGCCATGGTCGTGACCAAGAGCCCCTCCGAGCCCTTCGAGGTGGTGCGCCGCACGCTGGAGGGGATGCTGGCGCAGGACTGGCCGCATGACACTTGGCTGGCCGACGAAGACCCCGCGCCCGAGACGCTGGCCTGGTGCGCGGCCCATGGCGTCAAGGTCTCGACCCGCAAGGACAGGCCCGACTATCACCGCGCCGAATGGCCGCGCCGGACCCGCTGCAAGGAAGGCAACCTTGCCTTCTTCTACGACAGCTATGGCTACGAGAACTACGACTTCGTCTCGCAGCTCGACGCCGATCACGTCCCCCAGCCCGGTTATCTGCGCGAGTTATTGCGCGGTTTCGTCGATCCGGAGGTGGGCTATGTCAGCGCGCCCTCGATCTGCGCCAGCAATGCGCGCGAAAGCTGGGCGGCGCGGATGCGGCTGGATCACGAGGGGATGTTCCACGGCATCCTTCAGGCGGGCTATTCCAATGGCTGGGCGCCCATGTGCATCGGCTCGCATTACGCGGTGCGCACCGTCGCGCTGCGCGAGATCGGCGGGCTGGGCCCGGAACTGGCCGAGGACCATTCGACCACGATGATGATGAACGCCTTCGGCTGGCGCGGTGTGCATGCCTTCGACGCGATCGCGGTGGGCGACGGGCCGGTGACCTTTGCCGACATGCTGACGCAGGAATTCCAGTGGTCGCGCAGCCTGGTGACGCTGTTCCTGCGCTATACGCCGGGCTATTTCTCGGGGCTCCGGCCGATCCTCAAGTTCCAGTTCCTGTTCTCGCAGCTCTGGTATCCGGGCTTCGCCTTCTTCATGGCGGCCACGCTGCTTGTGCCGATAACGGCGGTCCTATTCGACATGCGCTTCGCCAATGTCACTTACCCGGCCTTTGTCGGCCATAGCGCGCCGGTGGTGCTGGCCTTCATCCTGATCGCCTATCAGCTCAAGGCCGACGGGCTGTTCCGCCCGACCGATGCCAAGGTCATCAGCTGGGAAAAGGGGCTGTTCCAATGCGCGCAATGGCCCTGGGTCCTGTGGGGCTGCCTGATGGCGGTGCGCGACAGCGTCACGGGCCGCTTCGTCGATTTCCGGATCACGCCCAAGGGAACCTCGGCGGCCACGCGGATGCCGTTCCGGGTGCTTTTGCCCTACATGGTGATCGCGGCGGCGGCGATCCTGCCGGTCCTGGCCGTCGATCACCTCGAGAATTCGGCCGGTTTCTACCTGCTGTGTCTATTGAACGCAGCCCTCTATATCGCCGTTCTCGTCGTGGCGCTCACCCATCATATCCGCCAGACTGGCCTCGGCTGGATGGGCAATGCGCTGCGGCTGGGTCCGCAGGTGGCGATCACCCTGGCGCTGGCGGCCACGTTGTTGTTTTCGGGCTGGCTAAGGGGCATGCAAAGCCTGCATTATCTGTCCACCGGACTGGGGCCCTACCAGTTCACCAAGGTGGAATTCCTGGTCTCCGGGGCCGGGCAAGGGGGCAAGAGGTCGATGCGCTATTCGTTCGACATTCCCTTTGCGCGGCAGGACCGCAGACCGTTCATCGAGTGAGGAACGCATCATGGCCTACGCTCTGAAACCCGCGATGACCGCATTGGCCGCCAGCCTGGCGCTGTCCGGCGCCGCGCTTGCGGAATCCGCGCCTCCGGGTGAGTTGCCCTTTGGCGTCTACGATCCCGACGGGCTGTTCGCGGACGATCCCGGGGTCACCATCGAACATCTGTTCCTGCCCTGGGAGGACGTGTTCCTGCCCAGCCTGATCGAGGCGGATGCCTATGCGCTGGCGCGCGGACGGTCGATCCTGGCCACGATCGAGCCCTGGACCTGGAACCGCAGCGAGCGCAATACCCCCGAGATCCTGCAACAGGGCATCGCCTCGGGCGAGTATGATCGCTACATGGCCTCGATCTGCGCGGTGCTGAACCTGTTCGAAAGCCCCGTCACCGTGCGCTGGGCGCAGGAGATGGAGGACGAAAGCGGCCAGTTCATCTGGGCCGACTGGGAGCCGGAGACCTATATCGCCGCCTATCGCCGCATGGTCGATGTCTGCCGCGTCCAGGCGCCCGACGTGAACTACATGTGGTCGCCGCTCGGCTTCGAGGAGCTTGCCGAATATTATCCCGGCGATGACTATGTCGACATCGTCGGGCTGTCGGTCTTCGGCCTGCAACCCTGGGAGCGCGAGATCCTCGGCGAGGGGCAGTCCTTCGAGTCGATCCTCGCGCCGCGCTACGCCCGCGCCGAGCCTTTCGGCAAGCCAGTGGTGGTGGCCGAACTGGGCTATTCGGGCAGCGCTGACTATGTCGCGAAATGGGACAGCGAGATCCGGCTGATCTATCCTGAGTTCCCCAGCCTGGTCGCCGTGGTCTATTTCAACCAGAAAGAGGTCTATCCTTGGCCCGACGGCTATGGTCTGCCGAACTGGCGCTTTGACTCGCGCGTGATCGACGAATAAGCGCAGTATTACATCCTTGACGCGAAGACCGGCCGAGGGCCGCCCGGAAATCGGGCGGCCCTCGGCAGTTTCTTGCCTGTGACGGCTGGTATGCCCTGTGATGTCTCGCCTTTGCCATCGTGATGCCACAAAAAGGCCCCACCACTCGACGACGCTCAATTTGATCTGGGGGCCTTCGGCCTGTTTCGGCAACGCCGTGCGCATGCCGGGAAGCGGATCTTGTGTCGGGCACCCGTGGACAGTCAACGCAGGAACCACTCGTCATGCGACTGAAAAGACGCCCATTCCGCGCCGCATTTCCGCTGCTCGCCGCGCTGGCGGCGGCTGGAACGATGGTCAGTGCTGCCCCGGCTGCGGCCGAGGGAAAGATCGTCCAGCGCCCGGCCATCGTCGGCGCCTCGGTCATGCGCTGGTTGAACCCTGCGCCCCGGACGGACAGGTCGCTGTCCACGCGCGAACGCAAGGCCATGGCCAGCCGGTTCGATTCCCGGCATGGCAGCGGCACTTATATCTGCACCGCCTCGGGCTTCGGCAAGCGGCCCAGCTGCTTCACCCGCTAAGGCCCCACGCCCCTTTCCCCACGCCCCCGTTCCGGGCTATGCCCGGCATGCAGGCGGCCGTGTCCGGGTTCCGGCCGGGCCTGCGGCAGCGGCAGGGACCAGAGGCATGAGACCCCCAGACCCCCGAGACACCAGCGCGCCACCGGCGATCGTCTGGCTGGCCGAATGGACCCGCCGCAAGGACGCGATCTTCGCCGCGATTGCCAGCCAATCGGGCGGCGGGCGGCGCCTGCCGCTGATCGGGCTGTCGTTCCGCAACTTTCCCGAAACGCAAGAACGCGCCGCCGCCGCGCTGGCCGTGGCCAAGCGCCAGCCCAGGGGGCGGCTTGGCCGGGCGCTGAAACGCGCGCTGATCGCTGCGCAATACAATTGGTCGCGCCGCTTCTTCACCCGCCAGCCCGGCGCGGTTGCCGTCTGCTGGAACGGGCTGACCGGCTCGCGCCGCGCCTTCATGGAAGGGGCGCGGGATGCGGGTGCAGGGCGGCTATATGCGGAACTCGCCCCCTTTCCGGGGCGGATCACCCTCGACCCGCTGGGCGTGAACGCGCAGAACGCCCTGCCGCGCGACCCCGGTTTCTACCGCGACTGGGCCGCCGCCGACCCGGCCCGGCAGGGCGAGGGCTGGCGCGCGCTGGGCGCGAACCTCACCGCGCGCGCCTCGCGCCGGGCCGATGTGGGGCAGGGGGATGGGGATGCGCTGGCGGGGGCGGGGCCGTTCCTGTTCTGCCCGCTCCAGGTGCCGAATGACAGCCAGATCACCCTGTTCGCGGGCTGGGTCGGCAGCGTCGAGGGGATGATCGCGGCCCTTGCCCGCACCGCCCGCACCCTGCCCGAAGGCTGGCATGTCCGACTCAAGGAACACCCCTCGGCGCGCAGTTCGCTGGCCGATCCGCTGGCCCGTGCCGTGGCCGAGGCGGGCGGGCGGCTGGTGATCGACAACGCCACCGACAGCTTTGCCCAGCTTGCCGCCTCGCGGGGCGTTCTGACCATCAACTCCTCGATGGGGTTGCAGGCGTTCTTTCACGACAAGCCGGTGATCGTGCTGGGGCAGGCCTTCTTTGCCATCCCCGGCCTTGTGACCCCGGTCCATTCCGAGGCCGCACTGGCCGAGACGCTGGCCCATCCGCAGGCGCTGAGCTTCGATCCCGCGCTGCGCGCGGCCTTCATGTCCTGTCTCGACCTTGTCTATTACCCGCGCGTGACCGAAGCCCCCGATGGCCGCGTCACCATCGACCCTGCCGCGCTGGCCCGGATGCTGGACGCCGCGCGGTCCGGAACGGCCCTTTCGCCCGGCGGCGCTTTCCTGTAAGGCTCCGCCCCGGGAATCCACCCGACGCTGAAGGAAAAACCCGATGGGCTACAAGGTCGCCGTCGTCGGCGCCACGGGCAACGTGGGCCGCGAAATGCTGAACATCCTCGCCGAGCGCGAGTTTCCGGTGGACGAGATCGCCGCGCTTGCCTCGCGCCGCTCGCTCGGCACCGAATGCAGCTTTGGCGACCGGACCCTCAAGACCCAGGACCTGGAACAGTTCGACTTCACCGGCTGGGATATCGCGCTGTTCGCCATCGGCTCGGATGCGACCAAGGAATACGCCCCCAGGGCCGCCCGCGCGGGCTGCGTGGTGATCGACAACTCGTCGCTCTACCGCTACGACCCCGACGTGCCGCTGATCGTTCCGGAAGTGAATGCCGACGCGGTCATGGGCTATGCGAAGAAGAACATCATCGCCAATCCCAACTGTTCCACCGCGCAGATGGTGGTGGCGCTCAAGCCGCTGCATGACCGTGCGCGGATCAAGCGGGTGGTGGTCTCGACCTATCAATCCGTCTCCGGCTCGGGCAAGGAGGCGATGGACGAGCTGTGGGACCAGACCAAGGGGATGTATGTGCCCGGGCAAGAGGTCGCGCCCAGCGTCTATCCCAAGCAGATCGCCTTCAACGTGATCCCGCAGATCGACGTCTTCCTCGATTCCGGCGAGACCAAGGAAGAATGGAAGATGGTCGCCGAGACCAAGAAGATCATGGACCCCGCGATCAAGGTCACGGCGACCTGCGTGCGTGTGCCGGTCTTTGTCGGCCATTCCGAGGCGATCAATATCGAGTTCGAGGATTTCCTGGACGAGGACGAGGCGCGCGACATCCTGCGCGAGGCGCCCGGGGTCATGGTGATCGACAAGCGCGAGCCCGGCGGCTACATCACGCCGGTCGAATGCGTGGGCGATTATGCCACCTTCGTCAGCCGCATCCGTCAGGATTCCACCATCGAGAACGGCCTGAACCTGTGGTGCGTGTCCGACAACCTGCGCAAGGGCGCGGCGCTGAACGCGGTGCAGATCGCCGAGGTTCTGGGCCAGCGCGCGTTGAAGAAGGGGTGAGAGGCGGTCCGGGGCGCACGCCCCGGCAAACGCTCCGGTGGCGAGTTTGAGCCTCGAACGGGCGGAGCCCCGGCCAGCCCTTGACGGCAGAACACGGCGCGGCGGCCCGGCCCCGCGCCGTTTGTCGTTCCGGCGCCTTTGTCCTTGCCAAGCCCCGGCCCCCTGCCGCACCCTGCAGGCCGCAGCCCCCCGCCGGAGCGATCCCCATGCGCCGCCTTGCCCTTGCCTTGCCCTTCGTCCTGATCCCTGCCCCGCTTGTGGCCGAGGATTTTCCCCTGACCAGCGCGGTCAGCGCCGTCACGCTCTATCCGCAGGGCGCGACCGTCACCCGCGCGGTTCCCTATGACATCCCCGCCGGGCGTCACCGGTTGATCCTGACCGATCTGCCCGCCTCGACGCCGCTGCATGCGGTGCGCGTGGGCGTGACCGGCGCCACGCTGGGCGGCGTCACCACGCGCGCCGATTTCGTGCCGCCCCGCAGCGCCGAGAAGGGCGCCGCGCTTGCCGCCGCCGAGGCCGAGGTCACGCGGCTGGAGGATGCGCTGCGCAGCGCCGAGGCCGACATCGCGGCGATCCGGCTTGAGGCCGAGGCGGCGCATGCCCGCATCGCCTTTTTCGAGCGGCTGGGGGCCACCGAATTGCCCCCCGGCACCGACATCGCCGCCCTTGCTGGCACTATCGGCGCGGGGACGCTGGAGGCGCTGCGCGCGGCCCATGCGGCCGAGCAACGCGCCGATACGGCCGACCGGGGGTTGAAGGACCTGCGCGAGGCGCTGACCCGGGCGCGGCAGGCGTTGGCGGCGCTTGTTCCCGAGGATGAGGTTCGGGCGTTTCTGGCGGTGGACTTGTGGTCCGATGTGCCGGCCAGCGGCGATCTGAGCGTCAGCTATACCATCGCCGAGGCGGGCTGGATGCCGGTCTATGACCTGCGGCTGGACCGCGCCGCCGGGCGGCTGGAGATCGAGCGCGGGGCCTTCGTGACGCAGGACACGGGCGAGAACTGGGCCGGTGTGGCGGTGACGCTGTCGAGCGTGCGCCCCTCGGAACGGACCGCGCCGGGCGAGGTCTGGCCGGACCTGCGCAGGATCGTCGATCCGGGCCAGGTGATGCCGCGATCTGGTGCTGCGCCGATGGCCGAGGCCGACATGGCGCGGGGGGGATTCGAACTGGCCGCGGCGCCCGCGCCGAAGGTCGAGGCGGTGGCGCAGGCCGATGCGCTGGCGGTCAATTATGCCTATCCGGACCCGGTCGATATCGCCGCGGGCGCGGACCGGGTGCGGCTGGCGCTGGGCGCGCTGACGGCCCCGGCCGAGATCTTTGTCCGCGCCGTTCCCTTGTGGGATTCCAATGGCTTCGTGGCTGCCAGCTTTACCAATGAAAGCGGCGAGGTGATCCTGCCGACGGGCGAGGCGATGTTCCATCTGGACGGGCGTTTCGTGGGTCGGCAGGACCTGGCGCTGATCCCGGCAGGGGGCGAGGCGGAGCTGGCCTTTGGTCCTGTCGAGGGGCTGCGCCTGAGCCGTGTCGTGACGCGCAGCGAGGGCGATCGGGGCGTGATCCGCAAGGCGAACGAATGGGCCGAGACCGTGCGGATCAGGGCCGAGAACCTGACCGCCGAGCCGTGGTCCGTGCGGCTGACGGACCGGGTGCCCTATTCCGAACAGGAGGATCTGAAGATCACCTGGACCGCCGATCCGCCGCCCGCCGGGACCGATCTGGACGACCGGCGGGGCGTGCTGGAATGGCACTTCGATCTGGCCCCCGGTGCGGTGCAGGAGGTCGGGGTGACCCAGCGGATGACCTGGCCCGAGGGCAAGGTCCTGCAGTAGGATTCCCGTATCTGAATTCCATATGAATTCCATATGAAACCCATCGGACCTTTTTCGAACCCGTGCCGCGCCCGGTTCCCGCCCGGAGGGGGGGCGCGGGTCAGAACCGTTCGGCGCGCAGCACCTGGCAATCGGTGACCGAGACGACGCCGATATGTCGCTCGACCACGGCGAAGGCGGCGTCCAGCAGCGCGTCCAGCCGTTCGGGCCGGATCAGGCAGACGACGGCGACCATGCCGCCCGCGCGCCCCACCTGGCCTTCGCGGCTCCACTCGCCCGACCGGCCGGTGCCGCCGAGGACCGGCAGCACCGTGTAGCCGGTGACGCCCGCCTCGCGCAGCGCGGCGGTCAGGCGGCGCTCCATCGGCGCCTCGATGATGATTTCCACCCGTTTTGCGGCATGGGTCTGCATGCGGTTATCCTCCGGTCACAAGCCGGGCCGCGGCAAGGTAAAGCGGGATGCCCAGCGTCAGGTTGAACGGGAAGGTGATCCCCAGCGACAGCGTCAGGTAGATCGAGGGCTTCGCCTCTGGCAGCGCCACCCGCATCGCCGCCGGCACCGCGATATAGGAGGCCGAGGCCGCCAGCGTCATCATCAGCACCACGCCGCCCAGGCTGAGCCCCAGCGCGAGCCCCGCGGCCAGCCCGAAGGCGGCGCCGATGGGCGGCATGACCACCCCGAAGGCCAGGAGCCCCGGCGTGATGACCCCCCGGCTTTCGCGCAGGTTCCGCCCCGCCACCAGACCCATGTCCAGCAGGAACAGGCAGAGCACGCCCTTGAAGGGTGCGATGATGAAGCTTTCGATCTCGGCCAGCCCGGCGGGTCCGGTGATCCAGCCGATGGCGAAGGCGCCGATCAGCAGCACGATCGAGCCGTTGAGCAGGATCTCGCGCCAGAGGCCCGACTCCATGTCGGTCTGGCCGCCCTTGCGCATCACCAGCCACAGCGCGGCGAGGATCGCGGGCGCCTCCATGATCGCGGCGACGGCGACCATGAAGCCCTCGGACGCGATGCCCTGGCTGGTCAGCACCGATGTCGCGGCCACGAAGGTCACGATCGAGATCGAGCCGTAATGCGCCGCGACCGCGCCCGCATCCACCGTGCCCAGCCGCGTCATTGTCCGCAGCAGCGCAAAGGCCACAAAGGGGATGCCCGCCGACAGCACCAGCCCGGCGATCAGCGCCAGAAGAAGCGTGCCGTCCAGCCCGTGCGCGGCAACGCCCGCGCCGCCCTTGAAGCCGATGGCGAACAGAAGGTAGATCGACAGCGCCTTGGCTGCGGCCTCGGGCACGGAAAGATCGGATCGCGCCAGCGACGCCGCGACTCCGAGCGCGAAGCTGAGGATGATCGGCGACAGCAGGTTGCCTGCCGCGAGTTCGACGATGCCGGTCAGGTGCGGCCCCCGTTCATGCTGTTGGACCCCGATGGATCATGCGCCAAGGACAGGCTCAGATCGCCACGAACCGCCCGGCCTCGGAATCGTAGCATTCCACCACGCCCTCGGCGATATCCTTCCAAAGCCCGTGCAGGGCCAGTTCCTCGGCCTCGACCGCGGCGCGCACATAGGGAAAGGTCATCAGGTTTTCCAGCGAGACCAGCACCGCGTCCTTTTCCATCGCCTCCAGCCGGTCCGCCTCGGTCGCGGCCCCTTCGGTCCGGTCGTAGCTGGGGCGCAGGATGTCCATCCAGCGGCCGATGAAGCTGGTCTTTTCCTCAAGCTCCGGCGCGAGGCCCGCGCACATGTCATGGCAGCCCTTGATGCCGCCGCAGCGGGAATGGCCCACCACCAGCAGGTTCGCCACCTTCAGCACGGTGACCGCATACTCGATTGCCGCGGAGGTGCCGTGATTGCCGCCATCGGGCGCATAGGGCGGCACCAGCGCCGCAATGTTGCGATGGATGAAGAACTCGCCCCCGTCCGCGCGGAACATCGCGCTGACATGCACGCGCGAGTCGCAGCAGGAGATGACCATCGTGCGCGGGCGCTGTCCTTCCTCGGCGAGGCGGCGAAACCAGGCCTTGTTCTCGGCATGGGCGGTGGCCTTCCAGCCCTGGTAACGCTGGACGAGGTATTGCGGCAGAGGGCGGGCGTCTTTCATCACGTTCTCCGTTTTCTCTGCCGCTGCATAAAGCGCATTTGCCGGTAATTCGAGAGATTTCGGCGTCGCGGTGAAACGCTTTCTTGACGCTGAGGGGGCAGTTTCCCCGCAGGTGTGGTGCGATAAATCGGAGGGGTTCCGTGTCCCGAGTTGTGGTCTTGCGTCAGGATGAACCGTTGAGTGTGGATTCGGATCGTCTGGCGGACATGTTCGTCGATCTGGGCGAGGCGAGGGCCGCGCATCTGATCTCGGTCTCGGTCGAGCGGCTGGAGGAGCTGATGGTCTGCCTCGATCTGGCGGTGGTGCAGGTGCGCCCGGGAGATTGCGTCGATCTGGTGGGCCAGATCCGTGCTCTGGGCGATTCGCTGGGGCTGATCGGCCTGTCGATCGCCGCGCGGGGCGTGTCGCGTGCGGTGCAGACCGGCGATGCGGTGGCGGTGGCCGCCACGATGGAGCGGCTGCGGCGGATCGCGCAGCGGTCGTTCCGGATCGCGGCGGAGTTGCAGCACCGCTCGGGCTGAACCCGCTTGCGGGCGCGGGCGAAGCGGCTAGGCTCGGGGTCCATCCCGATCCACGACCGAAGGACGCCCCGCCCATGCCGCCTCGTTTCGCCGCGCCCGATGCGCCCTCGCTGCCGCTTCATGTCGTCGAGGAGGCAGCCCTTGCCGCATGGCGCGCCGCCCGTCCCCCGGCCGAGGCCGAATGGCTGAATGCCACGGGCTTTGCCGCCGGTCTGGGCGAGGTCGCGCTGTTGCCCGGGCCCGATGGCCGGGTCGCGGGGGCGGTTGCGGGCTACGGAACGGCGGACAAGCGCGCGCGCGGGCGGTTTCACCTTGCGGGCGCGGCGGCGCGCCTGCCCGAAGGCCCGTGGCATCTGGAGACCGCGCTTGCGGGGGCAGAACTGGCCGCCGAGGCGCTGGGCCTGCTGCTGGCCGCCTACCGCTTTGACCGCTACCGCGCGCAGCCGCCGCTGAAGGCGCAGGTCAAGGCGCCGCCCGGCATCGACGCGCCCCGGATCGGGGCGCTGGCCGCGGCCGAATGGCTGACCCGCGATCTGATCAACACGCCCGCCTGCGACATGGGCCCCGAGGCGCTGGAGGATGCGCTGGTCGCGCTGGCCGCGCGCCACGGCGCAAGCGTCACCGCGATCCGGGGCGACGATCTGATCGCCCAGAATTTCCCCCTGATCCATGCCGTCGGCCGCGCCGGGCCGCAGGCGCCGCGGCTGCTGGACCTGCGCTGGGGCGATGCGGGGCCGCGTCTGACGCTGGTCGGCAAGGGGGTCTGTTTCGACACCGGCGGGCTGAACCTGAAACCGGGCGAGTCGATGGGCCTGATGAAGAAGGACATGGGCGGGGCCGCGACCGCGATGGGGCTGGCGCAGGCGATCATGGCGCTGGGCCTGCCCGTGCGACTGCGGCTGCTGGTCCCGGCGGTGGAAAACAGCGTCTCGGCCAACGCCTTTCGCCCGCAGGATATCCTGAGGGCGCGCAACGGGTTGAGCGTCGAGATCAACAATACCGATGCCGAGGGGCGGCTGGTGCTGGCCGACGCGCTGGCGCTGGCCTGCGAGGACCAGACCGACCTGCTGATCTCGATGGCCACGCTGACCGGGGCGGCGCGCGTTGCCGTCGGCCCCGATATCGCGCCCTTCTATACCGGCGACGAGGCGCTGGCCGCAGCGCTGGCCGCCGCGGGGGCAGAGGGCGCCGATCCAGTCTGGCGCATGCCCTTCCACGCGCCTTACGAGGCGATGATCGAGCCCGGCATCGCCGATCTCGACAATGCGCCCCGGGGCGGTTTTGCCGGGTCGATCACCGCCGCGCTGTTCCTGCGCCGCTTTGCCGGGGACGCGCGCTATGCCCATTTCGACATCTATGGCTGGCAACCCGCCGATGCGCCCGCCCGGCCCAAGGGCGGGCTGGGACAGGGCGCGCGCGCGATCCTGGGCGCGCTGCCGCAGGTGCTGGGGCTGTGAGCGACCGGCGCGAGACACCGGCGAATGCCCGCGTCGCGGCGCTGCATCTGCGGGGCAAGGTCGCGGCCGAGCGGTTCGTTGCGCCCATCCGCCACCGGGTCATCCCGCCGCTGACGGACCTGCTGCGCGCCCCCGGCGGCCCGCGCGAGCGCCAGCTTGTCCATGGCGAGGCGTTCGAGGTGCTGGACACGCATGAGGGCCATGCCTTCGGCTGGGCCGCGCGCGACGGTTATGTGGGCTACATCGGCGCTGCGGCGCTGTCGGACGGGCTGCCCGAACCCAGCCATGCCGTCGCCGCGCCTGCCACCCATGCCTATCCCGCGCCCGACCTGAAATGCCCCGAGATCTGCGCCCTGTCCTTCGGCACGCAGATCCGCGTCACCGCCGAGAGCGGCGATTTCTGCGAGACCGCCGAAGGCTGGTTCCTGCCCAGGCCGCATCTGCGCGCGCTGGATGCGCCCTTTGCCGATCCGGTCGCGGTGGCAGAGCTGTTCCTCGGGGTGCCCTATCTGTGGGGCGGCAACTCGATCCGGGGGATCGACTGTTCGGGGCTGGTCCAGGCGGCCTTTCTGGCCTGCGGCCGGGCCTGTCCCGGCGACAGCGACCAGCAGGCCCGCGCGCTGGGCGCGCCGCTTCCCCCGGACAGCCCGCCCCGGCGCGGCGACCTGATCTTCTGGACCGGCCATGTCGCGCTGGTCGCCGACCCCCTTACGCTGATCCATGCCACGGCGCATGCGATGTCGGTGGTCCGCGAACCCATCATAGGTGCGCTTTCCCGGATCGCGGCCATGGGCGGCGGCGCGCCCAGCGCGCATCGCCGCCCCTAGCCGACCGCCCCTAGCCGACCGGGCGGATCAGCGCCTTGTCCAGCACGCGCAGCACCTGTTTCAGGTCAGGACCGCGCTTCAGGATGCGCCCGTCCATCCCGATCACCGCATAGATCCCCTGGCGGGCGCGCAGGCGCGGGCGCTTCTCGATGCGGTAAAGCGGGTGCTCGGCGGTGCGGCGAAAGACGGAAAAGACCGCCGCCTCGCGCAGCGACGAGATGGCATAATCGCGCCACTCCCCCGCGGCGACCATCCGTCCGTAAAGCGCAAGGATCACCCCAAGCTCAGCGCGGTCGAAGCTGATCTGCTCGGGCGGGCCGGCGTGGACGAACGGGGGCGGTGTCACGACGTTCATCCGCCCAGCGTGCCGCCGCCGCGTCGTCAAATCAAGTCCTGCCCGGATCGCGCCCCGAAATTACCTTGCGATGGTCGCGCGCGGTCCGCGATGCCGCCCGGATTCGCGGGAATATTGCCTTCATAGCGAAGACGCTACCCCGGTGCTGCGGATTAACAGCCCCCACCCAGCCTGCGGCATCGGGGACTTTCGCTTCCTGTCCCCTCAGAATGCTGGACGGTTGTCGCGATGCGGGCAGTTCAGTTGGCCTGTCGTGGGATGGTCAGGCGAGTCATCCTATCTGTGGCGGTCGGCCGGGCCGATATAGGGCCTGGCGCAGCGATACGCTGGCGCTGGCTGTTCGGACGATTCTGCTGATGCCCTTCTGTTCTGCCAAATTCGGTCGGGGGCTCGACGGCAGTTCTCCGATCAGGATACGGGGGCGTTCATCCGTGATGTGAATGCGCTTATGCAGGCGTCGACCGAGGCGGTTTGCTCGATCCGGCCCGGCGCCATGATGGCCAGGCGGTCGGCGTGTTCCATCGCCTCGTCTTGGTCATGGGTGACGAAGAGGATGGTCAGGCCGGTGCGCGCGCGCAATTCGTGCAGCAACTGCCAGAGTTTGGCGCGCACCGGGGCATCGAGCGCGCTGAAGGCTTCGTCGCAAAGCAGCAAATCCGGCGCGACCGCCAGCGCACGGGCCAGCGCCACCCGCTGACGCATGCCGCCCGAAAGCTGGCGGGGGTATTTCCCTGCATCGCCGGGGCCCAGCCCGACCGCATCCAGCATCGCCCGGGCACGCGCGCGCCGCTCTGCCCGGCCAAGGCCCAAGCCGCGCAGCGCGAAGCCGACATTGCCCAGCGCCGTCTTCCAGGGCAGCAGCGCGGGGTCCTGGAACACGATCCCCAGCCGGGCACAGCGCCGCGCGACCCGGCCCGCATCGGGGGTCAGCAGCCCCGCGGCCAGCGCGATCAGCGTGCTCTTGCCGCAGCCCGACGGCCCCATCAGCGCGGTGATCGTGCCCGCGGGCAGCGACAGGTCAAGCCCGCGCAGCACCGGCCTGCCGTCATGGGCGAAATCGACGCCGTCAAGGCGCAGCGGTTCGGTCATGTCCCGACGCCCCGCCCGTCATCGCGCCAATGGACCATGCGGCGCTGAAGCGGCTGCAACAGCGCCAGATCGACCGCGACCAGCACCGCCACCACGACCAGCACCCAGGCCATCATCGCGGCCGTATCGACATGGGCGCGCGCGGTGGCCAGTCCGTCGCCGATACCGCCCGCACCGGCCAGCAACTCGGCCATGACCGACACCTTCCACGACATCGCCAGCGTGGTGGCCAGCGCGGGAAACACATGGCCCAGCATATGCGGCAGGTGCATGTGGGCAAGCCGTGCACCAAGCGGCACGCGGAACGCCCGCGCCATGCGGACCAGCCCGCCATCGAGGCTGTGAACCCCGGCCACGGCCGCGGCAAAGACCAGCGGGCCGGTTGCCACGGCCACGGTGAACACGACCGCCCAGCGCCCGCCGAACCACAGAAGCGCCAGCACCACCCAGGCAATCGCGGGGATCCCCAGCAGCACCACCGCGACCGGCTGCAACGCCCGCTGTGCCTCGGGGCGCAGGCCGGCCAGTGTTCCGGCGATCATGGCCGTCGCCGCGCCCAGCACCCAGCCCATCCCGGCATTTCCAGCGGTCTGGGCCAGCGCCGGGGCAACGCGGCCCTCGGCGATCATGTGCCAGAGCGTGACGCCCGTCTCGGCCAGACCGGGCAGCACCAGCGGCCCCCAGATGCGATGCCCGGCCTCCCAAAGGACCAGCAACAGGGCAAGGCCCGCAAGGCTCCAGAGCCGGGAGGGAGGGCGTTTTCGCGCCATGGCCCTAGCCCCAGTAGAAATCGGCATCGGGCAGGCGGTGCGCGACGATGCCCGGGGCCAGCGTCATGAGGTGCTGGAAATAGGTCTCGATATCCTGCTGCGCCTGCCGCGCGCTGGCCACGCCCAGCCGCACGAAGGGCAGCGAGCGGGCCACGATCTCGGGCGCAAGACCGAGATGCGGCGCGGCCAGCGCGCCCGCCGCCATGGGGTCGGCCTGCGCCCAATCGGCGGCCTCGATACAGGCGGCATGGGCGGCGGCGACGACTTCGGGCGCGCGGTCCAGAAATTCGGCGCTGACCGCCAGCCCCACCTGCGGAATCCGCGGGCCGCGCCCGGTGTGCTGGCCATAGATCTCGGCGATGTCGAGCGCGCGGATCATGGGCAATCCTTCGCGTTCGGCGCGGATCTGCGCGGCCGTGGCGGCGGGTTCATGCAGCAGCGCCACATCGCCCCGCCCGGACAGGAACAGCGGCACCGCCTCGCCGGGCGAGCCGACATAGTCGAGCCGCAGATCGCGGTCGGGGTCCAGCCCGGCCCAGCCCAGCACCATGCGAAACAACAGATCCGGCGCCTCGTTCTTGTTCGACAGCAGCACCCGGCGGCCCGCCAGATCCGCGATCGAGCGGATGCGGTCATCGCGCGCCATGACGTAGAGCACGCCCCAGGTCACGACATTCACCATGCGCGTGCCCGCGCCGCGATTGAAGAAATTGGCCGCGGCATAGGTGGAACTGGCAAACAGCCGGAACGCGCCCGAGGCGATGCCTGCGCGCAACTGGTCGGTGCTTTTCCAGATCTCGAACCGCGCGCCGGGGGCTGCGGCCTGAAATCGGTCAGAGGCCACCGCCCCGGCAAAGACCGCCGAAGGCGTGCCCGGAATACCCCAGAGAGTCAGCGGCTCCGCCCCTCGCGCCGGGGCCGCAAGGGGCAGCGCGGCCAGCCCGGCCAGCACCGCGCGGCGGTCGAGGGACGGCATCGGGGTCAATAGACCATCGTGCTCATGGTGATGTCGTCCCAGATTTCCTTGACGGTGTGCTTCAGCTCGCGTCGGCGATCCTCGTAGCTCGTGTGCAGCAATTGGTGCGCAAGTTCCGAGTTCGGCGCGCCCAGGAAATCGCGGTACAACGCCTGCACCTGCGGGTTGTTGTGCGACTGGCGCACGCGGGCCGCGCGGTCGACCGCATAGATCGTTTCGCGCCGTTTCTGGGCCAGCGGCAGATACGCCTTTTTCGAACGCAGCGACCCGCCCCCATCGACGCAGCCGCCGGGGCAGGCCATCACCTCGATGAAATCGTAATCGGCCCTGCCTGCCAGCACCGAGTCCACCAGCGCGCGCGTGTCGCCAAGCCCGTGGACCATGGCCACCCTGACCTCGCCCACCTGCCCGCCCAGATCGACGCGGGCCTCGCGGATGCCTTCGAAACCGCGCAACTGGGTCAGTTCGATCTGCTCCAGTTCGCGGCCGTTGACGATGGCGTAGACGGTGCGCAGCGCGGCCTCCATCACGCCGCCGGTGGTGCCGAAGATGGCACCCGCGCCGGAATATTCGCGCAAGAAGGGGCTGTCGAAGCCCGAGGGTTCCAGCGTCTTCAGGTCGATCCCCTCGCGGCGCAGCAGGCGGGCGAATTCGCGGGTGGTCAGCACCAGATCGGTATCGGGCCGCCCGTCCCGCGCCAGTTGCGGGCGCGTCGCCTCCTCTTTCTTGGCGACGCAGGGCATGACCGAGATCACGCGGATCCGATCCGGCGCGACGCCCAGTTTTCCGGGCAGCCAGGTCTTGGCAATGGCCGACAGCACCTGTTGCGGCGACCGGGTCGAGGACAGAAGCGGCAGGATCTCGGGATAATGGATCTCGGCAAAGTCGATCCAGGCCGGGCAGCACGAGGTAAAGGTGGGCCGCCGCCCCGCCTTGAGCCGGCCCAGCAACTCGGCGCCTTCCTCCATGATGACGACGTCGGCGGCGAAATTGGTGTCCAGCACCACGTCGAAGCCGAGCTTGCGGCAGGCGGTGGCGATATGGCCCTCGACATTGGTGCCGGGGGGCATGCCGAATTCCTCGCCAAAGGCGACGCGCACGGCGGGGGCGAATTGCACCACCGTCACAAGGTCGGGGTCGCAGATATAGTCGATGGCCCGGTCGGTCTCGTCGCGTTCGCCCAAGGCGCCGGTGGGGCAGACCAGCACGCATTGCCCGCAGGACACGCAGGCCGACGAGGGGTAATCCTCGGCGCCCCGCAGCGCCACCAGCCGGTCAAGCCCGGTGCCCTCCATCGCCAGCGCGTCGACCTGCTGGTGATGGCGGCAGATCGCGACGCAGCGCTGGCAGCGCACGCAGCGGCGCATGTCGCGCACCATCGCGGGCGAGGTCAGGTCGATGGGCCGCGCCTCGGTCCGGGCACGGTCGAAGAAACGGTTTTCCTTGAGACCCACGAACTGCGCCAGATCCTGCAATTCGCAATCGCCATGCCGGATGCAGGTCGCGCAATCCTGCAAATGGTCGGCCATCAGCAGTTCCACCTGCAAGCGCTGCATGTCGCGCGCGCGCTTGCTGCGGGTCCGCACCTCCATCCCGTCGCGGATGGGCGTGTTGCAGGCGGTCACGATCTGCGGCGCGTCATGGCCGGCCTGCACGATCTCGACCACGCAGACGCGGCAGGTGCCGGGGGTGTGGTCGATGTCGTCCAGTTCGCACAGCGTCGGGATATAGATGTCATGCCGCCGCGCACAGGACAGGATGGTTTCGTTCGCCCGGCCGGTGCAGGGCGTCCCGTTGAGGATCAGCGCCACGGTCTCGGGCGCGTCGGGGCCGGGTGTGTCGGGGCCGGAGGTGCACATGGCTCAGACCGCTCCTTCGGGGATGGGATGGCCGGTAAGGACCGTGTAGACGCGATAGCAGCGCATGCAGCGCTGCGCCTCGGCATAGGCGGCCCTGGCGCTGATCGTCTGCTCGACCTCCTCGAACATGCGCTTGCGCAATTCGGGGTCGAGTTCGGGATTGTGCACGCGATAGGCGTTGCGCACCGGCGTCTCGACCACGTCATTGGCCAGGAAATCGTTGTCGGCGATCAGCTTGCGCATCCGCGCACGCTTGTAGAACCTGACCGAACCGCGCTGGATCCAGTCGTCGATATTGCGCGCGGCCTTCAGCCCGTCGGCCATCGCCCAGATCAGCGTCGAGGGGCCGGTGACGCAATCGCCCCCCGCAAAGACACCCGGCCGCGAGGTGGTGAGCGCATCATCCGCGGCCACGCAGCGCCAGCGGTCCAGCGCGATGCCGTCCGCCTCGATCCGGCTGCCATCCTCGACCTGCTGGCCGATGGCCGCGATCAGCGTGTCGCAGGGCAATGTCACCTCGCTGCCGGGGATCGGGCGGACCTTGCGCCGGCCGCTGTCGTCGGGCTCGCTCTGTTCCATCTGCGCGACCACCACGCCGGTGACGCGGCCCGCCTGGGTCAGCACGCGGACCGGGTTGCAAAGCGTGTGAAAGGTCACGCCCTCGGCCTCGGCATCCGCGATCTCGCCGGGATCGGCGGGCATGTCCGCGCGGGTGCGACGGTAAAGGACATGCACGCGCCCCGCCCCCAGCCGGATCGCCGAGCGCACGCAATCCATCGCGACATTGCCCCCGCCGACCACCAGCACCTCGCCCGACAAGGACAGCGGCACCTTGCCCGCGACATGGTCATGGACCCGCAGAAGGAAGTCGATGCCGCTGAAATAGCCGGCGCGCGCCTCGTCCTCGCCCGCGACCCCCAACCGCGAGCCCGCCTGGCAACCGAGCCCCAGGAACACCGCCCGGTAGCCGCGCGCGAACAGATCGTTGATGCTGAAATCGCGGCCGAGCTGCTGGCCGAACAGGAAGCGCCCGCCCAGATCGGCGATGATTTCGGTTTCCAGCGCCAGCGTGTCCTTGGGCAGCCGGTAGGCGGGAATGCCGATCTGCGCCATGCCGCCCGCCTGGCTTGCCTTGTCGAACACATCGACGTGATAGCCGCGCAGCAGCAGATGATAGGCGCAGGAAATCCCCGCCGGACCCGCACCGACCACCGCCACCCGCATGGCCGGATCCAGCGGTTTGCGGATCATGTCGCGGGTGAATTCCAGCGCGTTCGGGCCGCTTTGCTGGTCGGCGACAAAGCGTTTCAGGGTCTTGATCCCCACCGCCTCGTCCACGAACTTGCGTCGGCAGGCCTGTTCGCAATAGCGCACGCAGACCCGCCCGCAGGTCGCCGCCATCGGGTATTTCTGCAACAGAACCCCCAGCGAGTTCTCGGGCTTGCCGTCGCGGATATAGTCGATATAGCGCGGCACGTTGACCTTGGAGGGGCAGGCCTCGATGCAGGGGGCGGTCATGTAGGCCATGCCATGCTGGGCGCGGATCGGGCGTTTCGGGGCCAGTTCGGCCTCGATCCGGCCGCGGAAATGGCCCAGCGCATCCAACAGCGCCACCGCACAGGTCTGGCCCAGACCGCAAAGCGAGGTTTCGCGCATCTGCTCGCCCAGCATCGCGATCTGATCCAGATCCAGCGGTGCATCCAGCCCGCGCCGCATCGCGTCCAGCGCGTCGCGCACCAGCACCGTGCCCATCCGGCAGGGCGTGCAGACGCCACAGGATTGTTCGGCCGCCTTGCGCATGTAGTGGTAAAGCGCGTCCACAAGGCTGACGCTTTCATCGAACACGAAGAATCCGCGGTCGCCGAAAAAGGCGCGGATCGGGTTGCCCTCGTCGAACTCGTCGAAATTGCGGGGCTCAAGGGTGGCTTGCCCTGCCTGCCGGTCATGGACGACCCCGTCCCAGACCCCATAGGCCACCTGTGTCATGGCGCACTCCTTTCCGGGGACGGCCAGCGCCACCGCCCCTGTCGCCCCGAACCTCGCGCGGCGGGACCGGCCCCACCATGATCCAGCGCAAGGACAGGGGTCAGAGCGGCCAGGCCACCAGCAGAAGCGGCAGGCTGACCACGACCACCAGAATCTCCAGCGGCAGGCCAAGCCGCCAGTAATCGCCAAAGCGAAAGCCGCCGGGGCCCAGGATCAGCGTGTTGTTCTGATGCCCGATGGGGGTCAGGAACGCGCAGGAGGCCCCGATCGCCACCGCCATCAGAAAGCTGTCGGGATTGACACCGAGCGCCGCGGCGATGCCCAGCGCGACCGGGCACAGCACGGCGGCGGTGGCGGCGTTGTTCATCACGTCCGACAGGAACATCGTCGTCACCAGCACCACCGCCAGCGCCGCGACGGCATTGCCCTGCGCGATGGTCTCGACCAGCACGCGCGCCAGCAGATCGGCCGCACCCGTTGCCTGCATCGCACCCGCCACCGGGATCAGCGCGCCCAGCAGCACGATCACCGGCCAGTCGATCGCGGAATAGACCTGCCGGGGCGGCACCGTGCGCAGCAGCATCGAGGCCAGGACCCCGAGCGCAAAGGCCGGGGCCGCGGGCAGAAGACCCAGCGTGACAAGGGCAACGGCGCCCAGCATGATCGCGCCCGCGATGATCGCCATGCGCTTGTCGGGGATGCGCAGTTCCCGCTCGCGCAGGGGCACGCAGCCGGTATCGTTGACGAAATCGGCCATCACCTCGGCCGGCCCCTGCATCAGCAACAGATCGCCCGAGCGGATCCGCAGCGACCGCAGCCGGGTCGGCGGCGGCCGCCCCTCGCGCGAGACGGCCAGCAGGTTCAGCCCGAACCGCGTGCGCAGCCGAAGATCGGTAGCCGATCGTCCCACGATGCTGGACCCCGGCAGAACGGCCAGTTCCCGCAGCACGATATCCTCGTCTCGGTCCGGCTTGTCCTCGGCGCTCTTCTCGTCATGCTTGCCTGCGCCATCTTCCGCGACGTCCTGCGGTCGCGACCCGGGCGCCGTGTCGCCTGCCTCTTCCGAGGATGGACCCTGCTCCTCCAGTTCGATGCCGAACAGCGCCAGCGCCTCGGCCAGTCCCTCGACATCGGCATCCAGAACCAGGATGTCGCCCGCGCGGATGCGTCGGCCGCCATGGGGCGCGGTGATGCGGACCTCGTTGCGCACGAGACCGACCACCTGCGCGCCGCTCTCCTCGATCTCGCGTTCGAAGCCGCGCAGGGTCAGGTGAACGGCCTTGCTCTTTTCGGGCACGCGCACCTCGGTCAGATAGGTGCCGGTGTCGAACGCCTTTCCTGTGGCCGATTTGCGCGCGGGCACCAGCCGCCAGCCGACCAGCACCACGAACAGCACGCCCGCCAAAGCCACCGCGACGCCCACGGGCGCGAAATCGAACATGCCGAAATGCCCCGGCCCCGCCTCGGCGCGAAAGCCCGAGACGATCAGGTTCGGCGGCGTGCCCACCAGCGTCGTCATCCCGCCCAGGATCGTCCCGAAAGCCAGCGGCATCAGCACCTGTCCCGGCATCAGGTCCAGCCGCCCGGCAAGCTGCACCGCGACCGGCATCAACAGCGCCATGGCGCCGACATTGTTCATGAACCCCGACAGCGCCGCACCCAGCCCCATCAGCGCGGCCATGCTGGCCAGTCGCCCGGCCTCGCGCGGCAGAACGCTGCGCGCCAGCCAGTCCACCGCGCCGGTGGTCTGCAGCCCGTGGCTCAGCACCAGCACGCAGGCCACCGTGATCACCGCCGGGTGGCCGAATCCCGCAAAGGCGTCCGCGGCCGGAACGACGCCCGCGACGACGCAGGCCAGAAGTGCCGCCAGCGCCACCACGTCATGGCGATAGCGCCCCCACAGGAACGCCGCCAGCGTGGCGCCAAGGATTGCGAAGATCAGGAACTGGTCCGCGCTCACGGCCCCCTCCGTCCGGTCCTTGCCCGAGGGGACCAGATCGGCGGTCCGGCTGCAATCGTCCTTTCGCCGCGCGCCTCAGATGATCGCGTGCCGCACCCGGGCCGAGACCCATTCGCTGACCACGACGGTCGCCAGGATCACCAGGATAATCAGCGTGACCTGCGGCCAGGCCAGCACGTTCAGGCTGGCCTGAAGCTGCGCCCCGATGCCGCCCGCGCCCACCAGCCCGAGGATCGCGCTTTCGCGGATGTTGATATCCCAGCGGAACACAGAGATGCCGTAGAAGCTGGGCAGCACCTGCGGCACGATCCCGTAATTCAGGATCTGCGCCTTGGTCGCCCCGGTGGCGGTGATCGCCTCGATCTGGGCGATATCCGTCTCCTCGATCGCCTCGTAAAGCAGCTTGCCGATGAAGCCGACCGAGCGGAAGCCGATGGCAAGGATCCCCGCAAGGATCCCGGGGCCCAGGATCGACACCAGCAGCAGCGCCCAGATCAGCGAGTTGATCGAGCGGCTGGCCACGATGCAGAACAGCGCGACGGGCCGCAGGATCATCCGCGAGGGCGTGGTGTTCGAGGCCGCCAGGAAGGCCAGCGGAACCGCCAGCACGATGCCCAGCAGCGTGCCCAGCGTGGCGATGTTGATCGTGTCCCACAACGGCTGCCAAAGCCTGTCCATATACGACCAGCGCGGCGGCCAGGCGCGGCTGGCCAGGTCGGCCGCGGCATGGGGCGCGTCATAGACGAAGACCCACATCGTGCGTTCCGTCATGATGTTCCAGCACCAGACGAACAGCGCGACCAGCCCCAGCCATCCGGCATAGATCGCCAGTCGGCCAAGAAGGGTGCGGTGGTGCCAGACGGGACGTTCGGCGGCGGGAATGTCGGTCACGCTCATTGCACCCACCTGCGCAGATAGCCCGAGGAATATTCCGAGATCATCACGATGGCGATGATGATGAGCAGCACCGCCCCCGCGCTGTCGTATTCATAGCGGTTCAGCGCGGTGTTCAGCGTCGCCCCGATCCCGCCCGCGCCGACGATGCCGATCACGGCGGATTCGCGGAAATTGATGTCGAGCCGGTAGAGCGACAGCCCGATCAGTCGCGGCATGACCTGCGGCTGGATCGCGTAGTTGATCAACTGGAACCACGAGGCGCCGGTCGCCCGGATCGCCTCGGCCTGGGATTCGTCGATATCCTCGATATCCTCGGCCAGCAGCTTGCCGATGAAGCCGATGGTGGCAAAGGTCAGCGTCAGGAACCCCGCAAAGGCGCCAAAGCCGAACAGCGCCACGAAGAAGATCGCGACGATGATTTCCTGCAACGCGCGGGACACGGCGATGATCCCGCGGCAGATCGCGTAGATCCAGCGTGGCGCCACATTCCGCGCCGCGCCGATGCCGATGGGGATCGAGATCAGGACGCCGACCACGGTCGAGGTCAGCGTCATCGTCAGGCTCTCGATCAGCCCGGTAGAGATGTCGCGCCAGCGGGTGGTGAAATCGGGCTGAAGGAACCCCGCGATGAAGCGCTGGCCGCGCTCCATCCCGACCATGACGCGCTGCCAGTTCACCTCGATGGTACCAAGGGCCAGCACCAGCCAGACCAGCGCCCCGATGGCAAGCGCATAGCGCCAGAAGCGCGACTTGATCATCTGCGGCGGGCGCTTCCACCGCGTCGGATAGGTGCCCGGGGACATGCCCGGGGACACGGGGGCGGCGGTGTCGGTCACAGCGCCCTCATCATCTTCTTGGCCTCGTCGCGCTGTTCGGCCTCGGCGGCCTCGTCCTCGGCGGCGGCCTGGCGCATCGCGGTCCAGTCCTCCTCGCCATAGATCTGGGTCAGGACCGCTTCGGTCAGCCCCGTTGCCGGACCGTCGAAGACCACCCGGCCCGCCTGCAACCCGATGATCCGGTCGGCGAATTGCTGGGCCAGGACCACGTCATGGATGTTGATGATCGCAGGCAGGCCGCTTTCGCGGCAGATCTCGACGATCAGCCGCATGATCTGGCGGCTGGTCTTGGGGTCGAGGCTGGCGGTGGGTTCATCCACCAGCAGCAGCTCGGGATCCTGTTCCAGCGCCCGGGCGATGCCCACCCGCTGGCGCTGCCCGCCCGACAGCGCATCGGCGCGCTTGTCGGCATGGGCCGACAGGCCGACGCGATCGAGCAGGCGAAACGCCTTGGCAATGTCCTCGCCGGGAAAGCGGCGGGTGAAGCTGCGCCAGAACGGCACATAGCCCAGCCGCCCGGACAGAACGTTCTCCATGACCGTCAACCGCTCGACGAGGGCGTATTCCTGAAAGATCATCCCGATCCGCCGCCGTGCCCGGCGCAGCTCGCCCGCGCGCAGGCGGGTGATGTCCAGATCGTTCAGCCGCACCGTCCCCTCGGTCGGCTCCACCAGCCGGTTGACACAGCGGATCAGCGTGGACTTGCCCGCGCCCGACGGCCCGATCAGCCCCACGACCTGCCCCTTGGGCACGGTAAAGCTGACATCGGTCAGCGCCTTGTCGCCGGTCTTGTAGACCTTGGTCAGCTTGTCGACGCTCAGCATGGGGCCTCCGCTCGGGACAGGGAAAACGGCAGGCGAGGGGCGCCTGCCGTGTGCATGTTCATATCGAGTCAGTTGCAGGTATAACTGACGCCGGTCGCGGCATCGATCTCGCGCACCACCGACCAGTGTTCCTGGAAGGTGATGGGCATGAACTCGTCCATGTCGAAGGGCGAGAACTCCTGCTGCAGCCGCGTGCCCTCCCAGTCGAAGGAGAAGAAGGCTTCGCGGATCCTGTCCTGCAATTCGGGGGTCAGGTTGTGGACCACGCCGTAGCCGGTGGTCGGGAACGGATCGGATTCATAGACTGTCCGGATATCTGCAAGGTCGATCACGTCGCGCGCTGCCATGCGGATCATCACCTCGTCGGCGATGGCGGCCGCGTCGTAATCCCGGTTCACGACGCCCAGCACCGAATTGTCATGCGCACCGGAAAAGGCCGGGGTATAGTTGGTGCCCGGCTCCCAGCCGAACATCTCGCGCAAGAGCGCCGAAGGTGCCTTGTAGCCGGAATTCGAGGTTTCCGAGGTAAAGGCCAGCGTCAGGCCCTCGATATCGGCCAGGTCCGCGATGTCGCTGTCGACATGGGTGATGAAGGCCATCCGATAGCCATAGCTGCCATCCTTCGCCGCCATGATCGCGAAGGGACGAAAGCCCGCGCAGGCCACGGCCAGCGGGTTCGCGCCGGTGTTGAAACCCGCGACATGCAGACGACCCGCACGCATCGCCTCGATCTGGGCGGCGTTGGACTGGACCGGGAAGAACTGAACCGGTTTGCCGGTCGCTTCCGACAGGTGGTCGATGAACTCGGCCCAGACCTCGGCATAGACGGCCGGATCCTCCACAGGCGTGTAGGCGAAGATCAGAACCGAAGGATCGACCAGTTGCGCCGGGTCGGTGGGAATGTCGGCGATCAGGTCGCCATCGGCATCCGTGAAGCGCGGATCGAGCGTGAAATCGGCCGCAACAGCCGCACCGGCAAGCATGGCCGACAGGGCCACCGAGGTGACGAGGGTCTTCATGTGGTCGTTCTCCCTGACTGGGCCGACGGGACCGTCCCGTCGGCGCGATGCCTTGGCCGGGGCAGACCCCGGTCCGTGACATTCTTGTGTCAGTTACAGGTGTACTGCACGCCCATCGCCGCATCAATCTCGCGGATCACCGACCAGTTGTCCTTGAAGGTGATCGGGATGAACTGCGCCTCGCCCGAGCGCTCGAACTCGGCCTGCAGCGTCGTGCCTTCCCAGTCGAAGCTGAAGAACGCCTCGCGCACCTTTTCCTGCAGGTCGGGATGCAGGTTGTAGACCGTGCCGTAGCCGGTGGTGGGGAAGGTGTCGGACTGGTAGATCACGACCAGTTGATCCTCGGTAATCACGCCACGGTCGAGCATCCGCGCCTTCACCGAGTTGGCAATGGCGGCGGCATCGTAATCCTTGTTCGCGACGCCAAGGATCGAGTTGTCATGCGCGCCCGAGAAGGCCGGGGTGAAATCCGCGCCCGCCTCCATGCCATATTGCGCCGCCAGCAGCGCCGAGGGAGCCTTGAACCCCGAGTTCGAGGTCTCGGAGGTAAAGGCCATGGTGCGGCCCTTGATGTCCTCGACCTTCTCGATGCCCGAACCGGGATAGGTGATGAATTCCATCTCGTAGCCGAAGCTGCCATCGGCGGCGGCCATCATCGCAAAGGGACGGAAACCCGCACAGGCCACCGCCAGCGGGTTCGAGCCGGTGTTGAAGCCCGCCACATGCAGACGGCCCGCACGCATCGCCTCGATCTGGGCGGCGTTGGACTGGACCGGGAAGAACTGAACCGGCTTGCCGGTCACGGCCTCCATATGGGTCAGGAAATCCGACCAGGCTTCGGCATAGACGGCCGGATCCTCGACCGGCGTGTAGGCGAAGATCAGAACCGAGGGGTCAATCCACTGGGCGGCATCCTCGGGGATGTCGGCAATGAGGTCGCCATCGGCATCGGTGAATCGCGCATCAAGCTGGAAGGCGGCGGCGGGCAGTGTCAGCACGGCGGACAGGGCGACGGTCGAGAAGAGACGGGCGATCATTGGACGAGACCTCGGAATTGGAAAGGACTGTCCGGCGGGTAGTCTGGCCACATGAAGATCGCCTGACGGTTTTGTTAACTTTTTGTGACAGGCGCCGTCCGACGCGTCCGGCCTATTCGATCGGAGCGATGTCAAGCCGGATGCGCGCATACCAGTCTGCGGCGGCCCGGATTTCCTCGTCGGTCATCTCGGCAGCGATTTCGGACATGATCGCGTGACGGCGCTTGCCGCTGCGGAACGCCTTGAGCTGGGTGTCGATGTAGATGTTGACCTCGCCCGCAAGGTTCGGCGCATTCAGCGCGACCGAAATGCCGTCGACCCCGTGGCAGGACACGCAGGCGACCGGCGCATCGGCGGCGCTGACACCGTCGGGCAGGGTTGCCGTGGCGACATGCGCGGCATACCAGGCCGCCACATCCGAAATCTGCTGCGCCGACAGGCTGGTGGATACGACCGACATGATCTCGTGCTCCCGCGCGCCGGTCTTGAAGGCCATCAGTTGGGCCTCGATATACTCCTTCGGCTCGCCGCCGATATGGGGGGCAATCGGAACCTGCGCATAGCCGTCCAGTCCATGACAGGTCCGGCACATGTTCGCGACCTGCCGTCCGGCCTCCGGATCCTCGGCCAAGGCAGGGCCGCCCCCGGCGAGCGCAAGCCCGCCGAGGACGAAAAGCACCGAAAGCCGCATTACTCGGCCGGTGCCGGGTTGTAGGCGATGCGCCAGATCGCGCCCGCGAAATCGTCGGAGACCAGCATCGAGCCATCGGGCAGGAAGGCGATGTCCATCGGACGGCCGCGATATTCGCCCGTGTCCTCGTTCAGCCAGCCATCGGCAAAGACCTCGGTCCCGGCGGCGTTGCCGTCTTCGTCCAGCGTGGTGAACATCACCCTGGCGCCGATCGGTGTGGTGCGGTTCCACGACCCGTGCTGGGCCGAGAAGATGCCGCCGCGATACTTCTCGGGGAAGGAATTGCCGCGGTAGAAGCTCATGCCCAGATCCGCGGCATGGGCCGGCATCTCGATCTGCGGCTCGATGAACTCGACGCCCTCGGGACGCGGCACGTTCCTGTATTCGGGGATCTCGACCCGCGCATTGGTCCAGGGGAAGCCGAAATGCTGGCCCGCCGCGGTCTGGCGGTTCAGCTCGCCCGGCGGGATGTCGTCGCCCATGCCGTCAACCTGGTTGTCGGTGAACCACAGGTCGCCATTCGCCGGGTTGAAGTCATGGCCGACCGAATTGCGGATGCCGCGGGTATAGACCTCGCGGCCAGAGCCGTCGGTGTTGATCCGGATGATACCGCCGATGCCGATCTGGTCATACATCTCGTGCTTGTCCACCGGCTGCACGTTGTAGGGCTGGCCGAGCGAGATATAGAGCTTGCCATCCGGCCCCACGCGGCAGACCCGGGCAGTGTGGTTGAAGCTTTCCTCCTCGGGCGGGACCAGTTCGCCCTGCGCCACCACGACGCCCACGGCCGGGTCCGGACCCTCGAAGAAGAACTCCGCCGCCGGGAAGACGAGAACGCGGTTGCGTTCCGCGATGTACAGGAACCCGTCGCGCGAGAAGCACGGCCCGTTGGGGATGTCGAAGGTGATCGAGGGCGCGAAATCCATGACCTGATCGGCCACGCGGTCACGGTCGCGGTCGACCACCGACCAGACCTTGTCCTTGCGCGTGCCGACGAAGATGACCGTTCCCTGCGGCGCCACCGCCATCGAGCGGGCATCGGGCACGACCGCGTAAAGGCTGATCTCGAAACCCTCGGGCACGTTGATATGCGGGATGATGTTTCGCAGCGCCGCGGCCCGGTCCCCTTCCTGGTCGATAAAGGTAAAGGTCGCATCCGTGCGCTGCATGTTCGTGAGCTTGTCCATGTTGTCCTGGGCCGCAAGCGGCGTGGTCATCACGGCGCCGAGCAACAGCCCGGACAACACTCTTTTGCTGAGCATTCTTTTCCTCCCGATCTGGTGGATCCCTTGCGATAGGGAATCCCATGTCGCTCCTCCCGCGACAGCCTCAGCTTTGGACACAGCAAGATTTTTTGTCAATTATTATAATTAAAACAATGGTTTGGTCAAAAATGAAGTCACCAGAAAGGGCGCCGGAAAGTAGGCTTCCCGGTCTGGGCGGCGCTGTGCCGTCGTCAGTCGAGGTGATCTGCCCGCGCCCTCGACGCGGTCAGGCGTCCAGCCTCGGAGATTGCCTCGCTTGATTGCCCGTGGTTTCCGTCGACGCGTCTCACATGCCCGAACGGCTCTGCAATCCATCCATGTGCCGGGTTGCCACGCCCGCCGCGCGAACCGCCCGGGACGGCAGGGCGCCGCCCTTGCCGGATTTGCCCCCAGACGATTCATCACGCCGTCATGCGTGCTCTCCGGAATAGGCCCTCCCGCACTCCTTCCCTGTTCGGGGAAAGCTTAGACCCATGCGGGGCTGGCAGTGGTAGTAGCAACCTACTACATGCCGCCCGGGCTTTTCTGGCAGACTGGGTAACCTGGTGCAGCGCGTCACGCGCGGATCAGGGCGGACCTGAGCGTGGCAGAATAGCCGTTTTCCGCGTAATCTGACGGCATGTCCCCATTGCGCCGCATGCAGGGCGCCTTTGCATATTGGCAATCCGGGTCGCGGCGGCTAAGGGCAGGGGCAGAACATGGACCCGGGGGAGGCTCCCGGGTGGCTCTTCCGGCCGCCGATCCGCCGGTCAACCCGAAAAGCCCAAAGACCCCATTCCGGAAGCGGGCTGAACGCCCCGGCCGGTTCCCGACGAGGTTTCCCATGATGACCCTTTCCGCCTACCGCAACCAATGGCTGGGCAATGTCCGCGGCGACGTGCTGTCGGGCCTTGTCGTGGCGCTGGCCCTGATCCCCGAGGCCATCGCCTTTTCCATCATCGCCGGCGTCGACCCCAAGGTGGGGCTTTATGCCAGCTTCTCGATCGCGGTCATCACCGCCATCACCGGCGGCCGGCCGGGCATGATCTCGGCGGCCACGGCGGCGACCGCGGTGCTGATGGTGACGCTGGTCAAGGACCACGGGCTGCAATACCTGCTCGCGGCCACGGTTCTGGCCGGACTGTTGCAGATCGCGGCGGGGTTCCTCAGGCTGGGGCGGGTGATGCGCTTCGTCTCGCGCTCGGTGATGACGGGGTTCGTCAACGCGCTGGCGATCCTGATCTTCATCGCGCAATTGCCCGAGCTTGACCCGACCAGGGTGACATGGCTGACCTATGCGCTGGTCGCCGCCGGCCTGGCGATCATCTACCTGTTGCCGCTGGTCACCAGGGCGGTGCCTTCGCCGCTGGTGACGATCCTGGCGCTGACCGCGCTGACCATCTGGTTCGGCTGGGACGTGCGCACCGTGGGCGACATGGGCGCGCTGCCCGATACGCTGCCGATGTTCCTGATCCCCGACATCCCGCTGACGCTGGAAACGCTCAGGATCATCCTGCCCTATTCGGTGGCGGTGGCGGTCGTGGGCCTTCTGGAAAGCCTGATGACCCAGCAGATCGTCGATGACCTGACCGACACCACCAGCGACCGCAACCAGGAATGTATCGGACAGGGGCTTGCCAACACCGCGACCGGCTTTGTCGGCGGGATGGCGGGCTGCGCGATGATCGGGCAATCCATCATCAACGTGAAATCCGGCGGGCGGGGGCGGCTGTCGACCTTTACCGCGGGGGCGATGCTTCTGTTCTTCTGCGTGGTGCTGGGCGACTGGGTGGGCCAGATCCCGATGGCCGCGCTGGTGGCGATCATGATCATGGTCTCGATCGGGACCTTCTCGTGGTCCTCGATCAAGGCGCTGCGCACCCATCCGGCCTCCAGTTCCATCGTGATGGTCTCGGTGGTGGTCGCGGTCGTCTGGACCCACAACCTCGCCATCGGGGTGCTGCTGGGGGTGCTGTTGTCCGGCATCTTCTTCGCCGCCAAGATCGCGCAGCTGTTCCGCGTGACCTCGACGCTTTCCCCCGACGGCCGGATGCGGACCTATTGCATCGAGGGGCAGCTTTTCTTCGCCTCGACCGAGGATTTCATGCGCTCCTTCGACTTCCGCGAGGCACTGGACCGCGTCGTGATCGATGTCAGCCGCGCCCATATCTGGGACATCTCGTCCGTTGCGGCGCTGGACATGGCCGTGCTGAAGTTCCGCCGCGATGGCGCCAGTGTCGAGATCGTCGGGCTGAACGAGGCGTCGGAAACCATCGTCGACCGGCTTGCCGTCCATGACAAGTCAGATGCGCTGGACAAACTGAGCGCCCATTGAGTCCGAGGGGGACGACACCATGACCGACACGATCATCGCCTTCGTCGACGGCTCGATCTATTCGCACAGCGTCTGCGAACATGCGGCGTGGATTGCAGGGCGCACCGGGGCTGTAATCGAGCTTTTGCACGTTCTGGGTCCGCGTGAGGGGGCGGCCAAGGCCGACCTTTCGGGCTCGATCAAGCTTGGCGCGCGCAGCGCGCTGATGGAGGAATTGGCCAGTCTCGATGAACAGCGGTCCCGTTTGATGGTTCACCGCGGCCGCGCCATCCTCGACGACGCGGTGGCCGTGATCAATGCCGCCGGTATCACCAACGTCAACTCGCATCTGCGCCATGGAGACATCGCCGAAACCGTCGGAGAGCAGGATCTGGCCGCCGCGATGGTACTGATCGGCAAGCGCGGCGAAACCGCCGAAAAGCCGCAGCGCCACCTGGGGCAGAACCTGGAACGGATCGTCCGGTCGAGCCACCGGCCCGTCTTCGTCGCCTCGCGCGCCTTCCGCCCGATCGAGCGGGTTCTGGTCGCCTGGGACGGCGGCCCGTCGGCGATGCGGGCGGTCGATTACATGGCGCGCAACCCCTTGTTCGCCGGGCTCTCGGTGCGGCTTGTCACCGTCGGAAACGCCACGTCCGAGGCAGCCCGCAGCCTGGGCGACGCGGCGGCGATGCTGCGCGCTGCCGGCATCGAGGCTGCAACCGATATCCTGTCGGGTCAGCCCGCCGCCGTGCTGGGCAAGCTGGAGCAGGACGAGGGGTTCGACCTGCTGGTGATGGGCGCCTATGGCCATTCGCGGCTGCGTACCATGATCGTTGGATCGACCACCTCCGAGATGATCCGCACCTGTCGCGCGCCGGTGCTGCTGGTGCGCTGAACCGATGGACGAGCCGTCGCCGGACCAATTGAGGACGAGGTACCTGCCGCGCTTGCGGAACGAGATGGACGGCCTCAGACAAGCCTCGGCAGCGACGGGCGAGGCTCGTCGACCGGTGCAGCTTGACCAGGCCAGCGTCGGTCGCCTGAGTCGGATGGACGCGATGCAGCAGCAATCCATGGCGGCGGCGCAGGAGGCGCGGCGCCAGGCCCGGGGCCGCGCGCTGGAGGCCGCGATCCGCCGGATCGAGTCCGACGAATTCGGCTGGTGCGACCTGTGCGGCGAGTTCATCGGCGAGAAGCGCCTTGATGTCGATCCGACGCTGACGCGCTGCGTCGGCTGCGCGCGCTGAACCAAACCGAGAGGTCGGTGCGAATGACCTGCCCGGGACCTCAATCATGGAAATGCAGCTCCGGCTGCCGCGCGTTCCTGCGGTCCACCCGGTAGCGCGGACCGTCCGCCGGACGCAGATCGTCGAACGCGACGAAGCGCTCGCGCCCATCGGCCCAACGCCGGATCCAGCCCAGTTGTGTTCCGTCGAGGTCATGGCGCGCCTCGTCCGACCATGGCGCGGTCCAGAACAGCACGGGATCGAAACCGACGCCGCGCCCGGCCGCGTCATAGTCGATGGACAGAAGCCGCGGCGCGCCGTCCGGCTCGACCGGGCCATAGCTGCGCCGCTGATGCGCGGGAAAGGCGACGGTGACGAAGCCGGGCGCGCTGTCCTGCGCGCTGTTATGGGCAAAGACGCCGATATCGACGCGCGCATGGCGGCGGCTGTCATACTCGTCGCCACCACCGGGCGCGGGCAATGTCCAGGGGTCGTGCCAGTCGATGACGATACGCGCGCGCCGCCCCTCGGGGTCGAGCGGTTCGATCCTCACCCGCTTGGGATCGCCCGCCAGAAGCCTCCAGTCGAAGCGCAGCGGGCGGCCGTTCGGGTCCGCGGTCTCCTCGGCGCTGACGATCATCTCGCGCTGCCAGTCGAAATCCCGCCAGATCCGCGCGATCGCCGATGGCGTGTCGAACAGCCGTTCATCCAGCCCCGCCAGCCCGGCCTCCTGCCGGAATCCCTCGTCGATCACGCGCAGCCGGACCATGGGCGGGATCTCGTCCGCCCGCATCCCGGCGGCCTGGGCCACCATCCGCCCGATCCGGATCTGGCCGGGTTCGAAGGCGGCGGGATGGGCGCGGCCCGACAGGTAATCATCGCGACTGCCGACCGTGGAGAGGTTACGGCGCAGGATCATCTGGATCGCGGGCGCCACAAGCCCGTGATCGCGTAGCGCGGACATCGTGTCGGCGGGAAAGGCGGCCAGCGTCATCGCAATGGCGATCAGAAAGCGCCGATCAGAGCCTGACGAGCCCTGGCTGGTGATGGTATAGGGCCAGTTGGCGGGAAACAGATCCTCTGCATCATGGTCGCGATGCTCGGGATAGATGTAGATCGCGTTGCGCTGGTAAAGTTCGGCGGCAAGCTGCGGCCCCATCGGTCGGGTCATGGCAAGGCGCACAAGGCTGCGCGGGGCCGGTCCGGCGGTCAGCGCGGTCGAGGAATTGCCCAGCACGACCGCGGGCAGATGGATCTGGCCCGCCAGACCGTAATCGCGCCCCGCCTCGACCAGATCGGCCGCATAGACCAGCCGGGCAAGGCGCGGGAACAGGTCGGGGCGCAGCGTGGAATGGCCGCGGTCGCGGTTGTCGTAAAGGAGGCCGGCAAAGCCGTTGATCCCGCCCCGCCCCGCCAGATGGCGCAACAGCCGGGTGCCGTCCTCGGTGTTCTGGTCGCCGACAATGGGCAGGGTCCGGTCCTCGTCGGGCAGCGGCAGGCCCGGGGCGGACCAGAGCCCCGGCGCGATCTCGGCCAGATCGGCGCGGGACAGGGTCACCTCTCCGGCAGCCGCCGCCAGCGGAAGCAGCAGCGCCACAAGGGCAAGGCGAAGGAACCGGAGAAGGTCGCGCATGGCCCGATCCTGACCCGGCGCGTCGCCTGCGTCCAGCGCAGGCTTCAGGTCATGCGGATCACGTCCTTGTCGATGGCCAGCATGTAGCCCCGCCGGGCGACGTTCTTGATAAGGAGTTCGCTGACCATCTGGTTGCCCAGCGCATCGCGCAGCCGCTTGATCCTTGTGGCGCCCGCCGCCTCGTCGCAATCCTCGGCGCGGCGGCCCGAGATCGTCGCCTCGATCTCGGCGCCCGACAGCATGTCGTCATCCATCCGCGCCTCGGCCAGCACTGACAGCGTCTCGATCGCGGCAGGCGTCAGCTTGAAGGCCATGCCGTTCAGGATCACCGTGTTCTCGGCCCGGTTGACCGTCAGCGACGAGACGCGGATCCCCGCACGCTCGATCTCGGACATCCGCCGGTTCAGGGTGATGATGGTCAGCAGGAACACCAGCGCCGCGATCAGCAGCGCGGTGGAAAAGACCAGCAGTACGAAGATCACCACCCGGTAGGAGGTCAGCACATCCGCGAATGCGGTGCCTGACTGGGCGAGGATCTCCAGCAGCTTGATCTCGGCGCCCGAGGTCAGGTCGTCATTCTCGACGAAGATGCGCTCGACCCGGATGTTGAAGGCGTCGGCATCGGGCAGGCTGAAGAACAGCACCCCCGCCGCGATCAGCAGGATCGCGACGATGGCGACCATGCCCATGACGACCACCCGCCCGGCCTGAAGCGGGCGGGCGGGCGCCTCGGCGTCGCTATCCGCAGGGGCGCGCACCATGTGGCCTCAGAAGCGCAGGAAGAACTGACCGGCGCTTGCCTTGCGCTCGGCCAGCCCGTCCGCGCCGAAGATCGACATCACGTTCAGCAATTGCCAGCCGTTGCGGCCGATCCGGCGGTCGATCTCGCGCGCGGCATCGCCCCGGCTGCCGCAGGCCGAGGCGGGCAGTTCGATCACGCCGTAATGCAGCCGCAGCGGGTTGTCCTGCTTGGCCTTGTAATCGGCATAGCACTGGGCCGAGGCGGCCCCTGCCAGGAAGATCGCCGCCAGCGCGGCCAGGATGAGGTGATGCGTTTTCATGCGGCCGAGCATGGGCCAGCGCGCGGCGCTATTCAATATCACCCATGGCGCAAGGGGCTTCGCGCCGACGGTTATCCGATAACAGGGGGGCGTTATTGCCTGTCAGCGCGCCCCGGCCGGATGGTCGATCCATCGCAAGGCCGGGCGGGCCGCGTTCCCGCCGACTCGCCCCGGCGCCAACAGGAAAGGACCACGACCATGCCACGCTTCTTCCTTGCCCCGCTTCTGGCCGCCGCCGTCGCGCTGACCCCGATTGCCGCCGCGCCCGCCCGCGCCGCCGACGATCTGGCCAGGATCCTGCTGGGTGCCGCGGCGGTCTACGTCATCGTCGACAAGCTGGAGAGCAACCGCCGCGCCGTGAACCGGGTCGAGAAGAGCCAGGCCGCGGGCTGGCAGTCCCCTCGCGGCTACAACCGGCACCAGGTGATTCCGGCAAGCTGCGTGCGCACGATCAACACCCGCCGCGGACCCGAACGCGTCGTCACCGAACGCTGCCTGCGCAACGAAGGCATCCGCCGCCTGCCCGACCGCTGCGAGATCTCGGTGCGCGGCAACCGTGGCAGCGTCGATGCCTACAGGCTGAGCTGTCTGCAGAATGCCGGTTACCGGGTCGAGGGCCGACGCCGCTGAGGCGACGGTTCGAGCAGGGCGCGGGGGGGTGAGGCCCCGCGCCGGGGGGCGGAGGGACGAGCAGCCTCCGCCCCCTTTTCGTGTTGCGGCCCGGCGCGAAGGGCGCTTGTGTCATCCCATGACCCGCGCCACGCCCCGACCGATCCCAGATTTCTCGCTGGAAACCGACGCCCTTGCCCGGGGCGCCCGCATCGTCGTGGGCGTGGACGAGGTCGGGCGCGGCCCGCTGGCAGGCCCGGTCACGGCGGCGGCGGTGCGGCTGGACCCGGCCGCGATCCCGCCCGGGCTGGACGATTCCAAGCGGCTGACCCCCGCCCGCCGCGCCGCGCTGGCCGAGGCGCTGATGGGGTGCGCCGAGGTCAGCATCGCCCACGCCAGCGTCGCCGAGATCGACGCGCTGAACATCCTGCGCGCCAGCCATCTGGCGATGTGCCGCGCCATTGCCGGGCTGTCGGCGCTGCCCGATCTGGCGCTGATCGACGGCAACCTCCTGCCCGTCGACCTGCCCTGCCCGGGCCTTGCCATCGTCAAGGGCGATGCGCGCAGCCTGTCGATCGCGGCCGCCTCGATCGTGGCGAAAGAGGCACGCGACAGGATCATGGTGGAGCTTGCGCAACACTTCCCCGGTTATGGCTGGGACAGGAACGCAGGCTATCCGACCAGGGCGCATGTCCAGGCGCTCCGAGATATTGGGGTCAGCCCACACCATAGGCGTTCGTTCGCGCCGGTGCACAACATATTGTATCAAGAAAATTCCGTAAGTAGCTGATTCAAAAAGGATTTGACGGCGAATCGGGTTTGACTCAAAGTCACCGCCAAGCAGCGACGCCCGCAACAAGGGCGCGCCAAAAGAGGCAGTGACACGAGATGACCAAGGCGAAAGAGGCGGGGACGCTCCCGCTCAATACCATTCTTGCGGGCGATTGCATCGCGGCGATGAACGGCCTGCCCGAGGCCAGCATCGACCTGATCTTTGCCGACCCGCCCTATAACCTGCAATTGCGGGGCGATCTGCATCGGCCCGACAATTCCCGCGTCGATGCGGTCAACGACCACTGGGACCAGTTCGACAGCTTCGCCGCCTATGACCGCTTCACCCGCGACTGGCTGGCCGCCGCGCGCCGCCTGCTGAAGCCCAATGGCGCGATCTGGGTGATCGGCAGCTATCACAACATCTTCCGACTGGGCGCCGAGTTGCAGAACCAGGGCTTCTGGCTGTTGAACGACGTGGTCTGGCGCAAGTCGAACCCGATGCCGAATTTCAAGGGCAAGCGGCTGACCAACGCCCACGAGACGCTGATCTGGGCGTCGAAATCCGAGGGCGCGAAATACACCTTCAACTACGAGGCGCTGAAATCGCTGAACGAGGGCGTGCAGATGCGCAGCGACTGGGTGCTGCCGATCTGCACCGGGCATGAACGGCTGAAGGACGCCAATGGCGACAAGGCCCACCCGACGCAAAAGCCCGAGGCGCTTCTGCATCGCGTGCTGCTGGCCACGACCAATCCCGGCGATGTGGTGCTGGACCCGTTCTTCGGCACCGGCACCACCGGGGCGGTGGCCAGGATGCTGGGCCGCGACTTCATCGGGATCGAGCGCGAGGAAAGCTATCGCAAGGTGGCCGAGGCGCGGCTGGCCCGCGTGCGCAAATATGACCGCGAGGCGCTGATGGTCTCGACCTCGCGCCGGGCCGAACCGCGGGTGGCCTTTGGCGTACTGGTCGAACGCGGGATGCTGCGCCCGGGCGAGGTGCTGGTCTCGCCGCGCGGCAAGACCGCCAAGGTGCGCGCCGACGGCACGCTGGTCGGCCCGGACGTGACCGGCTCGATCCACCAGGTCGGCGCGGCCTTCGAGGGCGCGCCCTCGTGCAATGGCTGGACCTACTGGCACTACCGCCGCGAGGGCCAGATGGTGCCCATCGACGTCCTGCGCCAGCAGATCCGCGCCGAGATGGCCGAACGGCCGAACTAGACCCCATCGCTTACCGCCTGTGCCTGCGGCCTTCGGGCCGCCGCGCACAACCTTGCCCCGCCATTCCCGTGGCGGGGCTTTTTTTCGTCCGGACCGGGCCGGGGGTCTCGGAATCGGCACGCCACGCCCTAATCTCTCAACCAAAAGGAGGTGTCACATGCGATTTCTTGTGATCGGAGCAAGCAGGGGCATCGGGCTTGAGACCGTGCGCTACGCCCTGCAACGCGAACATGACGTGCGCGCCTTTGCGCGCAGTGCGGACCGGATCGGGATCGAGGATGACCGGCTGGAAAAGCTGACCGGCGACGCGCTGAACCCCGAGGAGGTGGCAGCCGCGCTGAAGGGCGTGGATGCGGTGATCGTGGCCCTTGGCATCCCCAAGACGCTGTCGGGGATAGCCGAGCGCACCACGCTGTTTTCCGACGCGACGCGGGTTCTGCTGCCCGCGATGGCGGCGGCGGGGGTGCGGCGGCTTCTGGTCGTCACCGGCTTCGGTGCGGGCGACAGCAAGGACAGGATCAGCACGGTCGAGAAGATCCCGTTCAAGACGCTGCTCGGCCGGGCCTATGCCGACAAGGATGTGCAGGAGGAGATGATCCGCGCCTCGGATCTGGACTGGACCATCGCGCGGCCGGGCATCCTGATGAACCGCCCGCCCAGCCACGCCTACGAGGTGCTTGTCGAGCCCGAGACATGGCGCAACGGCCTGATCTCGCGCGGGGATGTCGCGCATTTCCTGGTCCATGCGGCCGAGGACGGCAGCCATGTCCACCAAGCGCCGGTGCTGATCCGCTAGGAACCGCGGCCGGAAGACCCCGCTCGCCCTGGCCTTTGCGCCGGGGCTTCCGTGCCCGGGCGGGAGGCGGACGCAAAGGTTCCGGATCGCCGTCCGGCGGGCTGGCCTGTGTCTTCCGGGGTGCGGCGCCTTTCCTCTGATTCTTTGCGGGATGCGTTCGTCTAATCAATCGCGACCGATGCTACCGCGGGCAAGGTCGAACGCCTTGCGCATCACGGTCGGCAGGTCCGAGGGACGGAAATCGTGCCGCGCGACGAAAGCGCCGCGCCGGGGTGCGCAGTCTGCGGGCAGGTCGGCCACGCGCAGCGCAAGGCGCAGGTGGAAATGGGTGAATGTGTGGCGCACCTCGGCCCCCGGATCGCGCCAATCGGCATCGGCCGGGGGGGCACAAACAGGCTCTGTTTCGGCCCAATCCGTGCCCGGCCAGCCCAGCATGCCGCCCAGAAGCCCGCTTTCCGGGCGGCGCTCCAGCAACCACGCGCCATCGGTCCGGCGGCCGATATAGGCAATGCCAAGCCGCGTGGGTTTCGGCGGTTTCGCCAGCTTGCGCGGCAGATCGGCCGCGATGCCCTGCGCCCGCGCCGCGCAGGGTGCGCGCAGCGGGCAGATGCCGCAGGCCGGGCGTTTCGGCGTGCAGATCGTGGCGCCGAGATCCATCACCGCCTGGGCATGATCGCCGGGGCGCCGCGTCGGCGTCAGCCGGGCCGCCAGCGCCGTCAGTTCGGGCTTGGCGGTCGGCAGGGGCGTCTGCACCGCGAACAGCCGCGCCATGACCCGTTCCACATTGCCGTCCACCACCGTCTCGGCCCGGTCAAAGGCGATCGCGGCGATCGCGGCGGCGGTGTAGGGGCCGATGCCGGGCAGGGCCAGCAGCCCCTCGCGGCTGTCGGGAAAGCGCCCACCATGGTCCCGCGCCACGGCCCGCGCGCATTTCAACAGGTTGCGCGCCCGCGCGTAATATCCAAGCCCCGCCCATTCGCCCATCACGGCCGCATCCTCGGCCGCGGCCAGCGCCTCGACATCGGGCCAGCGGGCGGTGAAGCGGTGGAAATAGTCGCGCACCGCCGCCACGGTGGTCTGTTGCAGCATCACCTCGGACAGCCAGACCGCGTAGGGGTCGGGCTGCACCCCCGCCGCCCGCGCCGCAGGCCCCACCCGCCAGGGCAGGTCGCGGGCGTGCAGGTCGTACCAGTCCAGGAAGGCCCGGCTTAGCTCCGCGTCACGCAATCTTTATGCCCCCGCCCCGGTCATTTGTCTGGCTGCCCGCTCTCCTGCCGCTTAAGCTAGGCGCAGGCAAGGGAAAGGACAGGCATGGCCAGGCCGGGCGACAGTCACAGCCGACGCAAGCGGGGGTTCGAGCCCGCGGCGGCGCTGCTGGCCAAGCGCATCCGCAGCGCGGGCGAGAAACGCGGATTTGCCGTGTCGCGCGTGCTGACCCATTGGGCCGAGATCGTGGGCGAGGAGACCGCCCGCATCGCCCGTCCGGTCGAGGTGAAATATGGCCGCGAAGGCTTCGGGGCGACGCTGACCATATTGACCACCGGGGCCGTCGCGCCGCTGCTTGAGATGCAGAAGGACGCGATCCGCGAGAAGGTGAACGCCTGCTACGGCTACAACGCCATCGCGCGGATCCGGCTGACCCAGACCGCGCCCACGGGCTTTGCCGAAGGCCATGCGCAATTCGCCCCGGCCCCGAAACCCGCCCCGGCCCGGCCCGATCCGGCCATCGCGACAGAGGCCGCCGCCCTGTCCGGCGACGTGCATGACGAGGGGTTGCGCGCAGCCCTTGCAGCACTTGGCCAAAACGTCCTATCCCGCCCGAAACGCTAGGGAGACCCGTTCCATGATCCGCATTCTTTCGCTCTCGCTCGGTCTTGTGGCGCTGGCTGCCCTGGGCGGACTGTGGCTGACCTCGGCGCCGAGCCAGGCGCCGGGCCTGTCGCTGACGCCGGTTCCGGCCGCCCATGCCGAGACGGCCCCGCAGATCGAGTCCTTCACGCTGGGCGATCCCGATGCGCCGATCAGGCTGGAGGAGTTTGCCTCGTTCACCTGTGGGCATTGCGGCACCTTCCATGACGAGGTCTTCAAGCAGCTCAAGGCGGAGTATATCGACACCGGCAAGGTGCATTTCACCTATCGCGAGGTCTATTGGGACCCTTACGCGATCTGGGCCGGGCTTCTGGCGCGGTGCGGGGGCGAGATGCGGTTCTTCGGGATCGTGTCCACGATCTACCAGAAGCAAAGCGACTGGATCGACCCCAAGGATCCCTCGAAAACCGCCGAGAGCCTGCGCCAGATCGGGCGGACCGCCGGGCTGGGCAACGACCAGCTCGAAGCCTGCCTGAGCGATGCCGCCATGGCCGCCGCGCTGCGCGACCACTCGGCCGAGATGACCGACAAGGCCGGGGTCAACGCGACGCCGTCGATCGTGATCGACGGGCAGCTCTACAAGAACATGCGCTATCGCGACCTGAAGAAGATCCTCGACGAAAAGCTGGCCGGATAGCCCATGGCGGCGCCGCTTGCCGGATTGCGGGTCATAGAACTGGCCCGCATCCTGGCCGGTCCCTGGGCCGGTCAGGTTCTGGCCGATCTGGGCGCCGAGGTCATCAAGGTCGAGGCGCCCGAGGGCGACGATACCCGCCGCTGGGGGCCGCCCTTCGTCGAACGCGAGGGCGACCGCTCGGCCGCCTATTTCCACGCCTGCAACCGGGGCAAGCGGTCGGTCGCCTGCGATTTCCGCACGCCCGAGGGACAGGCGCTGGTGCGCGATCTGGCCGCCGGGGCGGATGTGGTGATCGAGAACTTCAAGGTCGGCGGCCTTGCGAAATACGGGCTTGATTATCAGTCTCTGTCCCGGCTCAATCCGCGTCTGATCTACTGCTCGATCACCGGCTTCGGGCAGGACGGCCCCTATGCCCACCGGCCGGGCTATGATGCGATCATTCAGGGCATGTCGGGGCTGATGTCGATCACCGGCACGCCGGACGGCCAGCCGCAGAAGGTGGGCGTGGCGGTGGCCGACATCTTCACCGGGGTCTATGCCGCGACCGCGATCCTGGCCGCGATTCATCAGCGGCAGGCGACGGGGCAGGGCCAGCAGATCGACATGGCGCTGTTCGACGTGGCCACGGCGATCACCGCGAACCAGGCGATGAACTACCTGACCACCGGGCAGCCGCCGCAGCGGCTGGGCAATGCCCATCCCAACCTCGCGCCCTACCAGGTCTTCGACTGCGCCGACGGGCATATCATCATCGCGGTCGGCAATGACGGGCAATTCGCGCGGCTTTGCGCGCTGCTGGGGCTTTCCGCTCTGGCGGCCGATCCCGCCTTTGCCACCAACCCGGACCGGATCGCGAACCGCGCGGCGCTGATCGACCGGCTTCAGGCCGCGACACGCCGCTTTGCCAGGGACGATCTGCTGACCGCCTGCGAGGCGCAAGGCGTCCCCGCCGGGCCGATCAACGACATGGCCCAGGTTTTCGCCGATCCGCAGATCCTTCACCGCAGGATGGTGGCCCCGCGCGACGGCGTGCCGGGTCTGCGCACGCCCATCGTGTTTTCCGATGCGGAACTGGCGCTGGACCGCGCCGCGCCGAAACTGGACGCGGATGGCGCGGCGATCCGGCAGGAACTCAGCCGCCGCCAAGCCCCAGCCGATTGAAAGCAGTCTCTATCCCGGCCCAATCCGCGATTTCCAGCCGCACCGGAACCGTCAGCACCTTTTGCCGGAACCCGGGCGGCAGGCGCACCGCGTCCTTTTCCGTGGTCACCAGTTGCGCCCCGATCAGCCTTGCCTCGGTTTCCAGCCGTGTCATCAGCGCGGGCGTCAGCGGCTGGTGATCCTCCAGCGCCTCGGCCCGCATCAGCCGCGCGCCCAGCGCCTCGACCGTGGCAAAGAACTTCTCGGGATGACCGATCCCGGCAAATGCCAGAACGCGCAGCCCCGCCCAGTCCATGCCGGTTTCCAGCGGTCTCAGCGCGCCGGTCAGATGGGGCACGGACAACCGCGTGCCCCAGACGGATGCGAAATGGCGCTGGGCCGGGGCCGGGCCGATCGACAGCACCAGATCGGCGCGCGCTAGACCCGCGGCCACCGGCTCGCGCAGCGGTCCCGCGGGGATCACCCGCCCGTTGCCGAACCCCTTGGCGGCATCGACCACGGCGATGGACAGGTCCTTGGCCAGCGCCGGGTTCTGGAACCCGTCATCCATCACGATCGCCTGTGCCCCGGCCGCCACCGCCGCGCGCGCGCCCGCAGCCCGGTCCCGCGCGACCCAGACCGGCGCAAAGGCCGCCAGCAAGAGCGGCTCGTCGCCGACATCCGCGGCGCTGTGACCGCGTTCCTCGACCCTGACCGGGCCTTCCAGCCGCCCGCCATGGCCGCGGCTGACCACATGCGCCGCCACCCCGCGCGCCGCCAGCCGCTGCACCAGCGCGATCACCGTGGGCGTCTTGCCGGTGCCGCCCGCATTGATGTTGCCCACGCAGATCACCGGCACGCCGACCCGTTCGGGCATCCCGCGCCGCAACCGCCGCGCCGTGCCCAGCGCGTAAAGCGCGCCCAGCGGCGCCAGCGCGCGGGCCGCGATCCCCGGCCTCTCGGGCGGATTGAACCAGAACCCGGGCGGGCGCATCAGCCTGCCTCCGCCAGGGCAAGCGCCTCGATCATCCGGCGCATCACGCGCTCGGTCGCCGCCGAGCCCTCGGTCGAGACCTCCCAGGCGGCGCGGGCCATCTCGGCGGCGCGGTCGGGCGACAGCAGATCGGCCACCGCATCGGCGAGACTCTGTTCGTCCCGCACCGGCCGCGCGGCCCTGGCCCCGGAAAGCCAGCGGTAATGCGTCGCGTGCGCGTCGGTGGCCGGGCCATGCACGATGGCCGAGCCCAGCGCCGCGGCATGGTAGGGATCGGGGCCGGGCGCGCCCGCCAGCGTGCCGCCGATAAAGGTCAGTGGCGCAAGCCGCAACCAGAGCCCCAGTTCGCCCTCGGTATCGGCGACATAGATCTGCGTTTCGGTCTCGGGCTCCTCGTCCTCGGAGCGCAGCGATACCTCCCACCCCTCTGCCCGCAGCCGCCGGGCCAGCGCCGGTCCCCTTGCGGGATCGTCCGGCACGAGCAGCAGCAACAGCCGGTGCGCCTGCCGGATCGCGCGGGAATGGGCCGCGACGACGACCGCCTCTTCCTCGGGCCGGATGCAGGCGGCCAGCCAGGCGGGGCGCGCCCCCATCATCCGGGCCAGAACCTCGCGTTCGGTCTCGCTGCAGCGCAGGACCGCACTGCCCTCGGACAGCGGACCACAGGGGATCATCTGGACCGACGATGCGCCCAGCGCGCGCAACTGCTCGGCGCAGGCCCGGCTTTGTGCATAGATGCGATCGAAACGGCGCAGCATCCGCCGCGTCACCCCGCCGCCCAGCCGCCAGCGGCCGCGCCAGCTTTCGGGCAGGTCGCGGGCGATCAGGAACAGCGCAGCGCCGCGGGCATGGGCCTGGGCCAAGGCGGCCATCGGCAGGGTCTGGGGGTAGAAGACGGCGATATCCGGCCGCCAGTCCGCCACGAACTCGGCCGCGGCGCGCTGGCTGTCGCGCGGAGCGGCGGCAAGATGCAGCGCGCCCGGGCGAAGCAGCCCGCCGGTCCAGTCGGGCAGGCCATCCTCGCCGGTCACCAGGACCGCAAGATCCGGACGTTCGGAGTTCAGCATGCGGATCAGTTCGGCGGCGGCAAGCCGTTCCGCAGGTGGCGGCGCATGCAGCCAGACCACCGGGCCATCGGGCCGCGTGCCCGGATCCTGCCCCCCGCCCGCCATCCGCGCCGCTTTCAGGTCCCGAGTTCCTCGGTTGGTCCGGCCTCGGCCTCTTCGTCGCGCAGGCGGTGGATATGGGCGATGAAATAGCGCATATGGGCATTGTCCACGGTGCGCTGGGCCTCGGCCTTCCAGGCCGCATGGGCGCTGGCATAGTCGGGGAACATGCCCACGATATGGATGTCGTCGGTGTTGCGGAACACCGTCCGGCCGGGATCGACCAGTTCGCCGCCAAAGACCAGATGCAGGCGCTGGGTCATCGTCATCCCCCTTGGGTTCTGCCTTGCCGTCAGCCGCACCCTAGACCAAGCAAGGGGACCGTGAAAGGGCGCATCGGGGCGTCAGGCCAGCCGCGCGATCACCTCGTCATGCAGCGGCGGCGGCGCGGCGATCACCCCGCGCGATACCGGGATCGCGGTGTTGAAGGCCAGCGCGGCACCTGCCCGGTCGGTGACCCGCGCGCCCGCCTCGGTGGCGATCAGGCTGCCCGCCGCGGTGTCCCAGTCCCAGCTGTCCCGCAGCGTCAGCATCGCGTCGAACCGCCCCTCGGCCACCAGGCACAGCCGATAGGCCAGCGAGGCGCGCAGCGACCGGTGGACAGAGGGCGGCGGCCCCGACCAGTGCCGCGGTTCGAGCGCCGGGCGCGAGGTCAGCACCGCCGCCCCATCCAGCAGCGCCCGCCCGCTGGCCCGGATCGGCACGCCGTTCAGCGTGGCGCCGCCCCCGGCGGTGGCGGCGTAAAGCTTTTCCAGCATCGGCAGATAGACCGCAGCGGCCACCACCCGCCCCGCCGCGGCCACCGCCAGCGCATGGGCAAAGGACTTGTCGCCTTCCAGAAAGGCCCGGGTGCCGTCCAGCGGATCGACGACGAAGACGCGCTCGGCGCCCAGCCGCGCGGGGCCGTCCTCGGTTTCCTCGGACAGCCAGCCATAGCCCGGCCGCGCCGCCATCAGCCGCTCGCGCAGCATGGCGTCGATTTCCAGATCGGCCTCGGTCACGGGGCCCTGATGGCCGGGCTTGTCCCAGACGCGCAGCTTGCGTCTCCAGTGGCGTTCGGCGATCCGGCCTGCGGCCTCGGCCGCCTCGATCAGCAGCGCAAGGTCAGTCGCCGGCAAGCGTCAGCCCCTCGACCAGCAGGCTTGGCACCCGATGCGACTTGTGATCCCGGGCATCGTTGGCCGGAACGATCCGGCGCAGCATGTCGGGCAGGCTTCCGGCGATGGTGCATTCATTGACCGGCCAGGCGATCTGCCCGTTCTCGACCCAGAAGCCCGCAGCGCCGCGGGAATAGTCGCCCGTGGTCGGGTTGATCGTGCTGCCAATCATCGAGGTCACCACAAGCCCGGTGCCCATCTCGGCGATCAGGTCGCCGCGGGTGCGCGTGCCCGGCGTCAGCGTGACATTGCCCGAGGACGGCGACGGCGGAGAGGACACGCCGCGCGCGGCATTCGCTGTGCTGTCCAGCCCCAGCTTGCGCGCGGTGCCCAGATCCAGCACCCAACTCGCCAGCACCCCGTCCGCGACCAGCGCACGCCGCGCGGTCGCCAGCCCCTCGCCATCGAAGGGGCGCGAGCCTGCGATGCGCGGCCGGTGCGGTTCGGCGATCAGCGACAGCCCCGCGGGCAGCACCGCCTGCCCCATCATATCGCGCGCCCAAGAGGCGCCGCGCACGATGGCGGTGCCGTTGATCGCCGACAGCAGATGCCCGATCAGCGAGGATGCCACCCGCTCGTCGAACAGCACCGGGTAGGCGCCGGTTCGGGGCCGGCGGGGCGCGGCGCGTTCAATGGTTCGTTCCCCGGCAATGCGGCCGATTTCCTCGGGGCCGGGCAGATCGGCCTGGAAGACCCGCGCCTCGTGGCACCAGTCGCGTTCCATGCCCGTGCCCTCGCCGCAGATCGCGACGCAGGATGTCGAGCGGATGGTCCGCTCGTAGCCGCCCGCAAAGCCGTTCGTCGCGGCCAGAAACAGCCGCTGCCGGTCATAGCCCGCGCCCGCCGATTCGATCTGGGTGATGCCGGGAACGGCCCGTGCGGCCGCCTCGGCCCGGCGCGCATCCTCCTCCAGCATGGCGGGTTCGGGTTCGGGCGCGGGATCGGCCAGTTCCAGCGCGGCGATGTCGAGTTCGCGGGCGATCTGGCCGGGATCGGCCAGCCCCACGGTCGGATCCTCGGGCGCCTCGCGCGCCATGGCGACGGCGCGTTCGGCCATCTCGGCCAGCGTCGCGGGCCGCGTGTCCGACGCGGAAACACAGGCCTGCCGCCGCCCGATCAGCACGCGCAGCCCGATCTCGGTGCTTTCGGCGCGCTCGGCCTGTTCCAGCCGCCCGCCGCGCACGTCGATGGACAGCGATGCCTCTGCAACCGCCAGCGCATCCGCCGCGTCGGCACCGGCCTTGAGCGCGGCATCCAGCAGCGCGGCGGTCAGCGTTTCGATTGTGTCGGGCATCGGGCCTCCGGCGATGGATCTGGCGTTCAGGTAGGCCGCCCGCGCCCCCCGCGCAAGCCCGCGCGAGGGGCCATTGCCGCGCTCAGCGCAGCCGCTGGCCGTTCGCCACCACCTGGCCGTCGGGCGTGACTTCGATCTGCGAACTCAGCGTGTCGCCCTCGCCGGTGGGCCGGGCGAACATGCCCAGCATCATGCGCATGCCCATTGCCTGATCCGGCGGGACCAGCCCCATCGCCACCAGCCGGTCAAGCAGCGTGTTCCCGCCCGCAAGCCGCAGCGCGATCCCGCCGGTGGGCCGGGGCATCCCGTCGAACGTGACCTTGTCGGAATTGTCGAAGACGAAGGCCCCGTTGCCGGTCAGTTCCGCCCCGGCAAGGCTGAGCTTCAGATCCTTGACGTTCAGCTCGTGCAGTTCGGCGGGCGCCTCGGGTGACTGGGCGACCGCCGGGTTGGTCAGGTCGGACAGAAGCCGCACCTTGCCCGCCAGGTCGATCACCAGCGTCGCCGGATCGCGCGGCAACTGGCCCGAGGGGTCGAACATGGCCCAGATGCCATCGCTGATCGTCAGCCCGGCAATCCGGGTCAGCAGCCCGAAATCGGAGGGCGCCGCACTCCGGACCATCGGCATGCGGAAGCTGAAGGCGCTGTCGTCAAAGGTGACGTCGATCCGGGGCAGCGGCAGCGTCGAGCCGGAAATCCCGATCTGCCCCCTGGTCGAGCGCACATCATACAGCATGCCGCCATCGGCCAGCGCGAAATCCAGCGTCCCGGGCCCAAGGGTTGCCGCGACATTCGTGCTTTCGCCCGCCTGCGCCATGTCCATGGCATAGGCCATGCCGCCATGGGCGATCTTGCCGGTCGAGGCGAAACCCGCCGCCAGCATCGCGCCCAGATCCGTGGTCTGCATGCCCGCCGGAACCGTGCTGGAGGAGGACACGACCAGATCGGTCATCTCGCCGCCGAACTTGAAACGCGCCCCGTCCTCCGGATTGGTCGCGTTCATGTCCAGCCGCGCGGTGGCGGCGTTCAGGGTGCCGTCGATCCGCCCGGTCGCGCCCTCGGCCATCGTGTAGCCGCCGGAAATCCCCCGCGCCGACATCTCCATCGCCATGTCCATCGGCTGGCCATCGACCAGCATCTGATCGAGGGCAAAGGACGCCTCGGGCGCGGCGAAATCATAGGCGATGGCACCGGCATTGCCGCGGGCGGTCATGCTGAGATCGCGCTGGCGCAGCGTCATCTTCATCTCGACGCGCTCGCCCGTGTCCGATGTCGACGAGACCACCAGCGGGTACTCCGGCGCAAGGCGGATCGACACCGACCCGTCGCGGTTCTCGGTAAAGGCGATGTCGCCCATAGCACCCGAGGCCGAGCCGCTGGCGGTTTCCATCGCCATGGTCACGTCGCGGACGGTCAGGGTGTCGCCCGACTTCGTTTCGCTGCCGGAAATGGTCTGGCCGGACCTCTCGGCCAGCGCCTTCCACGAGGCCCAGACCTCGGCGGCGGTCAGATCGGCCCAGGCCGGCGCGGCGATGGCCAGCGCGGCGACGATGGCCCCGGCAGAGGCCGAGATGCGCAGCAGCATGTGTTCCCTTTCATGGCAGGATGTCAGGCTTGAATGTCGGTGCTTGGCCGGGGGGAGTCAACGCCACGTTGCTCTGGTCTGCCGCCAGAGGCTGGGCTAGGACTTGGCCCGAGGCATTTTGCTGACGATGAGGGGTAACATGGGTGAATTGTCGGGCCAGAGCGTTCTGATCACGGGAGCCAGCCGCGGCATCGGCGCCGCCGCCGCACGCGCCTTTGCCGAAGCCGGGGCAAGGGTGGCGCTGGCCGCGCGCAGCGAACAGGCGATTGCCAGCATCGCGCGCGAGATCGGCGGCGGGGCGATCGCCCTGCGCTGCGACGTGGCCGATTTCGCACAGGTCGCGGACGCGGTGCGCGCCACGGTCCGGGCCTTCGGGCAGATCGACATCCTGGTGAACAACGCCGCCGTGATCGAACCCATCGCGCGCTTGCAGGATGCCGATCCCGGCGAATGGGCGGCGGCAATCGACACCAACCTCAAGGGCGTCTTCCACGGCTTTCGCGCGGCCATGCCGGTGATGGCGGCGGCAGGCGGCGGCACGATCCTGACCATCGGCTCGGGTGCGGCCCATAACGCGATGGAGGGCTGGAGCGCCTATTGCACCGCCAAGGCGGGGGCCGCGATGCTGACCCGCTGCGCCGATCTCGAAGGCCGCGCGCAGGGCATCAGGGCGATCAGCCTGTCGCCCGGCACCGTCGCGACCGACATGCAGAAGACGATCCGCGACAGCGGCGTGAACCCGGTCAGCCGTCTGGACTGGGCCGAGCATGTCCCCCCCGCCTGGCCCGCCCGCGCGCTGGTCTGGATGTGCAGCGCGGATGCCGACGAGTTCCTGGGCCAGGAGGTGTCGCTGCGCGAACGCGCCATCCGCCGCCGCGCGGGGCTGCCCTCGTGATCGGGCTGGACAAGGACGGCGCGCGCTGGGTTGTGACCCTGAACCGGCCCGACAAGGCCAATTCGCTGACCCGCGCCATGCTGGGCGATCTGGACGACATCCTGGCCGAGGCGGCGCGCGCACGCATCGCGGCGCTGGTCATCACCGGCGCGGGCAAGGTATTCAGCGCGGGCGCGGATCTGGACGAGGCGCGCGCGGGACTGGCCACCGATCCGGTCTGGGAAAGCGTCTCGGGCCGGATCGCGGCGCTGGACGCGCTGACGGTGGCGGCGCTGAACGGCACGCTGGCGGGCGGCGCCTTCGGCATGGCGCTGGCCTGCGATCTGCGGCTGGCCGTGCCCGAGGCCAAATTCTTCTATCCGGTGATGAAGCTCGGCTTCCTGCCGCAACCGTCCGATCCCGGGCGGCTGGCGGCGCTGGTCGGCCCGGCGCGGGCCAAGCTGATCCTGATGGGCGGCGCAAGGATCGGCGCGGACGAAGCGCTGTCCTTCGGGCTGGTGGACCGTCTGGTGCCGCAGGATGGGCTGATGGCAGCGGCGGACGATCTCTTGGCCGCTCCGCTCGCCGCGTCGCCTGAACACCGGGCGGCCATCAAGGCGCTTATCGAATAGGGGACGCCCTGAAACAGGGCGCCCGCCTGTGTTATCCGGTCAGGCTGATGACGCCATCATGCAGCCTTGCGGCGGCGGCGCAGCGCGGCCATGCCGCCCAGGCCCGTCAGCAGCAGCAGACCCGCCGCCGGCACCGGCACCGGAGCGACCGCATAGTCCCCAAGGTTGGAGAGGAGCTGGACCTGCGTGACGTTCCCTTCGAAGAACCACATTGTCATGGAATATGTGCCGGCCGGCCCCGCCCAATTCGCGTTGGAGTTGCTGCCTGGCGCACGGATGCCGTTGTACTCGAGGAAGGTATTGCCGTCGATGATCAGGCGGAAGCCGTCATCAGAGGTCACGCTGATGTTGTCGCCAGTGTTCAGTGAAACAAACCCGGTGAAGCGGAACACCGATTCCTGGATGTTTGCCGGGTTGGTCCCGACAATGGACCCTGCGTCGGCTGCAAGGAAATCCGACAGCGAACCGATTGCCCAATTGGCGCCGGCGTTGCCGTAGCTAAGTGCGGTGGACGTGAACGTGGCGGTCGGCGCACCCGCGGCCTGCGCGATCGCTTGGCTGAGGAAGTCCGGTCCGTCGATCGAGTTTGCGGGCGCGTCCCAGAACTCGCCGTTGAAGGTTGCCGCGGACGCTCCGCCAGCGGTCATGCAGCCGATGGTTGCGACTGCGATCAGATATTTACGCATGTCAGATATTCCCCCTTTAAATCAACTCATGAAGCGACCGAGCGCACACCCGGCCTTCGCGTGCCTGTGCACAGAGCGAAGGTTAACAAAAAAACGACACTCTCTCCACGTTTTTCCGCGTCGGCCTGTGCTGCCGGGGGCGTGCCATCGCGTCCCTGGCCGTGCAGGGACGTGGCGATGGGGCTGATCTGCCGGTCCCGCACTACGCACGCACGAGTTTCTCGTAGGCGTCGACCATCTCGCGGGCCAGCGCGCCGACCTCGAAATTGTAATCGCCGATCTGGCCCACCGGCGTCACCTCGGCCGCGGTGCCGGTCAGCCAGCATTGCTGGAAGTCTTCAAGCTCCTCGGGCATGATATGGCGCTCATGGACCTTGATCTGGCGGTCATGCAGCATCCCGATCACGGTCTGCCGCGTGATGCCGTTCAGGAAGCAGTCGGGTTTCGGCGTGTGCACCTCGCCATCCCTGACGAAGAAGATATTGGCCCCGGTCGCCTCGGCGACATAGCCGCGATAGTCGAACATCATCGCATCCGAACAGCCCTTGGCCTCGGCCGCATGCTTGGACATGGTGCAGATCATGTAGAGACCGGCGGCCTTGGCCTGGCTGGGCGCGGTGGCCGGGTCCGGGCGGCGCCATTTCGCGATGTCAAGCTTCGCGCCCTTCATCTTGGCATCGCCGTAATAGGCGCCCCATTCCCAGGCCGCGACCGCCATGCGCACCGGGTTGCGACGCGAGGCGACGCCCATATCCTCGCCCGCGCCGCGCCAGGCAAGCGCGCGCACATAGGCGTCCGTCATGCCGTTGGCCTGCATGACCTGCGCCTTGGCCGCTTCGATCTCGTCGACGCTGTAGGGGATCTCGAAGTCGATCAGGCTGGCCGAGGTCCTCAGCCGCTCGGAATGCTCGCGCGACTTGAAGATCCGGCCGCCATAGGCGCGCTCGCCCTCGAAGACCGACGAGGCATAGTGCAGCGCATGGGTCAGCAGATGCACATTGGCCTCGCGCCAGGGCACCAGTTTGCCGTCCATCCAGATGAAGCCGTCGCGGTCGTCATAGCCAGTCATGGCGCTTCCCCTTCGCTTGCCCTTTCGGGGCGGTGTTTTTCCTAATGTTGCGCGAATTAGGTCCGCTTCGGACATAATATTGCGCGAAATCCACGGCTCGCTACCAGTTGAGTCTTGGAAAGTCAACAAGGCTGACATAAGATCGCCCCGGATCGGTCAGCGGTGAAATCGGACGGGGGTGTGGGTATGTCACAGGGCGCATCCGCGGTTGCACAGAAGAGCGGCGAGAGCCTGCTGTTCCTGACCGACGACCAGATCCGCAAGGGGATCGAGGCGATGTTCTTCGCCTATCGCGGCTTCACCGCCGACCCCGACCGCATCCTTGACGAACATGGCTATGGCCGGGCGCATCACCGCGCGATCCATTTCATCCATCGTTCGCCCGGCACCACGGTCAACAACCTCCTGTCGATCCTTGGCGTCACCAAGCAGTCGCTGAACCGCGTGCTGCGCGCGCTGGTCGAGGACGGGCTGGTCGAGGCCCGCATCGGCCATCGCGACAAGCGCGAGCGGCATCTCTACCTGACCGAGGCGGGGGCCGCGCTGGAACAGAAGCTGTCGGACGCCCAGCGCGAACGCATGCGCGCGGCCTATCGCGCGGCGGGGCCGGTGGCGGTGGCGGGCTTCCGGCAGGTGCTCGAGGCGATGATGGATCCCGAGATGCGGCGCCATTTCGACGGGTTGTCGGACAGTTCGCGATGACGTCCATGCCGGGCATTCACCTTCTCGTGGTCGATGACGATGCGCGGATCCGCGATCTGCTGCGCAAGTTCCTGCTGCGCAACGGCTTTCTGGTCAGCACGGCGCGCGATGCCGGGCATGCGCGGCGGCTGCTGGGGGGGCTCGACTTCGACCTGATCGTGCTGGACGTGATGATGCCGGGCGAGGACGGGGTTTCCTTCACCCGCTCGATCCGGGCCGACATCGCGACGCCGATCCTGCTGTTGACGGCGCGGGGCGAAACCTCGGACCGGATCGCGGGACTTGAGGCAGGCGCCGACGATTACCTGCCCAAGCCCTTCGAACCCAAGGAACTCCTGCTCAGGATCAATGCCATCCTGCGCCGTGTGCCGCAGGTCAGCACCCCGGCCGATCTGCCCAAGGTCCTGCATCTGGGGCTGGTGCGCTATGACGTCGGCCGGGGCGAGCTGTGGGCGGGCGACGAACGGGTGCGCCTGACCGCGACCGAGGCGCAATTGATGCGCATCTTTTCCGCCCGCCCCGGCGAGGCGGTCAGCCGCACCCGGCTGGTCGAGGAGCTGGGCCGCGACGGCGACCAGGCCCAGGAACGCGCGGTCGATGTTCAGATCACCCGCCTGCGCCGCAAGATCGAGGCCGACCCGCGCCAGCCGCGCTATCTGCAGACGGTGCGGGGCGAAGGCTACATGCTGGCGCCCGATTGAGCCTTGCCGGGCCCCGCCCCGCCCCCTAGCCTTCGGGCCATGACAACCGCGCTGATCACCCATCCCGACGCCCTGACCCATGTCACGCCGCCCGGCCATCCCGAACGCGTGGCCCGGATCGAGGCCGTGAACGAGGCGCTGACCGCGCCCGAATTCACCTTCCTGATCCGCGAAGCCGCGCCGCTGGCCGACGCATCGCAGGCGCTGAACGGCCACCCGCAGGGCTATATCGACAAGCTCAGGGCCGCGGTGCCGGTCTCGGGCGAGGTGGCGCTCGACCCCGACACATGGCTGTCGCCCGGTTCCTGGCAGGCGGCGCTGCGCGGCTTGGGCGGGTGCCTGCGGGCGGTTGACATGGTGCTGGGCGGCGAGGCCCGCAATGCCTTCGTCGCGATGCGCCCGCCCGGCCACCATGCCGAGGCGCGGCGCGCGATGGGGTTCTGCCTGCTGTCCAATGCGGCGATCGCGGCGAAATACGCGCTGGACCATCACGGGCTGGCGCGGGTCGCGGTCATGGATTTCGACGTGCATCACGGCAACGGTACGCAGGACATCCTGTGGGACGAGCCGCGCGCGCTGTTCGTCTCGACCCACCAGATGCCGCTTTATCCCGGCACCGGCGCGCCCGACGAACGCGGCGCGCATGACAACATCCTGAACGTGCCCCTGCCGCCCCATTCCGACGGCGCGCGGTTCCGGGCCGAGGTGGAACGGCAGGTCCTGCCCCGGCTGGACGGGTTTGCACCCGACCTGCTGATCGTCTCGGCGGGGTTCGACGCGCACAGGGCCGACCCGCTGGCGCAACTGGACCTCGGGGCAGAGGATTTCGCCTGGGTCACCGAACGGCTCTGCGACATCGCCGACGCCCATTGCGGCGGCAGGGTGGTCTCGACACTGGAGGGCGGCTATGATCTGGATGCGCTGGCCGCGTCCGTCGCGGCGCATGTCAAGGTGCTGATGGAGCGGGGCGCATGACCGACAAGCCGGTGTCCGAGATGAGTTTCGAAGAGGCGATGGCCGCGCTGGAGGCGGCGGTCACGGCGCTGGAACGGGGCGATGTGCCGCTCGAAGAGTCGATCACGCTGTCGGAACAGGCCGCGACGCTGAAACGGCATTGCGAGAAGAAGCTGAAGGAAGCCGAGGAAAAGGTCGCCCAGATCACGCTGGACGGCAACGGCAATCCCACCGGCACCACCCCCGTCGAGGGGATGTGATGTTCCAGTCGCAACTGAAGGACGCCGCCGCCCTGATCGAGGCGCGGCTGATGCGGGCCTTGGCCGATGCCGCCGACCAGCCCGTGACGCACGCGATGCGCTATGCGGTGGCGGGCGGCAAGCGGCTGCGCGGCTTTCTGGTGATCGAGGGGGCGGCGCTTTACGGCGTGTCGGCCGGTCAGGCCGTGCATGCCGCCGCCGCCATCGAGGCGATCCATGCCTATTCGCTGGTCCATGACGACATGCCCTGCATGGATGACGACGACCTGCGCCGGGGCCTGGCCACGGTGCATATCAAATGGGACGAGGGCACCGCGCTCTTGGTGGGCGATGCGTTGCAGACGCTGGCCTTCGGCCTGCTGGCCGATCCCGCCTGCCATCCCGACCCGTCCGTGCGGATCGACCTCGTGGCCTCGCTGGCGCGGGCCGCGGGCATCGACGGCATGGTGCTGGGCCAGGCCCAGGACATCGCGGCGGAAACCGCAGGCCGGGCGCTGAATCTGGCCGAGATCACCGAGTTGCAGGCCAACAAGACCGGCGCGCTGATCCGCTGGTCGGCCGAGGCGGGCGCGCGGCTGGGCGGCGCCGATATCGCGCCCTTGTCATCCTACGCGACCGCGCTGGGGCTGGCCTTCCAGATCGCCGACGACATCCTCGATGTCGAGGGCGACGTGGAAAAGACCGGCAAGCGCGTGCAGAAGGATGCCGATGCGGGCAAGGCGACCTTCGTCTCGCTGCTGGGACTGGATGGCGCCCGGGCAAGGGCGCGCGATCTGGTGGACGAGGCCTGCGCCGCGCTGGACCCCTTCGGCCCAAGGGCCGATGCCTTGCGGGAAACCGCCCGCTTCGTTATTGCGCGCGACACCTGACCCACGCGCCCCAAAGGACCGATCGCTTGACCAACCGTCCCCATACGCCGCTGCTCGACCGCGTCACCAGCCCGACCGACCTCAAGGGCCTGTCCGATGCCGAGCTGATCCAGCTGGCCGATGAATTGCGGCAGGAAACCGTTTCCGCCGTGTCCGAGACCGGCGGGCATCTGGGCGCGGGGCTGGGCGTGGTCGAACTGACCGTGGCGCTGCATGCGGTCTTCGACACGCCGCGCGACCGGCTGATCTGGGATGTCAGCCATCAATGCTATCCGCACAAGATCCTGACCGGACGGCGCGACCGCATCCGCACCCTGCGCCAGAAGGACGGGCTGGCGGGCTTCTGCAAGATGAAGGAAAGCGAATACGACGCCTTCGGCGCGGGCCATTCCTCGACCTCGATCTCGGCCGCGCTGGGCTACGCGGTCTCGCGCGACCTGGGCAGCGCGCCCGAGGCGGGCGTGGGCGACGCCATCGCCGTGATCGGCGACGGGGCGCTGTCGGCGGGCATGGCCTACGAGGCGCTGAACCATGCCGGTCACCTCAAGACGCGGCTGTTCGTGATCCTGAACGACAACGAGATGTCCATCGCGCCGCCGGTGGGGGCGATGTCGACCTACCTCAACCGGCTATACGCAGGCGCACCCTTCCAGGAGTTCAAGTCGCTGGCCAAGGGCGCGGTCGGTTTCCTGCCGCAACCCTTCCAGGAAGGCGCCAAGCGCGCCAAGGACCTGATCAAGCATGTCACCGTCGGCGGCACGCTGTTCGAGGAACTGGGCTTCTCCTATGTCGGCCCGGTCGATGGCCACGATCTGGACCAGCTTCTGCCGATCCTGCGCACGGTCAAGGCCCGCGCCACCGGGCCGATGCTGATCCATGTCATCACGAAAAAGGGCAAGGGCTACGCCCCTGCGGAAAACGCGCCCGATTGCGGGCATGGCGTCTCGAAATTCGACGTGGCGACCGGCGAGCAGGTCAAGACGCCTGCAAACGCGCCCAGCTATACCAAGGTCTTCGCCAACGCCCTGATCGCCGAGGCGCGGACCGATCGCAAGGTCGTCGCCGTGACCGCCGCCATGCCGGACGGCACCGGGCTGAACCTCTTTGCCGAACGCTTCCCCGAACGCAGCTTCGACGTGGGCATCGCCGAACAGCATGCCGTGACCTTCTGCGCCGGGCTGGCGGCGGGCGGGCAGAAACCCTTCTGCGCGATCTACTCGACCTTCCTGCAACGGGGCTATGACCAGATCGTGCATGACGTGGCGATCCAGCGGCTGCCCGTGCGCTTCGCCATCGACCGGGCGGGGCTGGTGGGGGCCGACGGGCCGACCCATGCGGGCGCCTATGACACCGCGTTTCTGGCGAACCTGCCCGGTTTCGTGGTGATGGCCGCCGCGGACGAGGCCGAACTGGTGCATATGGTGGCAACCGCCGTCGCGCATGAAGAGGGGCCGATTTCCTTCCGCTTCCCCCGCGGCGAGGGGGTGGGCGTCGACCTGCCCGAAAAGGGCACCCCGCTGGAGATCGGCAAGGGCCGCATCATCGCCGAGGGCGAGCGCGTGGCGCTGCTGAATTTCGGCGCCCGGCTGAAGGAGGTGCGCGAGGCGGCGCAGGCGCTCTCCGCCCATGGCATCCGCCCCACTATCGCGGATGCCCGCTTCGCCAAGCCGCTGGACGAGGACATGATCCTGCGCCTCGCGCGCGAGCACGAGGCCGTCATCACCATCGAGGAGGGCGCGCTGGGCGGCTTCGGCAGCCATGTCGCGCAGCTTTACGCCGAGAAGGGCGTGTTCGACCGCGGGCTGAAATTCCGCGCGATGATGCTGCCCGACATCTTCATCGACCAGGCCAACCCCGCCGACATGTATGCGGTCGCCCGCCTGAACGCCCGCGATATCGAGACCAGGGTGATCGAGGTTCTGGGCGCCTCCGGGGCGGCGATGCGGCAGGCCGGGGCCTAACCGATAAGGCCACGCACCCCGCCGGTCTGGCCCCGGTCCAGCAGCAGGTGGTCCAGGATCACGCAGGCCATCATCGCCTCGCCCACCGGCACGGCGCGGATGCCGACACAAGGGTCATGGCGGCCCTTGGTGACGATCTGGGTTTCCTCGCCCGCCCGGGTGATCGTGCGCCGCGGCGTCAGGATCGACGAGGTCGGCTTGACGGCAAAGCGCACCACCACGTCCTGCCCGGTCGAGATGCCCCCCAGGATCCCGCCCGCATGGTTCGACGCATAGACCGGCTGGCCATCCGCGCCCGGCGTGATCTCGTCGGCATTCTCGACGCCGGTCAGCGCGGCGGCCGCCATGCCCGCGCCGATCTCGACGCCCTTGACGGCATTGATGCTCATCATCGCGGCGGCCAGATCGCTGTCGAGCTTGCCATAGACCGGCGCGCCCAGACCGGCGGGCACGCCCTGCGCCACCACCTCGACCACCGCACCGACAGAATTGCCCGACTTGCGCATCTCGTCCAGATAGGTGGCCCAGTCCTCGGCCGTCCGGGCATCGGGGCACCAGAACGGATTCGCCTCGATCTCGGCCCAGTCGAATCGTTCGCGGTCGATCAGATGCGGCCCCATCTGCACCATGTAGCCGGTGATCCGAATTTCGGGCGCCAGCACCCCCAGCACCGCGCGCGCCACGCCGCCCGCGGCCACCCGCGCCGCGGTTTCGCGCGCCGAGGACCGCCCCCCGCCACGCGGATCGCGGATGCCGTATTTCTGCCAATAGGTGATGTCCGCGTGTCCCGGTCGGAACGCCTGGGCGATGTCGCCGTAATCCTTCGACCGCTGGTCGGTGTTGCGGATCATCAGCTGGATCGGCGTGCCGGTGGTCCGCCCCTCGAACATGCCCGACAGGATTTCCACCGCATCGGGTTCCTGGCGCTGGGTCGTGAACCGGTTCTGCCCCGGCCTGCGCCGGTCCAGCCAGTGCTGTAGCATCCCCTCGTCCAGCGCCACGCCCGGCGGGCAGCCATCGACGGTCGCCCCCAGCGCGGGCCCGTGGCTTTCGCCCCAGGTGGTGACGCGGAACAGGTGGCCGAAACTGTTCAGGCTCATGCGGGCTCTCCTTCTGGCGCGTCCGGCATAGCGGGCGGGCGCCGCCCCCTCAAGAGCTTTGCCTTGCGGGAAGGGCCGCGGGGCGCTAGCGTCGGGTTTACCTCGGGGTGCCCCGTCATGGGGCTGAGATGCGGAAAGGCCCGCGAACCCGTCGAACCTGACCCGGTTAGAACCGGCGGAGGGAAGGTGACTGGACAACCTCCACCCTTGCCCGACCGCCCCGCAAACGGAGGATGACCATGCGACTGCCGCTCATCGCCGCGGGGATTCTGTGCGCCACGACCGCCGTGGCCGAGACCCCCGTGCTGACCGTCTATACCTATGACAGCTTCATCTCGGACTGGGGGCCCGGTCCGCAGATCGAAACCGCGTTCGAGGCCATCTGCGGCTGCGACCTGCGCCTTGTCGCGGCGGGCGATGGTGCGGCGCTTCTGGCCCGGCTGCGGCTGGAGGGTGCGCGCAGCCCGGCCGACGTGGTGCTGGGGCTCGACACCAACCTGATCGCGGCGGCCGCCGAAACCGGCCTGTTCGCGCCGCACGGGATCGCGCCGCCCGCTCTGGATCTGCCCGTCGAATGGACCGACGCGACCTTCCTGCCCTATGACTGGGGCCATTTCGCCTTCGTCTACGACAAGACCCGCCTGCCCGAACCGCCCGACAGTTTCGAGGCCCTGATCGCCGCCGAAGGCCTCAAGATCGTCATCCAGGACCCGCGCAGTTCCACCCCCGGCCTCGGCCTGCTGATGTGGGTCAAGGCCGCCCATGGCGACCGCGCGCCCCAGATCTGGGCCGGGCTGGCCCCGCGCATCCTGACCGTGACCAAGGGCTGGTCGGAAAGCTACGGGATGTTCCTGGAGGGCGAGGCCGACATGGTGCTCAGCTACACCACCTCGCCCGCCTATCACCTGATCGCCGAGGACGACGACAGCAAGGCCGCCGCGCCCTTTGCCGAAGGCCATTACCTTCAGGTCGAGGTCGCAGGCCGCGTCGCCTCATCGGACCAGCCGGAACTGGCGCAGGATTTCCTGCGCTTCATGCTGTCGGATGCCTTCCAGTCGGTGATCCCGACGACCAACTGGATGTATCCGGCCGTGACGCCCGCGGCCGGGCTGCCCGACGGGTTTCAGACCCTGTTTCGCCCCGAAACCTCGCTTCTGCTTTCCGCGGAAAAGGCCGCGGCGGTCCGCGATACGGCCCTGGCCGAATGGCGCGACGCGCTCAGCCGCTAGGGCGCGCGCTGCCCGCGGGGCTGGCCGCGGCGGGCGCGATGCTGGGGCTGAGCCTCGGCACGCTGGCCGCGGTCGCCTGGCGGGCCGAGGGCACATCGACGCTTGGCCCCGCAGATTGGGCGGCAGTGCGCTTTACGCTGACCCAGGCGCTGCTGTCGGCGGCGCTGAGCGTCGCGCTGGCCGTGCCGGTGGCGCGCGCGCTGGCCCGGCGGCAATTTTCGGGCCGCGCGCTGCTGATCGCCCTGCTCGGCGCGCCCTTCATCCTGCCGGTGATCGTCGCGGTCATCGGGCTTCTGGCGGTGTTCGGGCGCAGCGGGCTGATCTCGCAGGCACTGGCGCCGCTGGGCCTTGGCCCCATCGACATCTACGGGCTGGGCGGCGTGGTGCTGGCGCATGTGTTCTTCAACCTGCCGCTGGCAACGCGGCTGATCCTGCAAGGCTGGCTTGCGATCCCGGCCGAACGGTTCCGGCTGGCGGCCTCGCTTGGCTTTACTGCGCGCGATGTGGCGCGGCGGCTGGAATGGCCGATGCTGCGCAGCGTGCTGCCCGGCGCCTTCCTCGTGATCTTCCTGATCTGCATGACCAGTTTCGCCGTGGCCCTGACACTGGGCGGCGGACCGCGGGCGACGACGGTGGAGCTGGCGATCTACCAGGCGTTCCGGTTCGAATTCGACCTGGGCCGCGCCGCCCTGCTGTCGCTGATCCAGGTCGCGCTTTGCGCAGGCGCGGCCGCGCTGGCCTTTGCGGTGACGGTGCCGGGCGGGTTCGGCGCGGGGCTCGACCGGCCGCTGACGCGCCGGGATGCCGGTGGGCCGGGGCTGCGGCTGCTGGACGGGCTGTGGATCGGGCTTGCCGCGCTGTTCCTGCTGGTGCCGCTGGGAATGATCGTGGCGCGCGGGCTTGCCGGTATCCTCGATCTGCCCCCCTCCGTGTGGCAGGCCGCAGGGCGCTCGCTGGCGGTGGCGCTGGGCTCGGCGGCGCTGACGCTGATTCTGGCCCTGCCGATGGCGCTGGCGGCGGTGCGGCTGGGCGGGCTGCGCGGGGCAGCCTTGCAGGCTGCGGGGCTGATGGCGATTGCCGCCTCGCCGCTGATGATGGGCACCGGGCTGTTCATCCTGCTCTTTCCACTGGCCGATCCGGTCGCGCTGGCGCTGCCGCTGACCGCGCTGGTGAATGCGGCGATGAGCCTGCCCTTCGCCCTGCGCGCCCTGACCCCCGCCGTGGCCGAGGCCGAGGCTGGCTTTGGCCGGCTTGCCGACAGCCTGGGCCTGCGCGGCACCGCCCGGCTGCGGCTGGTGCTGCTGCCCCGGCTGCGGCGGCCCATCGGCTTCACGCTGGGGCTGTCCGCGGCGCTCTCGATGGGCGATCTGGGCGTCATCGCCCTGTTTGCCGATCCGGGCCAGGCCACGCTGCCCTTGCAGCTCTACCGGCTGATGGCCGCCTACCGGATGGAGGCGGCGGCGGGCGCGGCACTTCTGCTGCTGGCGCTCAGCCTGGGGCTGTTCTGGATCTTCGACCGCGGAGGGCGCGTCAATGCTGAGGCTTGAGCGGCTGGGAATCGTTCAGGGCGCGTTCCGCCTCTCGGCCGACCTCGCCATCGAGACCGGCAGGATCATCGCGCTGCTCGGCCCTTCGGGTGCCGGGAAATCCACGCTTCTCGACGTGATTGCGGGCTTCCTGCCGCCGACATCGGGCCGGGTGCTGTGGAATGATGCCGATCTCGCCCCGCTGCCGCCGGGCGCGCGGCCGGTCTCGATGCTGTTCCAGGACAACAACCTCTTTCCGCATCTAAGCGCCGCGCAGAATGTCGGCCTTGGCCTGCGCCCCGACCTGCGGCTGTCCGCCGATCAACGCAGCGCGGTCGATCTGGCATTGACCCGGGTCGGGCTGGAAGGCCTGGGCGCGCGCAAGCCTGCGGAACTGTCGGGCGGACAGCGCAGCCGGGTGGCGCTCGCGCGGATGCTGCTGCGCGGCCGCCCGCTGATGCTGCTGGACGAGCCCTTCGCCGCGCTTGGCCCCGCGCTCAAGGCCGAGATGCTGGGGCTGGTCGCGGAACTGGCCCGGGAAACCGGCGCAACGGTCCTGCTGGTGACGCACGACCCGGCCGATGCAGGCGCCATTGCAGACGAGACCGTTCTTGTTGCCGACGGGATCGCCCATCCCCCGCGCCCGACCCGCGCGCTTCTGGCCGACCCGCCCGCGGCGCTGCGTGCCTATCTGGGCTGACCCTTTCGCTTCTTCTGGCCGGAAATATCCTCGGGGGGTCCGGGGGGCAGACGGCCCCCCGGCCTCCGCCAGGGGGCCAGGCACAACGAAAAACGCGCCCCGGGGGGCGCGTTTTCCTTCCGATCCGGACGGGATCAGATCTGTTTCTTGGGCTTGTAGGGCGCCCAGAGACGCTTGTTCGTCAGGTAGAGCAAAACCGTCAGCACCGTGAGGAACATGACCGAGACGAAACCCGCCTGCTTGCGCGCCATCAGATGCGGCTCTGCCGCCCACATCAGGAAGGCCGCGACGTCCTTTGCCTCCTGACGCATGGTGGCCTCGGTGCCGTCGGCATAGAAGACATCATCCCCATAGAGGATCGGGGCCATGCTGCTCCAGTTGTCGGGGAAGACCTCGTTGTAGTAGAAGAACGACCCCGCCTCTTCCTTCATGTCATCGGTAAAGGATTGCAGGTAGGTGGCGATGTATTCCGCGCCGCCCATGCCCTTGAAGAGCTGGTTGAGCCCGGTGCCATGCGGCCCATGGAACCCAGCACGCGCCTTGGCCATCAGGCTGAGATCGGGCGCGTTGGGATCCATCGACGCGGGGAAATGGTCGGTCGGCTTGGCCGGCCGCCAGTCTTCCAGTTCCTCGTCGAAGACCTCGAAGGTCTCGGCGTAGTCGCGCATCGCCTCGTCGCTGAGGCTTGGACCGCCCGGATCGGCCAGCGTCCGGAAGGCCACCAGTTCCAGCCCGTGGCAGGCCGAGCAGATCTCGGTATAGACCTGCAGGCCGCGTTGCAACTGGGCCTGGTCGTAGCGGCCGAAGGGACCCTCGAACGAGAAGTCGTAATCGGTCACATTGGCCCCGCCGCCGGCGGCGAGGGCGCCGCCCGCCCCAAGCGTCAGGGCGGTCAGCGCGGTGATCGTGAGTTTCTTGAACATTCTTCCGATCCCTTCTCTCACTCGGCCGGGCTGGGGGCGGCCTTGCCGCTGGCCGCGCCATCGCCGTAGTGGGCGTTGAAGTCTTCCTCGATGGTCTCGGGCTGGGGCAGCGGCTTCTCGATCACGCCCAGCACCGGCAGCACCACCAGGAAGAAGGCGAACCAGATGACCGAACCGATCAGTGCGACGGTCGGGTAGATGCCCTCGGCCGGCATGGCCCCCGCCCACATCAGGACGAAGAAGTCGATGAAGAAGATCCAGAAGGCGACCTTGAACATCGGCCGGAACCGCCCCGAGCGCACGTTCGACGTGTCGAGCCAGGGCAGCAGCGCCATGACCAGGATCGAACCGAACATCGCCAGCACGCCGAAGAACTTGGCGTCGATCACGCCGAAGGACATCCAGTCGAGCAGCTGCACGGCCCAGACCTCGCCATCGAAGGCCCGCAGGATCGCGTAGAACGGCAGGAAGTACCATTCGGGCACGATATGGGTCGGCGTCACCAGCGGGTCGGCGGGGATGTAGTTGTCGGGATGGCCCAGATAGTTCGGCATGAAGCCGACGATCGCAAAGAAGATCACCAGCACCACGCCCAGCGCGAACAGGTCCTTGATCACGAAATAGGGCCAGAACGGCAGGGTGTCGCGATCGGCTTCCTCACGCGAGGTCCGGCGCACCTCGACCCCGGTGGGGTTGTTGTTGCCGGTCGTGTGGAAGGCCCAGACATGCACGATGGACAGGCCCAGGATCACGAAGGGCAGCAGGTAGTGCAGCGAGAAGAAGCGCGTCAGCGTCGGGCTGTCCACCGCCGGGCCGCCCTGCAGCCAGATCAGCAGCGGCTCGCCCACCCACGGGATCGCACCGAACAGGCCGGTGATCACCGTCGCGCCCCAGAACGACATCTGCCCCCAGGGCAGAACATAGCCCATGAACGCGGTCGCCATCATCGCCAGGTAGATCAGGATGCCGATGATCCAGGTCAGTTCGCGCGGGCTCTTGTACGAGCCGTAATAGATGCCGCGGAAGATGTGCAGGTAGACCGCGACGAAGAACAGCGAGGCGCCGTTCATGTGCAGGTAGCGGATGAAATCGCCGCCATTGACGTTGCGCATGATGTGCTCGACCGAGGCGAAGGCCATGTCGGCATGCGGCACATAATGCATCGCCAGAACGATACCGGTGATGATCTGCAGCACCAGCGTGAAGAACAGCACGACGCCCCAGATCCACATCCAGTTCAGGTTCTTCGGGGTGGGGATCATCAGGGTATCGTAGAGAAGGCCTACGATCGGCAGGCGCCGATGCAGCCACTTCTCGGAGCCCGATTTCGGCTCGTAGTGATCGTGAGGAATACCGGACATCGGGTGCTCCCTTAACCGAGTTGAATGGTCGTCTCGTCCACGAAGGACGCGACCGGGATGTACAGGTTCTCAGGCGCGGGCCCTCTGCGGATGCGCCCTGCGGAATCGTAGTGCGACCCGTGGCAGGGACAGAACCACCCGCCGTAATCACCCGACTGGTTGCCGATGGGCACACAGCCCAGATGGGTGCAGACGCCGATCATCACCAGCCAGCGCCCCTCGTCGTCCATGGCGCGGTTCTGGTCCGTGGCCTGGCCCGGCTTGTTCGGGTTGCGCGAGTCGGTATCGACCAGATCGCCAAGGGGGATCGAGCGGGCCAGTTCGATATCCTCCTGCGTGCGCAGGCGGATGAACACCGGCTTGCCAAGGAATTTCACCGTCAGCTGCTGGCCTTCGACGACCGAGGACACGTCGACCCGGATCGAGCTGAGCGCCTGGACATCGGCAGAGGGATTCATCTGGTTGATCAGCGGCCAGGTCGCCGCCCCGGCGGTCACGACACCCGCGCCCGCCGTCGCATAGTAAAGGAAATCGCGGCGGGTACCGTCGTGATCTTCTGCGTGCGACACGAGAAATTCTCCTTTCCATGACCGGAGGTCCGGTCGGTTCGCAAACAGGCCGCAGGAAAAGCCCCGGCCTTTTTCCGGACTTACCTAGCCCCCGTTAACACTTGCGTCCAGCGGACATAGTCGCGCAGCAAGGGGGGTGGGCCGGTCGAATTCCGGTCGACTGTCGTATACCCGGCACATCTGGCCTCAGCCAGAAGAATCTGGCTGCTTAGAGCGATTCTGAGACGTTCCACCGCATGCGGGACGCCCCTGCGGACGTTCCGGGCGCCCGTCTCGGCTCACGGCCTTTTTACGAGGCATCAGCCCCCCGGAGCGGTCTGTTCCATCGCCGGGCGCCGGGCGAATCCCGCCTCCCAGGCGGCCAGCGACTCGCGGCCCTGCCGCCAGTCGCGCGCGCCGTGACGGAAATCGAGATAGCCCAGCGCACAGCCCAGCGCGATCTGCCCCATCGTCAGCGGCCCGGCAAGCTGGCTGATCCAGCGCGCCTCGATCGCATCCAGCGCGCGGGTGACCCTGTCCCATTGCCCCTCGATCCAGGGCGCGCTGCGCTCGGCCTCGGGACGGCAGCGGGTTTCGTAGACCATCAGCACGGCGGCATCCATGATGCCATCGGCGGTCGCCTCCAGCGTCAGCACCTCCCACAACCGGCTTTCGGGATAAAGCCCGCCCCCCGCCCGCGCATCCAGATAGCGGCAGATCACCCGGCTGTCGTATAGCGCCGGTCCCTCGGGGCGGGTCAGGACGGGGATCTTGCCCAGCGGGTTCTCGGCCAGCGGCATCTGTCCGGGGTCCAGCGCGGTGCCCGCCGCAGGCAGGACCTCGACCGCGTCGATCTGGCCGGTCTCGATCAGCACCACCCGCACCTTGCGGCAGAAGGGCGAGGCCGGATTGTCGTAAAGCTGCATCATACCCGGCGGAAACGGATGCGGCCCAGCGCGCTCGCGTCGATCTCGATGCCGGGACCGGCCGGGCCCACGCGGATCGTGCGTTTCATTCGTGCGCCGCCATTGACCTGTTCGCTGTCGCGGCGGAACTGCACGCCCTCGTGCAGCTCGTCCATCGCATCCTCGCTGCGCTGGTCGCGGCGCAGCGGCGTGCTGTAGCGGGTGATGGCATAGGCCGCCAGCGCCAGCGCACCATAGCGCAGCGCCACACCGGCAATCGGGGCAATCGGCAGAGGCATCGCGGTTCCTCCCTCGGTCGGCGAAAGGATAGGCGAAGGCGGGGCGGCTGTCCATTCACGCATGGCTGCGGGCAGGTTCAGACCCTATTCCGCCTGAAGTCGCCCGTCTGCCTGCCCGGTGACGGTCACGGTCACGATCCGCCCCTCGGGCCGGTCGCTGGCCAGATCGACCTCGGCGAACTGCTCGGTCCGGCCCATCCGCGGGCTTTCCATCAGGACGCGATGGCTGCGCCCCACCTGCGCGGCCAGATGCGCGGCGGCGGCCCGATCGCCCGCAGCACGCAGCCGCGCAGCCCGGTCGCGGATCGCGGCGCCGTCGACCTGGGGCATCCGGGCCGCGGGCGTGCCGGGCCGCGGCGAATAGGGGAAGACATGCAGCCAGGTCAGGCCGCATTCCTCGACCAGCGCCAGCGAGTTCGCGAACATCGCCTCGGTCTCGGTCGGGAAACCGGCGATGATGTCGGCACCAAAGGTCATGTCCGGGCGCAGCGCGCGCGCCTCCCGGCAGAAGCGGATGGCGTCGGCGCGGGAATGCCGCCGCTTCATCCGCTTCAGGATCAGGTCATCCCCCGCCTGCAAGGACAGGTGCAGATGCGGCATCAGCCGGTCTTCCCCGGCGATGGCCCGCATCAGCGCCGGATCCGCCTCGATGGAATCGATCGACGAAATCCGCAGCCGCGCCAGCCCCGGCACCAGCCGCAGTATGCGCGCCACCAGATCGCCCAGCCGCGGCGCCCCGGGCAGATCCGCGCCCCAGCTCGTCAGGTCGACCCCGGTCAGCACCACCTCGTTATAGCCGCGCTCCACCAGCCGGGCGATCTGGTCCACCACGACGCCCGCGGGCACCGACCGCGAATTGCCCCGGCCAAAGGGGATGATGCAGAAGGTGCAGCGATGGTCACACCCGTTCTGCACCTGCACATAGGCGCGGGATCGCGTGCCGAAGCCGTCGATCAGGTGGCCCGCCGTCTCGCGCACCGACATGATGTCGTCGACCATGACCCGCTCGGTCTGGCCGATGAAATCGGGGCCTGCGAGTCGCGCCCAGGTCTCGGGGCGCATCTTCTCGGCATTGCCGAGCACCAGATCCACCTCGTCCATCGCGGCAAAGGTCTCGGGCTCGGTCTGGGCGGCGCAGCCCGTCACCACGATCCTCGCCCGCGGATTGTCGCGGCGCAGGCGGCGGATTTCCTGCCGCGCCTTGCGCACGGCCTCCGATGTGACGGCGCAGGTGTTCACGATCACCGCGTCGTCCAGCCCCGCGCGGGCGGCCAGCTCCTTCATCGCCTCGGTCTCGTAGGCGTTCAGCCGACAGCCAAGCGTGGTGAACCGGGGGGCGGCGCGATCCATCTAGAGCGCCCCCAGAAAGGCCGGGGTCAGCATCCCGTCAAAGACATGCGCCGTCGGCCCGGTCATCCAGACGCCATCCGCGCGCCAGTCGACCTGCAATTCGCCGCCATCCAGATCGACCGTGACGCGGCGCCCGGTCAGCCCCCGCCGGGCCGCCGCCACCGCAACCGCGCAAGAGGACGACCCCGAGGCCAGCGTGATCCCCGCGCCCCGCTCCCACACCCGCATCCGCAGCCGGTCGGGGCCGGTGACCTGCACCACCTGAACATTGGTGCGGGCAGGGAACAGCGGGTGGTGTTCATGCGCGGCGCCAAAACCCGCCAGATCCACCGCCGCCACATCCGGCACGAAAAAGGTGCAATGCGGGTTGCCCATCCCCGTCGCCACCGGATCGCCCGGGATCGGCAGATGCAGGCTGTCCATCGGCTCGGCCAGCGGAATGTCGGCCCAGTCGAGCAGGGGCGCCCCCATATTGACCGAGGTCAGCCCGCCCCCGGCATCGCAGGCCGCCAGCATCCCGCGTTCGGTGACCAGCCGCAGCGCCGCCTTGCCGGTTTCGTCCATCAACCGGCGCGCGATGCAGCGGGTCGCGTTGCCGCAGGTGGCCGAGGCCGACCCATCGGCATTGAAGAACACCAGCCGCGCATCGGCCCCCTCGGCAGGCTCGATCACCGCCAACTGGTCGAAGCCCACGCCCCGGTGCCGATCGGCAATGGCCGCGACAAGGCCGGGCGTCAGCGGCACCCCGCCCCCCCGCGCGTCGATCACGACGAAATCATTGCCCAGCCCGTGCATCTTGGCGAAGGGCAGACCGTTGCTATGAAGCGTTTCGACCATGGGGCCGCCCTATACTCCCCCCGCCGCGCCGAATCCAGCGGCACCGTGCAAGGCGGCCGTTTTTGCCCTTGACCGCCTGCCGCGCATTTCCTACAGAGCGGGCCTCAAGTGGGCCGTTAGCTCAGTTGGTAGAGCAACTGACTTTTAATCAGTGGGTCGCAGGTTCGAATCCTGCACGGCTCACCACTTGTCACGATCATCCTTGGTGTCCGGCGCCGTCGGCGGATCCCGCGGGCCTTTCCGGATGGTTCGCCACGTCTTGTTCGCCGTTTGGCCGTGCGATCAGCGTCTCGAAGGCTGAATCGTCCAGCCCCTGGCGGACCGGGCTTCGGTGTAGAACTGCACCAGCCCCTCCATCATCCGGGCAAAGCCCCCCATGTCGCCCCACCGTTTCCAGCGGTTGTAGGGGGTCTTCGCCGGACCATATTCCCTCGGCGCATCGCACCGCCGCAAGCCATTGCGATTGATGAAGGTTATCCCGTTCAGCACGCGCGGGTCATCGACCCACGGCTTGCCATGGCTCCTGGGAAAGAACGGCCACAGCCGCGCCATCTGCTCCTCGGTCAGCCAGAAAAGGTTGCTCATCATCACCCCCGTCAGTTCGGGAGCTTGGAGCACGCAGGCCAACCGCACTCAAGCAGATCAATGGCTCCTGAACCTAGCTTGCGTGCAGGCCGTGGCAGAGCATTGACGGCGTCGGGCCGGGAAATGATCGGCCTGCGCTGGCGTTCCGGCGGTGATCGCGCCGGGTCCCTGCGCGATCGTGCTGATTTTTCGGGCTGATGACAGCGAGCCCCGCGCCGATCCTTTTCCCTCGTGCACGCCTGTGGGGGGCAGTCGAGGACCAGAAGAACCGATGAAACGATCTCAGGCCGGAATCGTCTCCATCAGCCACCGAAATCCGGCCAGTTCGGCCATCCCCTTGATGTTGCAGCCGAGCAAGGCAAGGGTCGGGTCTGGCGTGTTCAGTCCAGCCCCATCCGGGCCATCATCGCCTCGATCCGCGGCACGTCCTCGGGGTTGTTCAACTCCCAGAACTCGCGGCCGCGCGACTCGACCTCGACGCACAGCACCGGGCGCCCGCGTTCGAGGAAGCGCAACTGCTCCAGCCCCTCAAGCCCTTCCAGCGGGCCGGGCTGCCATTGCGGATAGGCGGCCAGCGCCGCGGGCCGGTAGGCATAGACGCCGACATGGTGGAAGACGGGGGTCGGGTCGTCCTCGCCATAGCTCTGGCCGGTGAAGGGAATCACCTCCTTCGAGAAATAGAGCGCATGGCCCCGCTTGCCGAAGACGGCGGTGGTGCCGCCTACCCGGCCCGCGCGGCGGTCGGCCAGAAGGGCCGCAAGCGCGCGCCCGTCGCAGCGCAGGACCGGCGTCGCGATCTCGGCCTCGGGATCGGCGGCAAGCCCGGCGACCAGCGCCTCGATGAACCAGGGCGGGGTCAGCGGCGCATCGCCTTGCAGGTTGACCACGATCTCGAACCCGCCGCCCAGTGCCGCGACTGCCTCGGCCACCCGTTCGGTGCCGTTGGCGCAGCTTTCCGAGGTCATCACCACCTCGGCGTCGAATCCCTCGGCTGCATCGCGGATGCGCGCGTCATCGGTTGCCACCACCACCCGATCGACACCCGAAACGGCCTGGGCAGCCCGCCAGGACCGTTCGATCAGCATGCGGCTTTCGCCCGAGGCGCCCCTGAGCGCGACAAGAGGCTTGCCGGGATAGCGGCTGGAGGAAAAGCGCGCGGGGATGACGACGAGAACCGGCATCAGGCAGGCCGCAGCGCCACGCCCGGCGCAAAGGCGATGAAGAAGGGGTTCGCGTAGCCCTGCTTGCCATAGGTCAGCGGCGCGTGATCGTCAAAGCGCACCACCTGCCCGCCCGCACCCGCCAGAACCGCATGACCCGCGGCGGTGTCCCATTCCATCGTGCGCCCGAGCCGCGGGTAAAGATCGGCCTCGCCACAGGCCACAAGGCAGAATTTCAGCGACGATCCCGCGCTGGTCATGTCCTTGACGGCGTAATGGGCGATATAGTCGTCGGTCGCCTGGTCGCGATGGGATTTCGAGGCGACCACGATCAGCGCATCATTGTCGGGCGTTGCAACCGAAAGGGGTGTGAGCGGTCCCGGCGCGTCAAGGTCAAGCGCGCCGGTCTCCTCGACCGCAGTGCCATCGGCGCGGGTGTAGAACAACCGCCCCTTGGCCGGGGCATAGACCACGCCGCGCACCGGAACGCCGTTCTCGACCCAGGCAATGTTGACGGTGAAATCGCCGCGGCGCTGGACGAATTCCTTGGTCCCGTCCAGCGGATCGACGATCAGGAAATCGCGCGCCGTCTCGGCATGGCTTGCGGCCTGTTCCTCGGTGACGATCAGCACGTCGGGAAACGCCTCGGCCAGCGCGGCCGAGATCAGCGCGTCGGCGGCCTCGTCGGCCTCGGTCACGGGGCTGGAGTCGGACTTGGACCGCACCTCGAAATCCTCGGAGCCGTAGATCTCCATGATCTGAGCCCCGGCAAGAAGCGCGGTCCGCCGCATCACGGCTTCGAGCATCTGATAGTCCAAATCGGGTCTCCTTAGGCTCGGATTGTAATGAATTGGCAAGGCTCTTATGCTTGCCTGCCTGCGCAACGGCAAGGGCGACGAATGCCCCGGCCAAACGGACGGGCCAATGTTTCAGGACAGGACACCGCGAACAAGGACCATGGGCGGACTGCGCCTGCTGGTGCTGATCTATCACGGCAGCGTGCGCCATGTGCGCAAGGGGCACGGTAACGCAGTCGTCGGCCTCTTGATGAACATCATGCAGACGGTGATCTTCCTTGCCGCTTTCTTCCTGATGTTCGAACTGCTGGGGCTGCGCGGCGCGGCCATCAGGGGCGACTTCCTGCTCTACCTGATGACCGGGATCTTCCTTTTCCTGACCTTCAACAAGACGATGTCGGCGGTGATCGCGTCCGAGGGGCCGGCCTCGCCGCTGATGCAGCATGCGCCCATGAACACGATCATCGCGATCGGTTCGGCGGCGTTCGGGACGCTTTACGTCCAGTTGCTGTCGATGTTCGTGGTGGGCTTCGTCTATCACGCGGCGATCACGCCGATCACGATCCACGATCCGGTCGGCGCAATGGCCATGGTGCTGCTGTCCTGGTTCTCGGGGCTGGCGATCGGGATGGTCTTCCTGGCGGCGAAGCCATGGGCGCCGGGCGTCGTCGGGCTTGCCTCGACGATCTTCCAGCGGCTGAACATGATCGCGTCGGGCAAGATGTTCGTGGCCAACATGCTGCCCGGCTACATGCTGGCGCTGTTCGACTGGAACCCGCTGTTCCATTGCATCGACCAGGCGCGCGGTTTCACCTTCATCAACTACAGCCCGCATTTCACCTCGATCAGCTATCCGTTTTTCGTCAGCCTGGCGCTGATCATGCTGGGGCTGATGGGGGAGTTCTATACGCGAAAATTCGCCTCGGCGAGCTGGTACGCCCGCCGCTGAAGGCGCGGCTCAGGGCGCCAGACGGATGTCGGCGCGTGCGCCCTGACCGGTGGCGTCGATCACCGACAGGGTTGAAAAGCCTGGGCCGGGGGCAGGCAGATGCGTTTCCCGCACCCGCAATCCGGTCGCGACCGGGGCACCGTCCAGAAGCAGGGTGAAGGGTGGCGTGCCGCCGTCCAGCCGCACCGGCAGCAGGCCGAGCCCCGGCGCCAGCGTGGCGCCATCCGGCGGAAAGGCCAGCCGCGGCCCGGTGGCTTGCGCGGACGCAAAGCGGCGCAGTGGCTGGGGCAGGTCGGCAGTGGCCGCGATCAGCGTGCCGGGCGGCGGGGGGGGCAGCGGAAGGGGGGCGGGTTTCAGCCGCGCGAAGGCCTCGAACAGCAGCGGTGCCGCGCTGTCGGCACCAAAGGCCCCCGGCACCGACGTCCCGTCCGGGCGGCCGATCCAGACCGCGATCACATGCGCGCCGTCGAAGCCCACCGCCCAGGCATCGCGGTGGCCATAGGAGGTGCCGGTCTTGAAGGCGATCCGCCCCTGGGCTGCGGCAGGCGGCGCAGCCGTGCCGCGCAGGATGTCGGCCACCTGCCAGGCGGCTTCGGGCGGCAGGATGGCGGGGCCGGGGTTGGTCTGTGCGTCTGTGGTCTGCCAGTGCAGCCTGACCGCGCGCCCGCCATTCGCGATCCCCGCATAGAGACGGGCAAGGTCTTCGAGTGTCACGCCCAGCCCGCCCAGCGCCACGGCAAGACCCGGCACCCCGCCGGGAATCGCGGGCTTGATCCCGGCGCGTTCCAGCCCGGCGACCAGCCGTGCAGGCCCCAGCGCCTCGACCAGCGCCACGACGGGGATGTTGCGCGAGGATTGCAGCGCCGCGCGCGCCGTGATCGTGCCGCGGAAGGTGCCGTCGAAATTGGACGGGCGGTAGCTGCCGAAGGCCGTCGGGCGATCCTCGATCAGCGTTTCGGGATGGGCCTGCCCCTCGGCGAAGGCAAGGCCATAGACCAGCGGTTTCAGCGTCGAGCCGGGCGAGCGGGGCGCGATGGTCATGTCGACATAGCCCGCCCGCGCGCTGTCGGTGAAATCGGGGCTGCCGAGATGGGCCAGGATCTCGCCCGTGCGGTGGTCGGCGACGATCAGCGCAGCCGAGACATCGGGGCCAAGCGGGGCGACCGTCTGGCGTAACAGCGGCTCCAGCCGCGCCTGCAACCCGGCCTCCAGCGTCAGTTGGTGCAGCGCCGCGCCCGGCTCGGCGGCGCGGGCACGGTCGGCAAGATGCGGGGCCAGTGCGGGGAAGGGGTGGCGGGCCTCGGGCACCGGGGCGCGGATGGCGGCGGCCAGATCCCCGGCCCCCAGCAGGCCCGCCTGTGCCATCCGCGCCAGCACCCGGTCGCGCCCGGCGCGCGCGGCGGCAGGATTGCGGTCGGGGCGGCGGGCCTCGGGCGCCTGGGGCAGCGCGACCAGCAGCGCGGCCTCGGCCGGTGTCAGCCGCCGCGGCGGCTTGCCGAACCAGGCCAGGCTGCCCGCGCGCAGCCCTTCGAGATTGCCACCGAAGGGCGCGCGGTTCAGGTAAAGCGTCAGGATCTCGTCCTTGCCCAGCCGCCGTTCCAGCGCAAGCGCCACCCGCATCTGGCGCAGCTTGCCGCCCCAATGCCCGGTGCCGCTGTCTTCCAGCAGCCGCGCGACCTGCATCGTCAGCGTCGAGCCGCCCGAGACGACGCGGCCATGGCGCAGCGCCTGCCCCGCCGCGCGCGCCAGCGCCAGCGGATCGATGCCCGGATGGCTGTAGAAACGCCGATCCTCGCGCGCGATCAACATGGCCAGATAGCCCGGGTCAACGGCATCGAGGCTGGTCGCCAGCCGCCAGCGCCCATCGGCCACGGTATAGGCACGCAGAAGCGTCCCGTTGCGGTCCAGCACTTCGGCCGAGCTTTCGGCCACCACCACCGGCAGATCAGTTGCCGCGATCCAGCGATCCGCCGCATCCCGCGCCGCCGCGCCGATGAACAGCGCCGCGACAAGGACCAGCGGCAGCCGCCTCATTCGCTGACCGAGGCGCGGCCCGTATCGGTCCAGGCGCGGCGGTCGGGGCGATACATGTCCTCGACGCTGGCGGCGGGGTGGCGATAGCTGCCCGGCGCGGTCGCGCGCAGGATATAGGCCAGCCGGATCGGGGCCTCCGATCGCAGATCGACCGCGGCCAGGAACCGGTCCTGCCGCGCCTCGGTATGGGCGGCGTCTTCGGTCACGTCCAGCCAGTCGAGCGCCCGGATATCGCCCGCGCGGATCAGGTTCGGGTTGTCGATCTCGAAGCCTGCGGGCAGCGGGTCGGCCACCATCAGCCGCGCCTCGGTCGGGGTGAAGGGCGTGACCTCGATCACCGTGACCAGCCGGGTTCCGGCGGGCACCGCATCCAGCGTCGCGGGCGCGCCATCAAGCATGTAGTGGCGGCGGGTGATGGCGAATCCGTTGCCGCCCGCGGGCTCGGGCGTGTCCGGCACGCCGAACGCGGTCAGCGTCAGGACCTCATCCGCGCCGCTGCCGTTTCCGATCACCGCCGGGGCATCGCCGTCGCGCAAGAGCCGCACCAGCGGCCCGTCAAGCGGCGTGCCGTTCAGGGTGAAGCCCGCCGCCCCCGGCCGGTCGATCAGCGCATGCGCGGCCAGAAGCGTCCAGACCGCCTCCTGGGTCGAGCGTGCCCGGCCCGGCACGGCGACGTAATCGGCCAGCATTGTGCGGTTGACCGCCGCGCTGCCCGCCTCTGCCGCCAGCGCAAGAAGCCCGGCGGCATCGCGCAGGTCGGTGCCGTAATCGGCACGCCAGAGCGGTGGTTCCTCGGCCCCAATGCGCACCCCCATCCGGCCCGCGGCATGGGTGAACATCGCCTCGGCCCGCACCGGATCGCCATAGGCGGCAAGCGCAGCACCCAGTTGTCCGGCGGCCAGCGGGGTTGCAAAGGCGCGGCCCTTGACATCGGCGTAATAGCGCAGGTCCGCCATCGCCGCCGCCCCCTCGCGCGCCAGGACCATCAGCGCATAGGCGATATCCTCGCCGCCCTCGTCGAAATCGGGGGCATAGGCGATGCGGTTGCGCAGGTTGTCCAGCGCCGCGCGGAAGGCATGGGCGGGAACCGCAAAGCCCTGCGCGCGCGCCCGGCTCAGGAAATCGGTGACATAGGCATCCAGCCAGAAATCCCCCGCGTCCGGCCGCCAGAGCCCGAAACTGCCATTCGGCGCCTGATTGGCCAGCACCGCGGCGATGGCCTGATCCACGCGGGCGCGCAGGTCGTCGCGTGTCCCCAGCCCCATCGCGACCGCGATCTCGTCCAGATAGACAAGCGGCAGCGCGGCCGAGGCCAGTTGTTCCGTGCAGCCATAGGGATAGCGGTCAAGCGCGGCCAGAAGCCCCGGCGCATCCAGCCGCGCGATGGGGCCGATGGCCAGCGTCGCGCGCCCCGTGCCGGGCTGAAAGCCGGTGAATATCGCCTGATCGGCGGTGAAACGGTCGCCATCGGCCAGCGTGAAGCGCGAGCTTCGCAGCAGCTCGGGGTCGGTCACCTCGACCGGCAGCGCCAGCCGCCGGGTCAGTGCCTGACCATCGGGGGTGGTCAGCGTCACGTCGATCCCGGCAAGTCCGGGGTCGCCCGCGATCACGGGGATCGACAGCGTGGCCTTGCCCCCCTCGGCCAGATCAAGCTCCGGCGGGATCGCCGCCGCATCAAGCGCCACGCCCGAGCCCGTCACCGACAGCCCCATCCGCCCCGCCGGACCGGTGGCATGCACGATTTCCAGCAGTAACCGGCTACGGTCGCCGGGGGCGAGGAAGCGCGGCAGGCTGGCGGTCACCACGACCGGATCGCGCACAAGGATATCGGCCTCGGCCTGCCCCAGCCCGGTCTTCGACCACACCACCGCCATCAGCCGCACGGTGCCATTGAAGGCGGGCAGATCGAAGCGGGCGCGGGCATACCCGTCCGGCCCCACCTGAACCGGCCCCTCGAACAGCGCGACCAGATCCTCGGTCGGCGGCGGCGCCTGCATCCGCAGACCAGCCCCCGCATCACCTCCCGAGCGGACGCGGCCCATCTCGCCGCTCATCCCGTCGATCAGGCGGCCATAGACATCGCGCAGGCCCATCCCCAGCCGCCGCTGGCCGAAATAATGGCCATCGGGATCGGGGCTGGCAAAGCCCGTCAGGTTCAGGATGCCCAGATCGACGGCGGCAATCGTGGCATGGGCGGTTTCGCCCGGCTGGATGCCCTCGACTTTCAGCGCGACATCCAGCGGCGCGCGGGGCTGGGCCTCGGCTGCCATTTCGAAGCCCGCGCGCAACCGCCGTGGGCCGGGATCGACCGTGGCATGGGCCAGACCCAGCGCCCGGGCAGGGTTCTGGCCTGCCTCGGCGTCCATTGGCCGGATCAGCGTCGCCGCGACATAGGCCCCTGCCCCCCACTCGTCCGTCACGGGCAGGGCAACGGTATTTTCGCCCGCGACCAGATCGACGGGCTGCATGTGGATCAGCCGGTTCGACATGACCGTGACCAGCCCCTTGCCCGGCGCGCGCGGCACGATCCTCAGCGTCGCGGTCTCGCCCGGGGCATAGGCCGGTTTGTCCAGCGCGACCTCAAGCATGTCGGGGGTTCGGCTGGTGTCGGCGGGGGCATACCAGCCAGCGTCGAACGCTACCGACGTTTTGGCAAAGGGGGCGTCCGCGCGCGTGACGACCAGTTCGTAGCGGCCCCACTGGACCGGGAGATCCAGCGAGAGCCGCCCGCCTGCCAGCACCGCCGCGCCGCTGGTGACGCGGCTGCGGGTGGTCACCGGCTCCCACGCCCAGTCGCCATGCATTTGATACCATTGATAGCGGGTCTCGACCCGGTTCAGCGCCCAGTCGATGCGCATCTCCTGCGGTTCCCCGTCCGGGCCGAGGCCGAGCAACTCGAACCCGGCCTCTGTCCCCTCGCCCACGACGCCGTCGAAAAGCGGCCTGATGCCGATCAGCGGGGCGTCGGGCGCCAGGGCGCGGGTCAGGCGGCGTTCGACCGGGCGGGCCGAGCCCTCGGCCAGCCGCACCACGATCTCGGCCTCCAGCGGCTTGCCCTCTGCCTCGATCCCGGGAAAGGCCAGCGGCAGGGCGGCGCGGCCCCCGGCATCGGTGCGGGGCGCGTTCTCGATCACGGCAAGCTGCGGCGCGATGCGGCTGTCATGGCGGCCGAAGCGGAAACCGGGATGGGCGGGCAGGCTGTCCACCGCCGCCAGCCGCACCTCGCCCTCGATGGCCAGATCGGCCCCCACCGCGCCGAAAAGATAGCGCGCCGCGATGCCCAGAACCGGCCGGTCCGACAGGCGCAGCGGCCCCTCGGCCAGCGACAGCTCGAAGTCGATCCGCTCGGGCAGGAAATCCTCGACCAGCAGCTTGTGCGTGGCCAGCGGCGGCGCGTCGGGCTCGGCATGAACTGCCAGCGTCCAGGTGCCGCGCGGGGCGGTCGCCGCGATGCCAAGCGCAAAGACATGCCCGCCCGCCACGCCGCCCGACGACAGCGCGCGGGTGTGTTCCACCCCGTCGGGCCGGGTCAGGATCGCGGTCAGCGGCAGCCCCTCGACCGCCTCGGCCCGCCCGTCGCGGGCCAATGCGGTGGCGCGCACGGTTTCGCCCGCGCGATAGGCGCCGCGCTCGGTCGTCAGGAAGACGTCTATGGGCGGCGCGGGCGGGCGCCCCTCTACGCCGCGGTCGGACAGGTCGAATTCGGGCTCGGTCAGCGACAGGAAGGCCAGATCGCCCTCGCCCTCCTGCACGGTCACCAGCGCGGGCGCCGCCCCGGCCTGCCCGCGCATCAGTCCCGCCGGGAATTGCGCATGGCCTGCCGCGTCGGTCTGCGCCGTTCCCAGGACACGGTTCGCGCGCGACATCAGCGACACCGTGACCCCCGCCTTGGGCTTGGCGCTTGCCAGCGACCGGACGAAGACATGCAGCCCGTCCGTTCCCGCCATCGTGGCCAGCCCCAGATCGGACAGCACGAACCATTGCGTGGCGGCCGGACGGTCATAGGGATCGGCCCCCGGGATCGCCGCGTGCAGCGCATAGATGCCCGCGGGCAGCCCGGCGATGGCCTCGGCCAGCGGCAGGCGCGTGGTGACATCGCGGTTCAACTCCATCCCCACCTCGCCGGTGCCGGTCCAGACCTGTTCGGCCATGTCGGCCGAGAACGCATCCTCCTGCCAGGGCGAAAGCGGGCGGCCGAAATAGCCGTCCTGGATCGCGCGCAGCAGGTTGCGGTCGGACATCCGGTGCAGCCGCAAGTCCAGCCGGTCGGTGTTCACGGTGACCACGGGCAGCGCCGCCTCGCCCGTGCGGGGCAGCACATAGGCGCGGCCGGGGAAGCGGACCGAAGGGCGGCGGTCGCGAACATACTGGGTCAGTTCCACGGGGCGGGCCAGAACCTCGCCGCTTTGGGCGGGCAGGCCCGGGCGCAGCGTCAGCCGGTAGCTTTCGCCATGGCGCAGGCCCGCGACGCAGAGCCGGTCATCCTCGGCCGTGACGGCAAGCCCGGACTGCGGAAGCTGCACGAAGGGCGCGAAATCGGCGCCGCGGGCGAGCGGTTCGGAAAAGCGGGTGCAGATGCGCGGGCTGGGCGCGTCGCTTTCCACATCGGTCTCGACCACGCGGAAACCGTGCTTCGCGATCGCCGCGTCCAGCCGTTCGGCGATGTCCTCGCGCGGGGCCAGCGCCTGGGCCAGCCGCAGCGCCGGAACCGTTTCGCGCCCGCGGTCCACGGCCTCCAGCGCCTCGGCCATCACGACCAGCGCCTGCGCGCGCGTCGCTGGGGCGGCGCTGCGCAGATGGGCGTTGATCGCGGCCGACAGCGCGCGGGTCTGCGCGTTGCGCCGCGCCTCGGCGTTCTGGATGGGCTGGGCGAGCGTGAGGCTGGCATATTCGGCCCAGAGCGCGCCGGTATCGGCCAGCACCAGCGCCGCGCCGGTAAAGCCCAGCGCCTCGGCGATCTGGCCTGCGGCGCGCGCCTCGGTGGCGGCCTGAAGCCAGTTTTCCAGCGGTCGTTCATTCACATGATGGCGCCGCGACAGGGCCTCGGCCGCGGTTCGTGCGGCTGACAGATCCTCGGGCCGCAGGAAATCCAGTTCGGCCACCCGCGCGGCCACGCCGTCCAGAACCGTCGGATCGGTGCGCAGCACGCGGGCCGACAGGGCCCCCTGATAGGGCACGCTGGCATTGGCGGCCGCCTTGGGAAAACAGGCATTCGAGCGGGTGTTGAAGGTCAGCGCCGTGCAGGCGGGATCGGTCAGGCAGGCCCGCGCGCAGGCCTCGAAATCCGAATCGAACAGGTTGCGCAGATCGTCGCCGGGGAAATCCACATCGCGCGAGATCGCCAGCCGCGTTTCGGGAACCGGGCCGGGCATGGGCTGGGCCAGCGCGGGAAGGGCAAGGAAGATCAGACAGAAAAGGGCGACAAACCGGCGCATCGCGGTCTCCTTCTGCAATTCGCATCGCCGCAGGATGCTGGCACGGGCTTGCCGCGTATGGAAACGATTCCTCCGCGGGCGTTAATCGGCTGTTCACCCTGATCCGACCAGACTGCGCGAAACCCCGTGGAGACTCCGCGCATGGACATGACCGAGAGACTGGCGACCGAGCGGCGCAAGCGCCTTGCCGCCGAACGCCTGCTCGACCAGAAAAGCCGCGAGCTGTTCGAGGCGAACCGTCGGCTGTCCAAGCATGCGCTCCACCTTTCCGAAGAAATCACGGAGACGCGCCAGACCGCCGAGGATCTGCGCGGCCAGAACACCCAGGTCCTGACCGAACTTGCCGAGGTCTCGCTCGAGGCCGATGTCGTGAAGCAGCGACTCTGGGATTCGCTGGAAACCGTCAAGGACGGCTTTGCGCTGTTCGATGCCCAGGACCGGCTGGTGATCGCCAACCGCGCCTATCTGTCGGTCTTCGACGGGCTGGAAGCGGTGGCGCCCGGCGTGCGATATGACGAGATCGTGCGCCTGGGCGTCGAGGAAGGGATCGTCGATATCGGCGAGCAAGACCCGCCGGGCTGGATCGAGGAGTTCCTGGCGCGTTGGCATCAGAACCCGGTGCCGACCCGTGTGATCCGGCTGTGGAGCGGCGACTACATCAAGCTGGTGGACCGGCGCACGCCCTCGGGGGATATGGTGTGCCTGTCGATGAACATCACCGAAATGATGCGCATGTGGGCCGCGGTCGAGGCGATCCCCGACGGCTTCGTGCTGTATGACCATGACGATCGGCTGGTGATGTGCAACGACCGCTATCGCGAGTTCTACGCGCAGAGCGCCCCTGTCATGGAGCCCGGTACAAGGTTCGAGGACATCCTGCGCTACGGGCTGGAATACGGCCAGTATCCCGAGGCACAGGGCCGCGAGGAGGACTGGCTGACCGAGCGGATGAATCGCCACCAGCGCCCCGAAGGCATGATCGAGCAGCGCCTGGACGATGGCCGCTGGCTGCGCATCCTCGAGGAACGCACCCCCGATGGCGGGCTGGTCGGGCTGCGCGTCGACATCACCGAGCAGAAGCGCCAGCAAGAGGCGCTGGACCGCGCCCGCGTCGCCGCCGAGGCCGCCAACCGCGCCAAGTCCGCTTTCCTCGCCAACATGAGCCACGAGCTGCGCACGCCGATGAACGGCGTGGTCGGCATGGCGGAACTGTTGTGCGAGACGGAGCTTTCCGAGGAACAGCGGCTTTACGCGCAGACGATCCGGGAATCCGGCGAGGCGCTTCTGAGCCTGCTGAACGATGTGCTGGACTATTCCAAGATCGAGGCCGACAAGCTGCAACTGCATCCCGAGCCCTTCGATCTGGAACGCACGATTTACGAGATCGTCATGCTGTTGCAGGCTCCCGCGCGCGACAAGCATCTCGATGTCCTGATCGACTACGACATCTTCCTGCCCACACGCTTCATCGGCGATCGCGGACGCATCCGGCAGGTGCTGACCAATCTCGTTGGAAACGCGATCAAGTTCACCGAAGCGGGCCATGTCCTCATTCGGGTCGTCGGCTTCGAGGAGGGGGAGGACGCCCTTCAGCATGTTCATGTCACGGTTGAGGACACCGGTATCGGTATCGCCCTGGACATGCAGGAACATATATTCGGCGAGTTCAACCAGGTCGAGGACCAGCAGAATCGCAAGTTCGAGGGCACCGGGCTGGGGCTGGCGATCACAAGGCGCTTGATCGAGATGATGGGCGGGGAGGTGTGGCTGGAGTCGGAAAAGGGTGAGGGCTCGTGCTTCGGTTTCCGTCTGCCGCTGCCCGTCGCCGAACCGAACGAAGTGCTGCCCGCGCCAGAAACGGCCGAGGTGCGTCATGTCCTTGTGGTGGACGATCAGGAAGTGAACCGCACGATCTTGGAGCGGCAGATGTCGCAACTCGGTCTGGACGTGACCTGCCATGTAACGGCAGAATCTGCTCTGGGCGCAGCTGCAGCGGCAGATCTGATCATTACCGATCACCGGATGCCAGGAATGGACGGCTATGCCTTTGCCCGCGCGCTGCGCAAGTCGGGCCATGCCGGGCCGATCCTGATGCTGACCTCGAACCCGGCCTGCCTGGGCCAAACCGGCGAGAATGCCGAGTCCGGCGTCGATCTCGTGCTTCAGAAGCCGGTGCTGCGCCGGGCGCTTTACGAGGCGATCTCGACTCTGGCGCCCTCGGTGCAGTGCGTGGCCGGGCGCAGGCCTGCGCCAGTGTCCCGCCCGATGCGCGTCCTCGCGGCCGAGGACAACCGGACGAACCGGCTGGTGCTGGGCAAGATGGTCGCGGGGCTGAATGTCGAGATACGCTTTGCCACCAACGGCCACGAGGCGGTGGCCGCCTTTCGCGAGTCGCGGCCTGATCTGATCCTCATGGATATCTCCATGCCCGAATGCGACGGCAAGGAGGCTACCGGCAGGATCCGCCGGATCGAGGCCGAGAACGGCGATCTGCCCGTGCCCATCGTCGCGCTGACCGCGCATGCGCTTAAGGGCGATGCCGAGGATATCCTGGCCGCCGGGCTCGATGCGTGCCTGACCAAGCCGTTGCGCAAGAGTGACATCCTTGCCGCGATCACGGCGCATCACCCCGCAGATTGCGCGCCGCTCGATCCCGCCGGTTCCGTTCCGGGCGACGAGCCGGAGACCTTGCCGCGGCTGCGCGCGATCTGACCGGCCGACGCGTCAGTCCTCGGCGCCGCCGCGCAGGAAGACGGGGCGATACGGTTCGGACAGATCGGGGATGTGGCGATAGCCGCCCGTGTCGAATTCCAGGAGTGCCTCGGGATCGGTCAGCCGCCGTTCGACGATGAAGCGGGCCATCGCGCCGCGGGCCTTCTTGGCGAAGAAGCTGACGATCTTCGGCCCGCCCGGCCGGTCCTCGAGGAAGACGGGCGTGATGACCCGCAGGCGCAGCGCCGCTGGATCGACCGCGCCGAAATATTCCTGGCTGGCGCAGTTCACCAGAATGTCGGTGCCCGCCACCTGCGCGGCCTCGTTCAAGGCGCGGGCCAGCCGGTGGCCCCAATAGGCATAGAGGGTTTCGCCCCTGTCGGTCCTGAGCCGGCTGCCCATTTCCAGCCGGTGCGGCTGGATCGCATCAAGCGGGCGCAACAGACCGTAAAGCCCCGACAGGATGCGCAGCCGGTCCTGGGCAAAGCGCAGATCGTCCGCGTCCAGCGAGGCGGCCTCGAACCCCGCATAGGTATCGCCCGCGAACAGCAGAACAGCAGGCTTGACCGCTTCGGGCGCGGGCGCGGCGGCGAAATCGCGGAAACGGTCGGCGTTCAGGCGCGCGAGCTTGTCGCTGATATGCATCAGTTTCGTCAGCTCCGCCGGGCTCAGCGCAGATGCAACAGCGGCCAGATGCACCGCGTCCTCCTGAAAGGCGGGCGCCGTGGGGTTGATGCCCCCGACCGGCGCAGGGTCCAGCCGTTTCGCGGGCGATATGACGACGAGCATGAGAAGCCTTTTCCGAAACCGGCAGCACAGATAGCAGACGGGCCCGTGCCGTCCAGCCTTACTCCCCGGCCAGCACCTGAAGGAAGGCGGGGCCGAAGCGGTCGGCCTTGGCCGGTCCCATGCCGGGCAGGCGGGCCATGTCCTCGATGCTGGCGGGGCGGCGTTCGGCGATGTGGCGCAGCGTGGTGTGGGGGCAGGACAGGAATTTCCCGGTGCCGTCCGCGCCGCGGCTCAGATCGCGCTGAACCTCCATCAGCCGGTCGAAGATTTCGCCCGCTTCGCGCCCCGCCAGCCGCAGCCGTGCCGGATGGGGCCGTTCGGCCGCCCCGGCGATCACCTCAAGGAATGCCGCGCCGTAGCGGTCGAGCTTGGTTGCTCCCACGCCGCCGATCCGCGCCATCGCGTCCAGCGTTTCGGGGCGTTTCTCGGCCATCTCGATCAGGGTGCGGTCGGTGAAGATGATATAGGCGGGCACGCCTGCGGCCTCGGCCAGCGCGCGGCGCTTGGCCTTGAGCGCGGACAGAAGCGGCGCGTCCTCGTCGGAGACCAGCGCCTTGACCACGGGGCGCGACTTCTCGGCGGCGATGGTGTCGCGGCGCAGCTCGATCGCGGCCTCGCCCTTCAGGATCGGGCGGGCGGCGTCCATCATGCGCAGCGCGCCGTGGCGGTCGGGATCGGGGCGGACCAGATCGCGGCCCATCATCTGGCGGAACACCGCCTGCCAGCCGCGCCGGTCGAACTCGCGCCCCACGCCGAAGGTGGGCAGCCGGTCATGTCCGCGGGTGCGGATCTTGTCGGTTGCGGTCCCTGTCAGGATGTCGACCAGGTGCTGGGTGCCGAAGCTTTCGCCCGTGCGCAGCATCGCCGACAGCGCCTTGCGCACGGCCTCGGTGGCGTCGAACCGCTCGGGCGGGCTGTCGCAGAGGTCGCAATGGCCGCAGGGTTCAAGCGCGGCCTCGCCGAAATAGCGCAGCAGCGTCTGGCGGCGGCAGAACGGTGCCTCGGCCAGACCCAGAAGCGCGTTCAGCCGGGCGTGATCGGCGGCGCGGCGTTCGGGCGGCGCGGGGCTTTCGTCGATCTGGGTGCGGCGCAGGCGGATGTCGTCGGCGCCATACAGCGTCAGCGTCTCGGCCGGGGCGCCGTCGCGGCCCGCGCGGCCGATTTCCTGGTAGTAGGATTCGATGGATTTCGGCAGGTCGGCATGGGCCACCCAGCGGATATCGGGCTTGTCGATACCCATGCCGAAGGCGACGGTGGCCACCACGATCAGCCCGTCCTCGGTCTGGAACCGCGCCTCGACATCCCGGCGCGGCCCGGCCTCCATCCCGCCGTGATAGGCGCAGGCGGCATGCCCCGCCTGCGCCAGCGCGGCGGCCAGGCTTTCGGTCTTGGCGCGGGTCGCGCAATAGACGATGCCCGACTGGCCGCGGCGGGCGGCGGCAAAGGCCAGGATCTGGCGGCGCGGCTGGTCCTTGGGGGCAAAGGCAAGGTGGATGTTCGGCCGGTCGAAGCCGCGCAGGAAGGTTTGCGGCGCGACCCCGTCGAACAGCCGGGCCACGATCTCGTCGCGGGTTTCGGCATCCGCCGTCGCGGTAAAGGCGGCCAGCGGCACGCCCAGCGCGCGGCGCAACTCGCCGATGCGCAGGTAGTCGGGGCGGAAATCATGGCCCCACTGGCTGACGCAATGCGCCTCGTCCACCGCGATCAGGCCGACGCCGATGCGGCGCAACAGGTTGACCGTGCCGACCGAGGCCAGCCGCTCGGGCGCCATGTAGAGAAGCTTCAGCGCCCCGGCATCCAGCGCGGCGAAGACCTCGCGGGTTTCGTCCTCGGTATTGCCGGAGGTCAGCGCGCCCGCGGCCACGCCCGCCTCGGCCAGCCCGCGCACCTGGTCGCGCATCAGCGCGATCAGCGGCGAGATGACGACCGTCACACCCTCGCGCAGCAGCGCGGGCAACTGGAAGCAGAGCGACTTGCCCCCGCCGGTCGGCATGATCGCCAGCGTGTTCCGCCCCGCCGCGACGGCGGCCACGATCTCTTGCTGGCCCGGCCGGAAGGCGTCGAATCCGAACACGGACGACAGAAGGTCGTGGGCTGAGGCCATTGTCCCCTTGGGATGCTCGGATTACCGCTCGGTTTTGCCCGACCTTCCCATAGCGGGGCGGCCGGGACAAGCCCAAGGGCGCGGCGCGGCCTTAATAGAAGGCCGAGGCGAGCGTGGGCAGAAGGATGTCGCGCAGCGCGATCACGATCACGAAGACGACCAGCGGCGACAGGTCGAGCGCGCCGGTATTGGGCAGGATCCGCCGGATCGGGCCATAGACCGGTTCAAGCAGGCGCGACAGCCCGTCCCAGATCTGCATCACCACCGGCTGGCGCGTGTTGAGCACCTGAAACGAGATCAGCCAGCTGAGGATGATGTGGACGATCATGATGAAGAACACGACGTCCAGGATCAGTTTCAACAACGCAAAGATCGCCATCACCATGTCAGGGCCTTCCGGATCGGGTTTTCCGACAGGTAATCCGGGCGGGCGCCCGGCGCAACCGCCATGACGCCGCGTTTTCCCTTGACGCCCGGCGCCCGCCGCGCGAGGCAACCCCCGCCCGACCGGAGCCTGCCGATGTATCCTTTCCTGCGTCTTGCCAAGGAATTCCACGTCCACCGCAACGCCGCGCCGCTGCCGCTGACGGGCACCCATGTCTCGCATCACATGTGCTGGCCCTGGGATCTGGACCTGTGGATGGAGTTGAACAACGGGCGCACGCTGACGCTGCTGGATCTGGGGCGGCTGCCGCTGGCGAAACGGGTGGGGCTGATCGGGGCGCTGCGGGAACAGGGCTGGGGGCTGACCATGGCGGGGGTGACGGTGCGCTACCGGCGGCGCGTCCGGATCTTCGACCGCTTCCAGATCCGCAGCCGCTGCGTCGGCTGGGATGCGCGGTTCATCTATATCGAACAGGGCATGTGGCGCGGCGAGGAGTGTTGCAATCACGCGCTTTACCGCTCGGCCGTGACGGATGCGAACGGCATCGTGGCGCCCGCGCGCGTGATGGAGGCGATGGGGCGGGCGACCGCCTCGCCGCCGCTGCCGGGCTGGGTGGCCGAGTGGATCACCGCCGAGGCGCACCGCCCCTGGCCGCCGATGGCGGACTGAGGCAACCCACAGCAGAGTTGCACCAGCGTAAATTCCCCTGTCATATGGGCAAAACCGCAGGACGGGGGCAGGCAGGATGGATGGCGCGGCAAGGCGGCGGATCTGGGGCTGGTGGTTCTTCGACTGGGCGTCGCAGCCCTATGCGACGCTGCTGCTGACCTTCATCTTTGCGCCCTATGTCAAGGAATTGCTGGGCGACGGCAGCGCGGCACAGGCGGCCTGGGGCTATGGCGTCGGCGCGGCGGGCATCGTGATCGCGGTGCTGGCCCCGATCCTGGGCGCGGTCGCCGACAAGAGCGGGCACCGGATGGCATGGATCGTGCTGTTCTCGGCCTGTTATGTCCTGGGCGCGGGGGGGCTGTGGTTGGCCCATCCCGAAACGTTCAGCCTGCCCCTGATCCTGTTCCTGTTCGGTCTTGGCCTGGTGGGGATGGAGTTCGCGACGATCTTCACCAACGCGTTGCTGCCCGATCTGGGGCCGCGCAAGCAGCTTGGCCGCATCTCGGGCACCGGCTGGGCGTTCGGCTATGTCGGCGGGCTGCTTGCGCTGGTCGCGATGCTGGCGCTGTTCGCCGAGAATGCCGAGGGCAGGACGCTGCTGGGGCAGGCGCCCATCCTGGGGCTTGATCCCGAGACGCGCGAGGGCACGCGCTTTGTCGGGCCGTTCGTGGCGCTGTGGTATGCCCTGTTCATGGTGCCGTTCTTCCTGTGGGTCCGGGTGCCGCGCACGCCGCCTGTGGCCACGCTGCGCGAATCGCTGGCCAGCTGCCTGCCCGAGTTGCGCAGGACGCTGATGCACCTGCCACGCACGCCCAGCCTTCTGGCCTATCTGGGTTCGTCTATGTTCTATCGCGACGCGCTGAACGGCATCTATGTCTTTGGCGGCATCTATGCGGCGGGTGTGCTGGGCTGGTCGGTGGTCGATGTCGGGATCTTCGGCATCCTGGCCGTGATCTCGGCGGCGGTGTTTTCGTGGGTGGCGGGCGTTGCCGATCAACGCTTCGGCCCGAAACCCGTGATCGGTTTCAACGTGATCCTGCTGACGCTGGTCGCGATCGGGGTGATTCTGATCTCGCGCGAGAGCGTCTTCGGCATTGCCGTGCCGCCCGGCTCGAACCTGCCCGACATCGCCTTCTATGTTCTGGGGGCGATCATCGGGGCCGCGGGCGGGGCCTTGCAGACGGCCAGCCGCACGATGATGGTTCTTCAGGCGAATCCGGCCCGCATGACCGAGTCCTTCGGCCTTTACGCGCTGGCGGGCAAGGCGACGGCCTTTGTCGCGCCGCTGGCCATCGGGATCACGACGGATCTGACCGGAAGCCAGCAGGCGGGCATTACACCCCTGGTTGTGCTTTTCCTGATCGGCCTTGGTCTGCTAGTCTTCGTGCGGGCAGATGGCGAACGGGAGGACAGATGGCACGCATCCTGACCGGGCTGATCCTGGGGCTGGGTCTGGCAGCCCCGGCCGCAGCCGAGCCCACTGCAAGCGCGCTGTTCGGCGCAAAGGCGCGCCCTTCGGCGCAGCAGCCCGCCGCGATCGGCAGCTATGCGCGGGGCTGTGCGGCCGGGCTGGTCGAACTGCCCGAGACCGGGCCCACATGGCAGGCGATGCGGCTGTCGCGCAACCGCAACTGGGGCCATCCCGACGCCATCGCCTTTGTCCGCCGGTTCAGCGCCGAGGTCACGCGCCATGGCTGGCCCGGGCTCTATATCGGCGATATCAGCCAGCCGCGCGGGGGGCCGATGACATCGGGCCATTCCTCGCACCAGATCGGGCTGGATATCGACATCTGGATGCTGCCGCCCCAGCGACTGAACCTGAGCCGGGCCGAGCGCGAGAAGATATCCTCGATCTCGGTGCGCAGCCAGGATCAGCGCAGGGTCAGCGGCAACTATACCCGCGCACATGCCGCGATCCTGCGGGCCGCGGCGATGGATCCGGCGGTGGACCGCATCTTCGTGACGCCCCCCGTCAAGATCGAGCTGTGCAAGACCGCCACCCGGGCCGATACCCCATGGCTCCAGAAGATCCGGCCGCTATACGGGCATGACACCCATTTCCATGTCCGCCTGAAATGTCCCGCGGGGGATCGGCATTGCGAAGCCCAGCGCCCCACGGTCGCGGACCTGTCCAGGGGCGGGAACGGGTGCGACGAGACGCTGACATGGTGGGTGACAGAGTATCTCGACCCGCCCAAGGTGCGCCCCGGCACGAAACCGCCCCCCGCGCCGAAAGAGCGGCATCCGCGGGAATTCACCTTGGCCGACCTGCCCGCCCAGTGCCGAAACGTTCTGGCCGCGAACTGAGCCTGGCGCTGCTGCTCGCGCTGGGCATTGCGGCGCAGGCGGCGGCGGATCAGGCGTTGCATTTGGCAACCCTTCCCATCCCCAAGGCTGCCGAGTTTCACGGTCTGTCGGGGATCGACCTTTCGCCGGACGGCGAGCGGTTCATCGCAATCTCGGACCGAGGCTGGTTCCTGACCGGCCGCATCGCCCGCGAGGACGGCCGACCGGTGGCATTCGATCCGGATCGGACCCGGATTCACATGCTGAATATGCAGGGCCATCGCACGCGGAACCACGAGCGCGACGCCGAGGGGCTGGCGGTCGCACCCGACGGGCGGATCTTCGTCTCGTTCGAGGTCTATCACAGGGTCCGGGTCTGGCGCGACATCAAGGGGTCCGCGGCCTGGATGCCCGACTTGCCGGATGTCGACCAGTTGCGGCCGAATGCCGGGATCGAGGCGCTGGCGCTGGGGCCTGACGGTGCGCTTTATGCCCTGCCAGAGGAGCTTGTCGATGTGGAGGGCGTGCCGGTCTATCGCTTTCCGCTGCCGCCAACGCGGATCAGGGCAGATGGCAGCCGGGCCGGTCACTACGTCAGAAGCCAATGGTCCCGGGCCTTCAGCCTGCCTGTGCGGGGACGGTTCAAACCGGTCGGTGCCGATTTCGGACCCGATGGGTTGTTCTATCTCCTAGAACGGGACTTCGTGCCGCCCATCGGATTCCGCAGCCGGGTACGCCGTTTCGAGTTCGGACCGGACGGACCGCGCGACGAGACGGTGTTGCTGGAAACCCCGGTCGGGCTGCACGGCAATCTCGAGGGGATCTCGGTCTGGCAGGACGACGCGGGTGCGATCCGGCTGACGATGGTGACCGACGACAACGGCCTTGCCCTGCAGCGCAACGAGATCGTCGAATACCGGATTGTCAGCGCGCCGGAAGAGGGCTAGGAAACCGCGTCCGCCGCAGACCGGCGGGCCAAGTCTCCGCGACCTTGCCAAAACGGAACACATGCCAATGACCCGCCTGCTTCCCGGCATCCTTGCCATGGCCGCCATCGTGGTGGCCTCGAACATCCTCGTGCAATTCCTGTTCGGCCAATGGCTGACCTGGGGTGCGTTCACCTATCCGCTGGCTTTCCTTGTCACCGATGTGATGAACCGCGTCTACGGGGTGGCGGCGGCGCGGCGCGTGGTGTTCACGGGATTCGTCGTGGGGGTGGCCTGTTCGTTTGTCGGCACCCAGATCACCGGCGAGTTCGGCCCGCTGGTGACGCTGCGCATCGCGCTGGGCTCGGGGCTGGCCTTCCTGACCGCGCAACTTCTGGACGTGGCGGTGTTCGACCGGCTGCGCGAGGGGCGCTGGTGGCGTGCGCCGCTGGCCTCGACGCTGATCGGCTCGACCGTGGACACGGCGCTGTTCTTCACAATCGCCTTCTCGGCCTGGCTGAGCGTGATCGAGCCCGCGAACGATGTCGGCTGGGCGAACGAGGCGCTGCCGCTGCTGGGGCTTGGGCCAGTCGTTCCGCTCTGGATGTCGCTTGCGGTGGCGGATTGGGCTGTCAAACTTGCCCTCGCCTTGATCGCATTGGTCCCGTTCCGCCTTATTGTTGGGCGGCTGACGGCACAGGTTGCGTGAATTAACTGGACATACACCAAATCTGTGGCAGGCTGGTCTCGACGGCAACAGCAGAAAGGAGGTGGTCCAGTGTCTAGAGTGAGATTGGAGAGAGGTGTTGGAACAGTCGGGAGGGCCGTGGCCTGAGGGCAGCCCCGAAGGCCGGACGCTTCCGGTTGGGCCTGTCGCTCTAACCGGCCCATCTCCTTGACTCTCGGGGCCGCCTGCAAGGGCGGCCCTTTCCAATTCCGGGGATCTGCCCCACTCTTGCCGCATGCTGCGCATCACCGACGAGATCGAGATCGAGGATTGGGAACTGACCGAGGTCTTTTCCCGTTCCTCCGGGCCGGGCGGGCAGAACGTGAACAAGGTCTCGACCGCGGTCGATCTGCGCTTCGAGGCGGCACGTTCGCCGAACCTGCCCGATCCGGTCAAGGCGCGGCTGAAGCGGCTGGCCGGGCGGCGCTGGACGCTGGAGGGTGCTGTGCTGATCCGGGTGGAAGAGACCCGCAGCCAGGCGCGCAACCGCGAGATTGCCCGCGAGCGGCTGGCCGATCTGATCCGCAAGGCATTGGACCCTCCGAAACGCCGGTTGCCGACACGGCCCAGCCTGGGGGCGAAGCGTCGGCGCGTGAAGACCAAGAAGGAACGTGGCGAGGTCAAGGCTCTTCGCGGTCGGATCATCCCGGACAGTTAGGGACTTTGCCGATAAGTTGAGCGGGTTCGCGTCCCGAATGCCACCGCATGCCGCAGATGCGGTTTCCGTGGTCATGTGCCCTTGAAGCCGACGCGATTCCACGCCCTTATCTTCGCGACTGAGTGTTTCGCCCCCCAACTTCCTGGATGTGCTCAATGACCGATTCCGGTTTCCGTCACGGCATCCCCAAGCATCTGATTTATTCGCTGGGCATGGATCCGCAGAACGCCACGCTCAGCGACTGGCGCATCGCGCTTTCGCTGGCGGTTCGCGATCGGCTGGTGGATGCTTGGCATACCTCTGCGCGGGCGGAACGAAGGGCAGGGGCGAAGCGGGTCTATTACCTGTCGATGGAATTCCTGATCGGCCGCCTGCTGGAAGACGCGATCATCAATCTGCGGCTCGAGGACGAGGTGCGCGCGGCGCTTGCCTCGCTTGGGCTGTCCGCCGACGAGGTGATCGCGGACGAGCCCGATGCCGCGCTGGGCAATGGCGGTCTGGGGCGGCTGGCGGCGTGTTTCATGGAATCGCTGGCCACGCTGGGCGTTCCGGCCTTCGGCTATGGCATCCGCTACGAGCATGGGCTGTTCCGTCAGAGCTTTGTCGAGGGGCGGCAGGTCGAGGAGCCTGAGGACTGGCTGACGCAGGTCCATGCGTGGGAATTCCGGCGCCGCGATGTGCGGCTGCGGCTGTGCTTTGGCGGCGAGGTGGTCGAGGAGGGGGGCAGGCCGGTCTGGCATGGCGCCGAGGCGGTGATGGCGCAGGCCTATGACACGCCGATGATCGGCTGGCAGGGGAAATGGGCCAATGCGCTGCGGCTTTGGTCGGCCGAGCCCCTGCATGGCTTTGATCTCGACCGGTTCAACCGGGGCGATTATGCCGCCGCGGCCGAACCCGAGGCGCTGGCGCGCACGATCAGCCGCGTCCTTTATCCCGACGACACGACCGAGCGGGGCAAGGAATTGCGGCTGAAGCAGGAATATTTCTTCACCGCCGCCAGCCTTCGGGACATCCTGCGCCGGTTCGAGGCCGAGGGCGGTGCGCTGGCCGATCTGCCGAAAAAGGCGGCGATCCAGTTGAACGACACGCATCCCGCGATTGCCGGGCCGGAACTGGTGCGGCTTTTGCATGACGAGCGCGGGATGGCGCTGGATCAGGCGATCGAGACTGCGCGCGGCTGTCTGTCCTATACCAACCACACGCTGTTGCCCGAGGCGCTGGAACGCTGGTCCGAGGATCTGATGACCCGCCTTTTGCCGCGCCACATGCAATTGATCGAACGGATCGACGCGGCGCATGCCGCCGAGAACCCGGACCGCAAGGTTGCGCTGGTGCAGGAGGGCGAGGTGCGGATGGGCGAGTTGGCCTTCGTCATGGCACACAAGGTCAATGGTGTCTCGGCGCTGCATACCGGCCTGATGAAGCAGACGGTTTTCGAGGAACTGCACCGCCTGCATCCCGACCGGATCGTGAACCAGACCAACGGCGTCACCCCGCGCCGCTGGCTGTTCTCGGCCAATCCGCGGCTGAGCCGGTTGATCACCGACACCATCGGCGAGGGCTGGGTCTGCGATCTGGAACGGCTCTGCGAGCTTGAACCGCAGCTTGACGATGCGGCTTTCCTTGACGCCTATGCTGGGGCCAAGCGGGCGAACAAGGCGGATCTGGCGGGCTGGATGGCGGCCGAGCACGGTGTGCAGATCGATCCCGAGGCGCTGTTCGATGTGCAGATAAAGCGCATCCACGAATACAAGCGCCAGCATCTGAACATCCTGGAAACCATTGCGCTCTGGCAGGAGATCAAGGCGAACCCGAACGGGAACTGGGTGCCGCGGGTCAAGATCTTTGCCGGCAAGGCCGCGCCCGGCTATGTCTTCGCCAAGGAGATCATCCGGCTGATCAACGATGTCGCCGCGGTGGTCAATGCCGACCCCGAGACCAACCGGTTCCTCAAGGTCGTGTTCCTGCCGAACTACAATGTCAGCCTTGCCGAGCGGCTGATCCCGGCCTCGGACCTGTCCGAACAGATCTCGACCGCGGGCAAGGAGGCGTCGGGCACCGGCAACATGAAATTCGCGCTGAACGGGGCGCCGACCATCGGCACGCTGGACGGTGCCAACGTGGAAATCCGCGACCGGGTGGGTGAGAAGAATTTCTTCCTGTTCGGCATGACCACCGACGAGGTCGTTGCCCGCCGCGCCGTGCCCGATCATGCCCGGCAGGCGATCACGGCCGACAAGCGGCTGGGCGGCGCGCTCAAGGCGGTGTCTCAGGGCGTCTTTTCGCCGCGCGACCGGCACCGGTATCGCGGTTTCGTCGGCAACCTGACGGGGCATGACTACTTCCTCGTCTGCTCGGATTTCACCGCCTACTGGGACGCCCAGCGCCGCGTCGATGCGGCTTTTGCCGACCCTGCGGTCTGGTGGCCCATGGCCGCGCGCAACACCGCACGCACCGGCTGGTTCTCGTCCGACCGGACGATCCGGGGCTACATGGCCGATATCTGGAGGGCGGTTCCGGTTGACCCGGCGTGACGGGATGCTTTGCAACGCGCCGCGCGCGGCATAGGCTGCCGACATGACCCGCGCCGAGCCCAGCGATATCACGCCTCTGCCCTCGCCCGAGGATGCGCGGCGCTTGCAGGCCGGTACCCATGACGACCCTTTTGCCGTGCTGGGGCGGCATGGCGATTGCGTGGCCGCATTTCATCCCGGCATCGCCTCGCTGGAGATCTGCATCGGGCAGGCCGTCCACCCGCTTGCGCGTCATCCCGAGGCGCCCGACCTGTTCGTCGGCGTGGTGCCGGAGAATGGCCCCTACCGGTTTCGTGCGACAGACGGGGCGGGTCAGAGCTGGGAATTCGACGACCCCTATCGTTTTGGCCCCGTTCTGGGAGAGATCGACGAATTCCTGCTTGGCGAAGGCACCCACCGGCGGCTGTGGCATGTTCTGGGCGCCCATGTCCGCACGCGTGAGGGCGCAGAGGGCACGCATTTCGCGGTCTGGGCGCCCAATGCCCGGCGGGTGTCGGTCGTGGGGCCGTTCAACGGCTGGGACGGACGTCGCCACCCGATGCGACGCCGTGGCGCGACCGGGGTGTGGGAAATCTTCCTGCCCGGCATCGCCGAGGGCGAGGTCTACAAATACGAGATCCTCGGGGCCGAGGGCCAGGTCCTGCCGCTCAAGGCCGACCCGGTCGGCTTCGGTTCCGAACATCCGCCGGCCACCGCCAGCGTCGTCCGCGAGATCGCTGGCTATGGCTGGCATGACGGGGACTGGATGGCGGGGCGCGCCGGTCGCAACGCCCGTTCCGCCCCCATTTCGATTTACGAGGTGCATCTGGGCTCGTGGCGGCGCAGGATCGAGGAGGGCAACCGCCCGCTTTCCTATCGCGAGGCCGCCGAGGAACTGGTGGATTACGCCCATGACATGGGCTTTACCCATCTGGAATTCCTGCCGCTGTCCGAACACCCGTTCGACGGCTCCTGGGGTTACCAGCCGGTCGGGCTTTTCGCGCCCACCATCCGCCACGGCCCCCCGCACGAGTTCCGCGACCTGATCGACGCGGCGCATCGCAAGGGGCTGGGCGTGATCCTTGACTGGGTGCCCGCGCATTTCCCGACCGATGCGCATGGGCTGGGCCGGTTCGACGGCACCGCGCTTTACGAACATGCCGACCCGCGCGAGGGGTTCCACCACGACTGGCAGACGCTGATCTACAATTTCGGCCGTGTAGAGGTCGCCAATTTCCTGTTCTCCAACGCGCTCTACTGGCTTGAGGAATTTCACGTCGACGGGCTGCGCGTGGATGCCGTGGCCTCGATGCTGTATCGCGATTATTCCCGCAAGGACGGCGAATGGATCCCGAACATCCATGACGGGCGCGAGAACCTTGAAGCCATCGCCATGCTGCAACGGATGAACAGCCTCGCCTATGGCGAGGTGCCGGGCATCCTGACCGTGGCCGAGGAAAGCACCTCCTTTCCCGGGGTGTCGCAGCCGGTGGATGCCGGGGGGCTGGGCTTCGGCTACAAGTGGAACATGGGCTGGATGAACGACACGCTCGACTATTTCGGGCGCGCGCCGGTGCATCGGAAATATCACCATCACCAACTGACCTTCGGCCTGCTTTACGCGTTCTCCGAGAATTTCGTCCTGCCGATCAGCCATGACGAGGTGGTGCATGGCAAGGGCAGCATGCTGTCGAAGATGCCCGGCACCGATTGGGAGAAATTCGCCAACCTGCGGGCCTATTACGGTTTCATGTGGGGGCATCCGGGCAAGAAGCTGCTGTTCATGGGGCAGGAATTCGCCCAGCGGGCGGAATGGAACCATGCCGGGCAACTGGATTGGGGTGTTCTGGGCGCGGAATGGCATGCGGGCGTGCAACGGCTGGTGCGGGACCTGAACGCGCTTTACCGCGCCACGCCCGCGCTGCATCTCAAGGATTGCGAGGCCGAGGGGTTCCGCTGGATCGAGGCGAATGCGGCCGAGATCTCGGTCTATGCCTGGCTGCGCCTTGGCGCCCCCGGCGATCCGCCCGTGGCGGTTATCTGCAACCTGACCCCGGTCGAGCGGACAGGCGTCAGGCTGGGTCTGCCGCAGGCAGGGCGGTGGCGCGAAGTGCTGAATACCGATGCGTCTGCCTATGGTGGCGGCAATCGCGGCAATCTTGGCGGCGTTCTTGCGCTTGACCGGCCGCATCACGGGCTGCCCGCCTCGGCGGAATTGACGCTGCCGCCGCTGAGCGTGCTCTATCTGATGCCGGACGGGGTGTGATTGACGAGGGGGGATTTGACGATGGAGATGCGCTACAGCCGATTGTCCAGCCGGACGATGGCCTTTGTTCTGGCGGGCGGGCGCGGCAGCCGGTTGATGGAACTGACCGACAACCGCGCGAAACCGGCCGTCTATTTCGGCGGCAAGACGCGCATCATCGACTTTGCGCTGTCCAACGCGCTGAATTCCGGCATCCGCAAGATGGCCGTGGCGACGCAATACAAGGCCCATTCCCTGATCCGCCATTGCCAGCGCGGCTGGAACTTCTTCCGGGCCGAGCGGAACGAATATCTCGACATCCTGCCCGCCAGCCAGCGGGTCGACGAACATACCTGGTATCTGGGCACTGCCGATGCCGTAACCCAGAACATCGACATCGTGGACAGCTATGGTGTTGATTACGTTCTGATCCTGGCGGGCGATCACGTCTACAAGATGGATTACGAGATCATGCTGCGCCAGCATGTCGCCAGAGGGGCGGATGTGACCGTGGGCTGCCTGACCGTGCCGAAATCCGAGGCCAGCGCCTTCGGCGTGATGCAGGTGGATGCGACCGACCGGATCACCGCCTTTGTCGAGAAACCCGCCGATCCGCCCACGCTGCCGGGCGATCCGACGACCTGCCTGGCCTCGATGGGGATCTATGTCTTCGACTGGAAATTCCTGCGCGATCTTCTGATCCGCGATGCCGAGGATACGAATTCCAGCCATGATTTCGGCAAGGACCTGATCCCCCAGATCGTGAAGACCGGCAAGGCGATGGCGCATCGCTTCGCCGAATCCTGCGTGCGCGATCATCCCGAGGCCAATGCCTATTGGCGCGACGTGGGCACGGTGGATGCGTTCTGGAAGTCGAATATCGACCTGACCGATTTCACGCCCGAACTGAACCTGTGGGACCGCAACTGGCCGATCTGGACCTATTCCGAAAGCGTGCCGCCCGCGAAATTCGTCCATGACGAGGAAGACCGGCGCGGTACGGCGGTGTCGTCGATGGTCTCGGGGGGCTGCGTCATCTCGGGGACCGAGGTGCGCAACTCGCTTCTGTTCACGATGGTGCATACCAATTCCTACTCGGTGCTCGATCACGCGGTCGTGCTGCCCTATGTCGTCGTGGGCCGACATGCGCGGCTGAAGAATGTCGTGATCGACCGCGGCGTGGTCATCCCCAACGGGTTGATCGTCGGCGAGGATCCGGACGAGGACGCGCGCTGGTTCCGGGTGACCGAGGGGGGCGTGACGCTGATCACCCAGCCGATGCTGGACCGCAGGGCCGCTGCCGCATGATCCGGGTCCTGTCCGTCGCCTCGGAATGCGTGCCGCTGGTCAAGACCGGCGGGCTGGCCGATGTGGTCGGCGCGCTGCCTGCGGCGCTGGCGGCCGAGAGGGTCGAGATGCGGGTGCTGCTGCCGGGCTATCGGCCCGTGCTGGCCGCGCTGCCCAAGGCCGAACCCGTCTGGCAGGCCGATGACCTGTTCGGCGGGCCGGTACGCCTGTTGCAGGGGACGACGGCGGGGCTGTCGCTGTTCGTCCTCGACGCGCCGCATCTCTATGACCGCCCCGGCGGCCCCTATCTGGACGAGGCCGGGCAGGACTGGCCCGACAACGACATGCGCTTTGCCGCGCTCTCGTGGATGGCCGCGCGGATCGGGGCCGAGGGTGCGGGCGAGTGGCGGCCCGATCTGGTCCATTGCCACGACTGGCAGGCGGGGCTGGCGCCGATTTATCTCAAGGCGCGCGGGATCGATCTGCCCAGCGTGATGACGGTGCACAACATGGCCTTTCGCGGGTTGATCCCGCCTGACCGGCTGGCCGCGCTTGCCTTGCCCGGCTGGGCGTTTCAGCCCGATGGAATGGAATTCTACGGCCAGATCTCGGCTCTGAAGGCGGGGCTGGTCTATGGCTGGAAGGTGACGACCGTCAGCCCCACCTATGCCCGCGAACTGGCCGGCCCGGATTTCGGCGCGGGGCTTGACGGCGTGATCCGTGCGCGCGGGGCGGATGTGTCGGGCATCCTGAACGGCATCGACGAGGCCATGTGGAACCCCGCCACCGACCCCCATGTCTCGCCCTACAAGGCCCCGCGCGGCAAGGCAAAGGCCCGCGCCGCGCTGATCGGGGAAATGGGCCTGCCCGAGGGCGATGGCCCGCTTTGCGTCGTCGTTTCCCGTCTGAGCGAACAGAAGGGGCTGGACCTGCTTCTGGAGGCGCTGCCGCGACTGATCGCGCGGGGCGGGCGGCTGGCGCTGCTGGGCTCGGGCGATCCGGTGCTCGAGACGGCATGGCACGACGCGGCCGAGGCGCTTCCGGGCGTCGCCGTGCGCATCGGCTATGACGAGGCGCTGTCGCACCGGATGATCGCGGGGGGCGATGCGATCCTTGTGCCCTCGCGCTTTGAACCCTGCGGGCTGACGCAGCTTTACGGGTTGCGCTATGGCACCGTGCCGGTTGTCGCGCGCACCGGGGGGCTGGCCGATACGGTGATCGACGCCAACCCCGCGGCGCTGGCGGCGGGCGTTGCGACGGGCGTGCAGTTCGCCCCTGTCACGGCCGGGGCGCTGGCCACCGCGCTGGACCGGCTGTGCGATCTTCATGCCGATCCCGCGACCTTCCAGAAGATCCAGCGCAACGGCATGCGCGCGCCGGTCGGCTGGGGAGTGTCGGCCGCCGCCTATGCCGCGCTTTACCGGGAGATCGCGCCCCCCCGATGACGCTGCCCACGACGATCACCGCCGGCTGCCCGGACCCGCTCGGCGCCCATTTCGATGGCGAGGGCGTCAATTTCGCGCTGTTCTCGGAACATGCCAGCCGCGTCACGCTGTGCATTTTCGACGAGAACGGCCGCAACGAGATCGCCAATATCGACCTGCCGGAATGCACGCACCATGTCTGGCACGGCCATATCGTCGGGCTGATGCCGGGCCAGCATTACGGCTATCGCGTCCACGGCCCCTATCGACCCGACCAGGGGCACCGCTTCAATCCCTACAAGCTGCTGATCGACCCCTATGCGCGGCGGCTGTCGGGGCATCCGATCTGGAACGACGCGCTGATGGGCTACGAGGTCGGCGCCCCGCGTTCCGATCTGAGCTTTGACAAGCGCGACAGTGCGCCCTACATGCCGCGCTCCATCGTGGTGGCCGACAGTTTCGACTGGGGCGCGGATGCCCCGCCCCGCACCCCGTTGACCGAAACGGTGATCTACGAGGCCCATGTCCGCGGCCTGACCATGCGCCATCCCCGCGTTCACGCGCCGGGCAAGTTCCGCGCGCTGGCCTCTGACCAGATGCTGGACCATTACGCGCGCCTCGGGATCACGGCGGTCGAACTGTTGCCCGTGCATGCCTTCCTGAACGACCGCTTCCTGGTGGAAAAGGGGCTGCGGAACTACTGGGGCTACCAGACGCTGGGCTATTTCGCGCCCGAGCCGCGCTACATGGAAAGCGGCGATATCGCCGAGTTCCAGCGCATGGTCGCCCGCCTGCATGCCGCCGGGATCGAGGTGATCCTGGATGTCGTCTACAACCACACCTGCGAGGGCAACGCGCTTGGCCCGACCCTTGCCTTTCGCGGTATCGACAATGCCAGCTATTACCGTCTGGCCGAGGATCGGCGCCGTTACATCGACGACACGGGCTGCGGCAACACGCTGAACATCGACCATCCGATGGTGCTGCGGATGGTGATGGACAGTTTGCGCTACTGGGTCGAGGTGATGCATGTCGACGGCTTCCGGTTTGACCTTGCGGCGGCGCTGGGCCGGGGGCCGGACGGGTTCGATGCGCGTGCGGCGATCTTTCAGGCGATCCGGCAGGATCCGGTCCTGTCCCGCGTCAAGCTGATCGCTGAGCCCTGGGATATCGGCCCTGGCGGCTACCGGCTGGGCGGCTTTCCGGCGCCGTTCCTGGAATGGAATGACGGGTTCCGCGACGGCGTGCGCAGCTTCTGGCGGGGCGATCCGGGGCGGGCGCCGGATCTGGCCGGGCGGCTTACGGGGTCGGCCGCGCAGTTCGATCACTCGGGGCGGCCTGCCACCTCGTCGGTCAACATGATAACCGCCCATGACGGCTTCACGCTGGCCGATGTGGTCAGCTATGCCACCCGCCACAACCTTGCCAATGGCGAGGAGGGGCGCGACGGCCATTCGGCGAATTACTCGGACAATCTCGGCGTCGAGGGGGCGACCGACGATCCCGCGATCCTTGCGGCACGGGCGCAGCGGCGGCGCAACATGATGGCGACGCTGCTGCTGGCGCAGGGCACGCCGATGATCCTGGCGGGCGACGAGCTGGGCCACACCCAGCAGGGCAACAACAACGCCTATTGCCAGGACAACGCGATTTCATGGCTCGACTGGCACGGGGCCGATCACGCATTCCTGCGCTTTACCGCCCGGATGATCGCCTTTCGCAAGGCGCATCCGATCCTGCGCCAGAAGCTGTTCCTGCATTCCCGCGAACGCGCCATCGACGGGATCGAAGATCTGTTCTGGCGCCGCGCCGATGGTGCGCCGATGACCCGCGCGGATTGGGAGGATCCGGAGTTGCGGCTGATCGCGGTCGAGCTGCGCACCGCGGCCGGAACGCCCGAATATGCCGCGCAGGAACACGCGATCTTCGCCGTGCTGAACGCAGGCGGCGCCGTCGCGGTGACTGTGCCCGAGGCGCCACGCGGTCAGCGCTGGAGCCTGCATCTGGACAGCTCGCGCCCCGATCTTGCGCCCGCCCCCGTCGCCGGGGCGCTTGCCATGCCCGCCGAGGCCGTGGCCGTGCTGGTGCTGGAGCCCGCGTCTTGAGCCCCGCATTGGCGGCGCTGGCGGCGCGGGCGGGCATCCTGCCGCGCTATGTCGATCTTGCAGGGGCGACGCATGACACCGGGCCCGAGACCGCGCAGGCGCTGCTAGCCGCGATGGGGCTTGCCGCCGCGTCCGAGGCCGAGGCGGCCCGGACGCTTGCCGCGCTGGACGCCACCGATGCCGCCCGGCCGCTGCCCGACTGGATCGTGGTCGAGGCCGGGACCGCGCCTGTCCTGCACCCGCGCCACGCCGGGGCGTGGCAACTGTCGCTTGAGGACGGCACCTGCTACGCGGGCCGGGCACAGGAGGCCCTGTCGCTGCCGCCCCTGCCGCCGGGTCTGCATGATCTGACCATCGCGGGCCACCGCACGACGCTGTTATCCGCGCCGCCCCGCCTGCCGCTGCCGCCGCGTGGTTGGGGGGTGACGGTGCCGCTCTATGGTCTGCGGGATGCAGAGACCGGCGGGCTGGGGGATTACGCCGATCTTTGCGCGGTCGTCGCCGGGATCGGGGCGCTGGGCGCGGGTTTCGTGGGTATCAACCCGATCCATGCGGGCTTTCCGGGCGATCCGCAGGCGATCAGCCCCTATTCGCCCTCCAGCCGACGGCGGTTCAGCACCGCGCATCTGGCCTGTCCGGGCGAGGTTCGAATGTCAGGCGGGGCGCTGGTGGATTACGCGCCCGCCATTGCCGCACGGCTGACCTGCCTGCGCGCTGCTTTTGCCGCGATCGGCCCCGGCGAAAGGGCGGCAAAGGCAGGGTTTCGCGCGGCCGAGGGGGCGGATCTCGACCGGTTCGCCCTGCATCAGGCCCTGTCGGACCGCTTCGGCCCCTACTGGTCCGACTGGCCCGAAGCGTATCGCGCGCCCGATACCCCCGAGGTCCGCGCCTTTGCCGCCGAGAACCTGGACGCCATCGCCTTTCACGCCTGGCTGCAATTCCGCGCGGAACGCCAGCTTGGCGATATCCGCGCAGCGGCCCGGGATGCGGGGATGGCGCATGGGCTTTACCTAGATCTGGCGGTCGGCACGCATCCGGCGGGGGCCGAGACATGGGCCGATCCGGGGCTGTTCGCCCGCGGCGCCACGCTGGGCGCACCGCCCGATCCTTTTGCGCCGCAGGGCCAGAACTGGTCGTTGGCGCCGATGATCCCGCAGGCGCTGGCCGCCCGCGGTTTCCGCCCGCTGGCCGAGATCCTGCGCGCGCAGTTGCGCTTTGCCGGGCTCTTGCGGATCGACCATATCCTGGGCTTCGAGCGCGCCTTCTGGGTGCCCGGCGACGGACCCGGCGCCTATGTCGCCATGCCCAAACCCGCCCTGCTGGCCGTCGCCCGGATCGAGGCGGCGCGGGCGGGCGCGGTGATCGTCGGCGAGGATCTGGGCGTGGTCCCCGAGGGCTTGCGCGCCGATCTGGCCGCGTCGGGCATCCTCGGCTGCCGTCTTGCGATGTTCGAGCCGCATCCCGAAACCTGGCCCGAGGCGGTCATGGCCAGTTTCGGCACCCATGACCTTCCCCCATTCGCGGGCTGGCGGCAGGGTTTGGATATCGATTGGCACGCCCGGCTTGGCCATGTCGCGCCCGGGAGTTTGGCCGAACTGCGCCGTTGCCGGGCAGACGCGGTCGCCGATCTGGCCCGGCGCGCGGGGGGTGAGGATGTCGAGGCGCTGCATGGCTATCTCGGCGCAACCCCCGCCCGTCTGGTCGCGCTTCAGATCGAGGACCTGCTGGGCCGGACCGATCAGGCGAACCTGCCCGGCACCGTCGAAACCCATCCGAACTGGCGCCGCCGGATCGGACCGGGGTCAGCAAGGCTTGCGCAAGAGCCCATGCTTTCGCGCGCCGCGGCAGCGATGCGCCGATCGGGGCGGCAGGGTGCCGGGGGGCTGCCGAGCGGGGCTTTGAATACAGGCGCGGATCCTTCACCGAATGCCTGTCATGCAACCGTTACGATTCCCGTAACAGCATCTGCGGACGGGTCGCTGCGCCTGCCCGGACAAGGCACGTCGCAGGTCACGAGCGGAGGAAATGCCATGGCAAAGGGAAAACCCGAAGACGACCGAATCCAGGAGGCCGCCTATCACATCTGGAACCGGGAGGGACGGCCAGAGGGCAAGGAAGAGGAACATTGGTTCCGGGCGATCGAGGAATTGCAGGGCGCGACCGAGACCGAGACGCCCGCTCGCGCCAAGCCTGCCCGCAAGAAGACGACCACCAAGCCGAAAAAGTTCTGATCCGGATCCTTGTGTTCCGAAAACCGGACCGGTGCGCCTGCCGCGCGGTCGGCAAGGCCGTGCTCGACGATTCATCCGTTGGCAATAGTTCTGCGTAACAGTGCTGGCACCGAGCCAGTCAGAACGACACCGGAGAGACGCGATGAAATGCGCAACCTTGCTCGCCGCCGCAGCCCTAGCGATTACGGCTGCCGCACCTGCCTCTGCCGAGGGGTTCCGCGCGGTCGAAAGCCGCTCGGGATTCGTCAGCCTCGTGGACGGCAAAAGCCTCAAACGTCTTGGAATAAACCTCGCAGTGACGCCCGGCGGTGAAATCCGCGGTCAGGCCTTTGGCCAGCGCGTCACCGGGGCCTGGCGTTGGGATGGCAGGTATTTCTGCCGCGACCTCAAGTTCGGAACGCGTGACCTTGGCCCGAATTGCCAGCTCGTTCTGGTGAATGGCCGCACCGTGCGATTCGTCGCCGACAAGGGCACGGGCGAGCATGCTGATCTGAGGATCGAATAGTTGCGCCAAAGGCGCACCCGGCACCGCGGCCCCGCCTGCCCGAACTGGTTGGCGGGGCGCTCTGCTCGCGGTCGGCGCGGTCAGAAATCGACCGCGATGCCCTTCTTCTCCCAGTCGCCATAACGCACCGGTTCGGGTCCGTCCCGGCCGCCTAGCTCGGGCGGCAGGTCCGGTGCCTGCGCCGCCTTGCGCCGCGCTTCGGCCTCCTGCAGCGCGCGGATCGCCGCGGGTGGCAGGTCCTTGCAGGATGTCTCGGTCATCGCATGGTCTCCTTGCCGGGTCGTGCCCCTTGATATACCCCGGCCCGGGTAGTGAACAAGCAGGGCCGAGGCGATGGGCGAGACCGGAGAAAACGCACGATCCGCGGCCTTGCGGCTTCTGGCGGGGGTGTTGGACGAACGCCGCACGATGGCCGAACTGGTCGCGCCCGACGGGCTTCTGGGCGCGCTTGGCCCCGGCGACCGGGCGCGGGCGCAGCGGCTTGCGATGGCCACGCTGCGCCATCTGGAACGGGCGGACCGGGTGCTTAAGCCGCATCTGCGAAAGCCTCCGCCCCCTGCGCTGCGCCACATCCTGCGTCTGGCCACGGTCGAGATTCTGGAGGAGGGCGCCGCCCCCCATGGTGCGGTCAACGCGGCCGTGACGCTGGCCCGCTCTGGGCAGCGCACGCAGGCGATGGCGGGGCTGGTCAATGCGGTGCTGCGCAATGTGGCCGACACGCCGCCCGCCGAATGGCAGGCGCAGCCGCCGCAACGCCTGCCCGGCTGGCTGCGCGGTCGTCTGGACAGCGCCTGGGGACGGGCGGCCGTCACCGGGATCGAGGCGGCGCATGCCGCAGGCGCGCCGCTCGATCTGACGCCGAAGGATGGCGATGCGGCCGCGCTGGCCGGGCTCATGGGGGCTGTCGCGCTGCCCACCGGGTCGGTGCGGTTGGCGACACCGGGGCAGGTTTCGGCCCTGCCCGGCTACGCAACCGGCGCGTGGTGGGTGCAGGATGCCGCCGCGGCGCTGCCCGCGAAGATCCTCGCTCCGCGCCTTGGCGAGCGGGTTCTCGACCTGTGCGCCGCGCCGGGGGGCAAGACGCTGCAACTGGCTGCCGCAGGCGCACAGGTGACGGCGGTGGACGTTTCCGCGGCGCGGATGGCGCGGGTGGCCGAGAACCTGGAGCGCACCGGGCTGACGGCCGAGCTTGTGACCGCCGACCTGCTGGACTGGACCCCGCCCGCCCCCGCCCAGGCGATCCTGCTGGATGCGCCCTGTTCGGCCACCGGCACGATCCGCCGCCATCCCGACCTGCCCTTTGCCAAGGATGCCGCCACGATCAAGCCGCTGTTCGCGATGCAGGCGCAGATGATCGACCGGGCGCTTTCCATGCTTGCACCCGGGGGGCGGCTGGTCTTCTGCACCTGCTCGCTTCTGCCCGAGGAAGGCGAGGTGCAGATCGAGGCCGCGCTGGCGCGTCACCCCGGGATTGCGGCCCGCCCGCCCGAGGCGCCCTGGATCGAGCCGCATTGGCGCACCGCCCATGGCGCGCTGCGATTGCGTCCCGATTTCTGGGCCGAGCGCGGCGGGATGGACGGGTTCTATATCGCCTGTCTTGTCCGGATCGGCTGAGAGGGTTTTCGCCGATGACAGCGCAGGCGCCCGCCGGTATTGTCCCGCCGCAGGCCCAAGGCCCAAGAGCAGACCCCAACCGATGGCAGACGCCCTGAAAAGCGACCCCCCGCCCCGGCGGCGCGGCGAGACGATGAACCGCCTTCAGGCGCGGCTGTGTTCGCTGTCGCGTGCGGCGGCGGGCATCGCGCTGCAACCCGAGCCGCGCTCGATCGGCAGTTTCGCGCGCGGGCGGCAACTTTGCGCGGGCACGTTCCTGTTCGCGGGCGGTCTGGTCGAGGCGCCCGACACCCCGATCTGGGATATTGCCATGCCGTCGGCGCGCTTTGCCGAGGCTGTGCATGGCTTTGCCTGGCTCGACGATCTGGCCGCCGCGGGCGACGGGACGGCACGCAGGCGGGCGCAGGACTGGACGCTTGCCTGGATCGACCGGTTCGGTCGTGGACGGGGTCCGGGCTGGGCGCCCGACCTGGCCGGGCGGCGGCTGATCCGGTGGCTGCACCACGCGCTGATGCTGCTGAACGGTCTGGACCCGGCCCGGTCGGGGGCCGTGTTCCGGTCGCTTGCCCAGCAGACGCGGTTCCTTGCCCGCCGCTGGAAAAGCGCCGATCCCGGCCTGCCGCGGTTCGAGGCGCTGACGGGGCTGGTCTATGCCGGGCTTTCGCTGAAGGGGATGGAAAGCCATCTGGCCCTCGCGCTGAAGGCGCTGGAACGGGAATGTGACCGCGAGATCGGCGAGGGCGGGGGGCTTGCCTCGCGCAATCCCGAGGAATTGCTTAAGGTCTTTACGCTGTTGACCTGGGCCGGGGCCGCGCTGACCGCTGCCGGGCGCGAACCTCTGCCCGGCCATCGCGGTGCGATCGCCCGCATTGCGCCGACGCTTCGGGCGCTGCGCCATGCCGATGGCGGGCTGGCGCGGTTTCATGGCGGCGGGCGCGGGGCCGAGGGACGGCTTGACCAGGCGCTGGCCGAGGCAGGCGTCAAGCCGCGCCCGGTGCGCGGGCTGGCGATGGGCTATGCACGGCTGTCCGCGGGACGGACCACGGTGATCGTGGACGCCGCCCCACCGCCCGTCACGGCAGGGGCGCATGCCTCGACGCTGGGTTTCGAACTGACCTCGGGCCGTCGGCCGGTCATCGTCAATTGCGGCTCGGGCGCCGATCTGGGGGCCGAGTGGCGCCGGGCCGGGCGGGCGACGGCCTCGCATTCGACGCTTGCGGTGCGGGGCTTTTCGTCCTCACGCCTTGCGCCGGGGACCCGGGGCGGCAGCCCTGCACCGCTGGCCGAGATTCCCAGGACCGTCGAGTTCCGCGCCGAAAGCGGGACCACGGTGCACAACCTGACCGCCTGGCATGATGGCTATGGTCCGACCCACGGGCTGACCCATGTGCGCCAGCTCATGCTGGCCTATGACGGGCGGGCGCTGTCGGGCGAGGACACGCTTGCGGCCTTTACCGATGCCGAGCGCGCGGCCTTCGACCGAATGATAGGCCGCAGCGGCGGCGAGGGCATCGCGTTCGACATCCGCTTCCATATCCATCCTGATGTCGATGTCGAGATCGACATGGGCGGCGCGGCGGTGTCGCTGGCCCCGAAAAGCGGCGAGATCTGGGTGTTCCGCCATGACGGGGCGGCCGAGTTGCAGCTTGTGCCCAGCGTCTATCTGGAAAAGGGCCGCGCGGGGCCGCGCGCGACGAAACAAATCGTTCTCTCTGCCCGCGTGATGGATTATGCGAGCCTCATCACATGGACCCTGGCCAAGGCCCAGGACGGCAGCACCGCGCCCGCTCCGCGCGACCTCGGGCAAGAGGACGAGGCAGAGCAGGACTGGGTGCTGCCATGGGCGCGGCGGGACCGACCTGACCACGAAGGATAGACCATGACCGATCTGGTGCCCCTGCGCCGCGCGCTGATTTCCGTTTCCGACAAGGCGGGCCTTGTCGAACTTGGCCGGGCGCTGGCCGCGCGGGGGGTGGAACTGCTGTCCACCGGCGGCACCGCGCGCAGCCTGCGCGAGGCGGGGTTGGGGGTGATCGACGTTGCCGACGTGACCGGCTTTCCCGAGATGATGGATGGCCGGGTCAAGACCCTGCACCCGATGGTGCATGGCGGGCTTCTGGCGCTGCGCGACAACCCCGCCCATGTCGCCGCGATGGAAAGCCACGGGATCGGCGCGATCGACCTTCTGGTGGTCAACCTCTACCCGTTCGAGGAAACCGTGGCCGCGGGCGGCGATTATGCCGAATGCATCGAGAATATCGACATCGGCGGCCCGGCGATGATCCGGGCGGCGGCAAAGAACCACGCCTTTGTCAACGTGGTCGTGGATACCGAGGATTACGCCCCGCTGCTGGCCGAGCTTGAGGCGCAGGGCGGTGCGACCACGCTGGCCTTCCGGCAGGCGCTGGCGCAGCGGGCCTATGCGCGGACGGCGGCCTATGATGCGGCCGTGTCCAACTGGATGGCGGGCGCGCTGGGCGAGACCGCGCCGCGGCGGCGTGCCTTTGCCGGGACGCTGGCCCAGACGCTGCGCTATGGCGAGAACCCGCACCAGCGGGCGGCCTTCTATGTCGACGGCTCTGACCGGCCGGGCGTTGCCACCGCGACCCAGTGGCAGGGCAAGGAGTTGAGCTACAACAACATCAACGACACCGATGCCGCGTTCGAACTGGTCAGCGAGTTCCTGCCCGCCGACGGCCCGGCCTGCGCGATCATCAAGCATGCCAACCCCTGCGGCGTGGCCCGTGGCGCGACGCTGGAAGACGCCTATCGCCGCGCCTTCGACTGCGACCGGACCTCGGCCTTTGGCGGGATCGTGGCGCTGAACAGCCGCCTTGATGTGGTGACCGCGCAGGCGATCTGCGAGATCTTCACCGAGGTCGTGATCGCGCCTGCCGCCGACGATGCGGCCAAGGAGATCTTTGCCGCCAAGAAGAACCTGCGCCTGCTGACCACCGGGGGGCTTGCGAACCCGGCCGCGCCGGGGCTGGCGTTCCGGCAGGTTTCGGGCGGGTTTCTGGTGCAGGACCGCGATAATGGTCGGCTTTCCCGCGCGGATCTGAAGGTGGTGACGAAACGCCCGCCGTCCGAGGCCGAGATCGCCGACATGCTGTTCGCCTGGACGGTCGCCAAGCATGTGAAGTCGAACGCCATCGTCTATGTCAGGGACGGCGCGACGGTGGGCGTCGGCGCTGGCCAGATGAGCCGGGTGGACAGCACCCGCATCGCCGCGCGCAAGGCGCAGGACATGGCCGAGGTGCTCGGGCTTGCGGCGCCGCTGACGCGCGGATCGGTTGTTGCGTCGGATGCGTTCTTCCCCTTCCCGGACGGTCTTCTGACGGCGGCCGAGGCGGGGGCAACGGCGGTGATCCAGCCCGGCGGGTCGATGCGCGACGACGAGGTGATCGCGGCCGCGGACGAGGCGGGGCTGGCGATGGTCTTTACCGGCATGCGCCACTTCCTGCACTGACGCGATGCGATTGCTTGCGATCATCACGGCGCTGGTCTTCGTGCTGGACCAGGCGACCAAGTTCCATGTCGTGCACGTTCTGGGCCTGGCCGAACGGCTGCGGATCGACGTTTTCCCGCCCTATCTGAACCTGCGCATGGCGTGGAATCGCGGGATGAATTTCGGCCTTTTGTCGAATGACGCCGAACTTGGCCGGTGGCTGCTGATCGCGGTGGCACTGGCGATCTCGGCCGGGGTGACATTCTGGCTGGCGCGGGGGCCGCAGCGGCCCGTCGCGCTGGTCTCGGGCGGGTTGCTGGTGGGCGGCGCGCTGGGAAATGTGGTGGACCGGCTGGTCTATGGGGCGGTCGCGGATTTCCTGAACATGTCCTGCTGCGGTATCGACAACCCCTATGCGTTCAACGTCGCCGATATCGCGATCTTCGCAGGGGCGCTGGGACTTGTGGTCTTTACCGGCCGCGACAAGACCCCGTGACGTCGCCCGAGCCTTGCGCTAAAGAGGGCGGGACCGGACGGAGGGAAAGGCGTATGCGATCCGCGCGCATCATGGTTCTTGGGGTGCTGATGGCCACGATGCTGGCCGCGTGCAGCCGTGACAAGACGCCTGAACTGATGAACCTGCGCACGTCGAACCGTGGCCCGGACGAGTTCGCGATCCTGCCCGGCAAGCCGCTGGAAATGCCGCAGGACTTCGCCCAGTTGCCGCCGCCGACCCCGGGCGGGCCGTCGCGCACCGATCCCACGCCCGAGGCCGACGCGATCGCCGCGCTTGGCGGCAACGCCGCGCGGGCCACGCCCGCCGACAGCGGGTTGATGGCCCATGTCACGCGATATGGCGTCAGCCCCACGATCCGCCAGACGCTGGCCGCCGAGGATCTGGAATATCGCCGTCAGAATGACGGCCGCCTTCTGGAGCGGGTGTTCAACGTCAACGTCTATTACAAGGCCTACCGCAAGCAATCGCTCGACCAGCATGCCGAACTGGAACGCTGGCGGGCCGCAGGTGCGCGAAACGTCGGCGCCCCGCCCGAAGGCGTGACGCGCTAGCGCGTGTCACAACTGCGTGCCGCCTGCTTGAAAATGTCGGCGCTCCGCGTAGCTTGACCGGAACCTTTCGCGCAAGGACGGGAGACGATGCACGCGATCCGACTGGCGTTTCTTGCCTTTCTGCTGATGGCCCTGCCCACCCGGGCCGAGAATGTGGCGGCCTTTACCCTTGAGAACGGCCTTGAGGTCGTGGTGATCGAGGATCATCGCGCCCCGGTGGTCGTGCAGATGGTCTGGTATCGCGTGGGGGCCGCGGACGAGCCGCCCGGCAAGTCCGGCATCGCGCATTTTCTGGAACATCTGATGTTCAAGGGCACCGAGACGCTGGCCCCCGGCGAATTCTCGGCCATCGTGCAGGCCAATGGCGGGTCCGACAACGCCTTTACCTCGTGGGATTACACCGCCTATTTCCAGCGCGTCGCGGCCGACCGGCTGGGCCTGATGATGCAGATCGAGGCGGACCGGATGGCCAATCTGCGCCTTGCCGCAGAGGATGTGCTGACCGAGCGCGACGTGGTTCTTGAAGAACGCAACCAGCGCACCGAGAACGACCCCGGCGCACTGTTTTCCGAACAGCGCCGCGCCGCGCAATACCAGAACCACCCCTATGGCATCCCCATCATCGGCTGGCGCCACGAGATAGAGGGGCTGAGCAAGGCCGATGCGCTGGACTTCTACGAAACCTACTACGCGCCGAACAACGCGATCCTTGTCGTGGCGGGCGATGTGACGGCCGACGCGGTGCGCGCGCTGGCCGAAGAACATTACGGCACGCTTGCCCCCTCTCAGGCCCTGCCCGAACGCATCCGCCCGCAGGAACCGCCGCAACGGGCCGAACGGCGCCTGACATTCGCCGATCCGCGCGTGGGCCAGCCCTATGTCCTGCGCACCTATCTGGCACCTGAACGTGACCCCGGTGCGCAGGAAACCGCCGCGGCGCTGACCTATCTGGCCGAGATACTGGGCGGCGAGGGGGCGAATTCGGTTCTGGGCGACAAGCTGCAATTCGACGCGCAGACCGCGATCCACAGCTCTGCCTTTTATGACGGGCTGTCGCTGGACGCGACGACCTTCGGGCTGGTCGTGGTGCCCGCGCCGGGCGTGACGCTGGCCGAGGCCGAGGCGGCGCTGGATGCCGCGCTGGCCGAGTTCCTGGAGGAAGGCATCGATCCCACCCTGTTCGAAACGCTCAAGATGCGCATGCGGGCGGCCGAGATCTATGCGCTGGACAGCGTGCAGGGCCGCGCGCGGCGCTATGGGGCGGCGCTGGCCTCGGGGCTGACGGTGCAGGATGTGCAGGACTGGCCCGCGATCCTTCAGGCGGTGACGCCTGAGGATGTGATGGCCGCCGCTCACGCCGTTCTGGACCGCGCCAACGCGGTGACCGGCTGGCTGGAACGCCCGGCCGAAAGCCGCAGCGAGGTAAGCCAATGAGCATGTTCCGCCTCATCGCCCTTGCCGGGCTGGTGCTGTGGCTGGCGCTGCCCGCCCGCGCGGCCATCGAGATCCGCGAGGTCACTTCGCCCGGGGGGATCGGTGCCTGGCTGGTCGAAAGCCACGATATCCCCTTTGTCGCTCTGGAAATCCGGTTCCGCGGCGGCACCAGTCTGGATGCGCCGGGCAAGCGCGGGGCGGTCAACCTGATGACCGCGCTGCTTGAGGAGGGCGCGGGCGAGATGGATGCGCGCGCCTTCGTGCGGGCGCGCGATGCGCTGGCGGCCTCGTTCCGCTTCGGGTCAAGCAGCGATTCGCTGTCGGTCTCGGCCCGGATGCTGACCGAGAACCGCGATCAGGCAGTAGCCTTGCTGCGGCAGGCGCTGCACGAACCGCGATTCGATGCCGATGCGGTCGAGCGGGTGCGCGGGCAGGTTCTGGCCTCGATCCGGTCGGATGCGACCGATCCGGGCAGGATCGCGGCGCGCACCTTCGACCGGTTGGCCTTTGGCGATCACCCCTATGGCAGCGCGCCGGATGGTACCGAGGACAGCGTCTCGGCCCTGAGCCGCGACGATCTGATCGAGGCCCATGCCCGCACCATCGCCCGCGACCGCATCTATGTCGCCGCCGCCGGTGACATCACCGCCGAGGAACTGGGCGCCCTGCTGGATGTGCTGTTCGACGGGTTGCCCGAGACCGGCGCGCCGCTGCCCGGGCGGGCCGAATACGGGCTTGGGGGTGGCGTGACCGTCGTTTCCTTCGACACGCCGCAATCGGTGGCCGTTTTCGGCCATGAGGGGATGGACCGCGACCATCCCGATTTCTTTGCGGCCTATGTGATGAACGAGGTTCTGGGCGCAGGCGGCTTCGAATCGCGCCTGATGAAAGAGGTTCGCGGCAAGCGCGGGCTGACTTATGGCGTCTATTCCTATCTTTACCCGATGGATTACGCCGCGCTTCTGCTGGGGCAGGTAGCGTCGGCGAATGACCGCATCGCTCAGGCGATCACGGTGATCCGCGACGAATGGGTGCGGATGGCGGCAGAGGGCGTCACCGAGCAGGAGCTTGAGGACGTCAAGACCTATCTGACCGGCGCCTATCCGCTGCGTTTCGACGGCAACGCGCCCATCGCGCGCATCCTTGTCGGCATGCAGATGGAAGGGCTGGAGCCCGATTACGTCAACACCCGCAACGACAGGATCATGGCCGTGACGCTGGAGGATGTGCGGCGCGTGGCGGGCGAGTTGCTGCAACCCGACCGGCTGCATTTCGTCGTGGTGGGCCAGCCCGAGGGGCTTGAGACGACCAACTGATCGCGGTGGCAGAATCGGGGTGGGCGTGCTAACCCTTGTGGCATGAACTCGCCCAACCCCAATATAAGCGCCGATCTTCCCCGGATTCGCCAGCTTGACGAGGCCGCGATCAACCGTATCGCGGCGGGCGAGGTGGTCGAGCGCCCCGCCTCCGCGGTCAAGGAACTGGTCGAGAATGCGCTGGACGCGGGCGCGCGGCGGATCGAGGTGGCGGTTGCCCATGGCGGCAAGGGCCTGATCCGCGTCACCGATGACGGCCACGGCATCCGCGCAGGCGATCTGCCGCTGGCGCTGGCCCGGCATGCGACCTCCAAGATCGACGGAACGGACCTTTTGAACATCGCAAGCTTCGGCTTTCGTGGCGAGGCGCTGCCCTCGCTGGGGGCGGTCGGGCGGTTGAGCATCACCAGCCGCGCGCCGGGCGAGGCGGCCGCGCGGATCGAGGTTGCGGGCGGGCGCATGGGGCCGGTCACGCCCGCGGCGCTGACCCGCGGAACGGTGGTCGAGTTGCGCGACCTGTTCTTCGCCACTCCCGCCCGGCTGAAATTCCTGCGTTCCGACCGCGCCGAGGGGCAGGCGATTGCCGATGTGATCCGGCGATTGGCCATGGCAGAGCCCTTTGTGGCCTTCGTGCTGCGCGACGTTTCCGACGGGGGCGAAGGGCGCGTGATCTTTCGCGCCGATGCCGAGACGGGCGATCTGTTCGACGCGATGCGCGGGCGGCTGGCGCGGGTGCTGGGGGCCGATTTCGCCGAGAACGCGCTGCGCATCGACGCGGAACGCGAGGGCGTGTCGCTTCTGGGCTATGCCGCGCTGCCGACCTATTCGCGTGGGGCGGCCGTGGCGCAATACCTGTTCGTGAATGGCCGCCCGGTGCGGGACAAGCTGCTGATCGGGGCCTTGCGGGCCGCCTATGCCGATTTCCTGTCGCGCGACCGCCACCCGGCGGCCGCGCTGTTCGTAGAATGCGATCCGACCTTCGTCGATGTGAACGTCCACCCCGCCAAGGCGGAGGTCCGCTTTCGCGAGCCGGGTCTGGTGCGCGGGCTGATCGTGTCCGCCCTGCGCCATGCGTTGGCCGAGGCCGGGCACCGGGCCTCCAGCACGGTTGCGGGGGCGACGCTGGGCGCGCTGCGGCCCGAAACGGCAGCGCCGCGGGCCTATCAGATGGACCGCCCCGGCCCCCGCGCAATCGCCGCCGCCTATGCCGCGCAGGCGCCCGCGCCGCTCTCGCCCGGGCTATGCGAACCCTCGGCCCGGTTCGAGGCGACCGAGCCCGCGCCGGAGGCCGAGGTCCTGCCGCTGGGTGCTGCGCGGGCACAGCTTCACGAGAATTACATCATCGCCCAGACCGAAACCGGGTTTGTCATCGTCGATCAGCATGCCGCGCATGAACGGCTGGTCTACGAAAAGCTCAAACGCCAGATGGCCGAGAACGGCGTCGCCGCACAGGCGCTCCTGATCCCCGAAATCGTCGAGCTGTCCGAAGCCGACGCCGCCCGCCTGCTGGACCACGCCGACGCGCTGGCCCGTCTCGGCCTCGGCGTCGAACCCTTCGGCCCCGGCGCCGTGGCGGTGCGTGAAACCCCGGCCCTGCTGGGCAAGGTGGACGCCACCGCCCTGATCCGCGATATCCTCGACGAACTGGCCGATCTCGGCGACAGCCAGACCCTGCAAGCCCGGATCGAGGCGATCCTCAGCCGCGTCGCCTGCCATGGCTCGATCCGTTCGGGCCGGCGGATGCGGGTGGACGAGATGAACGCGCTGCTGCGTGAGATGGAGGCGACGCCGCATTCTGGCCAATGCAACCATGGGCGGCCGACTTACGTGGAACTCAAGCTGTCGGATATCGAAAAGTTATTTGGAAGAAGATAGGAGAGCCAATGAAACGGACACGGGGCGAACACGCGGGAAAAAGAGCAGAGCTTCATACTTACCCCGACGGATCATGCCATGTCATGATCTCACTCTCTCCAAGTGATGCAAAGCGGTTGACCGCGGACGCAGTCGACGCCGGTGGTGCCGTAGAAATCGAACTGAACTACGGCGCTCAGAAGTTCAAAGGCCAAGCCATAGAAGCCCGCATGAACACTATTTCACCTGAAGGAGAAAAGCTTACTGGACCCGGTGTGATTGGGTTCGCCTATCTCGAACGATCCTGATGATCACGGTTTTAGACAATACGTATGCCTGGAACGACCCGCGGGTGATCGGGGCGGGGATCGTCGCCGCGCTGGTGATCCTTGTCGTCACGCTTCTGATCCTTGCCGTGCGCCGGGCCGGGCAGTCGGCGGCGCTGGCCGAACCGCTGATCTACCAGATGGACCAGTTGACCCGCCGGGTCGAGGCGCTGGGCGAAGGCCAGCACCGGCTGGCGGGTGGCTTGACCCATGTCTCCGAGGCGCAGGCGGCGAGCCAGGCCAACATGCTGCGGCTGATGGAGGCGCGGCTGGCCCATGTCACCGAGCAGATGAACCTGAACCTCGAAGGCGCCTCTCGCCGAACGGCGCTAAGCCTTGGGGAATTGCAGCAGCGGCTGGTGACCATCGACAGGGCGCAGGCGAATATCGAGAAGCTGTCGGGCGATGTCCTGTCCCTGCAGGACATCCTGTCGAACAAGCAGACCCGCGGTGCATTTGGCGAGATCCAGTTGCACGACATCGTCGGCAAGGCGCTGCCCAAGGACAGTTACGGGATGCAGGTCACGCTGTCGAACGGCAAGCGGGCGGATTGCCTGATCCACCTGCCCAACCCGCCCGGCCCCATCGTGATCGATTCGAAATTCCCGCTGGAAGCCTATGAGGCGCTGCGCCGGGCGGGAACGCAGTGGGAGTTGAACGAGGCGGCGAAACAGCTGCGCACCTCGGTCCGGGCGCATATACGGGCGATTTCCGAGAAATACATCCTCGAGGGCGAAACCGCCGATGGCGCGCTGATGTTCCTGCCCTCCGAGGCGGTCTATGCGGAACTGCACGCCAATTTCCCGGAACTTGTCCGCGACGGGTTCGAGGCGCGGGTCTGGATCGTTTCGCCCACCACCTGCATGGCGACGCTGAACACGATGCGCGCGATCCTGAAAGACGCGCGGATGCGCGAACAGGCCGGCGCGATCCGCAAGACACTGAAGCAGTTGCACCGGGATGTGGAACTGGTTGTCGAACGGGTGGACAAACTGAACACCCATTTCGGACAGGCGCGGGCCGATCTGGAAAGCATCGGAACCGCAGCCGAGCGGGCGGGCAAGCGCGCCGCCCGGCTGGACAATTTCGACTTCGAGGATCTCGAGGACGAGGCGCCCCGTGTCGTCGCGCTGGGCAAGCCCGCCGAGTGAGCCTCAGATCCCGATGAAGGGCTGGGCTATGCGCGGCAGCAGGCCCGAGAACTTCAGCGGAGCGTCGGTCGCCACGATGCAGATGCAATCGGCGCCGGGGGCCGCGACGGGGGTGTGCTTGAGCTCCTCGTTCGCCACCTCGACATCGCCCCGGCCGAAATGCCCATCGTCATCGTCGAAGGCGCCTTGCAGCACCATCGTCAATTCCATCCCTGCGTGGCCGTGATCGGGCATGGCCACACCGGCAGGGATGTAAAGCAGCCGAACCGTAGCGTCGGCCGAGGTCGGCAGCACCGCCTGACGCACCTTTCCGCCCAGCGAGCGCCACTGCACCGCGTCGACATCGCCGCCCACATAGTCGCGCAGGGGCTTGGGGAACAGGCCCTTGACGCTCTCGTCCTCGGCCTCGATCCGGGTTTCGGTCGGCATCTGCGCGATCAATCGCATCGTCGCGGCAAAGCTGTCCTCCTCCATCGCACAAGCGGGCGCCTCGTCCAGCACCGCGCCCCCGACAGCCTCGAAACCGGCAAGCCGCGCGCGGCATTCGTCGCACAGGGAAATATGCGTCGCCACGACCAGACTGAACGCCTCGGGCAGGCTGCCCGTGGCATAGGACATCAGCAAGTCATCGGTCAGGTGGTGGTTGATCGTGCTGGTCATGGGTACCGTCTTCTCATTTCATCTCCTGGCGCAAACGCTCAAGCGCCAGACGTATCCTCGACTTGATCGTGCCAAGCGGAAGTCCCGTCTCGGCGGCGATCTCGCTGTGCGAAAGTTCCCCGAAATAGGCTCTTTCGATAAGCACTCTCTGGTTCTGGGGCAGGGCGGCAAGCGCCCGGCCCAGTTGTTTGCTCTCCTGTTGCAGGGCGATGGTTTCGGACTGATCGGGCTCGTGCTCGGGTCCCCAGGTCAGATCCTCGGGCTCCGGGCGGCGCTGTTTTCTCAGCGCGTCGATCCGCCGGTTCCGGGCGATGGTAAAGACCCAGGTCGCCACGCTCGCCCGTTCCGGGTCGAAGAGTTGCGCCTTGTGCCAGACCGTCGCCATCACCTCCTGCGCACATTCCTCCGCGAGGGACGAATCCGCCCCCGATTTCATCAGGAACGCCTTCACGCGTGGGGCGAAATGGGCAAACAACTCTCCGAAAGCTGCCTGGTCCTTGTCGGACCGAACCCGCTCAACCAGCCGCACCCAGCGCGCATCTGACGTATGTCTTTCGTTCAAGACCCTCGCCTCGACAGATCGGACCGCCCCATTTCGGTCGGCAGGATAGGCCCTGATTGCAAGGGCTGCATCCGATTCCTCGAAGGCACAAGCGCCGTTCAACATAGAGTGAATACGGCGTTGGGGTCCGACCGGATCACCGGATTGCCGAAAAAAGCGTCGGAATGCGTGTTGCTCCTGCCCGAGCGGGGCGTGGGACGCTGGACAGCAGGGCACCCGGGGCCATATCCAACCAACGAACAGAGCAGGAGCAGGACATATGCCTTTCGAAACCGCAGCGGGCGCACCCCGCCGCATTGCCGTGATCGGTGCCGGGATCTCGGGTCTTGGCGCGGCGCATTTGCTGGCTGCGGATCACCGCATCACCCTGTTCGAGGCCGAGCCGCGGCTGGGCGGGCATGCGCGCACGGTGCTGGCGGGCAAACGGGGCGATCAGCCGGTCGATACCGGCTTCATCGTGTTCAATTATGTAAATTACCCGATGATGGCGCGGCTGTTCGACGAGCTTCAGGTGCCGGTGGCGAAATCCGACATGAGCTTTGGCGCCTCGCTCGATGGCGGGGCGTTCGAATACGGGCTCAAGAACCTCAAGGCCGTCTTTGCCCAGCCTTCGAACGCGCTGAACCCGCAATTCCTGAACATGCTGCGCGACGTGATGAAGTTCAACGCCAACGCGCTCAAGGTTGCGCGCGCCCATCCCGACGCGACCATCGGTGAGTTCCTGACAGCGCTGGGCACCGGCGAATGGTTCCGCGACCGCTACCTGCTGCCGCTTTCGGGCGCGATCTGGTCGACGCCGGTGCAGGGCATCCTCGATTTCCCGGCGCATGCGATGATCCGCTTCTTCGAGAACCACGCGCTGCTCAGCCACAAGGGCCAGCACCAGTGGTACACGGTGCGCGGCGGGTCCATCGAATATGTCCGCAGGCTGGAAGCCGCGCTGGCGGGCCAGGGCGTCGAGATTCGCACCGGCGCCCCGGTCGAAGCGGTGCGCCGCGTCGAGGGCGGGGTCGAGATCCGCGCCAGGGGGGCCGAATGGGCGGCCTTCGACGAAGTCGTTTTCGCCACCCATTCCGACGACACGCTGGCGATGCTGGCCGATCCCAGCCCCGAGGAACGCGCGACCCTTGGTGCGGTGCGTTACCAGCCCAACGATGCGGTGCTGCATTCCGATACCGGCCTGATGCCAAGGCGGCGCGGGGCCTGGGCCAGCTGGGTCTATACCGAGGAGCGCGGCCAGCGCGCCGACCGGATCGACCTGACCTACTGGATGAACTCGTTGCAGCCGATCCCCGAAAGCGATCCGCTTTTCGTGACGCTGAACACCCGCCGGACGATCCGCCAGGAACTGATCCACGATCAGGTCACCTTCCGCCATCCGGTCTATGATCTGGCCGCGCTTGCGGCGCAGGGCCGGATCCGCGAGACCAACGGGACGAACCGCACCTGGTTCTGCGGCGCCTGGATGCGCAACGGCTTCCACGAGGACGGGCTGGCCAGCGCGCATGCCGTCGTCGAGGCGATGAAGCGGCGCGAACGCGAGACGGTGGCGGCATGACCCCAATTGTCGAACATGTCCGCGGCACGACCTTTCACCAGCGGCGCGGCAAGGTGGATCACAAGCTGCGCCATTCGGTCGATTACGTCCTTTACGATGCCGAGGCCCCTGCGCCGAAGCGTCCGCGCCTGTTCTCGCTGAACCGCCGCAACATCATGTCGGTCTGGGACCGTGACCATGGCGGGCCCTGGGGGCAGGGGCGCGGCGCGGAATGGGTGCGCGAGGTGCTCAAGGCGCATGACCTGTTCTCGGCCAAGGGGCGGATCGAGCTTCTGACCCTGCCGCGCGTTCTGGGGGCCGAGTTCAACCCGGTCAGTTTCTGGCTGTGCTACGGCAAGGACGAGACGCTGCGCGCGGTGATCGCCGAGGTGAACAATCCCTGGCGAGACCGCCATTCCTACCTGTGCCGCCATGCCGACCAGCGCCCGATCGAGCCGTCGGACATCCTGACGGCGGTCAAGCTGTTCCATGTCTCGCCCTTCCTGCCGATCGAGGGGGGCTATCGCTTTCGCTTCGACATCCGGCCCGACAAGGTCGGGATCTGGATCGACTATTCCGCGAATGGCGAGGAAGGACTTTACGCCACGCTGACGGGGCCGCGCCGACCGCTGAGAAACCGGCATATCCTGACGGGCCTGATCCGGCGGCCCTTTGGCTCGATCCGGGTTCTGAGCCTGATCTACTGGCACGCGCTGCGGCTGAAGCTGAAGGGCGCGCGCTACCGCACCCGCCCCGAGCCCCCGGCCAAAGAGGTCAGTTGATGGCCAAGGCCGCGCCGCTTTCGGGCTATGCGGTGTTTGCCGCGCTTCTGGCCTCGGCGGGGCTGCCGATCTACATCCACGCGCCCAAGTTCTATGTCGATGAATATGGCGTCAGCCTTGCGGCGCTGGGCGCGGTGCTGTTCGGGCTGCGGCTGTTCGATGTGGTGCAGGATCCGGCGCTGGGCTGGCTGTCGGAACGGCTGCGACGGGCCCGGGGCCTGGCGGTCGCGGGCGCCGTGGCGCTGCTGGCGGGCTCGATGTGGGCGCTGTTCGCGGTGACGCCGCCCGTCGCGCCGCTGCTGTGGTTCGGTCTGACGCTGACCGGGCTGTTCACCGCGTTCAGCTTTCTGACCATCACCTTCTACGCGCAGGGCGTGTCGCGGGCCGGGCAACTGGGGGAGGGCGGGCATGTCCGCATCGCCGCCTGGCGCGAAACCGGCGCGCTGCTGGGGGTCAGCGCGGCGGCGGTGGCGCCGACCCTGCTGATCGGGACCGGTGCGCCCTTTGCGGCCTTTGCGGCGGGCTTTGCCGGGCTCGCACTGGTTGCCGCGCTCGCGATGCGCCGCGAATGGCGCCTGCCCGCCGCGGTGCAGGAGGGCGGTTTCCGCGAGGTGCTGTCCGATCCCATCGCGCGGCGCTTGCTGATCGTGGCACTGGTCAATGCCACACCTGTTGCCGTGACCTCGACGCTGTTCCTGTTCTTCGTCGAAAGCCGGTTGGCCGCCCCGGGATGGGAGGGGCCGCTTCTGCTGCTGTTCTTCCTGTCGGCGGCGGCCTCTGCCCCCCTCTGGGGCCGGGCCGCGCGCATCTGGGGCGAGAAGCGCACGCTGATCGGGGGCATGGTGCTGTCGATCCTTGCCTTCGCCTATGCCGCCTTTCTGGGCGCGGGCGACATCCTGCCCTTTGCGCTTATCTGCATCGCCTCGGGCGCGGCGCTGGGCGCGGACATGACGCTTTTGCCCGCGATCTTTGCCGGGCGCATGGCCCATGTGGCGCCGAATGCGGGCCGGGCCTTCGGGCTCTGGACCTTCGTCTCGAAATTCACCCTGGCCTTTGCGGCGGTGACGCTCTTGCCGCTGTTGCAGCGTGCGGGCTTTGCCGCCGGGGCCGACAACCCGCCGGGCGCGCTGGTGATGCTGAGCGTGCTTTACGCCCTTGTGCCCTGCGCCCTGAAACTTCTGGCGATCGCGCTTCTGGCCGCGACGCCCCTGACCCGGGAGACGGACCGATGAGTTTTTTCCTGGCCTTCGTTCTTGGCGCGCTGGCCGTTCTGGCGCTGGCGATCCTGCGCGGGCGGATGCTGGCCTTTCCCGCCCAGAAGGCCGGGGATTATGCAGCCAAGACCCCCGAATTCGACATCCGCCGCCATATCAACGGCCCCATCCTGTGCGAGGGCGTGATCTACGGGCCGACGGGCCGCGTCGCCTCGCGTTTCGTGGCCGATTTCGAGGCGCGGTGGGAGGGCAATGCCGGCACCATGACCGAGGAATTCCGCTATGACAGCGGCGCGACGCAAAGTCGGCGCTGGGCGTTCACGCTGGGCGATGACGGGCATATCCGCGCGCAAGCGCCCGATGTGGTCGGCGATGGCGAGGGCTGGCAAAGGGGATCGGCGGTGCATCTGCGCTATCGTATCCGCCTGCCCGAGGATGCGGGCGGGCATGTGCTGGACGTGATCGACTGGATGTATCTGATGGAGAACGGCACGATCATGAACCGCAGTCAGTTCCGCAAGTTCGGCATTCCCGTTGGCGAACTGGTCGCGACCATGCGTCCCAAAGGTGCCGCATGAGCGAGTGGGCGGGCAGACGCTACTGGATCGTCGGCGCAAGCGAGGGGCTGGGCCGTGCGCTTGCCGAACAACTGAGCGCGCTGGGGGTGGAACTGGTCCTCAGCGCCCGGACTGCGGGGCGGCTGGACGCGCTGGCCGCATCGCTGCCCGCCCGCGCCGAAGTGGTGACGATGGATGTTTCCGACAGCCAGTCCGTGCGCGATGCCTTTGCGCAGGTCGGCGATATCGACGGCATGGTGTTTCTGGCCGGTGTCTACTGGCCGCAGCCTGCGCAGGACTGGAACGCCGACGAGGTCGAGGCGATGTGCGACATCAATTTCACCGGTGCGGCGCGGGTGCTGGGGCAGGTCGTGCCGCATTTCGTCGCGCGCGGGCGCGGCCATATCGTGCTGACCGGCAGCCTGTCCGGCTTTCGCGGCCTGCCCGGCGCCATCGGCTATTGCGCGTCCAAGGCGGGGCTGATGTCGCTGGCCGAAAGCATGTATGCCGATCTGCGCGGCAGCGGCATCAAGGTGCAACTGGTCAATCCGGGCTTCATCCGCACGCGCCTGACCGACAAGAACGATTTCGCGATGCCCTTCATCATGGACCCGGATCCGGCGGCGCGGATCATGGTCGAACACATGATGACCGACAGGTTCTCGCGCAGCTTTCCCACACTGTTTTCCTGGCTGTTCCGGCTGTCGCAATTCCTGCCCGAGGGGCTTTATTACCGGATTTTCGCGCCCAGACGCTGAGCAAGGCTTGTGCATCGGGCGGGGGCGGGCGAAACTGGCGGCAAGTTCGGAGGAGACAGCCCGTGATCAACGACCTGCTTGAGATAAGCCCGCGCAAGGTGGTGCAGGTTATCTTCTACGCCCGCGAAAAACGCATGGCCGAGGCCGAATTGCGCGCCTTCATCGGGGCGATGAACGAGGACGAAAAGGCCAGCCTGGTCGCGCTGACCTGGATCGGGCGCGAGACCTTCGATCCCGAGGATCTGGCCGAGGCGGTCGAGACCGCCAAGGCAGAGGCGACCACGCCCACCGAGGATTACCTGGTCAACATGCCGCTGTTTGCCGATTACCTCGAGGCCGGACTGGACGCGCTGGGCATCAATCCGACCGATCTCGAAGAGGAGTTCTTCGACCGCTGAGCGGTTTCGAGGGGATCGTCAGGGGCCATCATCGCGAGGTCTGCCGCCGATATGCCGGTCGAACTCGGCTCTGGCCCGGCCCCAGGAGCCGCCGTCAAGATCGTGCAGGGCCAGCAGCGAGGGCAGAAGCTGCGCGGCATAGTCCTGCGAGGATTCGACCGGCAGCAGCGAGGGCAGATTGTCGATGGCGGTCACATCGAGCGGCGGCGCGTCATGGACCCGGATCGCGGGTTCCTGCCAGTCGGTCGCGCGGTCATAGACCTTGATCGGCGAGAAATCCGAGCCTGGATCGCAGGCGATGTCGCCGATCACGGACAGGCGGCGTGGGGCCTGTGGCGCGTCGTCGGGCACGAAGACCGGCGTGCCGGGCATCGCAAGGATGCAGTTGAGAAAGATCTCGTGGTCGAGGATCTCGGGGAAGGGGCCGCCATGGGCGGTTTCAGCAATGTCCCAGGACGTGACCTCGACCCCCATCGCGCGGCACAGGTCGCTGGCGCCGGTGCCGACCCGGCCCAGCGCGCCGATCACGATGGCGCGCGGGCGGCCAAGGCCCGCCAGCGTCCCGTCAAGTGCCGCGCGCAGGTCTGCGGAACTGGCGTGCCTCCCCACGGGCCCGGCGATTCCGCTCCGCTGTTGCGCGGCCCAGCAGATCAAGCTGACCGCCGCACCCGCATAGCCCGCCCAGTAGCCGAAGGCCGCCACCCGCCGCCCGGTTTCGTCCACCAGGTATTCCAGGTCGTAAAGCGTGCCGCCCCCCGCCGCGAAGCGGTCCAGCAGCACGCGGCCCGCCGTCTGGCCCTTGAAGGCATGGCCGAACATGATGTGGCGGTGGGGCAGGGGCGTGCCGTCCTCGGGCAATTCCTTGAGGCCGAAGATGATGGCATCGTCCGGCGCGTCAGGCCAGGAATGGGCGGCGACGATCTCGCAGCCCGCCGCCGCGTAGTCCTCGATGGGGATGGCGCGGACCGGGCATTGCTCGATGCTGACGCGGATGCCGACCTCGACCAGCGCGCGCGCGCCCTCGGGCATCAGCCCCACCCGTTCCTCGTTCGGCCGCTGTTCGGCCCTGACCCAAAGATGCGTCATCGGTCCCCCGTTCGGTTCGCCGCCGGTCTAGGCCATGGCGCGGGCCGGGCCAAGGGGGCGTGCTGTTACGGCAGGCTTGCGCAATCTGTCGCGGCGGCGTGCATCCTGCGCAATTTCCTAACCTTTTGCTTGACCGGAATCCGACCTTGGGCAAATGTTCCCACGACCCCGGTGCGGAGAGGGCTGGTGCGGCCAGGTGAGCCGGGGTCAAGCGAGGAAATTCGGGCGGTTCAGGCCGCCTCAAGGGTCGGAATACCGGCCACGCCCGGGGGGATGGGGGATCCGCGATGCAAGCGCGGTCAGCCCGATTTCCGGGTGAAGGGGAGGAGACATTCTTGGCACCACATGGCACGTCTGCGGACGAGCTCTGTTCTGTTCCTGCGCTGCTCGCGCGGAACGTGCAGCTTTATGGCGACAAGCCCGCCTATCGCGAAAAGGAATTCGGCATCTGGCAATGCTGGACCTGGGCAGAGGCGAATGAGGAAATTCGGGCCATCGCGTTGGGCCTGCTCGCGCTCGGGATCGAGCGGGGCGAGTATGTGGCGATCATCGGCCGCAACCGCCCGGCGCATTACTGGTCGATGGTGGCCGCGCAGATGTGCGGCGCGATCCCGGTGCCGCTGTACCAGGACGCCGTGGCCGAGGAGATGGCCTATGTGCTGGACCATTGCGGCGCGCGGTTCGTGGTCTGCGGCGACCAGGAACAGGTCGACAAGGTCATCGAGGTCCAGGACCGCATCCACCACATCGAGCATGTCCTTTACAACGACAAGCGGGGCATGCGCAAATACGACCACACGCAACTGAACTGGCTGGCCGATATCGAGGCCGAGGGCCGCGCGGCCCGCGTCCGTCTGGAACCCGAGCTTGAGGCGCGGATCGCGGAACTCACCTGGGATTCGACCTGCGTGATGCTCTATACCTCGGGCACGACCGGCAAGCCCAAGGGCGTGGTGCTGTCGAACCGCAACATCATCGAAACCGCCAAGGCGTCGGTGGCCTTCGACCATCTGGGCCAGGACGAGGAAGTGCTGGCCTATCTGCCGATGGCCTGGGTGGGCGATTTCATCTTCTCCATCGGGCAGGCGATGGTCGCGGGCTTCTGCGTGAACTGCCCCGAAAGCCCCGAGACGATGATGACCGACCTGCGCGAGATCGGGCCGACCTATTTCTTCGCGCCGCCGCGCATCTTCGAGACGATGCTGACCAATGTCATGATCCGGATGGAGGATGCGGGCGATCTGAAACATGCGATGTTCAAGCATTTCATGGAGTTCGCCAAGACCACCGGCGAGACCTACGGGATGCCGCGCTATCGCAACAAGCAGTCGAAACCGACGCTGCGCCGCCGGGTGCGCTGGGCCTATCGCTACGCGATGGGGATCGGCTTCGCCGTCGAGACCATCATCGAGAACGCTGTGCGCGGTTTCTTCGTGCGGCTGCGCCACCCCATCGAGGCGCGGAAATACTTCAAGGCGCGGGGGCCGCTTCTGAACCTCTATCCGCAGCCGCTGCGCGATTATTTCAACTACCGCACGGGCGACGTGCTGATCTACGGGCCGCTCAAGAACACGCTGGGGCTGTCGCGCATCCGCGTCGCCTATACGGCCGGCGAGGCGATCGGCCCCGAGATCTTCGATTTCTACCGCTCGCTGGGGATCAACCTCAAGCAGCTCTACGGCCAGACCGAAGCGTCGGTCTTCATCACGCAGCAGCCCGACGGGCAGGTGCGGTCGGATACGGTGGGCGTGCCCTCGCCCGGTGTCGAGGTCAGGATCGCCGAGAATGGCGAGGTGTTCTATCGAAGCCCCGGGACCTTTGTCGAATATTACAAGAATGCCGAGTCGACCGCCTCGACCAAGGATCCCGAGGGCTGGGTGGCGACGGGGGATGCGGGTTTCTTCGAGGAAGGCACCGGGCATCTGCGGATCATCGACCGGGCCAAGGATGTGGGCAAGATGGCCGATGGCCGACTGTTCGCGCCGAAATACGTGGAAAACAAGCTGAAATTCTATCCCGACATCCTTGAGGCGGTCGTGTTCGGCGCGGGCCGCGACCGCTGCACCGCCTTCATCAACATCGACCTGACCGCGGTCGGCAACTGGGCAGAGCGCAACAACATCGCCTATGCCAGCTATCAGGAACTTGCCGGGCATCCGCGCGTGCTGGACACGATCCAGGCCCATGTCGAGGAGGTGAACCGCTCGGTTGCGGCGGATCCGATGCTGTCGGGCTGCCAGATCCACCGCTTCTTGATCCTGCACAAGGAACTGGATGCCGACGATGGCGAACTGACCCGCACCCGCAAGGTGCGCCGCAACATCATCGCCGAGAAGTTCGACGATCTGGTGACCGCGCTCTATGACGGGTCGGACAGCGTCTATACCGAGACCGAAGTCACCTACGAGGACGGCCGCAAGGGCAAGATCCGGGCTACGCTGGAAATCCGTGATGCCGAGGTGGTGACGCCGAAGCCCGAAGGGCAGGTGGCGGCATGATTGGCTTAGGAATGCCATACGGCGATCAGCCGAAGCTTAAGTTCTTCCAAATCTCCAATCTCCGCAACGACATAGGGGTCTTTTCCAAGCGCTTCAAAGATTTCGTTGGGCTGGCGCCCCTGTTTAAGGAGAGCCCTTGCCCAGCCCTCGACGAAGAGATCTGCTTGGTTTGTCATCTTCGGAGCCTCTTGAGAGTGCGTCGTGCGACGCCGCTGGAGGGAGGCTATGAGGAAGGCGCGGACCTGTGCGGCAAACTTACTTCCGCACCTTGGGGGGAACTGTCGGCATGAGGGATACCGTCGAGCCCTACGTCACCGAGGACGGCCGCACCATCGGCGGCGTGGTGATGGAACTGAAGAACATCACGCTGCGCTTCGGCGGCGTGGTGGCGATCAAGGATATCAGCTTCGACATCCGCGAGGGCGAGATCCGCGCGATCATCGGCCCGAACGGGGCGGGCAAGTCCTCGATGCTGAACGTCATCTCGGGCTTCTACACGCCCACCGAGGGCGAGGTCTGGTTCGAGGGCAAGCCACGTCCGAAGATGCGCCCCTATCAGGTGGCGCAACAGGGCATCGCGCGGACGTTCCAGAACATCGCGCTGTTCGCGGGCATGTCGACGCTGGACAACATCATGACCGGCCGCATCACGCGGATGAAGTCGGGCCTGTTCAGCCAGGCGCTGTGGATGGGCAAGGCCGAGCGCGAGGAGACCGAGCATCGCGCGGCGGTCGAGAAGATCATCGACTTCCTTGAAATCCAGCACATCCGCAAGACGCCGGTGGGCCGCCTGCCCTATGGCTTGCAGAAGCGGGTGGAACTTGGGCGCGCGCTGGCGGCCGAGCCGCGGCTTCTGCTGCTGGACGAGCCGATGGCGGGCATGAATGTCGAGGAGAAGGAGGACATGTCCCGCTTCATCCTGGACGTGAACGACGAATTCGGCACCACCATCGTCCTGATCGAGCATGACATGGGCGTGGTGATGGACCTGTCCGACCGGGTCGTGGTCATGGATTACGGCAAGAAGATCGGGGATGGCCCGCCCGCCGAGGTCCGCAACAACAAGGAAGTGATCGACGCATATCTGGGGGTGTCCCATGACTGAGCGCATGACCCTCGCGCCCTGCCGAAAGGAGACCCGCTGATGCCGGATCAGTTTCTTTTTGCCGTCGAGGTGATGATCAACGGCCTGATGGCCGGCGTGCTTTATGCGCTGGTGGCGCTGGGCTTCGTGCTGATCTTCAAGGCCTCGGGCATCTTCAACTATGCCCAGGGGGTGCTGGCGCTGTTCGCGGCGCTGACGCTGGTGGGCCTGCAGAAGGGGCAGATACCCTTTGCGCATCTGATCAACGCGGCGTTCGGCACGAAGGTGCATTACTTCGGCTGGACGATGCCGACCTTCCTGGCGATCGCCCTGACGATTGGCGTGATGATCCTGCTGGCCATCGCGATCGAGAGGTTCATTCTCAAGCATCTGGTCAACCAGGAACCGATCATCCTGTTCATGGCAACCATCGGTCTGGCCTATTTCCTTGAGGGGCTGGGCGACGTGATGTGGGGCGCCGACGTCAAGACGCTGGATGTGGGCCTGCCGCAGGGGGCCAGCGAATGGATCGAGGACCGATCCGCGGTGCTGGGGGGCGATGGCTTCTACGGCTTCTTCATCGACAAACTGGACATCGTGGCCGCGCTGGTGGCGGCGGTGCTGGTGATCTCGCTGACGCTGTTCTCGCAATACTCCAAGCAGGGCCGGGCGCTGCGCGCGGTGGCCGACGATCACCAGGCGGCGCTGTCGGTCGGCATCTCGCTGCGGTTCATCTGGGTGCTGGTGTGGTCCATCGCGGGCATTGTCGCGCTGGTCGCGGGCATCATGTGGGGCGCGAAATCCGGCGTGCAGTTCTCGCTGTCGCTGATCGCGCTCAAGGCGCTGCCGGTGCTGATGTTGGGCGGCTTCACCTCGATCCCGGGCGCCATCGTCGGCGGGCTGATCATCGGGGTCGGTGAGAAGCTGTTCGAGTTCACCATCGGCTCGATGATCGGCGGTGCGACCGAGAACTGGTTCGCCTATGTCCTTGCCCTCGTCTTCCTCGTGTTCAGGCCGCAGGGCCTGTTCGGCGAGAAGATCATCGAAAGGGTCTGACCATGCAGAAGTTCTTTGCCATTGCCTGCGTCATCGGGTGGGGGTTCTTCTACGTCTTTTCGTTCCTGGCCGTGGGGTCGCTGAACGACGCGGCCTGGATGCCCGCAACCTATGCGCTGCTCGCCTTTGGCGGCTTCCTGACGGGGATGCTGTGCTGGGTGCGCATCGTAGGTTTGCGCCGCGAGGGCGTGCGCCGCGTGGTGCTGCACGCACCGCGCCGCGGCCGGTTCACGAGGGAGATCGTCTGACATGTTCTATCGCGAGGCCGGCGACTTCAAGACGTCCTACCGGGACGACAGTCAGACCTTTCCGATCAAGTTCGACCGCTTCCGGTACTATGCCGTGCTCTTGGTCGCGCTGGCGATCGTGCCCTTCTTCATCGACAGCTACTGGGCCAACGCGCTGCTGGTGCCATTTCTGATCTATGCCATCGCGGCGATCGGGCTGAACATCCTGACCGGCTATTGCGGGCAGGTCAGCTTGGGCACCGGCGGATTCATGGCGGTGGGGGCCTATGCCTGCTACAAGCTGATGACCGCCTTTCCGGACGTTAACATCGTGCTCCACATCATCGCGGCGGGCGGGATCACGGCCGCGGTGGGGGTGCTGTTCGGTCTGCCCTCGCTCAGGATCAAGGGGTTTTACCTCGCGGTGGCGACGCTGGCGGCGCAGTTCTTTCTTATCTGGCTCTTCAACAAGGTGCCGTGGTTCTACAACTATTCGGCCTCGGGCCAGATCTCGGCTCCAGAACGCACCGTCTTCGGCATCGCGGTCACCGGTCCCCATACCGAAGCCTGGGCGAAATACCTGGTCTGCCTGCTGTTCGTTGCGGTGCTGGCCTGGGTGGCCCGCAACCTGACGCGCGGTTCGATCGGTCGGTCCTGGATGGCGATCCGCGACATGGACATCGCCGCCGAGATCATCGGGGTGAACCCGCTCAAGGCCAAGCTGACCGCCTTTGCGGTGTCGTCCTTCTATATCGGCATCGCGGGGGCGCTGTTCTTCGCGGTCTATCTGGGCGCGGTCGAGGTCGGCGAAGCGTTCGGCATCCAGAAATCGTTCCTGATCCTGTTCATGATCATCATCGGCGGGCTGGGCTCGATCTTTGGCAGCTTCGCGGGTGCGGCGTTCCTGGTGCTGTTGCCGGTCCTGCTGAAGAACGTGCTGGTCGGCACGCTGGGCTGGCCCACGGATCTGGCGGCCCATATCGAGCTGATGATCGTGGGGGCGCTGATCATCGTGTTCCTGATTGCCGAGCCGCACGGGATCGCCCAGCTCTGGCGGATCGCCAAGGAAAAACTCAGGCTATGGCCGTTCCCGCATTAGCGCGGGGGCGGGGAAACGCGCGAGGACCGGGGCAACCCGGCAACGGACTGAACCAATGGGAGGAGACGACATGAAACTGAAACTGGCATCCGCCGCCATCGGCGCGCTGCTGGCCGCGAGCCCGGCTCTGGCCGATCTCGTGTTCCCCGATCTCAGCTACCGCACCGGGCCTTTCGCGGCGGGCGGCATCCCGTTCTCGGACGGCTACCAGGACTATTTCACCCTGGTGAACGAGCGTGACGGCGGGATCGGGGGCGTCAAGGCGCGCGTGATCGAGTGCGAAACCGCCTACAACACCGAAAAGGGCGTGGAGTGCTACGAGGCGACCAAGGGCGAAGGCGCCCTGATCTACCAGCCGCTCTCGACCGGCATTACCTACCAGCTGATCCCGAAGGTCTCGGCCGACAAGATCCCGCTGCACACGATGGGCTATGGCCGGACCTCGGCGACGAATGGCAGGGTGTTCGAATGGGTGTTCAACTACCCTGCGAACTATTGGGACGCCGCCTCTGTGGCGATCAACTACCTGCTGGACGAGAATGGCGGCAGCCTCGAGGGCAAGAAGATCGCGCTTCTCTACCACAACTCCGCCTATGGCAAGGAGCCGATCCCGACGCTCGAGGCGCTGGCCGCCAAGCATGGCTACAGCCTGTCGCTGCTTCCGGTGGACAGCCCCGGACAGGAGCAGAAGTCGCAATGGCTGCAGATCCGCCGCGAACGGCCCGATGTCGTTCTGATGTGGGGCTGGGGCGTGATGAACCAGGTCGCCGTGCAGGAAGCCGCCAATATCCGCTTCCCGATGGAGAACTTCATCGGCAACTGGTGGGCGGGCGCCGAACATGACGTGACCCCGGCAGGCATGGCAGCCAACGGCTACAAGTCGCTGAACATGAACCGGATCGCCGATTTCCCCGTGTTCGAGGACATCCGCACCCATGTCCATGGCAAGGGTCTGGCTGCGGGCGACGGCTCGAACGTGGGCAAGGTGCTCTACACCCGCGGCATGTATGCCGCGATGCTGGCGGTCGAGGCGGCGAAGAAGGCGCAGGAGATCCACGGCACCGCCAACATCACCGCCGCGATGATGCGCGACGGGATGGAGGCGCTGGAAATGACCAGCGAGATGATGGAGGCGCTGGGCGCCCCCGGAATCGGCCCGGAATTCAGCGTTTCCTGCGAAGCTCATGGCGGCTCGGGCATGGGCATCGTGCAGCAATGGAACGCCGCCGAGGGCAGATGGATCGCGCTGACCGACTACATCGCGCCCGATCAGGACGTGATCGCCCCGCTCGTCGAACAGGACTCGATGGCCTATGCCAGCGAGAACAACCTGTCGCTGCGCTGCGAGTGACGTGACACCTTCCCGGCGCGGGCCATGCCGCCTGCGCCGGGCCATCGGCAAATGACAAGGACCGCCCGGGGATGCTCGACGCAGGCCGCACGCAAGAGACGCTTCTCGAAGTCAACAATATCGAGGTGATCTACAACCATGTGATCCTCGTCCTGAAGGGCGTGTCGCTCACTGTGCCCAAGGGCGGGATCACCGCGCTGCTCGGGGGCAACGGGGCGGGCAAGACCACCACGCTCAAGGCCATCTCGAACCTTCTGCGCTCGGAACGGGGCGAGGTGACCAAGGGCACCATCCACTATCGCGGCGAGCGGGTGCAGGACCTCAGCCCCTCCGATCTGGTCAAGAAGGGCGTGATCCAGGTGATGGAAGGGCGCCATTGCTTCGAGCACCTGACGGTCGAGGAAAACCTGATGACCGGCGCCTATACCCGTACCGACGGCAAGGCCGCCATCGCCGCCGATCTGGAAATGGTCTACACCTACTTCCCGCGGCTCAAGGAGCGGCGGAAATCCCAGGCGGGCTATACCTCGGGCGGCGAACAGCAGATGACCGCCATCGGCCGCGCGCTGATGTCCCGCCCCGAAACGGTCCTGCTGGACGAGCCCTCTATGGGGCTTGCGCCGCAACTCGTGGAACAGATCTTCGAGATCGTGAAATCGGTGAACGAGAACGAGGGCGTGACCTTCCTCCTGGCCGAGCAGAACACCAATGTCGCGCTCCGCTATGCCCATTACGGCTATATCCTGGAATCGGGGCGCATCGTGATGGACGGCCCCGCGGCCGACCTGCGCGAGAACCCGGACGTCAAGGAATTCTACCTCGGCATGTCCGACACCGGCCGCAAGAGCTTCCGCGACGTGCGCTCTTACCGGCGACGCAAGCGGTGGCTGAGTTGACTTCGTCCCCGGTCCGACGCCGCCTCGCGCCGACCGTCTCCAGCGACCCGAAGGACCTGCCATGACCGCCCATTTCGACGATCTCGAAACCCGTTCCGCCGATGCGCGCGCCGCCTCTCTCGCCGAGTGCCTGCCCGCGCAGATCGCCGCGGCGAAGGCCCTGCCGGGCTATGCCGCGGCCTTGGCCGAGGTCGACCCGGATGCGATCCGCGACCGGGCGGCGCTGGCCCGGCTGCCGGTCCTGCGCAAGTCGGCGCTCAGCGGTGCACAATCCGCACATCCGCCCTTCGGCGGCTATACCGTCTGGCCGGCGTCGGGCTTTGACCATGTGTTCCAGTCGCCGGGACCGATCTACGAACCCGGCTGCGTCTCGACCAACTGGTGGCGGCTGGGCCGGTTCCTGCATGCCTGCGGGATCGGCGAGGGCGACATCGTGCAGAACTGCTTCGGCTATCACCTGACGCCCGCGGGCATGATGTTCGAGAACGGCGCCCGGGCGGTCGGGGCGGCCGTGCTGCCCGCCGGCACCGGCCAGACCGAACTTCAGGCCCGCGCCGCCCATGACGTCGGCGTGACCGCCTATGCCGGGACGCCCGATTACCTCAAGGTGATCCTCGACAAGGCCGACGAGTTGGGGCTGGACCTCTCGCGCATCCGCCGCGCGGCGGTGTCGGGCGGCGCGCTGTTCCCGTCGCTGCGCCAGGAATACTCGGATCGCGGCATCGCCTGCCTGCAATGCTACGCCACCGCCGATCTGGGCAATGTCGCCTATGAAAGCCCCGCAATGGAGGGCATGATCGTCGACGAGGGCGTGATCGTGGAAATCGTCCGCCCCGGCACCGGCGATCCGGTTCCCGATGGCGAGGTGGGCGAGGTCGTCGTGACCTCGCTGAACCCCGATTACCCGCTGATCCGCTTCGCCACCGGCGATCTGTCGGCCGTCCTGCCGGGCGTCTCGCCCTGCGGGCGCACCAACATGCGCATCAAGGGCTGGATGGGGCGCGCGGACCAGACCACCAAGATCAAGGGCATGTTCGTCCGCCCCGAACAGGTTGCCGACCTTGTGGCCCGCCACCCCGAAATCGCGCGCGCGCGCGTGATCGCCGGGCGCGAGGGCGAGATGGACACGATGACCGTGCAGATCGAAACCCCGGCGACCGACCCCGCCCCCTACGAGGCCAGCGTCATGGCGGTGCTCAAGCTCAGGGGCAAGGTGGAACTCGTCGGCCCGGGCAGCCTGCCGAATGATGGCAAGGTGATCGACGACCGGCGCAGCTACGGGTGATCCCGCCGCCGCGCCCTGTCCTTCTTCTGGCCCGAAATATCTTCGGGGGTCCGGGGGTGAAACCCCCGGCTATGTCTGGAACACATAGCTTCCGGGCGCGGGACCCAGCAGCGGCAGACCCGCATCGGGTGCGCCCATTGCGGGGGGCGGCACCTGTTCGGCCGTGCTCCTGGCGGCCAGCCAGGCCACCCATTCCGGCCACCACGACCCTTCCTGCAAGGCATGGTTCTTGAACCAGTTGTCGGGGTCCATATAGCTCTTGTCCCGGGTGCGGTGTCCGATCCGGTAATGTCGTCCCTTGTGGCCGGGTTCGGACAGGATGCCGCCATTATGCCCGCCGCCGGTCAGCGCGAAGGTCAATTCGTTCTCGGTGAACAGCGTGGCCTTGTAGACCGAATGCCAGGGCGCGATATGGTCCTTCTCTGTGCCCAGGACGAACATCGGCGCAGCGATGTCCTTGAGCGCGATCACCCGGCCCTCGACCGCGAACCGCCCCGCGGTCAGGCGGTTTTCCATGAACAGGGCACGCAGATAGTCCGAATGCATCCGCGCGGGCATCCGCGTCGCGTCGGCGTTCCAGACCGAGATATCGAATTGCGGCTCGTCCTCGCCCAGAAGGTAGCGGCGCACCGCATGCGACCAGATCAGTTCCTCGGACCTTAGCGCGCGGAAGGCTCCCGCCATCTGGCCCTGGTCCAGATAGCCCTGGTCCCACATCATGTCCTCGAGATAGGCGACCTGGCTTTCGTCGAGGAACAGCATGATCTCGCCGGGTTCGGTGAAATCGGTCTGCGCCGCCAGCAGCGTGATCGAGGCCAGCCGGTCATCCGCCTCGCGCGCCATGGTCGCGGCGGCGATGGCCAGGATCGTCCCGCCCAGGCAATAGCCGCAGGCATGCAGGCGGGTCTGCGGCACGATCCGGCCGACCGCCTCGATCGCGGCCATGACGCCGAGGCGCCGGTAATCGTCGAGCGAGACATTGCGATGCGCCGCGGTCGGGTTGACCCATGACATCGCGAAGACGGTGAAACCCTGGCCGACAAGATAGCGGATCAGCGAATTCTCGGGCGACAGGTCGAGGATGTAGTATTTCATGATCCAGGCGGGCACGATCAGCACCGGCTCGGGATGCACGCTGCCGGTCTGGGGCGTGTACTGGATCAGTTCGAACAGATCGTTGCGATAGACCACCTCGCCCGGCGTGCAGGCAAGGTTCCGGCCGACCTCGTAACCGCTGTCGGGCAGCGGCGTCTCGCCCGTCACCAATGCAGCGGCATCCCCGGCAAAGCGCGCCGCGCCAAGCACCAGGTTCGTTCCGGTGCTTTCGATGGTCTTTTGCAGAATCTCGGGATTGGTCAGAACCCCGTTCGAGGGCGAAAACAGGTCCAACGTCTGCCGCGCCATGAAAGCCATGCGCTCGGCGTTATGACGTGTCGTGCCCCGTGCCGGTTCTGTGGCGTGGTCCCACCAGTCCTGCCAGGCCAGAAAGCCCTGTTTCCAGAGGTTGAAGGGCGCAAGTCCCCAGGCCGGGTGCTCGAACCGCCGATCGCCCGGTCTGGGCGCGAACGGCGGAGCGTTCGGGCTGAGGCCCGCGGCATGAACGGCGAGTTTCGTCGCGGCCCGGACCCCGTGCTCGGCCAGTTCCAGCTGCCGCCCCGGCGCCCGCGCGAGATGGCTGGCCCAGTCTGCCCAGGCCGTCAGGGCCGCCGTCGGAGAGGTGCCGCCCGTAAGCCGCGCCGACAGCGCCCGGCTTGCCCGGTCAAGCGTGTCATAGGGGTGATGACGTTCGCCATGCCCGTTCGGTGCCTTCATCGCCTGCCTCCGCCTTTGCCTGTACCGGTCAGGTGTCCCAGACCGTCATGACAGTTTTGCGATAGCAGCCGGGGCGACCGGGGTAAATGTGACGCAGGAAGAAAACCGCCCCGGCCATGGGCCGGGGCGGTTTTCGTGGTCTTGCTGTCTCTCGCCGGTCAGCCCTGGCGGGCCTTGTAGCGGCGCTGGGTCTTGTTGATCACATAAACCCGGCCCTTGCGGCGCACAACGCGGCAATCGCGGTGACGCTCTTTCAGCGAGCGGAGCGAGTTGCGAACCTTCATCGGCTCTCTCCTCATGTCGCGGCGCGTCGGTGCGCCTTGTGGTTGCGTTACCTGCCCGGAGGCAGCGAATTCGATGGTGGGCGGTACTGGGATCGAACCAGTGACCCCTACGATGTCAACGTAGTGCTCTACCGCTGAGCTAACCGCCCCTTCCGTCCCGATCCCGCACGCCCAGACAAACAGGACGCGGGCGGGTTCGCGTTGGTCCGCAGGTCTATAAAAGGAGTCGGAGCGCGGTTCAAGGGCTTTCGGTGCGCGCGGAATCGCCGCTATAAATGATCCGAAGGAGGATGCGTGATTTGTGCGCCTACAGGTTGTTCCAGCCCGACCGGGTGTCCACGAGCGTGGTGTTTTCCTCGCCCCATAGCGGGCGCGACTACCCTTGGACATTCCTTCGCCAGACGGTGCTTGACGAACGTGCGATCCGCTCCTCCGAGGATGCCTTCGTCGATCTTCTGTTTGCCGACGCGCCCGTCCATGGCGCGCCCCTTATCGCGGCCGAGGCGCCGCGTGCCTATGTCGATCTGAACCGCGCAGCCGAGGAGCTTGACCCCGCCGTGATCGAGGGTGCACGGCTGGCCGGGCATAACCCACGGATCAGTTCGGGGCTGGGGGTGATCCCGCGGGTGGTGGCGAACGGACGCGCGATCTACCGTGGCAAGATCGGCCTTGTCGAGGCCGAGACCCGCATAGCGACCTTCTGGCGGCCTTATCATGAGTGCCTTCGGACGCTTTTGGACGAGGCTCAGGTCCGATTCGGCGAGGCGATCCTCGTCGACTGCCACTCGATGCCGCGCGAGGCGATCGAAAGTATTTCTCCAGCGGGCAAGCGCCGTCCCGATGTTGTGCTGGGCGACCGGTTCGGCGCCTCGGCCTCTCCCGATGTGGTCGAGCGGGTCGAGGCGGCCTTTGCCGCGGCCGGCCTGCGGGTCGGGCGGAACGCCCCGTTTGCCGGGGCCTATATCACCCAGCGCTACGGCCGTCCCGCGCGGCGTGTGCATGCAGTTCAGGTCGAGATCGACCGCTCGCTTTACATGGACGAGGCCGAGGTGCGACCGAATAACGATTTCGAGGATTTTCGCCGCCTGATGGTTTCGATCGTCGCCGACCTTGCCGAGATCGGCCGCACCGGTGAGGTGCCTCTCGCCGCCGAGTAAAGCGCGCCGCTACCGCAGCGCCCGGCCCTTGAGGATCGCCTGCGCACCAAAGCGCGCGCGAATCGCATCGCTCGCCCGTTCCGCCCCCGCCCGGACCGCCGCCTGCGGGTCGAACAGATCACCCGACAGCTCGGCCCCCTTGGCCGGAACGATGTCGGACAGGCCCACGCCCACCAGCCGGAACGGTCCCGCTGCGCCCGTCTGATCGTAAAGCACGCGCGCCTCGCGATAGATGCGGTCGGCGATCTGGGTGGGTTCGGGCAGTGCGTGGCGGCGGGTCAGCAGGCGGTGATCGGCGCGTTTCAGCTTCAGCGCCACGACGCGACCCGCCCTTCCCCTGGCCTTGGCGCGGTCGGCGACCTTTTCGGCAAGGCGCCAGATATGGCCGTCCAGCAGGTCCGGATCCGCGATGTCCTCGGCAAAGGTCGTCTCGTTCGAGATGCTTTTCACCGGCGCGTTGGGCGAGACACGGCGGTGATCCTGCCCGCGCGCCAGATGCCAGAGCCGGTCGCCCATCGACCCGAAGCGCGCGGCAAGCTCGCGCCGCTCCCATCGCTGAAGATCGGCGAAACTGCGCACGCCCGCACGTTCCAGCGCGGCGCGACCCGTAGCACCCACCCCCCAGATCAGCCCCACGGGCCGGTCGACCAGGAAATCCAGTGTTTCGGCCTGGCCGATCACCGCAAAGCCGCGCGGCTTGTCGAGGTCGGAGGCGAGCTTGGCGAGGAACTTGTTGTGCGACAGTCCGATCGAGCCCGACAGGCCCAGCTCGTCCTCCATCCGCCTGACCAGCCGCGCCAGCAAGAGCGCGGGTGGTGCGCCGTGCAGCCGTTCCGTGCCCGTAAGGTCCAGAAACGCCTCGTCCAGCGACAGCGGCTCGACCGCGGGGCTCAACTCCTCCATCATCGTGCGGATGGCCCGCGATGCCTCGGCATAGGCCGCGCCGCGGGGTTTCACCACTGCCGCGTCGGGGCAAAGCTGCAGCGCCTTGAACATCGGCATGGCGGACCGCACGCCGCGGATGCGGGCAAGGTAACAGGCGGTGGACACCACACCGCGCCGCCCGCCGCCGACGATCACCGGCCTGTCGCGCAGCGCGGGGTTGTCGCGTTTCTCGACGGCCGCATAGAAGGCATCGCAATCCATATGCGCGATCGACAGCTCGAACAGCTCGGGATGCGCGATCACGCGCGGCCGTCCGCAGGCGGGACAGCGGGTGCCGGTCTCGAAGGTGGTCAGGCAGTCGCGGCAGAGGGCGGGCATCTCTACGGTCCCGTCGGTGACACGGGTGTTGCATATTTCCGGCACGTTTGCCCGCCATGATGCGCGCGGCCAAGGGCCGGGGGCAAGGGCTTCCGCACCGTGCCCGCGCGGCGCATACTGACAAGGGAAACATACGAGGACGGGCAGACCATGATGGACGATTCCCTTGACGCGCTGATCGGCGGCAATCTCGTCGTTCTGCTTTTCGCAGCCTTCCTCATCCTTTGCATCGTGCTGGGGGTGCGGATCGTGCCGCAATCCGAAAAGCATGTAATCGAGCGTTTCGGCCGGTTGCGCGCGGTGCTGGGGCCGGGGATCAACTTCATCGTGCCCTTCCTGGACAAGGTGGCGCACAGGATCTCGATCCTGGAACGCCAGTTGCCCAATGCCAGCCAGGACGCGATCACCGCCGACAACGTGCTGGTTCAGGTGGAAACCAGTGTGTTCTATCGCATCATCGAGCCGGAAAAGACGGTCTACAGGATCCGCGACGTGGATGCCGCCATCGCGACCACGGTCACCGGCATCGTCCGGGCCGAGATCGGCAAGATGGAACTTGACGAGGTGCAGTCGAACCGCGCGCAACTGATCTCGACGATCAAGGCCAGCGTGGCTGACGCGGTGGACGACTGGGGGATCGAGGTGACGCGGGCCGAGATCCTCGACGTCAATCTCGACACGGCGACGCGCGAGGCGATGCTTCAGCAATTGAACGCCGAACGCGCCCGCCGTGCCGCCGTGACCGAGGCCGAGGGCCGCAAGCGGGCGGTGGAACTGGCGGCGGATGCCGAGCTCTACGCCGCCGAGCAGGAAGCCAAGGCCCGCCGCATAACCGCCGAGGCAGAGGCTTACGCCACCCAGATCGTGGCCCAGGCGCTGGCCGAGAACGGGATCGAGGCGGCGCAATATCAGGTGGCGCTGAAACAGGTCGAGGCGTTGACCGCCGTGGGGCAGGGGCCGGGCAAGCAGACGATCATCCTGCCCGCGCAGGCGATGGATGCCTTTGCCGATGCGTTCAAGATGCTCAAGGGGCGGGGCTGATGCTGGCGACGACCTGGTGGGTCTGGCTCACGGCCGCGGTTCTGCTGGCGATCCTCGAGGTGCTGGCGCCGGGCTATGTGTTTGTCGGTTTCGCCATCGGGGCGGCGGCGGTGGGGCTTGGCCTGTGGCTGGGGCTGTCGGCGGGCTGGCCCTGGCTGGTGCTGATCTTTGCGCTGGTCTCGCTGGCCGCATGGCTGGGGCTGCGGGCCGTGCTGGGTGTGCGCAAGGGGCAGGTCAAGGTCTGGGACCGCGACATCAACGAGGATTGAGCGCTCAGGGCAGCTCTGCCTGAACCGCCAGCGCGGCGGCGCGGGGATCGGCGGCCTGCCAGATCGGGCGGCCGACCACGATATGATCCGCGCCATCGGCAATCGCCCGGGCCGGGGTCGCCACCCGCTTCTGGTCGCCCGGATCGGCGCCCGCGGGCCGCACGCCCGGCGTCACGATCAGCCGCCCCGCCGCACCCGGCAGCGCGCGGATCATCGCGGCCTCCTGCGGGCTGGCGATCACGCCATCGGCCCCCGCCGCAAAGGCCCGCGCCGCGCGCTCGGCCACGATCTCGGGCAGATCGCCCGGACGGATCAGGCTGGCATCCAGATCGGCGCGGTCCAGCGAGGTCAGGATCGTGACCGCCAGAATCTTCATGCCGGACCCGCCCGCCCCCTCGCGCGCGGCGCGCACCACATGGGGGTCGCCATGCACGGTCAGGAAATCCAGATCGAACCGCGCCAGCCCGCGCACCGCCGCCTCGACGGTCGCGCCGATATCGAACAGCTTCATGTCCAGGAAGATGCGCTTGCCATGCTCGTCCTTGAGTTCCCGCGCCAGCGCCAGCCCGCCGCCCGTCAGCATCCCCAGCCCGATCTTGTAGAAATCGGCCGCGTCGCCGATCCGGTTGGCAAGCTCCAGCCCCGAATGGGCGTCGGGCACGTCAAGGGCAACGATCAGGCGGTCATCGGGCATGTCGGATCCTCCGTCGGGGTCGTGCCTTGCTAGGCTACCGGTCGCGACAGGTCCAGCGCGGCAATGCGCTGTGGCGCCCTTGCAACGGGTTGGGCCATCTCCCACATCTGCGGTCGAGGCCCGCGACGAAGGGTGTGCTGCCGGTCAGGCACCGCGAGCGACGGGCGCTTTGGCAAAGGAGAGAACCGATGAACCTGGAAAAGTTCACGGAACGGTCGCGCGGATTCCTGCAAGCCGCCCAGACCATCGCGATGCGCGAAAGCCACCAGCGGCTTGCCCCCGAACATCTGCTCAAGGCACTGCTGGATGATCCCGAGGGGATGGCCTCCAACCTGATCCGCCGGTCGGGCGGCGCGCCCGAGCGCGTGGTCGAGGCGGTCGATGTCGCGCTGGCCAGGATGCCCAAGGTCTCGGGCGATGCGGGCCAGACCTATCTGGACCAGACCACCGGCCGCGTGCTGGACGAGGCCGAGAAGCTTGCGAAAAAGGCGGGCGACAGTTTCGTGCCGGTCGAGCGCATCCTGATGGCGCTGGCCATGGTGTCGTCCAAGGCCAAGGACGCGCTGGATGCAGGCGCCGTCACGGCGCAGAACCTGAATGCCGCGATCAACGACATCCGCAAGGGCCGCACCGCCGATACGGCCAGCGCCGAGGAAGGCTATGAGGCGCTGAAGAAATACGCCCGCGACCTGACCGAGATGGCCGAACAGGGCAAGATCGACCCGATCATCGGCCGCGACGAGGAAATCCGCCGCGCCATGCAGGTGCTGAGCCGCCGGACCAAGAACAACCCCGTTCTGATTGGCGAGCCCGGCGTCGGCAAGACCGCGATCGCCGAGGGGCTGGCGTTGCGCATCGTCAATGGCGACGTGCCGGAATCGCTCAAGAACAAGCGGCTGATGGCGCTGGACATGGGCGCGCTGATCGCGGGGGCGAAATATCGCGGCGAGTTCGAGGAGCGGCTGAAGGCGATCCTGAACGAGATCACCGCCGCCGCGGGCGAGATCATCCTGTTCATCGACGAGATGCACACGCTGGTCGGCGCGGGCAAATCCGAAGGCGCGATGGATGCCGCCAACCTGATCAAGCCCGCACTGGCCCGGGGCGAGCTGCATTGTATCGGCGCCACGACGCTGGATGAATACCGCAAGCATGTGGAAAAGGATGCCGCACTCGCCCGCCGGTTCCAGCCCGTGTTCGTCGAGGAACCGACCGTCGAGGACACGGTGTCGATCCTGCGCGGCATCAAGGAGAAATATGAACTGCACCATGGCGTGCGGATTTCCGACTCGGCACTGGTGGCGGCGGCGACGCTGTCGCATCGCTACATCACCGACCGTTTCCTGCCCGACAAGGCCATCGACCTGATGGACGAGGCCGCCAGCCGCCTGCGGATGGAGGTGGACAGCAAGCCCGAGGAACTGGACGCGCTGGACCGCGACATCCTGCAAAAGCAGATCGAGGCCGAGGCGCTGAAAAAGGAGGATGACGCGGCCTCGAAGGATCGGTTGGCGAAGCTCGAAAAGGAATTGTCCGACCTGACCCAGAAATCGGCCGAGATGACCGCGAAATGGCAGGCCGAACGCGACAAGCTGGAAAGTGCGCGCGATCTGAAGGAACAGCTTGACCGGGCGCGGGCGGAACTGGACCACGCCAAGCGCGAAGGGAACCTCGCGCGCGCCGGGGAACTGTCCTATGGCGTGATCCCGCAGCTTGAGCGTCAGCTTGCCGAGGCCGAGGCCAAGGAGGACGACGTTCTGGTCGAGGAGGCCGTCGGCCCCGAACAGATCGCGCAGGTCGTGGAACGCTGGACCGGCATCCCGACCTCGAAGATGCTGGAGGGCGAGCGCGAGAAGCTGTTGCGCATGGAAGAGGAGCTGGGCAAGCGCGTGATCGGCCAGCGCCAGGCATTGACCGCGGTGGCGAATGCCGTGCGCCGCGCCCGCGCCGGGCTGAACGACGAGAACCGGCCGCTGGGCAGCTTCCTGTTCCTTGGCCCCACGGGCGTCGGCAAGACGGAACTGACCAAGGCGGTTGCCGAATACCTGTTCGACGACGATCAGGCGATGGTGCGCATCGACATGTCCGAGTTCATGGAGAAGCACGCAGTCAGTCGCCTGATCGGCGCCCCGCCGGGCTATGTCGGCTATGACGAGGGCGGCGTTTTGACCGAGGCGGTGCGGCGTCGCCCCTATCAGGTGGTTCTGTTCGACGAGGTCGAGAAGGCGCACCCGGAGGTCTTCAACGTGTTGTTGCAGGTGCTGGATGACGGGGTGCTGACCGACGGGCAGGGCCGCACGGTCGATTTCAAGCAGACGCTGATCGTACTGACCTCGAATCTCGGGTCACAGGCGCTGAGCCAGTTGCCCGAGGATGCGGATGCCAGCGCGGCCAGGGCCGAGGTGATGGAGGCGGTGCGGATGCATTTCCGCCCCGAATTCCTGAACCGTCTGGACGAGATGGTGGTGTTCGACCGGCTGAGCCGTGCCGACATGACCGGCATCGTCGAGATCCAGTTGCGGCGTCTGCAAAAACGGCTGGCGGCGCGGAACATCGCGCTCGACCTCGATGCGGATGCCGAGAAGTGGCTGGCGGATGCCGGTTATGACCCGGTCTATGGCGCGCGGCCGCTGAAACGGGTGATCCAGCGCAGCCTTCAGGACCGGCTGGCCGAGATGATCCTGGCCGGCGAGGTGCGGGACGGCGAAGTCCTGCATGTCACAGCCGGGGCCGAGGGGCTGATCATCGGTGGCCGGGTGGTCGGCTCGAACCGGCCCAAGCCCGAGGATGCCGTGCTGCACTGAGCCACTGGTGCGAAATGGAACGCCCCGCAGGTCAATCACCTGCGGGGCGTTCGCGTCAGGATCAGCCCTCGGGCAGGATCACCGCGTCGATCACATGGATCACGCCATTGCTGGCCTCGATATCGGCGGCGGTGACATTCGCACCGTTCACCGTGACGCCACCCTCGGTGCCGATGGTCACGTCAGACCCCTGAACCGTGGTCGCGGTCATCCCGTCGCTCAGGTCGCCCGACATCACCTTGCCCGGCACCACATGATAGGTGAGGATCGCGACAAGCTGGTCACGGTTCTCGGGCTCGAGCAGCGATGCGACCGTGCCCTCGGGCAACGCAGCAAAGGCATCGTCGGTCGGGGCGAAGACGGTGAACGGACCCTCGCCCTGCAGCGTTTCGACAAGGCCCGCGGCGCTCACGGCCGCCACGAGGGTGGTGAACTGATCGGACTCGGACGCGATGGCCACGATGTCCTTGGCCATGTGGTCATCCGCGAGGACGGGCGTGGACAGTATCGTGGCAGCGGTCACCGCCATGAAGGTTCTGCGAAGCATGAGATGGTTCCCTTCCTTGTTATTCAGGCGACCCCGTTGATCGGGTCGGTGCGGGTTACGCAAGGAAGGCGCGGCTGGATGAGCGGGGATTCCTGCCGATCCTGTTTGACACCGCGGCACGGCGCCCTAAGCCGGGCACCGGCACGAAGTCACATCAAGATGCGTTGATTTCGTTTGAAAATCCGTGAGTTCGGCACAACGTTCAGTTGATCCCCGCGGCCTCGCGTGCCAGCCCGTCCAGAAGTGCCTCGACCTCTTTCATCGGACCTTCGGGGAACTGGCGAAAGCCGATCATGGTCTGGTCGGGGCTGTCGGGCATCTGCAGCACGAAGATGCCGTAGGGGCAGAACTGAATGTTCATCGGATCGGCTTCCATCACCTTGCGCGACAGCGCGGCCGAGCAGAAGCTGAAGATATCAGCCTTGAGAAAGATCGTGACGTCCGAGCCGACATCGGCCTTCGTCCGCTCCAGCATGTCGCCGGTATGGCTGACGCTGTCGATGACGAGGCCCTGGCCGATCACGGCATTCTCCAGCCCGAACACCACGTCATCAAAGCTCTGGTCCACGGTGTAGGTGATGACCCCCTCTGCCCCTGCCGAAACGGCGACCATCGCCAACGCGGCGGCGGCGAAAAGTGTTTTCATGATCTTCTCCCTGAGCTTTCGGCACGGGCTTGTAAGATGCCCCCCGCACGGCCACTCTAGCGAGGGTGAATGCGGCCTCCTTGATTGAGGTCAACCAGGGCAGGCAGGGAGTCGGCGCCATGGGTTGGGCCTATTACGCTTTGCAGGTCATGGCGGGGGCATTCGCGCTGTTCCTTGGCGTGCTGTTTCTGGTTGTCCTGCTTCTGTTCGCCATAGACCGCACCCAGACCGGCGATGCGATCCGGCGCAACTACCCGGTGATCGGTCGGTTCCGTGGCCTTTTCACGACCTTGGGCGAGTTCTTCCGGCAGTATTTCTTTGCGATGGATCGCGAGGAGATGCCTTTCAACCGAGCGCAGCGCAACTGGGTCTACAATGCTGCCGAGGCCAAGGGGAATACGGTGGCCTTCGGCTCTACCCGAAACCTGAACATCCCCGGCACGCCGATCTTCATGAATGCCGTCTTTCCCCCGCTCGACGATCAATACGCCTCGACCGAGCCGATGGTTGTCGGTCCGTATTGCCGTGAACCGTATATGGCGCCGTCGATCTTCAACATCTCGGGAATGTCTTACGGCGCGATCTCGAAGCCTGCGGTGCGGGCGCTGTCGCGGGGCGCAAGACGTGCGGGCATCTGGCTGAACACCGGCGAGGGCGGCCTGGCGCCCTATCACCTTGAGGGCGGCTGTGACATCGTTTTTCAGATCGGCACGGCGAAATTCGGTGTGCGTGATGCTGCGGGAAACCTGAGCGACGACAAGCTGCGCGAGGTGGCAAGGCACCCCGAAGTCAGGATGTTCGAGATCAAGTTGAGCCAGGGCGCCAAGCCCGGCAAGGGGGGCATCCTGCCCGCCGCCAAGATCGACGAGGAAGTCGCGCGTATCCGTGGCGTCCCGATGGGGCTGGATGCGATCTCGCCCAACCGGCACCGCGAGGTGGACGATTTCTCCGATCTTCTGGACCTGATCGCCCGTATCCGCGAGGTGACCGGCAAGCCGGTCGGTATCAAGAGTTGCATCGGTTCGGCCGATCCCTGGTTCGACCTGTTTCGGGAGATCCGGAAACGGGGCGAGGAGAGCGCACCCGACTTCATCACCATCGATGGCGGCGAGGGCGGGACCGGGGCGGCGCCGATGCCCTTGATCGATCTCGTTGGGTTGCCCTTGCGCGAGGCGCTGATCCGCATGGTCGACCTGCGCGACCTCGCGGGTCTGCGCGATCGCATCCGCATCATCGCCAGCGGCAAACTGGTCGCGCCCGGCGATGTGGCCTGGGCGATCTGCCTGGGCGCCGATTTCGTCACCTCCGCGCGCGGTTTCATGTTCAGTCTGGGCTGCATCCAGGCGCTGAAATGCAATCGCAACACCTGCCCCACGGGCATCACGACCCACCAACCGCAGCTGCAGAAGGGGCTGGTGGTCAAGGAAAAGGACAAGCGTGTTGCCGCCTACGCGAAATCGGTGATCGGGGAGGTTGAAACCATCGCCCATTCGGTGGGCGTCGCCGAACCCCGCGAGATGCGCCGTCGGCACGTCCGGGTCGTGCTGGACGACGGCAGTTCGGTGCAGGTGAACGAGTTGCACCCATCGGTTAAACTCGATTCGCAGGGCCGTGCCATGACCGGTGGAAACGCGCAGTTCGAAGCGGCCCTCAAGCGGTTCGACGAACCCTGAATGCTTTGGTTCCGATTGTTCCAGCGCGCTGCTGACGGTGATGGATGTGCTGCCGTTCCAATGCGCCATGTGCGTGGTCGGGCTGTTGCACGGGGCGTGTGCCGGGCAGGGGGGGGCTGGTTTGTCGCCGCGATGTCGGTCTGTGCGGGCGTTACCTGCTGTGAGGTTACGCCGGAGCGTCTGCTTGGGTTTTGCCGGG
>NZ_SLVM01000003.1 GCF_004339675.1 Rhodovulum steppense
CGCCGCCGTCAGCGTCGTCTTGCCGTGGTCAACGTGACCAATCGTCCCGATGTTCACATGCGGTTTCGTACGTTCGAACTTTGCCTTACCCATGGCCGGGCGCCTCATTGATTAGGGGGCCGCCAACGGCCCGATTCAACATCGCGCGCTCTCTAGTCGCTGGCTTGCGAGAAATCAAGCGCCACTTGCCTTGCAGCCGGGTGCGCAGCGGTCACTCGAGGACCGCGGCCGACACCTCGTCGAGCGGGGCGGCGGCAGCTGTGGGCGCCTCGGCGGCCGGGTCGTAGCCGAACCAGGCCTCGCGGTTCTCGACCAGCCAGCGTTCGATCCGCCAGGCGGCGTTCGCGGCCAGAACCTGCATCTGCTGGTCCTTGCTGCGGGTCAGCCCGGAGCCGACGACGGTCTCGCCCGACATGCCCTCGAAGATGGTCATCTGCTCGGCCTCTTCGTTCAGCTTGGCCTTGGCCGCATCGTCCCAGACATTGGCCGAGATCACCAGCGCCGATTTCGGCGCGGCAACCACCGGCACGCCGGGCACGGCCAGCGCATAGCCGTCCACATTGATGCCGAAATGATAGAGCTTGTCGCCCTCGTAGCGCAAGAAGCGCCGTTCCAGCGCCTGTTTCAGCGCAGCCTGCCATTCCTCGGGGGTAGCGGAACGGCTGGGCGGCACCAGTTTGGCATTGTCGGCGACGACGATGGTGTAGCCGAGACTGAAATCGCCGAGCGGTTCGGCGGGGCTGTCCATCGGATCCTTGGCGGCACAGGCGGAAAGGACCCAAAGCCCACCGATCAGCAGCGCGGGACGGAAAACGGAAGCGGCGCGGAACATGATCCCCCCAATGTCGCAAACCCCGCCCGGGATAGCGCAGCGCAGGACGGCGCGCAACGCCCGGCTCAGCTGAAGCGGTTGTCGCGCGGGAAGCAAGCCAGCTTAAGCCGATGTTGACCTGTGGAGAGAGGGGGTCCACATAGGGTCTACATCATATCATGGAGACCCCATAATGACCCATATCGCACACACCAAAGTCGAAGATGTAACGATGTGGTTCAAGCACGTCGACAGTGCCGCCCTTCGCGCCCGGCTCGAAGCCCTCGACAGCGAGGAAGAGATCGCGCTCGAAGTCCAAAATGTGGTCGGACGCTGGCGCCGGATGCGGACCGGCCGGGACGGTCGCATGGTCAACGGTCTGAGGCCCGTCGGACCAATGAAGGACGTTTGGCTCGGATGGTTCGAGACAGAGAAGGGAAAAGTGGTCACTGTCCGCACGGTCACCATGGCGGACGACCTTTCGGGCGCCGCCTCGGCCTTGATGGTCGAGTGGACCAGCCCCGAGGACGAGGCCGCCTTTGCCGGTCTTTGAACGATTCGACACCGCCGTCGTCCCGTTCCCCTTCGCCGAAATCCCGGTCCTGAAACGGCGACCCGTCACCGTGTTGTCCGCCGCCTCGTTCAATTCCGAAAACGGCGCGACCCTGGTGGCCATGATCACCACCGCGAAGGCGACGGTGTGGCCCTCGGATATCGAGATTTCCGATCTTCAGTCGGCGGGGCTCGACACGCCCTGCATCCTCCGCTTCCGCCTCGTCACGATCCCGAACGATCTTTTCGTTCGGCCACTCGGGCGGCTCGCTGCTCTGGACCGGCTCAAGGCGGAGGGTCAGCTTGCCAGGATGCTGCTCGGCTGACCGCGCTCAGGTGAAACGGTTGTCGCGCGGGAAGCCGCGCGGGGCCATTCGGCCGGTTCCGGCGCGCTTGCCCAGCCATTCGGACAGGTCCGCCTCGGTGCGGGTGCGCCCGGCCGGGTCGCGCCAGGACAGGCCGTCGGCCAGCGTGAAGGTGGTGGCATCCGACAGGCCGCCATCCTTGTATTTCTGCAACCGCACACCCTTGCCGCGCGCCATTTCGGGCAGTTCGTCCAGCGCGAAGACCAGAACCTTTCGGTTCTCGCCGACGCAGGCGACGTGATCGCCCGCCACGATGCGGCAGATCCGTGCCGTTTCGGGCGCCTTGACGTTCAGCACCTGCTTGCCCGCGCGGGTCTGGGCCAGCACCTCGTCGGCAGGCACAAGGAATCCGTCGCCCGCGCTGGAGGCGACCAGCAGACGCTCGCCGGGGCGGTGGATCATCAGCGCGACGATCTCGGACTCGTTGGGCAGATCGACCATCAGGCGCACCGGTTCGCCCATGCCGCGCCCGCCGGGCAGTTGCGCCACCGGCAAGGTGTAGAACCGCCCGTTCGCGCCGAACAGGATCAGCTTGTCGGTGGTCTCGGCCGCGATCAGGAACCGGCCTTCGTCGCCATCCTTGAATTTCAGCGAGGTTCCATCCGCCAGATGCCCCTTCATCGCGCGGATCCAGCCCATCTTCGAGCAGACGACCGTCACCGGTTCGCGCTCGATCATCGCCTCGATGGGCATCTCGGGAGCCTCGGCGGCCTCGGACAGACGGGTGCGCCGCGCGCCGCCCGGGGATTTGCGACCGAATTTCTCGCGCACCTCGCGCAGTTCATCCGAGATCTTCGCCCATTGGACGGACTCGTTGCCAAGCAGATCCTGAAGCCCGGCGCGTTCGGCCATCAGCGCGTCGCGCTCGGCGTTCAGTTCCATTTCCTCCAGCCGCCGCAGCGAGCGCAGCCGCATGTTCAGGATCGCCTCGGCCTGCACCTCGGTCAGTTGCCCCGGACCCGTCGCGGGCAGCGGCGAGACGTAATCGCGCTCGTTGGTGGCGCGGGGGCGGCGCAGCGACCAGTCCTCGGCCATCAGGGCGGGCTTGGGCTCGTCGTCGTAGCGGATGATGTCGATCACCCGGTCAAGGTTGAGGAAGGCGATCAGCAGCCCTTCCAGCACCTCAAGCCGGTGGTCGATCCTTTCCAGCCGGTGCTGGCTGCGCCGGATCAGCACGTCGCGGCGGTGATCGAGGAAGGCGCGCAGCACCTCCTTGAGCGAACAGACCTTGGGCGTGCGCCCGTCGATCAGCACGTTCATGTTCAGGCTGAAGCGGATCTCCAGGTCCGAGCTGCGGAACAGCATCCCCATCAGAACCTCGGGGTCCACATTGCGCGACCGCGGCTCCAGGATCAGGCGCACGTCCTCGGCGCTTTCGTCGCGGATATCGGCCAGGATCGGCAGCTTCCGGGTCTGGATCAGGTCGGCGATCCGCTCGATCAGGCGGGATTTCTGCACCTGATAGGGGATCTCGGTCACGACGATCTGCCAGGTGCCGCGGCCCAGATCCTCGACCTGCCAATGCGCGCGCAGCCGGAACGACCCGCGCCCGGTCAGATAGGCCTGGGCGATGTTCTCCTTCGGCTCGACGATCACGCCGCCAGTGGGGAAATCGGGACCGGGGATGTAGGTCAGAAGCGTCTCGTCGCGGGCATCCGGCGTCTTGATCAGATGCAGGCAGGCGCCGACCAGTTCGTCGATATTGTGCGGCGGGATATTGGTGGCCATGCCGACCGCGATGCCCGACGATCCATTCGCCAGCAGGTTCGGGAAGGCCGCGGGCAGGACCACGGGCTCTTCGAGAGTGCCGTCATAGTTGGGGCGGAAATCGACCGCGTTCTCGGCCAGCCCCTCCATCAACGCCTCGGCGGCGGCGGTCAGGCGGGCCTCGGTATAGCGGGCGGCGGCGGCGTTGTCGCCGTCGATATTCCCGAAATTCCCCTGCCCGTCCACCAGCGGATAGCGGACGTTGAACTCCTGCGCGAGGCGCACCATTGCGTCGTAGATCGCGGCATCGCCATGGGGGTGATAGTTGCCCATCACATCGCCCGAAATCTTGGCCGACTTGCGGAAGCCCCCGGTCGCGCTGAGGCGCAATTCGCGCATCGCGTAAAGGATCCGCCGATGCACCGGCTTCAGCCCGTCGCGGGCGTCGGGCAGCGCCCGGTCCATGATGGTGGAGAGCGCATAGGTCAGGTAACGCTCGCCGATCGCGCGGCGCAGCGGCTCGGCCAAGGGCGGCACGTCCATCTTGGGGTCGTCGGTGGAATCCGTCATGGATGTTGTGTAAAGCGGCGCATAGGCGTGGTCCAGAGGCGAGTGGTTAACGCATGGCGCAGAGATCGGTCCTGATCACGGGATGCTCGTCGGGCATCGGGTATGACGCGGCTTACGCCCTGCACGCGCGCGGCTGGCGGGTCTTTGCCACCTGTCGGGCCGAAGCCGATTGCGACAGGCTGCGCGCCGAGGGGCTGGAAAGCTTCCGCCTCGATTATGCCGACGAGGCCAGCATCGCCGCGGCGGTGGACGAGGCGCTGGGGCGCACCGGCGGCACGCTTGACGCGCTGTTCAACAACGGGGCCTTCGCCTGCCCCGGCGCGGTCGAGGATCTGCCGCGCGGCGCGCTGCGCGAGATCTTCGAGGTGAACCTGTTCGGCGTGCATGACCTGACGCGGCGGGTGATTCCCGCGATGCGGGCGCAAGGCCATGGCCGGATCGTCAATTGTTCCTCGGTGCTGGGCTTCGTGCCGATGAAATGGCGCGGCGCCTATGTGGCGACGAAATTCGCGCTGGAAGGGCTGACCGACACGCTGCGGCTGGAGATGCGGGATACGGGCGTCAAGGTGATCCTGATCGAGCCGGGGCCGATCGCGACGCGCATCCGCGCCAATTCCATCCCGCATTTCGAACGCTGGGTGGACTGGCAGGCCAGCGCGCGCGCCGAGCAGTACCGCGCAACCCTGCTGAAGCGGCTTTACGAGAAACGCCCCCCCGACCGGTTCGAACTGCCGCCCGCAGCGGTCAGCGCCCGCCTGATCCACGCACTGGAACACCCCCGCCCCCGCGCGCGCTATTTCGTGACCACGCCGACCTGGATCATGGCCGCGCTGCGCCGGGCGCTGCCCACCGCGGCGCTGGACTGGATCGTGGCGAAAGGCTGACAGGGCGGGTTCGCTTTGCGGTCGGAACCCGCTATGTCGCGGGGGGCAAGAGACGGATGCATGAAGAAGGGGGGCGCGATGGTCGTTCTGAACAAGATCTATACCAAGACGGGCGATGACGGGGAAACCGCGCTGGGCGATGGCAGCCGGGTGGCCAAGCACGGGATGCGGGTGACCGCCTATGGCACCGTGGACGAGGCCAACGCGACCGTGGGTCTGGCGCGGATGCATGCGACAGGCGAGATGGATGCCCGCCTCGCCGCGATCCAGAACGATCTGTTCGATCTCGGCGCCGATCTCTGCCGACCCGACCTGCACAAGGACGCCGAAGCCACGCATCCGCCGCTGCGCATGATCGAAAGCCAGGTGGCCCGGCTGGAAGCCGAGATTGACGCGATGAACGCCGACCTCGCACCGCTGCGCAGCTTCATCCTGCCCGGCGGGTCGGCGCTGTCTGCGCATCTGCACCTGTGCCGGACGGTGGTCCGCCGGGCCGAACGCGAGACGGTGGAACTGGCCACGATGGAATCGGTGAACCCGATGGCAGTGAAATATCTGAACCGACTGTCGGACTGGTTCTTCGTCGCCGCACGCGTGGCAAACGACAAGGGGAGCGCCGACGTTCTCTGGGTGCCGGGGGCCAACCGCTGAACCCTGTGCAACAATCGAAAAGCCGGGGGACGCGACGTCGAAACATCCTGTCGCGTCGATTTTGGTCTGTTGTCCCGGTTTCAGACTCGCTAACACGTCGCGAAACGATTGAGCCGCCCCGGTTCCGGGGCCTGCGATAGCCAAGGAGACACACGCCGATGAAGGTACTCGTGCCTGTCAAGCGGGTGATCGACTACAACGTGAAGGTCCGCGTCAAGGCGGACGGCACGGGCGTCGATCTCGCCAACGTCAAGATGTCGATGAACCCCTTCGACGAAATCGCCGTCGAAGAGGCGATCCGGCTGAAGGAAAAGGGCCAGGCCGAAGAGATCGTTGCGGTCTCGATCGGCGTGAAGCAGGCGCAGGAAACGCTGCGCACCGCGCTGGCGATGGGCGCGGACCGCGCGATTCTGATCGTCGTCTCCGACGACATCCATCAGGACATCGAACCTCTCGCAGTCGCCAAGCTGCTGAAGGCGGTGGTCGACGAGGAACAGCCGGGCCTCGTGCTGGCCGGCAAGCAGGCGATCGACAACGACATGAACGCGACGGGCCAGATGCTGGCCGCGCTTCTGGGCTGGGCGCAGGGCACCTTTGCCTCGAAGCTGGAGATCGAGGGCGATCATGCCGTCGTCACCCGCGAGGTGGATGGCGGCCTGCAGACGATCAAGGTGAAGATGCCCGCCATCGTCACCGTCGACCTGCGCCTGAACGAGCCGCGCTATGCGAGCCTTCCCAACATCATGAAGGCCAAGAAGAAGCCGCTGGATGAAAAGACGCCCGCCGATTACGGCGTCGACATCACGCCGCGCCTGACCGTGGTCAAGACCGTCGAGCCGCGCGAGCGGCAGGCGGGCATCAAGGTGGGCTCGGTCGACGAGCTGATCGCGAAACTGAAAGACGAAGCGGGGGTGCTCTGACATGGCCGTTCTTCTTCTTGCCGAAGTGACCAATGGCGAGTTGCAGCGCGACGCGACCGCCAAGGCCGTGACCGCCGTCAAGGGCCTGGGCGAGGTGACCGTACTTTGCGTCGGGGCCCACGCCAAGGCCGCCGCCGAGGCCGCCGCGACCATCGACGGCGTGGCCAAGGTGCTCTGCGCCGAGGATCCGCGCTACGGCCACCGGCTGGCGGAACCCACCGCGGCGCTGATCGTCTCGCTGGCGGATGGCTACGAGCATATCGCGGCGCCCGCGACGACCGATGCCAAGAACGTCATGCCGCGGGTCGCCGCGCTGCTGGACGCGATGGTGATCACCGATGTCGTGGGCGTGGTCGATGCCGTCACCTTCGAGCGGCCGATCTATGCGGGCAACGCGATCCAGACCGTGCAGACGACGGATGCCAGGAAGGTGATGACGATCCGCACCTCGACCTTCGAGGCCGCAGGCGACGGCGCCGCCGCCCCGGTCGAGGCGGTGGCACCGGCGGACGATCCGGGCCTGTCGTCCTGGGTCGAGGACAGCGCGGCGGCCAGCGACCGGCCGGAGCTGACCTCGGCCGGGGTGATCGTGTCGGGCGGGCGCGGCGTCGGCTCGGAAGAGAATTTCCGCATGATCGAAAGCCTCGCCGACAAGCTGGGCGCCGCGGTCGGCGCCTCGCGCGCGGCGGTCGATTCGGGCTATGCGCCGAACGACTGGCAGGTCGGCCAGACCGGCAAGGTCGTGGCGCCCGAGCTTTACATCGCGGTGGGCATCTCGGGCGCGATCCAGCACCTTGCGGGGATGAAGGACAGCAAGGTGATCGTGGCGATCAACAAGGACGAAGAGGCGCCGATCTTCCAGGTCGCCGATTACGGCCTTGTCGCCGATCTGTTCGACGCGGTGCCGGAACTGATCGAAAAGCTCTGATCCCGCCATCCCGGCAGCAAAGGCCCGCCCCAGGCGGGCCTTTTCGCTGTCCGGGGGTCAGTCGGCAAGCAGGTCGCGCAGCACCGGCTGCAGCGCCTCGGCAACTTCGCCATGAACGGCAGGACCGGGCAGCATGGCGGCGGCCGGGGCGTCAAGCTCGCCGACCAACATGCCCGGCGCGCCGGAGGCCCGCGCCTCGGCGCAATCCGTGACCTCGACCACCTGGTTGAAATAAGGGCGCACCGTGTCCAGCATGTGCCGGGTCACGAAAAGCGGATCGTCGCCCAGCCCGCAGACATGCTGCTCGCCCTCGGGCGGGCGGGTCGAGAGCCACAGCAGCACCTTGGCCCCGGGAAGCCGCGTCGCCAGCATCCGCATCCGCGCCTGCCAGGCCATCTGCAATTCGGCAACGACGATCTCGAAGGCGGTGGGAGATTTCTCCCTCAGCGCGCCGAGAAGGTGGCGGGTGAAATGGTATTCGGTGAAGTCGATGCCGGGGTAGAGCGCCTTGAGCATCGCCGAGGCGCGCAGGAAGCGGTCGTTGCGGCGCGGATGCACAACGTAGAAGCGGTTCGACATGTTGTGCGCGCCCAGCGCCTGAATCACCGTCACCCGCGCCCCAGCCGCCACCTCCATCACTGTGGAATCGTTCACAAAGACGTCGAGGCCGGCATTCACGCAGCCCAGATTGACGACCGGCATCCCGACCGCCTGCTCGAGCAGCGTAGCGAAGGGCGTGGGGATGAACTTGCCATAGGTTTCGGTGCCGCCGATTACCGCGCAATAGGGTCGGTCGAGATCCTGCCTGGGGCCACGGAAAAGAAGCCTCGAACTGCCGTATCGGCATGTGTCGAAGGACATCGCCCCGTTGCCAGCCTTCTCGAAACTCATATCCCTGCCGCTCGCCTTTCCGACTCACCTGCACCGACAGTGGCCGCTCAGGGTTTCGAACTAGCTAAATCCTGCATTTTAAGCATCCCTCCACCTTGCGCGCGGATGCAGCCGCACCTTAAGGTCGCGCCAGCAGCGCGGGGGTCTTCCATGGAAATCAGGACGGTCGGGGTTGTCGGGGCGGGCCAGATGGGCAGCGGCATCGCCCATGTCTTTGCCCTCGCGGGCTTCGATGTCACGATCCACGACATCTCGCTGGATGCACTGGCCCGCGCGCGCGAGATGATCGGGTGCAATCTCGACCGCCAGATCGCGCGCGGCAAGATCGCCGAGGCCGACAAGGACGCAGCCATGGCGCGGATCGCGACGACAACGACGCTGAGCGAACTCGGCCCCTCGGACCTGATCATCGAGGCCGCGACCGAACGCGAAACCGTCAAGATCGCGATCTTCGAGGATCTGCAACCGCATCTGCGACCCGAAACGATCCTGACCTCGAACACCTCCTCGATCTCGATCACGCGGCTGGCCAGCCGCACCGACCGGCCGGAACGGTTCATGGGCCTGCATTTCATGAACCCGGTGCCGGTGATGCAGCTGGTGGAACTGATCCGCGGCATCGCCACCGACGAGGCGACCTACACCACGCTTCTGGCCGTGGTCGAACGGCTGGGCAAGACCGCGGCCCCGGCCGAGGACTTCCCCGCCTTCATCGTCAACCGCATCCTGATGCCGATGATCAACGAGGCGGTCTATACGCTCTACGAGGGCGTGGGCTCGGTCCAGTCGATCGACCAGTCGATGAAGCTGGGCGCGAACCACCCGATGGGGCCGCTGGAACTGGCCGATTTCATCGGGCTCGACACCTGCCTTGCGATCATGAACGTGCTGCATGACGGGCTTGCGGACACGAAATACCGCCCCTGCCCGCTGCTGACCAAGTATGTCGAAGCCGGATGGCTGGGCCGCAAGACCCAGCGCGGCTTCTACGACTATCGCGGCGAAATCCCGGTGCCGACCCGCTGATTGCCCCCCCGGCACGGCCTCTTCTTCTTGGGGAAAACACCCGAAAAACCGCACGAAGTGCCAGAAGGCGTGCGCCGCAGGCGCTCAACCGGATCACGCCTCATCCCAGCGCCAGCGTGCGCTCCCTGAGCCAGGCCATGAAGCCGCGCGGGTTGTCCGCCCAGGGCTCGATCTCGTCGCGCCCGATGGCCGGGCCGATCACCGGCGCCTGCGGCCGGTTCAGCGCATGGCAGACCTCGTGCAGCAACAGCCCCTGGCGCAGCGTCGGCGAGATCTGGGCAGCCATCTGGTACCAGCGCGAATTCGCCCCCGGAAAGCGGATCGGCACCACGCGCGCGCCGGAACGCTGGATCATCTTCGCGGTGAATGGGTTCCACTCGGCCTCGATCACGGGGCCGAACATCGTCTGCGACGAGGCGACCACGCCCGAGGGAAACAGCGCGATCGCACCGCCCCGGGCCAGATGCGCCATCGCCCGGCGGCGCATGTCGAGGTTGCGCTCCAGCGCATCGGTCTCGTGCGGAAAGGGCACCGGGATCAAGAATTCCGCGACCTCGCTCACCCCGGTCAGAAGCGAGCGGGTCAGGATCTTGTAATCGGTCCTCACCCGACCGATCAGTTCGGCCAGAACCATGCCGTCGACCAGACCATGCGGGTGGTTGGCCACGACGACCAGCGGCCCCTCGGGCGGGATGTTGGCGATCTGCGCGGGCGGCGTGCGCAATTCGATCCCCATCACGTCAAGCGCCTGTTTCCAGAACAGCTGCCCCTCGGGCAGGCCCATCGCCTCGAACCGCCGGATCAGGCGCAGCAGGCGCAGCTTGCCGGTCATGAATTCCATCGTCCGGATCGTGCGGATCTGCACCGGATTCGTGAAGGAATTGGCATAGGACAGCCGCCGCGACTCGTAGGGACCGCCGTCAACCGGTTGCGCGTCGTCGCCCCGGCCGATATCACGCATGACAGCCCCGGCGGGACGCGCGGCGGTTGCCATTCGCCGGGCCGCGGCGGCCTTTTGGGGATTTGGCCGGGTCACATGTCTTCGCCGAAGCGATCCGCGACGAGGCGGGCAAGTGCATCGGCCAGCCGGTCGGCCTCGGGGCCGCTGGTCGTCACCTCGATCGACGTGCCCTTGGAGGCGGCCAGCATCAGAAGGCCCATGATCGAGTCGCCCGAGGCGCTCATCCCGTCGCGGCGGACCTCGGCCTGGGCATCGTGCTGTTCGACGCATTCGACGAACCTGGCAGAGGCGCGGGCATGCAGACCCTTCTCGTTGACGATCTCCAGCCGCCGACTCACGCTTCCACCCATATGCACCCCTCAGAACCCGCCCGCGTCGAAACTGTCGATGTATTTCCGTCCTGCCGCCAGCGCCGAGGCGGTGGCCTCGCCCACGCTCAGCCGCCGCGACTTCGCCAGCTTGATCAGCATGGGCAGGTTGGCGCCGTAAAGGATGCGCCGGTCCGAGGGCACGCAGGCGCGGATCGACAGGTTAGAGGGCGAGCCGCCGAACATGTCTGTCACCACCACCACCCCGTCGCCGGTATCGACCTCGTCGGCGGCACGGCAGATCTCGTCCTGCTTCGAGGCGCGGTCGTCATCGGGCTCTATCGAGATGGCGCGCATGCCCGGCTGGTGGCCGACGACATGCTCGACCGCCGCCAGGTATTCGCGGGCCAGCCCGCCATGCGCGACGATGACGATTCCGATCACGCGCCCCTTCCCGTTGCCTGGGCGGACACGCCCTGCACCCGCCGCTCCAGCTCTCTATGCCTTATAGACACTTGCCATCCGGTTGCCGCAAGCCTCTTTGCCAGCGCTTCGGCCACCGCGACCGAGCGATGCTGCCCGCCGGTGCAGCCGAGCCCGATCGAGATATGGCTGCGTCCCTCCTCTCGATGTGCGGGCAGCACGAATCCGGCCAGTTCAGTCAGCCGCTCGACAAAGGGGGTATAGCGGGCATCCGTAGCGATATAGGCGCGCACCTCCGGGTCGCGGCCGTCGCGGGCACGCAACGCGGCCTCCCAGTACGGATTCTTCAGGAAGCGGCAGTCGAAGGTCATGTCGAGGCCATGCGGCATGCCCCGCTTGTAGGAAAAGGAATGCAGGGACACCGCAAGCGGTGCTGCGCCCCCCACGGCAAACCGTGCGGCCATCTCGGCGCGGAACTCGTGGATGGTCAGGTCCGAGGTGTCGATCAGGATCGTCGCGAGGTCGCGGATCGGCCCCAGCAGGTCAAGCTCGCGCGCGACACCCTCGGCGGGGCTTTCGGCGGGCGCCATCGGGTGACGGCGGCGCGTTTCGGAAAAGCGGCGCAGCAGCACGTCGGGGCGGCAGTCGAGATAGACCACATCCGCCTCTATCGCGGGCGCGGCCGCAAGATGGCCGATCAGGTCGGCCAACGCGCGCGCGGAAAAGTCGCGGGTCCGGATATCCACGCCCAGCGCCAGTGGCGGACGCGGCGGCTGCCCTTCCAGCAGCCGCGGGATCAGCGAGATAGGCAGGTTGTCGATCGCCTCGAAGCCCAGATCCTCGAGCACGTTCAGGGCCGTCGAACGGCCCGCGCCAGAGGCGCCGGTCACCAGCACGACGCGCTGCACGGCGGGGCCTTGGTCTTTCAGGAGGGCATCGGGCATCACTCGGCGCGGCCGTGGGTCAGGTGGATCAGGATCGCTGAAGCGAAATATGGCCGATCGACCCGGTGAAGCAAGGGCACGGGATGTTCAAGAAACCGCGTTTCGCGCCGGGTGGGCAGGCGCTCGGTCTCGGCCTGGTCCAGATCGACGGCCAGCGCGACGGGGGCCGCGTCGCAGGGATCGGCGCGCAGCAGGCCGACGAAGCGCGCCTCGATCAGGCCGCGGATCGTCTCGGGCGCGGTCGCGATCAGGCCTTCGGGCACGGCGGTCAGGATCGTGCGGTCGTCTGCGACAAGGCGGGCGCCCAGCGCGATCATTTGCAGCGCCAGCGCCGACTTGCCCGCGCCCGAACGGCCGAGGATGAGCACCGCCCGCGCGCCGATGGCGACGCAGCTTGCATGCAGGGTGATCGTGGGCGGCGGGGTGTTCATCGTCGCCCCCTAGAGCGGCAGGCCAACGACGAAGCGGGCGCCGAGCGGTTCCGAGGTGAGATCGGCGGCGGTGGGACGGATGTTCTCGGCCCAGATCACGCCGCCATGGGCCTCGACGATCTGCTTGGAAATCGCAAGGCCGAGGCCGGAATGATTGCCGAACTGACCCGCGGGCCGTTCGGAATAGAAGCGGTTGAAGATCTTGGCCAGCGCTTGGTCGGGGATGCCCGGTCCGGTATCCTCGACCACCACCAGCACACGGTTGTCGCGGGTGCGTGCCCAGACCCGCACCGCATCGCCCGCCTCGCAGAACGAGACCGCGTTCGTGATGAGATTGACGAAGACCTGCGCCAGCCGCCCCTCAAGCCCGTTGATGGTGATCGTGTCGGTCGGCAGGTCGGCGATGAACTCGACCCCCTTCTCGCGTGCTTCCTTGCCCAGATGGCTGGTCAGCCGACGCAGCAGGCGCACAAGATCGAAGGTCTCCTCTTCCTCCTTGACGAGTTCGCTATCGAGCCGCGACGCGTTCGAGATGTCGCTGACCAACCGGTCGAGACGTCGCACGTCATGCTCGATCACGTCGAGTAGGCGGGCGCGCTGGTCGTCGCGCTTGGCCAGCCGCATCGTGCCTGTGGCCGAGCGCAGCGAGGCGAGCGGGTTCTTGATCTCGTGCGCGACATCGGCGGCGAACTGTTCGTTCGCGTCGATCCGGTCGTAAAGCGCGGTGATCATGCCGCGCAGCGCGCCCGACAGGCGGCCGATCTCGTCGGGCCGGGCCGTCAGGTCGGGGATGCGCACGCGCCCTGGGTTCACCTTGCGGGCATTGCGGTCGCGCCCCATCTCGGCCGCGGCGGCAAGCTCGGCCAGCGGGTTGGCGATGGTCGAGGCCAGCACGAGGCTGAGGCCGATCGAGACCACGATGGCAATCACGAAGACCTGCAGGACCTGCTCGCGCTCGATCCGCAGCAACCGGTCGATCTCGCCGGAGGCCGAGGTCAGGGCGACGACCCCGACGGTCAGATCGTCATGGACGATCGGCATCGTGACGGTAAAGGTGGTGAGGCCGCGCTCGTCCATCCCGGTCTCGACCTGGGCGCCCGCCTCAAGGGTCCGGTCGACCTGGGAACGCAGCCGGTCCTGCGGATCGACAAGGCCCGGCGCGGTGCGATCCGACCCGGTGATGCGGGCCAACCCCTCCCAGACGATATTGAGGAAATCGGTCAGTCGGGTGATCGGCTGCTTGTCATCGTAAGGGGTTACCGGCCAGCCAGGGCTGAAGGCGCCCCGGGCATGGCCGAGGAAAGCGGCGGTCGCGTCGTAGACGAACACGTCCGCGCCGGCTGCGAGGTCAAGTGCGGCAAGCGTCGCGGCAACGTCCACCCCGTCGCCCGAGACCAGGTCGACTGGCGCGCCGGGGGTCATCTGCAACTCGAACACATCGGCCACCAATGCGGCCTCGGCGACCATGCCGCTTTCGCGCTGGCCAAGCAGGCTGTCACGGGCGGGATTGAGGTAGAGCACACCCGAGACGAGGACTATCTGGGCGATCAGGTTGAACGCGATGATCTTGCGCGCCAGCGGCGAGCGTTTCAGCAGGACGAAGCCGCGGCCCTGGCGCCGGGCGCGGCCTGCACGCTCAGGCCCGACGCCTTGGACGTTCCATCGCTCGGCAAGCGCGACGTCTCCGTCGGAAGTTCGACTGGTGTCCCGCAAGGCCGCCCCCGGGCTATGGGTTTCTCAAGTCACTCTTCGTTGTAACGATAGCCGATGCCGTAAAGCGTTTCGATGGCCGAGAAATCCGGATCGCCCTGGCGCATCTTCTTGCGCAGCCGCTTGATGTGGCTGTCGATGGTCCGGTCATCGACATAGACCTGATCGTCATAGGCCACATCCATCAGCTGGTCGCGGCTCTTGACGAAACCGGGGCGCTGGGCGAGCGCCTGCAACAGCAGGAATTCGGTCACCGTCAGCGAGACGTTCTGACCCTTCCAGGTCACGGCATGGCGCAGCGGGTCCATGGTAAGCTTACCGCGCACCAGCACCTTGTTCTCTTCGGGCGAGGGACCGGAATCCGAGGCGATCACCTCCTGGCGGCGCAGCAGCGCGCGGATCCGTTCGACCAGAAGGCGCTGGGAAAACGGCTTCTTCACATAGTCGTCGGCCCCCATCCGGAGGCCCAGAACCTCGTCGATCTCGTCATCCTTGGACGTCAGGAAGATCACAGGCATGCTGGATTTCTGGCGGACGCGCTGCAACAGGTCCATCCCGTCCATGCGGGGCATCTTGATGTCGAACACCGCCATGTCGGGCAGGCGCTTGTTGAACGCGTCCAGCGCGGCCTGGCCGTCATTGTAGGTTTCCACCTCGAAGCCCTCGGCCTCAAGCGTCATGGAGACGGAGGTCAGGATGTTCCTGTCATCGTCAACGAGCGCAATCCTCGACATGGGGTATTCCTTGTTCTTCTCAGGGTCAGATATGCCTGATTGTCGGCGCTGTTCTTTCCGGATCGGCGCCGCCGACCCGGTGGCTACCTCCGAATCACGGCGATCTCGTGGCACTACTGAACGCGGAAAACCCTGACAGAATGCTAATCCGTCCGATCCTGCCCCGATCCTGCCGCGCATTCCGGGGACAATCCGGGCGGCGCGCAGGATGATTGCGCTAACGACGCGCTCAATGTCATATGATTGCGCTAACGTCCTTTCCCCGCCTGTTGCTTCATGGAAACGTCATGATATAGCCGCGCCACCGACCAACGCGGCGTCATGGAGTGTGCGAGATGGAAATCGGACGGGTGAACCCGGCTCATCGCCTTGAGGATCAAGGCATCACCGGGCTCGGCAAGGTGCATTACAACCTGCTGGAACCGGCGCTTGTCGAAGCGGCACTGACCCGCGGCGAGGGGCATCTGGGCCAGGGCGGCGCCTTCCTCGTGACCACCGGCGAACATACCGGCCGCTCGCCCAAGGACAAGCATGTGGTCCGCACCGCGGATGTCGAGGATACGATCTGGTGGGACAACAACCGGCCCATGGAACCCGAGGCCTTCGACCGCCTGCATGCCGACATGCTGGCGCATCTGAAGGGCCGCGAGGTCTTCGTCGAGGACCTTTATGCCGGCGCCGACCCCGCCCACCGGCTCGACGTGCGCGTGATCACCGAGATGGCCTGGCACGGTCTGTTCTCGCGCCACCTGCTGCGCCGCCCCGCGCTCGAGGAACTCGACAGCTTCGTGCCCGAGTTCACCATCGTCAACTGCCCCTCCTTCAAGGCCGACCCCGAACACCATGGCTGCCGCACCCGGACCGTGGTCGCGATGAACTTTGCCAAGAAGTTGATCCTGATCGCCGACACCGAATATGCGGGTGAAATCAAGAAGTCGGTCTTCACGCTGCTGAACTACATCCTGCCCGCCAGGGGCATCATGCCGATGCATTGCTCGGCCAACCACGCCACCGGCAACCCGGTCGATACCGCGGTGTTCTTCGGGCTGTCGGGCACCGGCAAGACCACGCTTTCGGCCGACCCCTCGCGCACGCTGATCGGCGATGACGAGCATGGCTGGTCGGACAAGGGCACCTTCAATTTCGAGGGCGGCTGCTATGCCAAGACCATCAGCCTGAGCGCCGAGGCCGAGCCCGAGATCTTCGCCACCACGACCAAGTTCGCGACCGTGATCGAGAACATGGTCTTCGATCCGCACACGCTGGCGCTGGATTACGAGGATGACAGCCTGACGGCGAACATGCGCTGCGCCTACCCGCTGCACTACATCTCGAACGCGTCCGACACGGCGCTGGGCGGGCATCCCAAGAACATCATCATGCTGACCTGCGACGCCTTCGGGGTGCTGCCGCCGATCGCCCGGCTGACCCCGGCGCAGGCGATGTATCACTTCCTGTCGGGCTTCACCTCGAAAGTGGCGGGGACCGAAAAGGGCGTGACCGAGCCCGAGCCCACCTTCTCGACCTGCTTCGGCGCGCCTTTCATGCCGCGTCGGCCAGAGGTTTACGGCCAGCTTCTGCGCGAGAAGATCGCGACCCATGGCGCGACCTGCTGGCTGGTGAATACCGGCTGGACCGGCGGCGCCTATGGCACCGGCTCGCGCATGCCGATCAAGGCGACGCGCGCCCTGCTGGCCGCCGCGCTGGACGGCACGCTCAACGATGCCGAGTTCCGCAAGGATCCGAATTTCGGCTTCGAGGTCCCGCTGTCGGTGCCGGGCGTGGACGACGCGCTTCTGGACCCGCGCCGCACCTGGGCCGATGGCGCGGCCTATGATGCGCAGGCACGGAAACTGGTGGGCATGTTCTCGGAAAACTTCGCCAAGTACCTGCCCTTCATCGACCAGGACGTGAAGGAAGCCGCGATCGGCTGATCCCGGTTCCGCCGTGGAAGCACATGGCCCGGTCCCCGCGACCGGGCCTTTTTCCTGCGCCCTGCGTCAGCCCATCAGCCCCTTGCGGATCAGGTTCAGCGCCGCGACCGTCAGCACCACCAGCGTCGCCTTGCGGAACTTGTCGGGGTTCAGCCGGTCCTGCAACCGGAACCCCAGCATCGTGCCCAGCATCGCCGGAACCACCAGCGCGGCCGAGAAGGGCAAGGTCGTGCCGTTCAGCACGCCCGAGCCCAGATGCGCGGCCAGAAGCATCGCCGCGCCCAGCAGATAGACCACCCCCTGCACGCGCACCATCTCGGCCTTGGCGGTGTCGAAGCTCAGCAGATAGGCGATCACCGGCGGCCCCCAGACCCCCGAAATCCCGCCGAAGAACCCCCCGGCCAGCCCCGTCATCACCTCGGCCCGCGCCCGGTGGCGGGCGGACAGGATCAGCTGTCGGCCAAGCAGCTGCGAGATCGTGAAGGCCGCAATCGGCACGCCCAGCAGCAGAAGCATCGCCCGGGCGGGGATCACGTTGACCAGGGGCGCGCTGGCCGCGATCGCAAGCACCACGCAGCCGATCAGCAGTCGGTATTGCACGACCGACGCCCATGCCGCCCGCGCCCCCTGCCGGAACGCCTGCGCCACATTCGTCACAAGGGTCGAAAGGATCAGCCCCGCCAGCGCCAGCTCGGTGGACAGAAAGCTCGACAGCCCCGAGATCAGGATCAGCGGCATGGCAAAGCCCACCGCCCCCTTGACCAGCCCCGCAAAGAGCGCGACGCCGAAAGCGGCGGCGAAAAGATGGGGATCTAGACCGAAGACCATGGCATTTCCCTGCCTGTTGTCCGGCCTATAACGTGGATCGCGGGGCGCTGCAGCGGCAAAATCCGGCAGACATTATCCTTCACCAGACCCATGGAAATTGAATTTTTGTTGCGCTGCACCTGCGAAGGCCCTATGTCACCCCAAGCCCGATTGAAGGAGACGATTCATGCCCCATGACGGACAGGACATGCCCATGTCGGACAGCGCCATCCTTGCCGATCTGACGATCCTGACCCGCGCAGCGCTTGCCTCGGTCGAGGCGGTGACAGAGGCCGCGCGCGCCGCGCTGTTGCCCCGCGTCACCGAAGGCGACCGCATCTCGGGCAGCCTGGTCGAGACGCATCAGCACGCCGCCCATGGTCTTGCCTGGCTTGCGACCTACGAACAGGCGCTGAAGCAGATGCAGGGCTGGGCCGAGCGGCTGGCCGAGCAGGGCCGGTTCGGCGAGGTCGAGCAACTGATCCTTCAGATCGCCTTTGGCGAATACCTCGCCCAGATCGCCGGCGGCATCCCGATGAGCCAGGGCGAGATCGTGCGTCTGGGCGATATCGGCGTATCGGCCGAGGATCGCCATGCCTTCCACACGCCCGAGGTGACGGCGCTGATCGAGGGCGCCAACAGCCCCGCTGCCCGCGCACGGCTGGTCGTGCTGATGCAGGAACAGGCGGCGAATGTGACCGTGGGGGCCACCGGCCTCGACGAGGAACTGGAAATGATCCGCGAACAGTTCCGCCGCTTTGCCGTCGACCGGGTGGAACCCTTCGCCCATGAATGGCACCTCAAGGACGAGCTGATCCCGATGGAGATCATCGAGGAGATGGCCGAACTGGGCGTGTTCGGGCTGACCATCCCCGAGGAATTCGGCGGTCTTGGCCTGTCCAAGGCGTCGATGTGCGTCGTCTCCGAGGAACTCTCGCGCGGCTATATCGGCGTCGGCTCGCTGGGCACCCGTTCGGAAATCGCGGCCGAACTGATCCTGTGCGGCGGCACCGAGGAACAGAAACAGCACTGGCTGCCGAAACTCGCCAGCGCCGAGATCCTGCCCACCGCCGTCTTCACCGAACCCAATACCGGCTCGGATCTTGGCTCCCTGCGCACCCGCGCGGTCAAGGTGGGCGAGGATTACGAGATCACCGGCAACAAGACCTGGATCACGCATGCCGCGCGCACCCATGTGATGACGCTTCTGGCCCGCACCGACCCGGCGACCAGCGACTATCGCGGCTTGTCGATGTTCCTGGCCGAAAAGACCCCGGGCACCGACGAAGCCCCCTTCCCGACCGAGGGCATGACCGGCGGCGAGATCGAGGTGCTGGGCTATCGCGGCATGAAGGAATACGAGCTCGGCTTCGACCGCTTCAAGGTCAAGGGCGAGAACCTTCTGGGCGGGGTCGAGGGACAGGGCTTCAAGCAGCTGATGCAGACCTTCGAATCGGCCCGCATCCAGACCGCCGCCCGCGCCATCGGCGTCGCGCAATCGGCGCTGGATGTCTCGATGCGCTATGCCCAGGACCGCAAGCAGTTCGGCAAGGCGCTGATCGCTTTCCCGCGGGTGTCCGACAAGCTGGCCATGATGGCGGTCGAGATCATGGTGGCCCGCCAGCTGACCTATTTCGCGGCCTGGGAAAAGGACCACGACCAGCGCTGCGATCTCGAGGCCGGGATGGCGAAGCTGCTGGGCGCCCGCGTGGCCTGGGCCTGTGCCGATAACGGCTTGCAGATCCATGGCGGCAACGGCTTCGCGCTGGAATACACGATCAGCCGCATCCTGTGCGACGCGCGCATCCTGAACATCTTCGAGGGGGCCGCCGAGATCCAGGCACAGGTGATCGCGCGCCGCCTGCTGGGCTGACGCCCCGCCGCAACAAGGGACCGGTCCCGGCCACAGCGCCGGGGCCTTTTCTTTTGGAGCTATACCTCCCGGCCCAGCATCCCGACCAGCCGCGCCCGGGCGCCGGGCAGAGGCTTGTCGCCCATCGCGGGCGCCAGCCATTTCTCCAGGAAATGCCCGGTCAGGCGCAGGCCCTCGGCAATCTCATGCGCCCGCACCGGACCCTGCCCCAACAGGCAGGGCGGCAGCGGCAGCAGACGATCCGCCCATTCGCCCGCCCCCGTGGCACTGACCGCGCGGCCCGTTTTCGGCGAGACATGAACCAGATCGTCGCGATCGCCCGTGACCGCGCAGCGCGTGAGATCCAGCCCGAAGCCCATCTCGTCCAGCAGCGCAAGTTCCCAGCGCAGATAGGCAAGCGGCCAGGCATCGGCATGGCCAAGCAGGTCCAGCAACGTCACCGAGCGGGCGTAAAGCCCGGGATGCGGCGCCCGTTCGGGCAGGGCAAAGGACAACAGCGCGGTGATCGCGTTCAGCCCCGCCAGCGCGCGCGCATCCCCCATCACATGCGCCGCACGGCTGCGGACCGGCTCGACGGTGAAGGCGCCGATATGATCCTCAAGCCGCGCCTTCCAGTTCACGGACAGTTGCGTGCCGGGCTGCAACACGGGCGCCAGCCGCCGCCCCGCACCGCCCCGCACCACGCCCAGATGGCGGCCATGCCGGGCGGTGAACAGCTCGACGATGGCTGCGCTTTCGCCATGGGGCCGTACCCCCAGCACCGCGCCCTCGTCCTGCCACTCGATCATCCGCGCGCGCCCTTCCCCTTCTTCTTGGAAAAAAATACCCAGATCCCGCGGCCCGTCACGAAAAACCCGGCTCGTCCAGAAGATGCCGGCCGTCCCGATCCTCGACCTCGATCACCCACAGATCGGGATCGAAGCCGCGTTGGCGGGCCACGGCCGCATCCACCGCGCGTTCGTCGCCCTCGGCCAGCACGATCCAGACCCGGTCGCCGCTGGACAGATCGAAGGAACGCTGAAACACCCGCGCCTGGCCGTCCAGCGTGTTCAGCTTGACCAGAACCGCGCCTGCCGTGTCGTCGCCATGGGCCACGACGAAAGCCGGAATACCCGCAAGCCGCAGCCGGGCCAGATAGGCATGCACCCAGAACTCGGCGCTCAGGCGGGGCGACATGCTGGCCTCTGGCCCCTGCCGCCACGCACGCTAGGTTGACGCCGACACGCCCTCAGACGAAAGCCCCCCATGCTGGTCCTGCCGCGCTTCTCGAAACCGATCATCGCCGCCGCCATCGTGCTTGATATCATGGTGTTCGCCATGGGCCTGCGCGCCCTTCCGCTGCTGGTGCTGATGCTGCTGGCCAATCTTGCGGTCTGCCTGGTGATCTACTGGGCGATCCTTGGCCATTACTTCACCCCCAAACCGGCGCCGGACGCGGATCAGTCGCCGTCGCGGAAATCGAGCCCCATTTCGGAGTAACGCTCGGCCTCGTCCAGCCAGCCGGGGCGCACCTTGACGGTCAGGAACAGGTGCACCGGGCGGCCGATGAACTCGGCGATCTCGGCGCGGGCGGCCTGGCTGACGGATTTGATCGTCTCGCCCTTGTGGCCCAGCACGATACCCTTGTGCCCGTCGCGGGCGACATAGACGATCTGGTCGATCCGGGTCGAGCCGTCCTTGCGATCCTCCCAGGCCTCGGTCTCGACGGTCAGTTCGTAGGGCAGTTCCTGATGCAGCCGCAGCGTCAGCTTTTCGCGCGTCATCTCGGCCGCGATCATGCGCATCGGCAGATCGGCGATCTGGTCCTCGGGGTAAAGCCACGGACCTTCGGGCAGGGTTTCGGCCAGCCAGCGGCGCAGATCGTCCACGCCATGCCCCCGCTCGGCCGAGATCATGAAGCTGCGCGCAAAGGGATAGGCCTCGTTCAGATCGGCCGACAGCGCCAGCAGCGCCTCGGCCTTGACCCGGTCGATCTTGTTGATGGCCAGCGCCACGGTCCGCCCCTCGGCCACCCGCTCGCGCAGCGTTTCGATTATCGCGTCAACGCCCGCCGTTCGGCCGCGATGCGCCTCGACCAGAAGCACCACGATATCGGCATCCGCAGCCCCGCCCCAGGCGGCGGCCACCATGGCGCGGTCCAGCCTGCGGCGCGGACGGAACAGGCCCGGCGTGTCGACAAAGACGATCTGCGCCTCGCCCTCGATCGCCACGCCGCGGATGCGGGCGCGGGTGGTCTGAACCTTGTGGGTCACGATCGAGACCTTCGCCCCCACCATCCGGTTCAGAAGCGTGGACTTGCCCGCATTGGGCTCTCCGATCAGGGCAACGAAGCCCGCGCGTTGGTTCATGGGATCCTCTTGATGATTCCCGACGCAATACCCCGTTTCCACCCGTCGGGCCATATGCCGCGCGCGTGTTCCCGCCAGGGCTAGCCCGCGGGGGCCTGTGCACTCGACGGTCCGTGCTACCCATGGCAGGCCAGTTTGACGCAGTGCCAAGAGCGGCCCGGGGGGTGACAAGTCTGCGGGTCGCTCAAGCGATGCAAATCCGGCAAGGGAGGAATCCGCCATGCCCAACGTCCGTTTCTTCAGCGGCGAGACCGTGCCTCTCGAGATGCACAAGGTCCGCGTCGTCCAGAAGCTGAACCTGCCGCCGATCGAGGCGCGTCTGGCTGCTGCCTCCGAGGCCGGCAACAACACGTTCCTGTTGCAGAACAAGGACGTATTCATGGACATGCTGACCGACAGCGGCGTGAACGCGATGAGCGATCAGCAGGTCGCAGCGATGATGGTGGCCGATGACAGCTATGCCGGCTCGGCCACCTATACACGGCTCGAGGCCAAGCTGCGCGATCTGTTCGGCATGCACTGGATCCTGCCCACCCACCAGGGCCGTGCCTGCGAGAACATCCTGGCGCAGGTGCTGGTCACGCCGGGCTCGATCGTGCCGATGAACTATCACTTCACCACCACCAAGGCTCATATCGTGCTGAACGGCGGTTCGGTCGAGGAAATCATCTGCGAAAAGGGCTTGCAGGTGACATCCTCGGAACCCTTCAAGGGCGACATGGATGTGGCCGCGCTGGAACGGCTGGTGGCGGCGCATGGCGCGGAAAAGATCGCCTTTGTCCGGATCGAGGCGGGCACCAACCTGATCGGCGGCCAGCCGGTCTCGCTGGCGAACATGCAGGAAGTGCGCGCGGTCTGCGACCGGCACGGGCTGACGCTGGTCTATGACGCCAGCCTGATGGCCGACAACCTCTACTTCCTCAAGGAGCGCGAGGCGGCCTGCAAGGACCTGTCGATCCGCGAGATCACCCGCAAGATCGCCGATCTGTGCGACATCATCTATTTCTCGGCACGCAAGCTGGGCTGTGCCCGGGGCGGCGCGATCTGCATCCGCGACGAGAAGATGTTCCAGAAGATGCGCGGGCTGGTGCCGCTTTACGAAGGCTTCCTGACCTATGGCGGCATGTCGGTGCGCGAGATCGAGGCGCTGACCGTCGGCCTGGAAGAGACCATGGACGAGGACATGATCTCGCAGGGGCCGATCTTCATCGAATACATGGTCAACGAACTGGACCGCCGCGGCATCCCGGTCATCACGCCCGCGGGCGGGCTGGGCTGCCATATCGACGTGATGCGCTTCCTCGACCATGTGCCGCAGGCGCAATATTCCGCGGGCGCGCTGGCCTCGGCGCTTTACATCGTGTCGGGCATCCGCGGGATGGAACGCGGCACGCTGTCGGAACAGCGCAACCCCGACGGCACCGAGCCCTTGGCCAATATGGAACTGGTGCGTCTGGCGCTGCCGCGGCGGGTGTTCACGCTGTCCCAGGTGAAATACGCCATCGACCGGATCGACTGGCTTTACCAGAACCGCGCGCTGGTAGGCGGGCTGAAATTCGTCGATGAGCCAGAGATCCTGCGCTTCTTCTACGGGCGTCTGGCGCCGGTGTCGGACTGGCAGGAAAAGCTGGTGGCAAAGTTCAAGGCCGATTTCGGCAACAGCCTCTGAGGAGCGGCGCTTGCCGGGGGGAACCCCCGGCATGGGGGCGGGCCGGGCGTTATCAGCCTTCGCCCCCGCCCATCCGATCAAGCAGCGCCTTTGCGGCAGCCTGTTCGGCCTGTCGCTTGGCGCCCGCGGTGGCCAGCGCCTCCTCGCCGGTCGAAAGCCGCACGGCGATGGTGAAGACCGGGGCGTGGTCAGGGCCTTCACGGGCGATCTCGACATAATGCGGCGGGGTCAGGCCGCGGGCCTGGGCCCATTCCTGCAACGCGGTCTTGGCATCGCGGGCGTCGGGCTCGACCGCGCCGATCCGCGTCCCCCATAGCCGCAGGACCAGATCGCGCGCCGCCTCGAAGCCCGCGTCGCGATAGACCGCGGCGATCACCGCCTCCATCGCATCGGCCAGCAGCGCCTCCTTGCGCCGTCCGCCCGACATCATCTCGGACCGGCCGAGTTTCAGCACGTCGCCCAACCCGATCTCGCGGGCTACATCAGCGCAGGTCTCGCGCCGAACCAGCGCATTGAACCGCGGCGCAAGCTGGCCTTCGGTCGCGCCCTTGTCGGCCAGCAACAGCGCCTCGGCCATCACCAGGCCCAGAATCCGGTCGCCCAGGAATTCCAACCGCTGGTTGTCCGGCCGGGTGGCGCTGGACAGCGAGGAATGGGTCAGCGCGCGCAGCAGCAGTTCGGGCCGGGCAAAGCTGTGGCCCAAGCGTCCGCTGAACGCGACAAGATCGGCCGACAGCTTCACGCGACTCACTCGATCTTCTTGAAGAACCGGTCGGGTCGCCAGGTCCAGACGAAGAACAGCGACCGCCCCGCGGACGAGAACATCACCCGGTCCGCGCGCCCGATCAGGTTCTCGGCCGGCACGAAGCCGACCCCGCCATTGGCGCGCGCATAGCGGCTGTCCTGGCTGTTGTCGCGGTTGTCGCCCATGAAGAAGTAATGGCCCTCGGGCACGGTAAAGAGCGGCGTGTTGTCCGAGAAAAACCCGTCGCGGATGTTCAGGATGTTGTGCGACGCCCCGCCGGGCAGCGTTTCGCGATAGCGCGACTTGGTGCAGGTGCCGCCCTCGCCCACCGGCGCGTTCTCGCATTGCGGATAATAGCCCATCGGCCCCTGGCGGTCATAGACCTCCTCGAACTGGCCTGCGGGTTTCACATCGACCGGGGCGCCGTTGAGATAGAGCAAACCCTCACGCATCTGCACCGTGTCGCCGGGCATCCCGATCAGCCGCTTGATGAAATCCGATCCGTTCACCGGATGGCGGAACACCACGACATCGCCGCGTTCGGGTTCCGAGGAGAGGAGCCGACCATCGAAGGGGCACATCGAGAACGGGCAGGAATAGCGCGAATAGCCATAGGCCATCTTGTTGACGAACAGGAAATCGCCGATCAGCAGCGTGTCCTTCATGCTGCCCGAGGGGATCCAGAACGGCTGGAAGAACAGGGTGCGGAAGATGCCCGCGATCAGCAGCGCCCAGAAGATGGTCTTGATCGTCTCGACCAGACCGCCATCCTTCTTGTCGCCCGCTTTCGCCATCTGCTTGGTCCTGCCCCTTGTGTCAGCACCCGCTTCATGCGCGGGCGGGCCGGGGGTGTCAAGGCGACGGCCCGACCCCAGCCGCCGTCACGGGCAGGGACGCGCCTCGATCACCACGAAGGCCTGCGCCCAGGGGTGATCGTCGGTCAGCGAGACATGGACGATCGCCTCATGGCCCTCGGGCGTCATTGCGGCCAGCCGCTCGGCCGCCCAGCCGGTCAGCCGCATCACCGGCTGGCCGGTCTCGAGATTGGCCACCGACATGTCCTTCCAGGCGATGCCCATGCGCAGCCCGGTGCCAAGCGCCTTGGAACAGGCCTCCTTGGCGGCCCAGCGCTTGGCATAGGTGCCCGCCACATCGGCGCGGCGCTCGGCCTTCTGCTGTTCGGCCTCGGTGAAGACGCGGTTGCGGAAACGGTCGCCGAAGCGCTCCAGCGTCTGCTGGACCCGCTCGATATTGGCCAGATCGGTGCCGATGCCGAGGATCATTCTACGGTTTCCGGCTTGTCCATGATCGAGTGGCCGACCCCTTCCAGCCATCGGAGCATCGAGTCATTCACCCGACCAGCCCAACCGGACCAGTCCACCTCGGTGACGGCGATTCCCGCGCTTCGCGCGGCGTCGTATGCTTTTCCAGGTGCCTTCCGCATTTCCGCCCAAATAACCTCGCTCGTCGGAACATTGTCGAAATCGGGGATTATGGCACTGCAATCAAAGGAATCCTCTGCATCCACCCTTGCGGCTTCGGGATCGTCATCGGCCGTTAGGGCTGCCTCGAGTTCAGACATGTTCCTGGCGGTTTCACAGGCATCGTGCACCTCCCAGACGAGGCCGCCCGCAATTACCCCTACACCGATGAAGGGAATTGCCTCTCCTGCCGCCGAGGCCATGCTGCGGGCGGCACCCCGCTTCACACGACGCGTCACCCTTTGCGACGTTTCACGAACAATCTCTCGCTGCGCCGCCTGTCGGGACGCCCGGCTGGCAGCCTCGCGCACCGCCTTGGTGCCAATTCCTGCCCCGGCAAGTGCACCCGCCGCCGCTGTATAAAGCCCTTGAACCGAGAAGAGAGCGACGTTGAAAGCCAGTGACGCGACTAGAAGCACCGGTACCATCACGCGCCACGAAGCAACCAGCAATCGGACCGACAAGAGCAACAGAAACAGGATTGCCTGCATGTTATCGGCCCTATAGCAGGTCCCCCCGCCGCGCCTCGTCCATGCACCGGCGCATCTCGGCGATGGCGGGGCCAAGGCCGAGGAAGATCGCCTCGCCGATCAGGAAATGGCCGATATTCAGTTCGCGCACCTGCGGCAGGGCCGCGACCGGTCCGACGGTGTCATAGGTCAGACCGTGGCCGGCATGGACCTCCAGCCCCAGGCTGTCGGCATGGGCCGCCATGGCGCGCAGCCGCGCGAGATCGGCATCGCGCTCGGCAAACCGGGTTTCGGCATGCAGATCGCAATAGGCGCCGGTATGCAGTTCCACCACCGCCGCACCGATCCGCGCCGCGGCCTCGACCTGGACCGGATCGGCGGCAATGAAGATCGACACCCGGCAGCCCGCGTCCCTGAGCGGCGCGATGAACCGGGCCAGCCGGGCCTCGTCCTGCGCGACATCCAGCCCGCCTTCGGTCGTGCGCTCCTCGCGCTTCTCGGGGACGATGCAGACAGCGTGCGGCCGATGCCGCAGCGCGATCGCCTGCATCTCGTCGGTGGCGGCCATTTCCAGGTTCAGCGGCACCTTCAGCGCCGCCATCAGCCCGTCGATATCGGCATCCGAGATATGCCTACGATCCTCGCGCAGATGGGCGGTGATGCCGTCCGCCCCCGCCGCTTCGGCCAGAAGCGCCGCCCGGATCGGATCGGGATAGGCCGACCCGCGGGCGTTCCTGACGGTCGCCACATGATCGATGTTCACGCCCAGCCTAAGACGCGTACCGTCCGCCATGTCCTTGCCCCCTTGTTCCCTGTCCGGCCTCAAGGCCGGTCGTCGGCCTTGCCCGTCTTTTGGCGCAACTCGGCCAGTTTCTCCTTCAGCCGCCCGCGGCGACGGTTTTGGTATGCGGTGATCACCGGAACGCTGAGGTAGTAGGCCACCAGACCCGCGGCAATCCCCGGCGCGATCCCGCCGATCAGATAGGGCAGGAACAGTTCGTGATAGAACTGGCCCAGCTTGGCCCAGTTCGCCTCGGCCCCGGAGAAGACCGCAAGAAGATTGTCGAGAAGATCCTCGCCCGCGCCCCGGAACTTCGCAATGAGCGTGCTCTCGGTCGGTTCATCAAACCGGCTGCCCAGAAGGAAATGCCCGGTCTTCAGCGAGACCATCGCGATCGGTAGAAAGGTTAGCGGGTTGCCGAACAGCGTCGCCAGCAACGCAGCAAGGATGTTGCCGCGAACCGCCCAGGCGACTAGACCGGCAACGAAGAAATGCAGCCCGAAGAGCGGCGTGAAGGAGGCGAAGACGCCTGCGGCGATACCCCGCGCGACCTTGTGCGGCGAGTCGGGCAGGCGCCGCAGCCGATGGGTGACGTAATGGAACGCGCGCGCCCATCCGCCGCGCGGATAGACGCTGTCCAGCATGACCCGGCCGAATCTTCGCTTGTCGCGGCGCTTGAACACCAAGCCGGTCGTCCTCGTGTGCAGGCGGCCGTCACTCGGCGCGCTCGGGGTTCCGATACCGTTCTATCTCGGCGACATCGCTCTCCGCCTCAAGGGCGGTCATCACGGTGTGAAGATGTTCGACGTCCCGCAGGTCAACCTGAATCAGCAAACGGTAAAAATCCGGCTTCTTGTCGACAAATTCCATGTCGGAAATATTGGCCTTCTGCTCTCCGATCAGGGTGCAGATGCGTCCCAGCACGCCCGCATCGTTTCGGATCGTGATGTAAAGCCCGACGCTGTGCACCGCCGGATGCTTGCCCGAATGCCAGTGCAGGTCGATCCAGCGGTCGGGCTGGTCCTCGAACCTTTCCAGCACCGGGCAATCGATGGCATGCACCACTACGCCGCGCCCGCGCCAGGTGATGCCCACGATCCGCTCGCCCGGCACCGGCTGGCAGCACGGCGCGCGGGCGAAGGTCTCGTCGGGCGACAGGCCCACCACCGCGCGGCTTGCGTCGATCTCGTCGCCGCGGGAGGTGGCAAGCTCGGGATAGAGCGCCTCGACCACGTCCTGGGCGCGCAACTCGGCCGAGCCGAGGCGTGCCAGAAGCTCGGCCCCGGAGTGCAGGCCGAAACTCCTGGCCGCAGTCCTCAGCGCCTTGTCGGTCGCCTTCTTGCCGACATGTTCGAAGGCCACGCGGGCAAGCTCGCGGCCGAGCTTGATATAGCGTTCGCGATCCTCCTCGCGCAGCGACTTGCGGATCGCGGCCTTGGCTCGTCCCGTCACCACGATATCGATCCAGGTGGCCTGCGGGCGCTGGCCTTCGGCGGTGATGATCTCGACCGACTGGCCATTCTTGAGCCTTGTCCAGAGCGGCACGCGGATGCCGTCCACCTTGGCGCCGACACAGGAATCCCCGATCCGCGTATGGATCGAATAGGCGTAGTCCAGCGGCGTGGCACCCCGGGGCAGCTTCACCACATCACCTTTGGGCGTGAAGCAGAACACCTGGTCGGTATACATCTCGAGCTTGACATGCTCGAGGAACTCGTCGTGATCCTCGGCACTCTCGAACCGCTCGGTCAGGGACGCCAGCCACTTGGCCGGATCGACGGCAAACGGGTTCTCGGCCCGCACCCCGTCGCGATAGGACCAATGCGCGGCAACACCCGCCTCCGCCACCTCGTGCATCTGGCGGGTGCGGATCTGCACCTCGACGCGCTTGCCGTCGCGCCCCGAGACGGTGGTCTGGATCGAGCGGTAGCCATTCGACTTGGGCTGACTGATATAATCCTTGAAGCGGCCCGGCACCGCGCGCCAACGGCGGTGGATCGCGCCCAGCACCCGGTAGCAATCGCCCTCGGTCTCGGTGATGACGCGGAAACCGTAGATATCGGACAGCCGTGAGAAGCCCTGCTGCTTCTCTTCCATCTTGCGCCAGATCGAGTAGGGCTTCTTGGCGCGACCAAAGACATCGGCCTCGACCTCCTCGCGTTCCAGTTCCTTGCGGATGTCCTGGGTGATCTTCTGAATCACGTCGCCCGATTCGCGTTGCAGCGTGATGAAGCGGCGCATGATCGAGTTGCGCGCCTCGGGGTTCAGGACGCGGAAGGCCAGATCCTCCAGTTCCTCGCGCATCCACTGCATGCCCATCCGGCCGGCGAGCGGCGCGAAGATGTCCATCGTCTCGTGGCTTTTGCGGACCTGCTTTTCATGCGGCAGCGACTTGATCGTGCGCATGTTGTGCAGCCGGTCGGCGAGTTTCACCAGGATCACCCGCAGATCCTTGGACATCGCCATGAAGAGCTTGCGGAAGTTCTCGGCCTGCTTGGTCTCGGAGGAGGACAGTTGCAGGTTGGTCAGCTTGGTCACGCCGTCCACCAGTTCCGCGACCTCGTGGCCGAACAGCCGCTCGACCTCGGAATAGGTGGATTTCGTGTCCTCGATCGTGTCGTGCAGAAGCGCGGTGATGATCGTGGCGTCGTCCAACCGTTGTTCGGTCAGGATCGCGGCAACCGAAACCGGGTGGATGAAATATTCCTCGCCCGATCGGCGATATTGTCCGGCGTGCATCTCGCGCCCATAGGCATAGGCACGCCGAATCAGAGCCTCGTCGGTTCTGGGGTTGTAGTTGCGCACCAGTGAGATCAGGTCTTCGACGTCGATCATCCGGCGGCAAATCCAGGGGGGCGCGTCATGGGCGCGCCCCGGGGGGTTATCGCTGCGCCTGCGCTTCCATCAGGGCGCGCAGGAGTTTCTCTTCGGACATGTCGTCATCGGCGGGCCGGTCGGGCATTCCGCTCCCCATCAGTAGCACCATCGAGTCCTCTTCGGGCTCGTCGACCTCGATCTGGGTCTGGTTCGCCTCGATCATCCGCTCGCGCAGTTCGTCCGCCGACTGGGTTTCCTCGGCGATCTCACGCAGCGCAACGACGGGGTTCTTGTCGTTGTCGCGGTCGATGGTTGGCGCGCCGCCGGACGCGATCTCGCGCGCCCGGTGCGCGGCGAGCAGGACAAGCTCGAACCGGTTCGGAACCTTATCGACGCAATCTTCTACCGTCACGCGGGCCATGGCGCACTCCGATCCCTGGGAGATTGAACCCCCTCTCTATTGAGTCTCAAAGGTCTTGACAAGGGCGGAAAGACTCTCCCAAGGCCCCGAAATCGGAACAATCGCGGCCTTCTCCGCCTCGGGAAGAGCCGCCAGCATCTGGCGCACGGTCCGCCCCAGAATCGGATGGCACCAATCGGGTGCGATCTCGGCCAACGGCACCAGCACGAAGGCGCGGTCCTGCAGGCGGGGATGGGGCAGGATCAGACCATCTGGGACCTCCGCTTGCTGCACCTCGGCTGGCAGCGTCCGCCAGCGCGTCTGGGTCGCGACATCGGGCAGCACCAGTTTGCCAAGCGCAAGCAGATCGAGATCGAGGGTCCGCGCCGCCCAGCGCACCCCGCGCGCACGTCCAAAGTCGGCCTCTACCGCGTGCAGCCGGGCCAAAATCGCTTCGGGTGCGAGGTCAGTCTCGATCTCGGCGGCCGCGTTCACGAAATCGGGACCGGCGCCCGGCGGCCAGCAGGGCGTGCGGTAAAATCGGCTGATCCGGTTCACTCGAACTGATTCGTTTTCGAGCGCGGCGATGGCTCTTGCCAGCCTTCCGGGCAGCGTCTCGCCGGAAGCCGCGACATTTGCGCCCAACGCAACTTGTCCTTTTAGAGTAGTTTTTGCATAATTTCTCGGTTGCGGCATCGGACTCCATCCTTAGATTTCAGGGGATGTCCCGCAGCGCTTTGTATTTCAGTGCGCATTGTTTCAACCACTCACGAACCCCAGCTGGCGGGCATATTACGGAAGGAGCCCGAATGTTTTACAGAGATGAACGCTTGGCGCTATTCATCGACGGCTCGAATCTCTACGCGGCCGCGAGGGCGCTGGAATTCGATATCGATTACAAGCTGTTACGCCAAGAATTCATGCGCCGCGGCAAGCTGTTGCGTGCATTCTACTATACGGCACTGCTGGACAACGATGACTACTCGCCGATCCGGCCGCTGGTCGACTGGCTGAACTACAACGGCTTCACCATGGTGACCAAGCCCGCGAAGGAATACACCGACAGTCAGGGGCGGCGGAAGGTCAAGGGCAACATGGATATTGAGTTGACGGTTGACGCCATGGAACTGGCCCCCCGAGTCGATCACATTGTCTTGTTCTCGGGCGATGGCGACTTCAAGCCTCTGGTCGAGAGCCTTCAGCGGCAGGGCGTGCGCGTGTCGGTCGTATCGACGATACGCAGCTCGCCGCCGATGATCGCCGACGAACTGCGCCGCCAGGCCGACAACTTCATCGAACTCGACGAGTTGAAAGAGGTGATCGGTCGCCCTCCGCGTGAGCCGCGCAACTTCGACCAGCGGGCCGAGGCCCAGCAGGAAAGTTGAACGGACGGGCCGACTTCACCGTCGGCCCGCGCCTAATGCCGGACCGCCAGCGCATGACGTGACGCCACATGACCGGCCTCGAGACCCTCGCCCAGCTTGGCTTGCTGTTCCTTGCCGCCTTCGGCGCGGCCACCATCCTGCCGTTCCAGTCCGAGGTGGTCTTTGTCGCCCTGCAACTGGCCGACCGGGTCGATCTCGGCTGGCTGCTGCTGGTCGCGAGCGTGGGCAACGTGCTCGGCTCGGTGGTGAACTATGTGCTCGGGATATGGATCGAACATTTTCGCGGCCGTCGCTGGTTTCCGGTCAGCGAGAGGCAGCTCGACCGTGCGCAGCACTGGTACAATCGGTGGGGCGTGTGGACGCTGCTGTTGAGCTGGGCACCGCTGGGCGACGGGTTCACCGTGGTCGCGGGCATGATGCGCACGCCGCTCTGGCTGTTCCTGGCACTGGTCACGATCGCCAAGACCGGGCGATATGCCGCGCTTGCCTGGGCCACGGCGGCGGCCGCGGGATAGGGCCGGGACTGGACGAAAAACGCCCGCGGGGTTACCTCTTGGGCGGACAGGAGAAACGCCCATGACCAAGCCCAAGCTGACTCTTTACCTGGCCGCGCCCCGCGGCTTCTGCGCCGGTGTCGACCGCGCGATCAAGATCGTCGAGATGGCGCTGGAGAAATGGGGGCCGCCCGTCTATGTGCGCCACGAGATCGTGCACAACAAGTTCGTCGTGGACGGGCTGCGCGCCAAGGGTGCGGTCTTCGTCAAGGACCTGGACGAGTGCCCGGTGGATCGCCCCGTCATCTTCTCGGCCCATGGCGTGCCGAAATCGGTGCCCGCCGAGGCCGCGCGGCGCGAGATGATCTATGTCGACGCCACCTGCCCGCTGGTCTCCAAGGTGCATCTCGAGGCCGCACGCCATCACGAGAACGGCAAGCAGATCGTGATGATCGGCCATGCCGGCCACCCCGAAACCATCGGCACCATGGGCCAACTGCCCGAAGGCGAGGTTCTGCTGATCGAGACGCCCGAGGATGTGGCGGGGCTGATCGTGCGCGATCCCGATAACCTGGCCTTCATCACGCAAACGACGCTGTCGATCGACGACACCGCCGAGGTGGTCAAGGCGCTGGAAGCGCGCTTCCCGACCATCGAGGGGCCGCACAAGGAAGACATCTGCTACGCCACGACCAACCGTCAGGGCGCGGTCAAGGCGGTGGCGCCCCAGGTCGAGGCGCTGCTTGTGATCGGCGCGCCGAACTCGTCGAACTCGAAACGGCTGGTCGAGGTGGGCGCGGCGGCGGGCTGCGGCACGGCGTTTCTGGTCCAGCGCGCGGCCGATATCGACTGGACGGCGCTTGAGGGCATGTCGAAAGTGGGGCTGACGGCCGGTGCCTCGGCGCCCAATGTGCTGATCGAGGAGGTGGTGCAGGCATTCCGCGACCGCTACGACCTGGAAATCGAGCAGGTCGTCACCGCCACCGAGAAGATCGAGTTCCGCCTGCCGCGCATCGTGCGCGAACCGGCATGAGCCGCGCGGCGATTCTGGGGCACCCATGAATGCGATCCCGCGCTCTGCACTGATCCTTGGCCTTGCCGGGCTGATCCCCTTCCTGTGGGGCGCGGCCACGGTCTTCATGCCCGAGCTTGCAGGTTACGCGCCGCCAGAGATCGGCCCGCGCTTTCGTGGGGTCGAGGTGCTGACGACCTATGGCACGGTGATCCTGGCCTTCATGTCGGGCGTGTTGTGGGGCTTTGCCGCCAAGGCCACGGGGGCCAAGGCGGCGCTGGGCTACGGGCTGTCGGTGATCCCGGCGCTCTGGGCCTTTGCCGTGCTGGGCGGCGCGGCGGGCAAGCCCATCCTGCCACTGATGGCAGGCTTTGCCGGGCTTCTGCTGCTGGACGCGCTGTTCTGGATGATGAACATGACGCCGCGCTGGTGGATGCGGCTGCGGATCATCCTGACCGCAGTGGTTCTGGCCTGCCTCGCGGCGCCGCTGGTCTGAGCCTCGGGCGGTTGACGGCACCGGACCCGCCCCCTAAACCCGCGCCGGACCCTTCAGGAAATCGCCATGCCCGACCTTTTCGCCTATACCGACGGTGCCTGTAGCGGCAATCCCGGCCCCGGCGGCTGGGGCGTGCTGTTGCAGGCAAAGGAGGGCGCGCAGGTGGTGCGCGAGCGCGAGTTGTCGGGTGGCGAGGCGGCGACCACGAACAACCGCATGGAGTTGCTGGCCGCGATCAACGCGCTGGAAAGCCTGATCCGGCCCTCGCAGATCACGGTGGTCACCGACAGCGCCTATGTGAAGAACGGCGTGACCGGCTGGATCCATGGCTGGAAGCGCAATGGCTGGAAGACCGCCGACAGAAAACCCGTGAAGAATGTCGAGCTGTGGCAGCGGCTGGACGAGGCGCAGGCCCGCCATCAGGTGCGCTGGGAATGGGTGCGCGGCCATGCCGGCCACCCCGAGAACGAGCGCGCGGACGAACTGGCCCGGGCGGGGATGGCCCCCTACAAGCGGTAGCGCCTGGCCGCGCGGTCGGATTTGGGTATTTTTTCCAAGAAGAAGATCAGTAACGCTCCTGCCCGTGCTCGACCTCGGCTGACATGCAGAGCCGCCCGTCCGGCCCCCGCACCCAGAGCCGGTCGCCCGCCCGGCAGAGCGTGGCGGTTTCGTGGTCGATCAGCGCCGAGCGGGCGCGGAAGCTGAAGCGGCGCAACGGACCCTTCGCCGTGGCCTTCAGCATCAGCAGTTGCGCCAGAAGCGGGCCGTGGACGACAAGCCCGCCATAGCCTTCGGTGCCGGTGGCATAGTCGCGGTCGTAATGGATGCGGTGACCGTTGAAGGTGAGCGCCGAGTAGCGGAACAGAAGCGTGGGCGGAAAACGCGCTTCGGTCGCGTCCTCGGCCGTCTCTGGGGCGGGGGGCGGCGCTGGGCGGGGGGCGCCCGCGCGCGGATCCTCGCGATAGACGATGTCCTGACGTTCGCTGACCCGCAGCACACCCGCCTGCACGATGTCATGGCGCAGCGTGACGAAGGCCAGCGGCCCGGTACGCCCCTGCTTGCGGGTGATGCCCTCGATGGCGGTGGTCCGCTCTGCCGGGCTGCCGGCACGCAGCGGGCCGAAGAAAGCAAGTTCCCCCCCGGCCCACATCCGCCGCGGCAGGCCGAGATCGGGCAGGAAGGCACCGAGTCGGGGATGCCCGTCGCGGCCCAGGTCCGCGGGCGGGCGAGGATCCCAGAAATAGACCTGGTGGAAGAAAGGCGGCAGGATGGCCAGATGGCCCGGCGGCGGGCCGTCCAGCCCCAGCGCGGCATGCAGCGCCGCGGCCCGGACCGGGTCCATCGCGTCGCGGAGGATTTGCGTTCTGCCCAGCGCCTCGGTCATGGGCCGGACGCTAGCCGCAGGCCGCGGGGCGCGCAAGCGGGGTGGCTAGCGTCCGATCTCGGCCTTGAGCGCGGCCATCAGTTCGGTCAGAAGCTTCAGCCCGACCTCGTTGGTCAGCCGCCCCTCGGCATCGAATTGCTGGGCGGCATTGCCCACCATCACCTCGGGCCCCTGCAACAGCCGCGGGCGAAAGGCGACAAGGCAATGGCGGAGCGCGAATTGCGCGCGCGGCCCGCCCGCGATTCCCGCCGCTGCCGAGACGATCGCAACGGGTTTGTCCGCCCAGGGGTTCCCCTTGGTCCGGCTGACCCAGTCGAGCGCGTTCTTCAGCACGCCCGAGATTGACTTGTTGTATTCCGGCCCCGAGATCACCACCGCATCGGCCGCCGCGATCTGGTCGGCAAGGCGCAGGACGGGCGCCGGGATGCCTCCGGCCGCTTCCAGATCACCATCGTATAGCGGCAGGCGCAGGTCGGCCATCTCGAACCCCGCGGGGTCGAACAGCCGCGCGGCCTCGCGGACCAGCAGGGTGTTGAACGAGCCCGCCCTGAGCGCGCCGGAAATCCCCAGAAGCCTGTGTGCGGCCATGTCGCTGCCTCCGTCTGGTACAGCCCGAACCTAGGCCACAGGCGCCGGACTGCAAGCGGGTTGTGCCCTGTGCTCGCTTGGCGCAGGGTGCGGCCGAGGCAGGACGGAGGGCAAGCGGATGGAACGACATGGCGGGCGCATCCTGGCCGATCAACTGGCGCTTCAGGGGGTCAGGCGGGTCTTTTCGGTGCCGGGCGAAAGCTTTCTGGCCGCCCTCGACGGGCTTTACGATGTCGGCATCCCGAACATCACCTGCCGCCACGAGGGCGGCGCGGCGATGATGGCCGAGGCTTACGGAAAGATGACCGGCCAGCCCGGCGTTCTGTTCGTCACGCGCGGGCCGGGGGCGACGAATGCGGCCAGCGGGCTGCATGTCGCGCGGCAGGATTCGACGCCGATGGTCGTTTTCGTCGGGCAGATCGCGCGCAGCGACCGGGATCGCGAGGCGTTTCAGGAACTGAACTATCGCCGCTTCTTCGGCCCGCTGGTCAAATGGGTGGCCGAAATCGACCAGACCGAACGCCTGCCGGAATACATCGCGCGCGCCTTTCATGTGGCTGTCTCGGGCCGCCCCGGTCCGGTGGTGCTGGCGCTGCCCGAGGACATGCTGAGCGCGCGGGCCGACATCCCCGACCTGCCGCCCCCTGCCCGGCTTGCGCCCGAACCAAGCGCCGCGCAGGTCACCGCGGTGACCGAGGCGCTGGCGCAGGCCGAACGTCCGCTGGTTGTCGTCGGCGGGCCGCATTGGTCGACACAGGCGGCGGCGGATCTGGCGCGGTTTGCCGGGGCCTTCGATCTGCCGGTGGCGGCCAGCTTTCGCCGACAGGGGCATATGGACAACCGCCATCCCTGCTATGTGGGCGATCTGGGCGTGGGGATGAACCTCCGGCTGGGGGCGCGGCTGGCCGGGGCCGATCTGGTGCTGGCACTGGGCACGCGGCTGGGCGACACGGCGACCAATGGCTACACGCTGCTCGATCCCACAAGGCCGGGGCCGCGGATCGTGCATGTTCATGCCGATGCGGACGAGTTGGGCCGGGTCTGGCGCCCCGATCCCGGCATCGCGCTGCCCGCGCCCGCGATGGTTGCGGCGCTGGCGCGGCTGAACGGTCGGCTGGGGCCGTGGGGGGCCTGGCGGGCCGAGGCGCGGGCCGAATACGAGGCATGGACAACGCCCCGGCAGACGCCCGGCGCGGTCCGGATGGAAGCGGTGATCGCCTGGCTCTCGGCCCATCTGCCCGAGGATGCGATCGTCACCAATGGCGCAGGGAACTACGCCGCCTTCCTGCACCGCTATTTCGCCTTCAAGCGGCATGGCACCCAGCTTGCGCCGACGTCGGGGTCCATGGGCTATGGCTTTCCCGCCGCGATCTCGGCCGCGCTGGAACATCCAGGCCGGGCGGTGATCTGTCTGGCCGGGGATGGCTGTTTCCAGATGACCCTGAACGAGATGTCGACCGCCATTCAGCACGGGGCGAAGGTGGTGGTGATCGTGGCCAACAATGGCCGCTACGGCACGATCCGCATGCATCAGGAACGCCGTTTCCCGGGCCGGGTCAGCGGCACCGATCTGGTCAATCCCGACTACCCGGCACTGACGCGGGCCTATGGGGGCGACGGGGTGGTGGTGACGGATCAGGCCGAGTTTCCGGCCGCGATAGCGCGGGCCCTGGCCGCGACCGTGCCCTTCGTGGTCGAGTTGCAGCTTGACCCCGAGGCGCTGGCGACGGGTCTCACACTGTCGGAGGCTCGGGCGATGGGCTTTGCGGGCTGACGCTCCGGGGCCGCAGAACGCTACCAGTTGCCGCGCCGACCGGAAACATACGCGGGCAGATCGACCACGGGCGCGGCGGTTCCGGCTCCCTTCAACCAGCACATTCTGCGTTTGTTCGGCAGGGGATGCGACGACCGCGCAAACGTGAAGGCTGCGCATTGGCTGTCCGCCTCGCAGGCCCGCACGCAGTCCCCAAGACCGACAACGCGAAATGCCGCGTAATCGCCGCCGGGGATGTCGACCGCATCGCGAATTTGCAGCATGTCGCTGGACATCAGGTCGTCGCCCGCAAGAAATTCCTCGCGATCCTCGGCGGTCAGCAGCCAACCATCGTCGTCCAGCGTGGGCGGGTGGGCCGGGGCGGCGACTTGTTGCCGTGCGACCCGGTCTTTCCTTCGGTAGTCGCGATAGACCGATCCCGCCAGCGCGACCACGGCGCTGCCAAGCGCGAAACCCGCGATGCCGGACAGAAGCTCGCGCCGGGTCAGACTCATGCCGCATCCGCCAGATGGTCGCCAAGACGCGCCGCCAGCGCCATGATCGTCAGGGTAGGGTTCTCGTAACCGCCGGTAGCGAAGACCGAAGACCCCGCGACGAAGAGATTGCGATAGCCATGCACACGACAGTCGCGGTTTACCACGCTGCGTCGCGGGTCGTCGCCCATGCGCGTTGTTCCCATTATATGGCCTCCGCCGGTTACACCGCGGTAAAGCGCGTCATTGAGGATTCGCAGCCGCCCCGGTCCGTTGGCGACCAGCCGCCCGCCAAGCGCCTCGAGGCAAAGATCGATCGCCCGCAGGTCGTCCGCGCCGATGACACAACGGGCGCGCAGTCGTGGCAGGCCCGCGGGGTCACGGCCTTCGCCGATGGTGAGGCGGTTCACCGGATCTGCGGCCATTTCGGACCGGACGTTCAGGAAAAAGCTCCGGGCCGCGGGGCCGATGCGATCCAGCAGAAAAACCTCGTGCGGATCGTTCAGGTTGGGCGCGGTTTCGACCCATTCGACCGAGACATCGCGCCCGCCGATCTGCGCGTGAAGCGAGTCGTCTGGCACGAGCGCGGGCACCTGCGCCCCGAATGGCTCCGGCGCTTCGGGCAGCGCCAGTTCCGACGGCACGACGACCCGGCCGCAATGGTAGGAATGCGGATGCTCCATCAGATACCGGCCGACCTGATCTGCCTCGTTCCCGACCGCTGCACTTGTGCCATCGGTCGAGGCCAGCAGGATCTGGGCATTGCCCACCCCCCCGGCCGCGAGCACGATAGACTGGGTCTCGGCGACGCGGGCCTCGATCCTCCCTCCGCCCGGAGACCATATCGCGATGCCATCGACACCCTGCCGGTCCAGCCGCGGCCGCAGTCCGGCAAGCGTGGTGTTCAGGGCGATGTCGATCATGGGATCGTCCTCGGGCACACCGAATTCCGGATCGCCAAAATGGACCGGCGGCTCGGTCGAGAAAGGACGCAGCCGGAACCCGTCAAGGTGATCCTGCTGGAATGTCAAAAATGTCGGATCGCGGCCAAGGATGCGGGCAGCGATCCTATAATAGGGGTCAAGTTCGGCCCGACCGATCGGCCAGTGGGCCATGTTCCGGTCAAGAAGCGGAAGGCAGAAGCCCTGCCAAGCCCCCGAAGTGCCGCCAAGAGCCCGAATCCAGTGCGATGACCAGTGGATCCCGTCAAAATGTCCCCGGCCATACACCGACGAGAAGGCGGACTGAACCCCGGCGTCATAGTCGCGTCCACCGCTTTCGAGGATCAAAACACGCCTACCCCGCTGGGCAAGCTGAAGGGCAAGGGTCGTTCCCGCGGGACCGGAGCCGACGATGAACACATCGTAGCGTTCAAGATTGGCGTCCCGGATCTCGACGAACATGGCGGCGGGCCGTTTCTATGGGCAAGCGGGACGACACTACAGCCCATAGTTGCAATGGACAAGGGCGGCTCCCCTGTCGCCGGTCGCTAGGCCACCGCCGCCATTTCCAGCGCGGCGGCGCAATGCACCTGCACCGTGTCGAAGACCGGCATCGGCACATTGCCCGCATGCAGCAGCAGGCCGACCTCGGTGCAACCCAGGATCAGGCAATCGGCGCCGCGCTTGGCCAGCCGCATCGCGATGTCCTCATAGGCGGTGCGGCTGTCGTCGCGGATCACGTCGCGGCAAAGCTCGTCATAGATGATCCGGTGCGTGGTCGCGCGGTCCTCGGGGCCGGGCAGCATCGGCGACAGGCCCGCCGCGCGCAGCCGGTCGGTGTAGAAGCTTTGCTCCATCGTGTAGGCGGTGGCCATCAGGCCCGGCCGGGACAACCCCGCCGCCCGGATCGCCGCGGCGGTCGCGTCGGCGATATGCAGGAACGGGATCGTGACGCCCGCCATCATCGGCCCGGCCAGCTTGTGCATGGTGTTGGTGGCCAGGATCAGCAGCGAAGCACCCCCCGCCTGCAAGGCGCGCGCCTCGCGGTTCAGCAGACGGCCTGCCGCCTCCCAGTCGCCTGCGGCCTGCATCCGCTCGACCCCTGCGAAATCGAGCGAGCGGATCAGCAGTTCGGCCGAATGCAGCCCGCCCAGCCTTTCGCGCGCGCCGCGGTTCAGCGCGTCGTAATAAAGCGCGGTCGAGGCGGCGGACATACCGCCGAGAATGCCGATGGTCTTCATGCCTGTCTTCCCGATGTCAGCCCGGTGGTGAAACAGCGCGAATGCACGCGCAAGGCGACAAAGCGAAGCCGGCGGGCCTCCGCCGAAAGGTGCGGACGTGCCGCGTTAACCGCCGCTTAACCCGGTTCTGCCCCGATACCGGCATGGCGCGGATGCTGCCCCTTCTGATCGTCCTGAGCCTGGCGGGCTGCGATTCGCCCGGACCGGAATTCGGCGCCCTGCCCGGCACGCGGGTCGTGGTCGAGGGGTCGCATTTCGCGGTGCGCCGCAAGGACGGCACGGCACAGGCGATCCGGCTGAACGCCGAGCATCGCCCCGGCACGATGGCGCGCGGCGCGCGGGCGATCGAACTGGGCACGGGCTGCCGGATACGCCCCGGCTCGCTGTCCGGCGATCCGGCGGTGATCTATGCCCGCCTGAGCTGCGCGGCCCCCTGATCATCGCGCAGGCACAGCCCGATCCGCTTTTCCATGAACATGTTCGAGGAGATGTCAGGATAGCCGCCGAACGGCGCGCAATCCTGATAGCCCATCCGGCGGTATAGCTGCACCGCCGCCGCCAGCGCCGCACCGGTTTCCAACCGCAGAAGCCCCAGCCCGATATCGCGGGCGGCGGCCTCCAGATCCTCCATCAACGCGCGGCCGATGCCCTGCCCGCGCTGGGCCGTATCGACGTAAAGCCGCTTGATCTCGCCATAATGGCCCTGATCGACCAGCGCGACGCAGCCCACGGGCGCCCCGGCGCGGCGGGCAACAAGGAACTGGGTGGATTTCGTCGCCAGTTCATCGACCGAGAAGCTGAAGCATTCCTCGGGCGGATAGACGGCCAGCAGTGCCGCCTCGCTCGCCTCGATCAAGGCCCGTCCGCAGTCGGACAGGACGGATTCGGTTGCGATGGTCACAGGCATGGGGGACACCCTTTCGCAAAATCTTAACGGTGGTCGCCCGACCCGCGACAAAGGTCAAGGGGTGACGCCGCACCGCAGCGAAAGCCACCGGCGCCGCAGGAATCGTCAGTCAATATCTTGTGGAGAAACCCCCGAAGGCGCCCAGATGCTGGGGCGAACGCTTGACACCCGGGGCGACCCGGCAAAGGATCGAACAACCTCGCGGGAATCAGGACAGGACGGATCCGTGCGCTTCACCCGACTCAGGCTCAACGGTTTCAAGAGCTTCGTCGATCCCACCGATCTGGTGATCGCCGAGGGGCTGACCGGGGTTGTCGGGCCGAATGGCTGCGGCAAGTCGAACCTGCTTGAGGCGCTGCGCTGGGTGATGGGCGAGAACCGCCCGACCGCGATGCGCGGCGGCGGCATGGAAGACGTGATCTTTGCCGGTGCCGCCACGCGGCCCGCCCGCAACTTCGCCGAAGTCAGTTTGCTGATCGACAATTCCGACCGTCTGGCCCCCGCCGAGTTCAACGACAGCGACATCCTCGAGGTCGTGCGCCGGATCACCCGCGATGCGGGCTCGGCCTACAAGCTCGGCGGCAAGGAGGTGCGCGCGCGCGACGTGCAGATGCTGTTCGCCGATGCCTCGACCGGCGCACATTCCCCGGCGCTGGTCCGCCAGGGCCAGATCTCGGAACTGATCAACGCCAAACCGCGCAACCGCCGCCGCGTGCTGGAAGAGGCCGCGGGCATCTCGGGGCTTTACCAGCGTCGGCACGAGGCGGAATTGCGCCTGAACGCGGCCGAGCAGAACCTGTCCCGGGTGGATGACGTTCTGGACCAGCTTGCCCAGCAGCTTGCGCAACTGGCCCGGCAAGCCAAACAGGCAGCGCGCTATCGCGAGATCGCCGAGGAATTGCGCCGCGCCGAGGGGCTGTTGCTGTTCCGCCGCTGGCAGGAGGCCGACAGCACCCGCGCCACGACCGAGGCGCAACTGACCGAACGCACCCGCGCCGCCGCTGCCGCCGAGGTCGCGGCGCGCAAGGCCGGCACCGCGCGCGAGGCTGCCGAGACCGCCCTGCCGCCCTTGCGCGAGGAAGAGGCCATCGCCGCCGCGATCCTGCAACGGCTGGTCGTGCAACGCGACGCGCTGACCGAGCAGGAATCCCGCGCGCGCGCCGCGATCGAGACGCTGACAGGCCGGATCGTGCAGCTTGGCCGCGATATCGAGCGCGAGGCGGGGCTGAACCGCGATGCGGGCGAGACGCTGGCGCGGCTGGACGAGGAAAGCGCCGCGCTCGAAGCGGCACATCACGGGCACGAGGCCGCGATGGAGATTACCAGCGCGGCCGCGCAGGAGGCCGCGTCGGTGCTGCGCGACCGCGAGGATGTGCTGGGCCAGAAGACCGAGGACATGGCCCGTCTGTCGGCCCGCCACCATTCGGCCCAGCGCCTGCGCGAGGATGCCGCCCGGACGCTGGCGCGCAACGAGGCCGAGGCCGCCGAGGCCCGCGCCGCGGTGGGCGAGGCCCAGGGCGCGCTGTCGGCGGCACGCGCGGCGGTCGATACGGCAAGCGAGCGGCAGGACCGGACGGCCGAAGCCGCCGAGGCCGCCGAAGCCGCCCTGATAGCCGCGGACGAGGCGCGCGGCGATGCCCAGGCGCGCGAGGCCGACGCCCGGGCCGACAAGGCGCAGGCCGAGGGCGAGGCGAACGCCCTGCGCGCCGAGGCAGCCGCCCTTGCCCGGCTGGTCGAGCGCGACGCGGCCGAAGGCGGCCAGGTGCTGGACCTTCTGGGCGTCGAGAAGGGCTACGAAAAGGCGCTGGGCGCCGCGCTTGCCGACGATCTGCGCGCGCCCGAGGCGCGGGACCAGGCCGCCTCGGGCTGGGCCGCCCTGCCCCCCTATGACCGGCCGCAGCCGCTGCCCGAAGGCGCGCTGCCGCTGGCCGATCATGTGAGCGTGCCGCCGGTCCTGCTGCGCCGGATCGGGCAGATCGGGCTGGTGCCGGATCGGGCGACGGGGATGCGGCTGCACCCCGCGTTGAAACCCGGTCAGCGGCTGGTCAGCGCCGAGGGCGATCTGTGGCGCTGGGATGGCTTGCGCGCAGGCGCAGGCGATGCCCCCAGCGCCGCCACGCTGCGCCTGCAACAGCTCAACCGGCTGGCCGATCTGCGCCGCGATCTGGACACGGCGACGGCCCGGGCCGAGGCGGCGGCGCGCGCCCATCAGGGCGTGGCCGAGGCGCTGGCCGATGCGACCGAGGCCGACCGCGCCGCGCGCGAGGCCCGCCGCGCCGCCGACCGCGATCTGGCCGAGGCGGGAAGGGCGCTTTCGCGCGCCGAGGCCGACCGCGATATCGCGGCCAGTCGGCTGGAAACCGCGAAGATGGCGGTTTCGCGCCACGAGGACGAAGCCACCGCCGCGCGCACCCGCCTGCGCGAGGCCGAGGCGGCGCTGGCCGGGCTGGGTGACCTGGACGCGGCGCGGGCCGGGCTTGAGGATGTCCGCACCACGGTCGAGGCCGCGCGGATGACGATGATCACCCGCCGCGCCGCCCATGACGAACTGAAGCGCGACGCCGAGGCGCGGCAGCGCCGTCTGGTCGAGATCGCAAGGGAAGTGGCGACCTGGCGCAAGCGGCTGGACACCGCCGAGACGCGGATCGCGGAACTTGCCGAACGCAAGGCAGCGTCAGAGGCCGATCTGGAGGAAGCCGCCGCCGCGCCCGAGGAAATCGCCGCGAAGCGCGAGGAGTTGGACGCCGCGATCGGGCAGGCCGAGGACCGGCGACGGCGCGCGGCCGATGCGTTGGCCGAGGCCGAGACCGCCCTGCGCGAGGCCGACCGCGCCGCGCGCGAGGCCGAACGCGCCGCTGGCGAGGCCCGCGAGGCCCGCGCCGGAACCGAGGCCCGTGCCGAAGCCGCGCGCGAGGCCGCAGCCCAGGCCGCAGCCCGCATCGCCGAGGAAATGGAGGCGACCCCCGCCGCGCTGCTGGACCGGCTGGGCGCCGACCCCGAGCGGATGCCCTCTGCCGAACAGATCGAGCATGACGTCACCCGGCTGAAACGCCAGCGCGAGGCGCTGGGCGCGGTGAACCTGCGCGCCGAGGAAGATGCCCGCACCGTGCGCGTCGAGCACGAGACACTGGCCACCGAAAAGCGCGATCTGGAAGAGGCGATCCGCGCGCTGCGCTCTGGCATTGCCAGCCTCAATCGCGAGGGGCGCGAGCGGCTTCTGACCGCGTTCGAGCAGGTCAATTCCAACTTCGCGATGCTGTTCACGCATCTGTTCGGCGGCGGCGAGGCGCGGCTGGTGCTGGTGGAATCCGACGATCCGCTGGAGGCGGGGCTCGAGATCATGTGCCAGCCGCCGGGCAAGAAGCTCTCGACCCTGTCGCTTCTGTCGGGGGGCGAGCAGACGTTGACGGCGCTGGCGCTGATCTTCGGCGTGTTCCTTGCAAACCCGGCCCCGATCTGCGTTCTCGACGAGGTGGACGCGCCGCTGGACGACGCCAACGTCACGCGCTTCTGCGACATGCTCGACGAGATGACGCGCCGGGCCGATACGCGCTTTCTCATCATCACCCACCACGCGATCACCATGAGCCGGATGAACCGGCTGTTCGGTGTGACCATGGCCGAGCAGGGCGTCAGCCAGCTTGTTTCCGTCGATCTGAGCCGGGCCGAGGCGCTGGTCGCCTGACCGGCCTCACGCGGCTTTCAGCCGGTCCCGGCCATGCGGCGCCAGCCAGTCGATCCGCGGGCCCGTGGGCAGGATCCGGTGCGGATTGATGCTGTCATGGCTGTAATGGTAGTGGCGCACGATATGGCCGAAATCGGTCGTCGCGGCGACGCCGGGCCATTGATAGAGCTCGCGGGTATAGGCCCAGAGGTTCGGGAAATCGGCCAGCCGGTTCCGGTTGCACTTGAAATGCCCGTGATAGACCGGATCGAAGCGCACCAGCGTGGTGAACAGCCGCCAATCGGCCTCGGTGATCCGCACGCCCATCAGGTAGCGCCTTGTGGCAAGCCGATCCTCCAGCCAGTCGAGGCTGTCGAACAGCGCCGCAACGGCCTCGTCATAGGCGGCTTGCGTGGTGGCAAAGCCCGCCTTGTAGACGCCGTTGTTCACGCTGTCATAGATGCGCTCGTTCAGCGTCTCGATCTCGGCGCGCAGGGCCGCGGGCCAGTAATCGTCGCGGTTGCCGGTGATGCCGTCGAAGGCCGAATTGAACATCCGGATGATCTCGGCCGATTCGTTCGAGACGATGGTGCCGCGCGTCCTGTCCCACAGGACGGGCACCGTCACCCGGCCCGAAACGTCGGGTTTCGCGCGTGTATAGATGTCGCGCAGAAAGGGCAGTCCGTGCAGGCTGTCGCCTGTCGCGCCGGGGAAATCGGTGGCGAAGGTCCAGCCATCGTCCAGCATGTCGGGATGCACGACCGAAACGCCGATATGCTCCGTCAACCCCTTGAGCGCGCGGAAGATCAGCGTGCGATGCGCCCAGGGACAGGCAAGCGAGACGTAAAGGTGATAGCGCCCGCTTTCGGCCGGAAACCCGCCCTCGCCCGAGGGGCCTGGGGCGCCATCGGCCGTGATCCAGTTGCGAAACCCGGCGGTGGAACGCACGAAACGCCCGCCGCTTTCGGCGGTGTCATACCAGCCCGGATGCCATTTTCCGTCGATCAGTTGACCCATATCATCCTCCTTTGCAGGACCGAGATAGGGGCGCGGGCGGCGCGCTGCCTCCCCGCTCGACGCGCAAGAGCCCTGCGCAGACGCACCTAGGGCAGGATGTCGACCGGGGTTCCCAGCGGCACGACGCGCCAAAGCTCGTCCATTTCGGCATTGCTCAGCGCGATGCAACCCGCCGTCCAGTCATGGCCAAGGCGGCGGTCCTGGGGAATGCCCGGCGGCTGGCCGTGGATGAAGATGTCGCCGCCCGGGTTCACGCCGGCCCGCGCGGCGCGGGCGCGGTCCTCGGGGCGGGGATAGTTCAGGCCCAGCGACAGGTGATAGCCGCTTTGCGGATTGCGCCGGTCGATGTGAAACCGGCCCTCGGGCGTGCGGCCATCGCCCTGCGCCTGCTTGTGCCCCTCGGGGTCAAAGCCCAGGGCGATCGCGTAGCTGCGCACCGGCAGGTCGCCGACGAACAGGGTCATGCGGCGATCCGACTTCACCACTTCGATCCGGTCGACGGGGCCGGTCAGCGGCGGGGGTGGTGCAGGCATGCGCGGCGCGATCAGGCCCAGCGCCAGGACAACCGCGCCCGCCGCCAGAAGCGCCAGCGCCAGATGGCTGAAAAGCCCCGCGATCCGTTTCATTGCAGGTCGGCAAAGGACGCCTGCAACCGTTCGACCGCCTGCGCGACGCGGGCGCGGGACGTGGCGATGTTGAACCGCAGGAAGCATTCGCCCCCGGCCCCGAAGGTCGGCCCATGGTTCGCGGCGATCCTGGCGCCCTTCTCGACGCGCGCGGTAAACTCGGCCGCCGTCATGCCGGTGCCCGCGAAATCGACCCAGGCCAGATAGGTCGCCTCCAGCGGCATGGACGCAAGCCCCGGGATGGCGTTCACGCCCGCGTCGAACAGCCGCCGGTTGCCGTCGAGATAGACCATCAGCGCGTCGATCCATTCCGCGCCCTCGGGCGAATAGGCGGTGGTTGCCATCTCGATCCCGAAGGAATTGGCCGAGATCCCCAGCGCGGCCATGCGCCCGGCGAAACGGGCGCGCAGCGCCTGATCGGGGATGATGACATTGCCGCTATGGGCGCCCGCGATATTGAAGCTCTTGGTGGTGGCGGTCAGCATCACCAGCCGCTCGCGCAGCGTCGGGTCCACCAGGTCCATGACGATGTGCTTCTGCCCCGGATAGACCAGATCGTGATGGATCTCGTCCGATACGAGGATCAGGTCATGCCGCTTGGCGAAATCGGCCAAGCCCTGCAATTCCGCGCGGCTCCAGACCCGCCCGCCGGGATTGTGCGGCGAACACAGGATCACCATGCGCGCGCCCTCGGCCAGCCCGTCGCAGGCGGCGAAATCCATCTCGTAGCGGCCATCGCGCAGCACCAGCGGACATTCCACCACGCGCCGCCCCGCCGCCCGGATCACCCGCGCGAACGCATGATAGACCGGCGTGAACAGCACCACGCCATCGCCCGGCGCGGTGAAGGCATCGACGCACATCGCGGTGCCGTTCACCAGACCATGGGTGGTAAAGATCCAGTCGGGTTCGATCTGCCAGCCGTGGCGGCTGTGCATCCACCAGCCGATTGCCGCACGATAGGCGCCCTCGTCGCCGTAATAGCCGTAGATCCCGTGATCGACCATCTTCTGCACGGCGGCGCCGACACAGGCGGGCGGGCGGAAATCCATGTCGGCCACCCACATCGAAATGCCGTCGGCGGCGGGCACGCCATAGATCGGCTCCATCATGTCCCATTTCATCGAATGGGTGCCGCGGCGGTCGATGATCTCGTCGAAATCCATGGGGGCCTCCTGCTCGTGCCGCGCCAAGCTAGCGGCTGGCCCCGCAGGCGCAAGCGTTCGTCGCATTGCAAGGCGGCCTCGATTCGCCTAAATCCATGCGCCATGAGCATCCGACCGATCCTGATCCATCCCGATCCGCGCCTGAAAACGGTGGCCGACCCCGTGTCGGACATCACGGGCGAGTTGCAGCGTCTGGCAGAGGACATGCTGGCCACCATGTATGACGCGCCGGGCATCGGCCTTGCCGCGCCGCAGGTGGGCATCCTGTCCCGCCTCATCGTGATGGATTGCGCCAAGGACGTGGGTACGCGGCCCAAACCCTTTGCCATGTTCAACCCCGAAGTGGTCTGGAAATCGGACGAGCGCAACATCCACGAGGAAGGCTGCCTTTCGGTGCCCGAGACCTATGCCGAGGTGACGCGCCCCTCCGAGGTCGTGGTGCGCTGGACCGATCCCGCGGGCGACCAGAAGGAGGAACGGTTCTCGGGCCTCTGGGCGACCTGCGTCCAGCACGAGATCGACCACCTCGATGGCATCCTGTTCATCGACTACCTCAAGCCGCTGAAACGCCAGCTCATCACGCGCAAGATGCAGAAGATCAAGCGCGACCGGGCCAGGGCGTGAGCATCCTGCAGATCCTGCGCTGGCCGGACGAGCGGTTGCGCATGGTCTGCGCCCCGGTGGAAGAGATCACCGACGAGATCCGCCTGCTGGTCGCGAACATGCTGGACACGATGTATGACGCGCCGGGCCGGGGTCTGGCGGCACCGCAGGTGGGCGTTCTCAAGCGGCTGTTCGTCATGGATGTGAACGGAAGGGCGGGCCCGCGCGCGCCGCGCATCTTCCTCGACCCGGTGATCGAGGCGTGGTCAGACGAGACCGCCACCGGCCCCGAGGGCTGCCTGTCGATCCCCGGTATCGTGGCCGAGATCGAGCGGCCGGTGGAAATCGCGCTGCGCTGGCGCGATATCGACGGGACCGAGCGGCGCGAGACGCTGGCGGGGTTTCCCGCGATCTGCGCCCAGCACGAGATCGACCACCTGGACGGCATCGTCACCTTGGACCGCATGGCGCCCGCGTTGCGTGCCGGGCTGGAAGAGGCCTATCGCGCATGATCCGTCCGATCCTGCAATGGCCCGACCCAAGGCTTTCACGCCCCGCCGCCCCGGTCGAGACGATCACCGACGAGGTCCGCGCCCATTGGGCCGACATGATCGACACGATGGAGGCGATGCCGGGACAGGGCGTCGGCCTTGCCGCGCCGCAGATCGGGGTCATGCTGCGGTTGGCGGTCGTGGATTGCTCGGACAGCCGCGGCCAGGCCGTGCGCATGGCCAATCCCGAGATCGTCGCTTCCTCGTCCGCGCTGAACGCCCATGACGAGGCAAGTCCCTGCCTGCCGGGTGTCTGGGCCGAGATCACGCGCCCCGCGCGGGTGACGGTGCGCTTCCTGAACCAGGAGGACGAAACCGAGGAGCGCGAGTTTGCCGAGCTTTGGGCCACTTCGGTCCAGCACCAGATCGACCATCTGAATGGACGGATGTATTTCGACAACCTGTCACGCCTGAAACGCGATCGGCTTCTGAAAAAGGCCGCCAAGCTGGGGCGGGGCTGATGCGCGTCGTCTTCATGGGGACGCCCGATTTCTCGGTGCCGGTGCTGGATGCGCTGGTCGCCGCGGGCCACCAAATCGCCGCCGTCTATTGCCAGCCCCCCCGCCCCGCAGGCCGCGGCAAGAAGGATCGCCCCTCGCCCGTTCAGGCCCGGGCCGAGGCGCTGGGGCTGCCCGTTCGCCATCCGAAATCGCTGAAGGGCGCCGAGGCGCAGGCCGAGTTCGCCGCGCTGGCGGCCGATATCGCGGTCGTGGTCGCCTATGGGCTGATCCTGCCGCAGCCGGTGCTGGATGCGCCGCGGCTGGGCTGTCTGAACATCCACGCCTCGCTCCTGCCGCGCTGGCGGGGGGCGGCGCCGATCCACCGGGCGATCATGGCGGGCGACACCGAAACCGGCATCTGCATCATGCGGATGGAGGCGGGGCTGGATACCGGACCCGTCCTGCTGCGCGAGGCCACACCCATAGGGGCGCAGGAAACCACCGGCGAGTTGCACGACCGACTGTCCGCCATGGGCGCGCGGCTGATCGTGCAGGCGCTGGACCGGCTGCCCGAGTTGACGCCCGAGACCCAGCCCGAGGCGGGCGTCACCTATGCCGACAAGATCGACAAGGCCGAGGCGCGGGTGGACTGGACCCGCCCGGCCGCCGAAATCGCGCGCCAGATCAACGGACTCTCGCCCTTTCCCGGCGCATGGTGCATGGCGGGGGACGAACGGCTCAAGCTGTTGCGCGCCCGGGTGGCCGAGGGCGACGGCGCGCCCGGCCAGGTGCTGGATCGCCTGACCATCGCCTGCGGATCGGGCGCGGTCGCCATCCTCGAAGCCCAGCGCGAGGGCAAACGGCCCATGTCGGCGGACGAGATCCTGCGCGGATTGACGCTGCCCGAACGGCTGGATTGATCGCCCCGCGCCGGGGGCCTTCCGGACAGGGGCATTCTCGCGACAGTGCCGCCGGGCTATACAGGCAGGGTCAGGTCGAATGAGGCGCAGGTCGGGCAGGGGAGGCCGGGCATGACCGGAACGGAGGAGGGAACGGCCGAGCCGCGGATCGCCGCTTTTCCCATTGCCGCGGGGGTTCCGGTCGATACCCTTCTGGCGGGACTGGTGGCGGCGCTGCAGGCCGAGGGCTGGCGGCTGGCGGGGTTCCGGCAGACCGGGCTTGCGGATGGCGGCATGGCGGTCGTGGCCCTGTCGGATGGTGCGGTGTTCGGGATTTCGCAGGCCCTGGGGCCGGGCGCGACAGGCTGTCGCCTCGATCCCCGGGGTCTTGCCGCGGCGGCAGGCGCGGCACTTGTGGCGCTCGATGCGGGGGCCGATCTGGTCGTCCTGCCCCGCTTCGGCAAGGCCGAGGCCGAAGGCGGCGGCTTCCGCACGGTGATCGAGCGTGCCTGCGCTTGCGGCATCCCCGCGCTGGTCGCGGTGCGCCCTGACTACGCCGCCGCGTGGGAGGCATTCACCGGCGGGCTTGCGCAGAACCTGTCACCCGAGCCGCGGGCCCTGCTGGACTGGTGCCGCGCGACGCTGCCCGCCCGCGCCTGACCACACAGGGGCCGCGCGGGCTCTCAGGCCGGAAGGGTGGCAAGCAGGCGTTCCATCGCCCCGATCCGGGCCGCCGGTGCGGGATGGGTCGCCAGGAATTCCGGGGAGCGCGCGCCGCCGGCCAGTTCCATCTGCTGCCAGAGCGTGATCGCCTGCCGCCCCTCGTAGCCCGCGCCGACCATCGCCCGGACGCCGAACTCGTCGGCCTCAAGCTCCTGGTTGCGCGAATAGGGCAATAACAGCCCGACCTGCGCCCCCAGCCCCAGCGCGGCGGTGATCACATCGGCATTGCCCACATTGCTTGCGCCCAGCATCCCGCCGATAAGCCGCAATCCGGTTTCGGTCGCGACCTCGGCGCTGATGCGTTCCTCGGGGTGCTTGGCCAGAAGATGCCCGATCTCGTGACCGATCACGGCGGCAAGCTGGTCGGGCGTGCGGGCAACGCGGAACATGCCTTCGTAGACGCCGATCTTGCGCCCCGGCAAGGCAAAGGCGTTGATCTCGGGCGAGGAAAAGACCTGCACCTCCCACGCGCCGGTCGGCTCGCCCAGATGGGTCAGCAGCCGCCGCGAGACCTGCTGTGCCGAGGACTGGAACCCGGTATCGCGCGACAGCGGCTGTTGCGCGCGCAGCTCCGACCAGGCGCGCAGCCCCATCGCCTCGACCTCGGACGACGACACCAGCGCGGGCGGCGTCCCGACGCAGCCCGAAAGCGACATCACCGATCCGGCGGCGGTGGTGGCAAGAAAGCGGCGGCGGGTCAGACAGGAACAGGCCATGGCAATGTCCTCACGGGTTGCAGGGGGGGCGGCGAAGGCAAGCCGCGCCCGGGCCGACATGCGGGTGGGCCAGCGGCGCGGACGCGCCTTACGATCAGCCCGGTCTTCGCCGCTCGCGCATGCCCCACACTCACTCTGGATAGGGGATGGCACACCCGATCGTCCAGACCGGATCGCGATTGTGAACCGCCCTTTGTCGATCATAGGCCTAATGCGGAGGCGTCGGTGCCAAGCGTAGAACCGCGCCCGGTCCCTGTTGATCCAGACTCCGCCGATGATCCGGAAGGACAATCCGCAAGCCAAGTGCCCAGGCGGAAGCGATCGAGACCGCGCAGCCCTTTGTCGGTGTCGGCCTGCACCAGATCGGCGGCCATATGTGGCCGCGCGAGCAGGGCAGAAAGAAGAACGGCTCGGCCTGAACGAGTCCCGGGTGATCGCGCTGTGACGCTGGCTATTGTACCGATGCAAATGCAAGAGGCCGGGCGCTTTTTTGTCCTGGAGCGGATTGGGCGCGGACATGGCCTGAACTGCGCCAGCGTCGTGCAGAATCGGCGATCCGGGACCGGAATCGCCACCCTTGCGGGGTTTTGACACGGCTTCGGCCCAATCCTGACGCAAGCCGACGGGCCCTCAGCGATCTGCGAGAAATCCGCGCGGTTGCGCCGCTTTGTTGCCTTGGAGGGTAGTAGTATGTTCTTAACGCCTGCTTTACCTTTCTGATACGTTCCCGATGCATTAAGGTCACCCCGGAACTCATGGACCGGCGCGGTCCAGAAAACTGAAACAGAAAAGAGCGATTGAGCGAATGAAGCGCAAGGTTACCAAGGCCGTCTTTCCCGTCGCAGGGCTGGGGACGCGCTTCCTGCCTGCCACGAAGTCGATCCCGAAAGAGATCATGACCCTCGTGGATCGGCCCTTGATCCAGTACGCGATCGACGAGGCCCGTGCCGCCGGAATCAAGGAGTTCATCTTCGTCACATCGCGCGGCAAGGGTGCGCTTGAGGATTATTTCGATCACTCGCCTACCCTTGAGGAGGCGCTGCGCTCGGCCGGCAAGGACGAGTTGCTTGCGATCCTGAACAGAACCGACATGGAAAGCGGAGCGATCGCCTATATCCGGCAGCACAAGCCCATGGGGCTTGGCCATGCCGTCTGGTGTGCCCGCCGCCTGATCGCGAACGAGCCCTTTGCCGTTATCCTGCCGGACGATGTGATCGCCGCCGAAACCCCCTGCCTGCAGCAGATGGCTGAGGCGTATGAGGAAACCGGTGGGAACATGGTCGCGACGATGGAAGTGCCACACGAGAAGACCAAGGCCTATGGCATCCTCGATGTGGACCGCGACCTTGGCGACAGGGTTCTGATCAAGGGCATGGTCGAGAAACCCACGGTCGAGGAAGCACCATCGAATCTTGCGGTAATCGGCCGCTACATCCTGACACCGCGCGTGTTGCACAATCTCGACCAGAACCTGAAGCACAACCGGCTTGGTGCGGGTGGCGAGCTTCAACTGACCGACGCCATCGCCGAAGAAATCAATGGCCAAGGCGTCTACGGCTACCGCTTCAAGGGCCAGCGCTTCGACTGCGGGTCAAAGGCGGGCTTCCTGCAGGCGACGGTGTCCTTCGCCATGGCCCGCCCCGAACTTCGGGACGAGTTCATGGACTACCTCGTGGACCTCGTCGCGATGCGCGAGGCTGCGCAATAGCCGCGCCGGACCATACGTCTCGCCAAGGTCCACCTCGCTGCCGGGTAGATGCGGCGCGACCTGCCCGGCCCCTTGAACCGCGCCATATCTGCACGGCTTGACTGGTGGGCTGGGTCCGGTGCCGCATGTTTCTGGCGCAAATTTCCCCGGACACTCCGGCAACTGCGATGACTTTGCGGGGCAAGCACATTTTCGTCATTGGCTGCGGAGGGTTGTCGTTGTAATCTTCCACCAATCCGAGAACCGTTTGGACCTCTGGTGTCAGCGTCACCTGAATGCAGTCGCGCTTGGTCCTCGAGGTGCCATGGCTCGGCGGACTCTGAGCCGACACGAAGCGGAGTTTTCCGGCGATCCGCGCTACGCTAAATAGCGGCTAAGGTGTCGCGCAGCCGAAAGTGTGCATGGGCTGGATTGCGCCGCAGCGGCAGACCGGACGGCCTTTCCGATCTTCATGCGGTTTCTCGAAGTCGATCAGATCAGGCAAACCGGCTACAGGAGACGCCCGCCGGGCCTTGCAGACCGGCGTTCTGGAGGGAGCGACAGAAGTCTCCCTGCACAAGATGGCACCATACGCGGAATGGATTCAGGCATAGCTTGCAATGTTAGCCACGCAGATCAATGCGCCATCGCCCGGCAGATGGAGCGGATGCCCCCCAGGTGGCGGTCCGAGATCAGGCCGCCTGCGAGGCCTGCGCCTCGGTAAGCACCGCATGCAGGGTCGCGGGGTCGGAATTGGCGCGCAGCTTGCCGCAGACCGTCGCATCGCGCAACGTCCGGGAGACGAGCGCAAGCGCCTTGAGATGGTCGACGCCCGAATCCAGCGGCGCGAACAGCGCAAAGATCAGGTCCACCGGCATCCGGTCGACTGCGCCGAAGTCGATCGGCTTTTCGAGCCGGATAAAGGCGCCCTTCACCTTGTCCAGCCCGGCGAGGCGGGCATGGGGCAGGGCAACGCCATGCCCCACCCCGGTCGGACCCAGGCTTTCGCGCTCCTGCAGTGCGTCGACCACCTCGTTGGCCGACAGGCCATAGACGACATGCGCCACCTCGCCCAGTTCCTGGAACAGGCGTTTCTTGCTCGACATGGTGCCGAAAACCCGCACAGCTTCGGGTTTCAGGAGGCTGGAAAGCTGCATGTGCCTCTCGTCTCTGTCGTGCCGCACGCCGCGCGGTCTGCGTCAGGCGGCCTTCGGCTCATGTATCGATCCAGCCGACATTCCCGTCCTCGCGGGTATGCACGACGTTGATCTTGCCCGTCTTCTCGTTGCGGAACACTAGCATGTCCTTGCCCGCGAGTTCCATCTGCATCACCGCTTCGCCGACCGAGATCGATTGGATCCGCGTCTCCATCTCGGCTATGATCATCGGTTGCAGGGTCTCGGGCTCGGCTTCTTCCTCATGCTCGGCCGAAGCCAGGATGTAGGAGGAGGCCTGCATCAACTCGACCGGCTCCACGCGATCTCGGTGGTGATCCTTCAGCCGACGCTTGTAGCGGCGCAGCTGCTTTTCCATCTTGTTGCAGCAACTGTCGAAGGCGGCGTAGATTTCGGTGGCGTGGGCCTTGGCCTGAGCCGTCAGGCCCGTAGACAGGTGAACGGTGGTCTCGCAGACATATTCATGCGCGTTGCGCGAGAAAACGACATTCGCATCGGTCGGGCGTTCGGCATATTTCTTCACCGCCGCATTCAGCTCGTCCTTTACATGGATTTGCAGCGCCTCGCCGATATCGATCTGTTTGCCGCTGATCTGATACTGCATCTTGCCTCCTGGTACTTCCTGCCAGAGCAGGATCGCCTCCCGTTAAAGCGGGCGCGCTTCGGGGTCAACAGGGTTCGGGGCGGGTTTCAACCACATCCCCCCTTTCGCCTCCTGCGTTCGAAGGATGACGGAATGGTCAGGCAGTTCCTGTATTTGGCGACAGTTCGTCGGGCGATGTCAACGCCCTCGCGTCGCAGAAGTTCCGCAATTTCAGCGTCCGAGAGAATGCTGTCGAAGGTCTCGGTCTCGATCATCTTGCGGATTTGGTGCTGGGCGGCATAGGCGGTGACGCCGCGCCCCGCCGCCGCGGGCAGTGCGGGCGAGACGAAGAGCGATAACGGATGGACCGCGCCACGAAAGGCGAGGGCCTTGCCAGCCAGCGCGCGGCCAACCGTCGAGGGGTGCAGGCCCAGCCCGCGCGCCATTTCGGCCCGGGTCATCGGGAGAAGGTTCTCTTGGCCCTCGGCGAAGAAGCGGTGCTGGTGGGACAGGATCAGCCGCGCCACCGCCTCAAGCGTGCGCTCGCGAAAGTGCAGCGCCTTTATCAGCGCCTGGGCGCTTTCGCGCAACCGCGCGGCACCGCGGCCAAGCCCTTGCGCGAGGGCGACGTCGAAGTCGACCCGTGGCATGATACGGCGATCCAGGATCACGCTGAACTGGCCGCTCGGCCCGTCCTCGACCAGAATTTCCGGCATCGGCGGCAGAGGCTCGTCCCCGATCCCGTCGCCAGGTCGAGGGGTGAGTCCAGGCAGGGCATCGGCCATCGCCTGCAATGTCGGGGCGCCGATCCCTGACAGAGCAGCAAGGTCGGCCAGCCGCCCCTCGGCCAGCAGGTCGAGCCGGGCGCAGGCGGCGCGCGCCTCGTTCTCGTCGAAACCGCGCTCGCGTAATTGCAGGGCAAGGCATTCCTCCAGGCTGCGCGCTCCCACGCCCGCCGGGTCGCAGGATTGCAGCGCGGCGATTGCCGCCGCGGCCTGTTCGGGCGCGGCGCCCATCGCCTCGACATTGGCGGCGGCTTCGGAGTCGAGATAGCCGTGATCGTCGACATCCCCGGTCAGGAACCGCGCGATGGCGGCGATAGCCGGGTCCAGCGGCATCAGCGCGATCTGACGGCGCAGCCTTTCGCCCAGCGGGTCGGGGGCGGCAAGCGTGTCGGTCCCGCCCCAGCCGCCGGACCTGTCGGGCGCGTCCTCGGCCAGCCGGATCAGCGGGTTCTCGGCCGCGGCGCGGTGCAGTTCGGCGACCAGATCGGCCGCGGGCATCCGCAAAAGCGACAGGCTCGTGCGCAGCGCCGGGGTCAGGCGCAGGGTCTGTATCTGGCGCTGGGTGAGTGTGGTGCGGAGGTTCATTGTCCTGCCGTCACGAAATCCGGAAACTCTGGCCAAGATAGACGCGGCGCACATTCTCGTCGCGGACGACCTCCTGGGTGGTGCCGCTCATCAGCACCTTGCCATCATGCAGGATATAGGCACGGTCCACGATTTCCAGCGTTTCGCGGACGTTGTGATCGGTGATCAGCACGCCGATGCCGCGCGTCCTGAGATCGGCCACCAGCGCGCGGATCTCGCCCACCGCAATCGGATCAACACCCGCAAAGGGTTCGTCCAGCAACAGGTATTTCGGGTTCGCGGCCAGGCAGCGCGCGATCTCGACCCGCCGCCGTTCGCCGCCCGACAGCGACAGGGCCGAGGCCCGGCGCAGATGCTCGATCGAGAATTCCGACAGCAATTCCTCCAGCCGCTCGCGCTGCTTGTGGCGGTCGCTCTCGACCAGTTCGAGGATCGCGAGGATATTGTCCTCGACGCTGAGCCCGCGGAAGATCGACACTTCCTGCGGCAGATAGCCGATCCCCAGCCGCGCGCGGCGATACATCGGCAGCCCGGTGACATCGCGTCCGTCGATGGTGACGCGCCCGCCCTCGGGCATCACAAGCCCCGCGATGGCGTAAAAGCAGGTGGTCTTGCCCGAGCCGTTCGGCCCCAGAAGCGCCACCACCTCGCCGCGGTCGAGCGTCAGGCTGACATCGCGGATCACCGGGCGGCGGCGGTAGTTCTTGCGAAGGTCCCGAACGCGCAGCCCGGCCGCGCCTTCGGCAACGCTCAGATCGGTGCGCCCGATCATCGCGGGCTGCCGGGTTGCAGAACGGTGCGGACCCGACCCTCCATCGTGCCGGTGCCGCGGTCCAGATTGACCACCAGCCGCTCGCCCGAAATCGCGCTCTGCCCCTGGGTCAGCAGCACGCTGCCGGTCATCACGATTGTCCCCGCGTCAATGGTATAGACTGCCCGATCGGCCTCGGCGGCCTCGTCGCCCAGCGCCAGCACGACCTTGCCCTGCGCCTCCATCCGCGCGATGCGCCCCGATGCCTCGGCCTCGGTGTCGTAGACCACCAGCACCTCGTCGGCCGAAAGCCGCATTTCGCCCTGCCCCACAAGAACGCCGCCGGAAAAGATCGCGGTGCCATCGGTCTGATCGACGGTCAGCCGGTCGGCGGTGACCTCGACGGGCTGGGACTGGTCATGGGCAAGCGTGCCGAACGCGATCTCGGCGCCCTGGGACAGGGCCACCGACGCGCCACAGGCAAGGGCCATCGCGGCCAGGGCAACGCGAAACGACAAGAGCAAGACCTTTCCCCTAACGCTCCGGATCATATACCAGCCTGACGCCGTCCTTGAAAACCAGAACGTATCTGTCTTCGTTACCGGGATCGGTGCTCAGCTGCATCGCACCCGCCTCGATCCGGCCGGGCGGCCCCTCGGCGGTGACCGGCCCCTCGCCCAGCACATCGGTCCGTTCCAGCGCCGCGGTCAGGCGCGTTGCGCGCACTATGTAGCCGGTCGACGTGTCGATCTGCGCCGCGCCATCCAGCACCGCGACCCCCGCGCCGGTATCGACGATGCCGCGCCGGGCAGCGATGTCGGCATGGCTGCCATCGGGCATGTCGAGCCGGGCACGCATCGCCTCGGCCGAGGCGCGGCCAGAGATATCAGGATCGGGCCGCGCGGTTTCGGCCCGGAACGCGATGGCCGTGCCGTCCTGCGTGACGCCCGCATAGTTCGGCGTGCCGATCCGCTGTTCGCGGATCAGCTCGTCCACATCGACCTTCGAATAGGGCAGTTCGTCGCCCGATGGCGTATCGCGCGAGAACAGGAACAGTGTCGAGAGGATCCCCAGCGCGGCCAGCGGCAGCACGATCCGCGCCAGCGCGATGAACCGGGAATAGGCGTTGTCATACGAGGCCATGCCTCAGGCGATCCCGGCGCGCAGGCAGTCGTGGATATGCAGGATGCCCTGCGGCCGCCCCTCGGCGCCCACCACGAACAGGCAGGTGATCTTGCGCCCGTTCATCACGCCCAGCGCCTTTTCGGCCAGATCGTCGGGGCCGATGGTCAGCGGCGCGTGGGTCATCACCTGATCGACATTGCGATCGAGCAGCCCCGCCATGTTCCGGCGCAGGTCGCCATCGGTGACAATGCCCGCCAGTCGGCCATCGACATCGGTCACCCCCACCACGCCGAAGCTCTTGCCGCTCATGGTCAGAAGCGCCTCGGCCATCGGCGTGCCCAGCGGCACCAGCGGCAGATCGGCGCCGCCATGCATCAGATCGCCCACCTTCGACAGCCGCGCGCCCAGCTTGCCGCCCGGGTGAAAGGCGCGGAACGCCTCGGGGGTGAACTGGCGATGTTCCATCAGCGCCACGGCCAGCGCATCGCCCAGCGCCAGCGTCATCGTGGTCGAGGTGGTGGGCGCAAGGCCCATCGGACAGGCCTCGTCGGCGGGCGGCAGCACCAGCGCCACATCGGACTGGCGCAACAGCGTGCTGTCCGCGCGGCCCGCCACCCCGATCAGCGGGATCGCGAAGCGGCGGGTATGGGCGACGATATCGGCCAGTTCCGGGGTCTCGCCCGAATTCGACAGCACAAGGCAGACATCGCCCCGTGCCAGCATGCCCAGATCGCCGTGGCTGGCCTCGGCGGGGTGGACGAAATGCGCGGGCGTGCCGGTCGAGGCGAAGGTCGCCGCGATCTTGCGCGCGACATGGCCCGACTTGCCCATGCCCGAGACGATCACCCGGCCCTCGGCGGCCAGGATCAGTTCGACCGCTGCCGCGAAACTGTCATCCAGCGCCTCGGACAGACTGGCCAGCGCCCTGGCCTCGCTGGTCAGAACCCGGCGGCCGATGGCTATGTAGGTGTCGCGGTTCATGGCTTGGCCTCAATGGGCAAAGATGTCGATCTCGGGCCAGCCTTCAAGATCCAGCCGCGCGCGCATCGGCAGAAAGCCGAAACAGGCCCGCGCCATGTCCACCCGCCCCTCGCGTTCCAGCATCGCGTCCAGAATGGCCTTCAGCGCATGCAGGTGCAGCACGTCCGACGCGGCATAGTCAAGCTGCGCCGCACTCAGCTCGGCCGCACCCCAGTCCGAGCTTTGCTGCTGTTTCGAGATGTCGACGTTCAGCAATTCCTGAAGCAGGTATTTCAGCCCGTGCCGGTCGGTATAGGTGCGCACCAGTTTCGAGGCGATCTTGGTGCAATAGACCGGCGCCGTCACGACGCCAAAGGCATTGAACAGCGCGGCAATGTCGAACCGGCCGAAATGAAACAGCTTCAGCACCACCGGATCGGCCAGCATCCGGGTCAGGTTCGGCGCCTCGGTCTGGCCCCTGACGATCTGCACGATATGCGCATTGCCGTCCCCGCCCGAAAGCTGCACCACGCACAGCCGGTCGCGATGCGGGTTCAGCCCCATCGTCTCGCAGTCGATGGCGACCGTCGGCCCCAGATCGAGCCCTTCGGGCAGATCGTTTTTGTAGAGGAAATTCGCCACGTTGGCCTCTGATCCTGACAAATCCGTGTCCGGTAGACCCCGGCCTTCCAAGCGCCGCCTCCCGGAAGACGGCCCAATCCGAGGATGGCAGACCGGCGAGGCCAGCCCCCCCGTCCAGCGCGCGGACCATAGCGGCGGTGCCCGCGAGGGTCCAGAATATTTCGCCTCAAGGGATCACGGCTCGGACCGGGTCGGCTCACTCGGAGAACTCGCCCTGCGAGTAACCCTGAAGGTAAAGCAGCGCGGTCAGGTCGCCGTGATTGATGCGGATGTCGCATTGCGCGGCCACCGCGGGTTTGGCATGCAGCGCGACACCCGCCCCGGCAAGGCCCAGCATGCCCAGATCGTTCGCGCCGTCGCCGACCGCCATGGCCTGATCGGGGCCGATGCCGAGCCGGGCGGAGATCTCGGTCAGCGCGGCGACCTTGGCCTCGCGGCCCAGGATCGGCTCGGCGACCTTGCCGGTCAGCTTGCCATCCGCGACCAGCAGCGTATTTGCCCGGTGCTCGTCGAAGCCCAGATCGGCGGCGACGCGCGCGGCGAAGCTGGTGAAGCCGCCAGAGACCAGCACGCAATAGGCGCCGCTGGCCTTCATCGTGGCGATCAGTTCGCGCCCGCCGGGCGTATGGGTGATGCGCGTGGCCAGCACCTTGCCGATCACCTCGGCGGGCAGGCCCGCAAGCAGACCCACGCGTTCGCGCAGCGCGCCCTCGAAGTTCAGCTCGCCATTCATCGCCCGGGCGGTGATCTCGGCCACGTGCGGGCCCACGCCCGCCTCGTCGGCCAGTTCGTCGATGCATTCCTGCCCGATCATGGTCGAATCCATGTCGGCGATCAGCATGCGTTTCCTGCGCCCCTCGGCCGGTTGGGCGATCAGGTCAATGCCGAGGGCCTGCATTTCGGTCCACACCTCCCACAGGTTGGCGGGCAGGGCGGGCACCCCGAACTCGGCCGCGATGCCCGGCGCCAGCCAGCGCAGATCGCCCCCGCCCCAGGCATTGCGCAACGCCTCGACCGCCGCAGGGTCAAGCACCGGGCGGGCGGGATTGGTCAGCAGGGTGACGACATGCATGGGCGGGCTCCGGCCTCACAGGGATCGGGCGTCTTTAAGCACGCCCGCGCGGCAAGGGCCAGAGCAGCGGGCGGCGGTTTGTCCCCGATCAAGGACGGCGGCGGCCCGGTTGCACAGGCTCTCCCCGGAACGCGCCGCAACCGGAGAGCCTTGATGGCGACGCCACGATCCGAAAGCCCGGCACCGGCCGACCTGGGCACCGGTGCCATCCTGCCCTTCCTTGCCATCACCTTCGGCTTGTCCTGGGGCATCCTGGGGCTGTGGATGGCCGCGCCGGGGCCGATGGCCGCCCTCTTCGGCGAGATCTCGGGTTCCAACCCCAGCTTCCTGCTGGCGGTCTATGCCCCGGCCATCGCCGCCCTGATGCTGGTGCTGGCGCAGGGTGGCCGCGCTGGCCTGGCACGATTCCTCGGCCGGCTGCTGCTGTGGCGATGCGCCCCGGGCTGGTACCTTGTGCTGCTGGTCGGCATGCCTGCCGCCTTCGTGGCGGGGGCGCTGGTCAAGGGCGCGTCCCTGACCGAGCCGCTGGCGGTCGGGTGGGGGCCGCTGCTGGGCCTTGTCGCGCTGCGCAGCCTGACCGGCCCCGTCGAGGAACTCGGCTGGCGCGGGGTTCTGCAACCCCTGCTGCAACGGCACATGGCACCGCTCTGGGCCGGGCTTGCCGTGGGCACGGTCTGGGGCGTCTGGCACCTGCCGGCCTTCTTCCTGTCGGGCACGCCGCAAAGTGCCTGGGGGTTCCTGCCGTTTCTGGCGGGCTCGGTCGCGGTGGGCGTCATCGTTACCGGGATGGTCAACGCCGCCCGCGGCAGCCTGTTGCTGCCGGTGCTGGCCCATGCCCAGCTGAACAGCCCCCTCTGGCCCGACGCCCAGCCGAACGACACGGTGTTCTTCGTGGCGCTGGCGGCGCTGGTCGTGGCCTTGGACGCGCGCGCGATGTTCACCCGGACGGGCGCCGCGACCGCCGTGATCCCGCCGGTTTCCGATCCGCTACGCTGATGTCGCAAACGGCGGCGAAAGCGGCGCTTGCGCGCGGTTTTCCCCCTTGCGCCAGTGAGGGAACAGGCGTAATGGCGGCGGTGGGACACCCCTCCCCAACGAGGGGCGCTTATCTGGAAGGATAGCATCAATGGTCATCGAGACTCCGGCTGCGCGGCCGGCAAACCCGCGTTTCTCCTCTGGCCCCTGCGCCAAACTCCCCGGTTTTTCGCTCGACATGCTGGCTGACGCGCCCTTGGGGCGGTCGCACCGTGCCGCCATCGGCAAGGCCAGGCTGAAGGCCGCGATCGAGGAGACCCGCGCGATCCTCGGGATCCCCGCCGATTACCGCATCGGCATCGTGCCCGGCTCGGATACCGGCGCCGTGGAAATGGCGATGTGGTCGCTGCTGGGTGCGCGCGGGGTCGAGATGCTGGCCTGGGAAAGCTTCGGCGCGGGCTGGGTCACGGATGTCGTCAAGCAGCTGAAACTGGACGCCGTGGTGCGCGAGGCGCCCTATGGCGAGATCGTGGATTTCGCGCAGGTCGATTTCGACAAGGACGTGGTGTTCACCTGGAACGGCACCACCTCGGGCGTGCGCGTGCCGAATGGCGATGCGATCCCGGCCGACCGTCAGGGCCTGACGATCTGCGACGCGACCAGCGCGGCCTTTGCGATGGACCTGCCCTGGGACAAGCTGGATGTGACCACGTTCAGCTGGCAGAAGGTGATGGGCGGCGAGGGTGCGCATGGCATGCTGATCCTGTCCCCGCGCGCGGTCGAGCGGCTGGAAAGCTACAAGCCCGCCTGGCCGCTGCCGAAGATCTTTCGCATGACCAAGGGCGGCAAGCTGATCGAGGGCATTTTCGAGGGCGAGACGATCAACACGCCCTCGATGCTGGCGGTCGAGGATTACCTTGTGGCGCTCGCCTGGGGCAAATCCATCGGCGGGCTGCCCGCGCTGATCGCGCGGTCGAACGCGAATTTCGCCGCCGTGCAATCCTTTGTCGACAGCAAGCCCTGGATCGAGAATCTGGCGGTGGATCCGGCGACGCGGTCGAACACCAGCGTCTGCCTGAAATTCACCGACCCGCGCATCGCGGATGGCGCAGCCTTTGCCAGGGCCATCGCCAAGCGGCTGGAAAAAGAGGGCGTCGCGCTGGATATCGGCGCCTATCGCGATGCGCCCGCGGGCCTGCGGATCTGGTGCGGCGCCACCGTGGAAACGGCGGATGTCGCGGCCCTGATGCCCTGGATCGAATGGGCCTTCGAGGCCGAGATCGCCGCGCAGGCCGCCGCCTGAGCCGGGACGGTGGGTTTCACCCACCCTACAGACCGCATTGAAGGGTGGGGGCACCCCCACCCTCTTTCCCCAGACATTCTGCAAAGGACCACGAAAATGGCTCCCAAGGTTCTCGTTTCCGACGCGCTGTCCGAAACCGCTGTCCAGATCTTCCGTGACCACGGGATCGAGGTCGATTTCCGCCCCGAACTGGGCAAGGACAAGGATGCGCTGATCGCGGCCATCGGCCAGTATGACGGGCTGGCCATCCGCTCGGCCACCAAGGTCACCGAAAAGGTGCTGGAGGCCGCCACCAACCTCAAGGTCATCGGCCGCGCCGGGATCGGGGTGGACAACGTGGACATCCACGCCGCCTCCAAGAAGGGCGTGATCGTGATGAACACGCCCTTCGGCAACTCGATCACCACGGCCGAGCACGCGATTTCCATGATGATGGCGGTCGCCCGCCAGATCCCCGAGGCCAACGCCTCGACCCATGCGGGCAAGTGGGAAAAGTCCCGCTTCATGGGCGTGGAACTGACCGCCAAGACGCTGGGCCTGATCGGCTGCGGCAATATCGGCTCGATCGTGGCCGACCGCGCCATCGGGCTGAAGATGAAGGTGCTGGCCTATGACCCGTTCCTGTCCGAGGAACGCGCCGACAAGCTGGGCGTGCACAAGGTCGAGCTGGACGAGTTGCTGCACCGGGCGGATTTCATCACGCTGCACGTTCCGATGACCGAGAAGACGGCGAACATCCTGTCCCGCGAGAACCTGGCCAAGACCAAGAAGGGCGTGCGCATCGTCAACTGCGCCCGCGGCGGGCTGGTCGACGAGGCGGCGCTGGCCGAGATGCTAAAAACGGGCCATGTCGCGGGCGCGGCCTTCGACGTGTTCGCCGAGGAGCCGGCCAAGGAGAACGTGCTGTTCAACCTGCCCAACGTGGTCTGCACGCCGCATCTGGGCGCGTCCACGACCGAGGCGCAGGAAAACGTGGCGCTTCAGGTGGCCGAGCAGATGGCGGACTACCTGCTGACGGGTGCGGTGACCAACGCGATCAACATGCCGTCCATCACCGCCGAGGAAGCCAAGGTGATGGGGCCGTGGATCGCGCTGGCGGGCCATCTGGGCAGCTTTGCCGGGCAGATGACCGACGAGCCGATCAAGGCGATCAACATCCTGCATGACGGTCTTGCTGCCGGGATGAATATCGAGGCCCTGAACTGCGCCGCCATCGCCGGTGTGCTGAAAGAGGCGAATCCCGCGATCAACATGGTCTCGGCCCCCATCGTCGCCAAGGAACGCGGCATCGCCATGTCCACCACGACGCAGGGCAAGTCGGGGGCCTTTGACGGTTACATCAAGCTGACCGTGGTGACCGAGAAGCGCGAACGCTCGATCGCGGGCACCGTGTTCTCGGATGGCAAGCCGCGCTTCATCCAGATCAAGGGCATCAATATCGACGCCGAGATCGGCGAGCACATGCTTTACACCACCAACAAGGACGTGCCCGGCATCATCGGCGCGCTGGGGGCCACGATGGGCGCCCATGGCGTGAACATCGCGAACTTTACCTTGGGCCGCACCGGGCCGGGCGAGAACGCCATCGCGATCCTATACCTCGACGATCCGATCCCGCAGGTGGTGATCGACGAGTTGAAGGCCACGGGCCTGTTCCAGCAGGTCCGCCCGCTGGAATTCGAGGTCGGCTGACAGCGGCCGGTTTGACAAAGGGGGCCCGTCGCGGGATATGCGACGGGCCCCTTTTCCCTTTCCGGAAGGCCTCGACATGCTGCGCAGCTATGCCATCGGCGATATTCACGGCCAGCTTGTCCGGCTTGAGGCGGCCCATGCGCTGATCGCGGCGGACCGGGCGCGGGTGGGCGACAACGCGGCGCCGGTGGTGCATCTGGGCGATTATGTCGACCGCGGCCCCAATTGCCGCGGCGTGCTGGAGCATCTGGTGCAGGGGCTTGCGGCGGGCGCGCCATGGATCCTGTTGCGGGGCAATCACGACCGCTTCATGCAGTATTTCCTGCGCCCCGGCTGTCCGCCCGAACCGGCGCGGCCCGATCTGGACTGGCTCTTGCCCAGCGTCGGCGGGCGCGAGACGCTGACCTCCTACGGGGTCGAGACGGGGATGCATCCCGACCGCGCCGCCCTGCACGCCGCGGCGGTGCGCGCGGTGCCCGACAGTCACAAGGCGCTGCTGGACTCGCTCTTGCCCTTCCATCGGCGGGGCGAGGTGTTCTTCTGCCATGCGGGCATCCGTCCCGGCGTGCCGCTTGAGGATCAGGTCGAGGACGATCTGATCTGGATCCGGGGCGAGTTCCTGGACGACCCGCGCGACCATGGCGTTCTGGTCGTGCATGGCCATACCCCCGTCGACCGCGTCACGCATTACGGCAACCGCGTCGATCTGGATACCGGCGCGGGCTATGGCGGGCCGGTCTCGGCGGTGGTGATCGAGGGGCGTGAGGTCTTTCTGCTGACCCCCGAAGGCCGCGTGCCGGTCACGCCACGGGCCGGCCGGTGATAACCCGCACCCACCAGAAGGGCGATGCCGCCTCCGAGGCGGTCTATTCCCCCTGCGAGGCCTATCGCTACCTCCTGACCCGCATCTGGAATCCGGCCGGGCCGAGGGCGCTGTTCGTGATGCTGAACCCCTCGACCGCGACCGAGCTGCAGAACGATCCCACCGTGGAACGCTGCGAACGCCGCGCCCGCGCGCTGGGCTTCGGCGCGTTCCGGGTGACCAACATCTTTGCCTTCCGGGCCACCGACCCCAGGGTGATGCGCGCCGCCGCCGACCCCATCGGCCCGGCAAACGATGCCGCGATCCGCGACAGCGCGCCCTGGGCCGACCGGATCGTTTGCGCCTGGGGCGGTCATGGCGCACATCTGGACCGCGGCCGGGCGGTCGAGCGGTTGTTGCGCGCGACCGGGCGGCCGCTGTTCCATCTGGGGCTGACAAGGGACGGCCAGCCGAAACACCCGCTTTACATCGGGTATGCGCAGCAACCGGAGTTGTGGACGTGACGGCGGCCCGGTCCTAGGCTGCGCCCGGGAGGGCGCGCCATGACATCGGACCTGCCGGATTTCACATGCGAACGGATCGCCACCAACGGCATCACGCTGTCGGTGCATCGGGCGGGGCGGGGCGCGCCGCTGATCCTGCTGCATGGCTATCCGCAGAACCACATGTGCTGGCTGAACGTGGCGCCCGCGCTTGCCGAGCGGTTCCATGTGATCGTGCCCGACCTGCGCGGCTATGGCGACAGCGACGCGCCGCCAGATGACGTGGCCCACAATGTCTATTCCAAGCGCGAGATGGCGCGCGACATCACCGGGCTGATGGATGCGCTGGGGATCGGCCGGGCGCATCTGCTGGGCCATGACCGGGGTGCGCGGGTGGCCTATCGGCTGGCGCTGGACGCGCCGGAGCGGGTGGACCGGCTGGGGATCATAGAGATCGTGCCGACGGGCGATTTCTGGGCTGCGTGGAATGCCGATCTGGCGCTCAGGGCCTATCACTGGACCTTCCTTGCCCAGCCCGCGCCCTGGCCCGAGCGGATGATCGGCGCCGATCCCGTGGGCTATGTCGAGCACACGCTGGCAAGCTGGACGCTGGCGAAATCGCTGGCGGCGTTCCCGCCCGCCGCGCTGGCCGCCTATCGCAGACAGGCCGCCGACCCCGCCCGGATCGCCGCGATGTGCGCCGATTACCGCGCGGGTGCGACAACCGACCGTCGCATCGACGAAGCCGACCGAGCGGCGGGCGGACGCATCGCGGCGCCGGTGATGTTCCTCTGGGCCGAGACCGGCTTTCCCGCACGCACCGGACGGCCTGCCGAGATCTGGCGCGCCTGGGCGGACGACGTGCGCGGCGCCGCCTGCCGGTCGGGGCATTTTGCAATGGAAGAGAACCCGAGCGCGGTTCTGGACAGCTTCCTGCCCTTCTTCGAGGGGCAGGTCTAAAACGGGACTGCCCCGGCAGCGGCATTAACCACTACACGCAAAAGTTGCGGGCCGTAAAACCTTTAAACTTCAATCAGCTGAACATCATGTCGCGCGACGCAATGCAGCCGCAGGGCGAGAAGAGGCGGAAAATGGCTCCCGATCCGTTTACCAGTTAACCGCCCTGCCTTATTCTCGCCCCTTTACCAAGAGTATTCTTGTTCCGAATGGCGCTCCGTACGGGCGGCAAGCGGGAAACTGCGAAGGGTTCGGGCCATGATTACTCTTGCAAGCCTTCTGGGTCTGATGATGGTCAGTTCCACCGTGGACTTCAGCGACGCGCTGGATCGCATCGGAGGTTCGGACGATGACGACGTACCGGGCGACGAGCCCGAGGACTACCGCGGGGAAACGCTCGCCTTCGGCTTTGGGCTTGATGATCTGCTTGCCCATGCGGTCTCGACGGACGCGTTTGCAGAAACCGAGGTCGACCTTGCCCACTATCTCGCGAACGAGGCAGCATGCGACGCAATGGCAGAGGGCGCGCAAGCGGCCGACATGTCGGTCGGATCAAACCTCGACGACTGGCTGGCAATGACCAGTGGCGCACCGACGCTGATCGACGACTACGACGAATTGGAGGACGCGCTGTTCGTCGTCTACGACGCCGAGACGCATCCCGATCCGGTGCTGTCGGTCGGCCCCTCGGACACCGGCGCGGAAGATGCGACGATCCTGCTGGACGGGATGCCGCTTGCCGTGGTCAGCGGTGGGGCCGGTCTGGACCTGTCGATGGTCAGCCTTGTGCCGACGGCGCAGTTCCCCGCCGCGCTGGCCGCTGGCGCCTGACGGCGACGGGCTTGGCGCTGGCCGCGGCCTTGGCTAGGCTGGCCCCATCCGCCGAAGCCGCCTGCGAGCCCCGATGCCTGACCCGACCCCAGCGCCCCGCCCGGATACGGACCTTGCCAGCGAGGTGGCCGCCTTGCGGCACGAGGTGCGGGCCCTTAACGGCCAACGCTTCTTCGTGATCCACGGCTCGGTGCGCCGGATCCTGGCGGTGCAGTTCCTGCGCGGGCTTGCGATGGGCTTTGGCACGGTGGTCGGCGCGACCGCGCTGGTCTCGATCATCGCCTATTCGCTCAGCCAGATCGACTTCATCCCGGTCATTGGCGAATGGGCGGGCCAGATCGCCCGGGAAATCCAGGAAAGCGCCGCCCCCTGACACCCGGCCCTTTACAAGGCGAGGGGGAATCCCCTATACGCCCGCATCCGTTCCGCCCGCCGGACGGATTTCTCCAAGGGCCCTGCTGGACGACATCCCGGCTTGTGCCGTCAATCCCTTGCATAGGAGGCCCCGATGTCGATCACCGCCGAAGAAAAAACCCGTCTGGTCAAGGAATTCGCCACCAAGGAAGGCGACACCGGTTCGCCCGAAGTGCAGGTCGCGATCCTGACCAGCCGCATTGCCACGCTCACCGAGCATTTCAAGACCCACAAGAAGGACAACCACTCGCGTCGTGGCCTTCTGATGATGGTCGCCCAGCGCCGCAAGCTGCTGGACTATGTCAAGGGCAAGGACGAGGCCCGTTATCAGAACCTGATCCAGCGCCTCGGCATCCGCCGCTGATCCGGCCCGGACCGCATCGACCGAAACGCCCGCCCAATCGGCGGGCGTTTTTCGTTCCGACGGCGCGATTGCGGCAGGGCCATGCCGCGGGCGGGACCGGGCGAGCGAATCGTTAAGCTTTGAAAGCTTTCCAACAGGGTCAAAAACCTGTATGGCCCGCGCTATCTGAGACGTTGCGCCCGGACCCCGGCGCTCGGGATGGTGGAAGGGGTCGGCGGCAATGGGGCCGCCATTTCAACGGGAGACCCGGGATACGCCCGGGAGCGCTCCCACACAGGATACGATGATGTTCAACGTAACGACGAAAAGCATGCAGTGGGGGCAAGAGACCCTCACCCTCGAAACGGGCAAGGTTGCCCGTCAGGCCGACGGCTCGGTCATCGCCACTCTGGGCGAGACGAGCGTCATGGCCAACGTGACCTTCGCCAAGGCGGCGAAGCCGGGTCAGGATTTCTTTCCGCTGACCGTCCATTACCAGGAAAAATACTACGCGGCGGGCAAGGTGCCCGGCGGCTTCTTCAAGCGCGAGGCGCGTCCTTCGGAAAAGGAAACCCTGACCGCACGGCTGATCGACCGGCCGATCCGGCCGCTGTTCGCGCCGGGCTTCAAGAACGAAGTGCTGGTGATGTGCACGGTGCTGTCGCACGATCTGGTCAACGATCCCGACATCGTGGCGATGATCGCGACCTCGGCCGCGCTGACGATTTCGGGTGTGCCCTTCATGGGGCCGATCGCGGGCTGCCGGGTGGGTTTCGTGGATGGCGAATACATCCTGAACCCCGAAGTCGAGGACATGCAGAACCTGCGCAACAATCCCGACCAGCGGCTGGACCTCGTGGTGGTCGGCACCCGCGACGCGGTGATGATGGTCGAGTCCGAGGCCTATGAACTGACCGAGGCCGAGATGCTGGGCGCGGTGTCCTTCGCGCATGAGCAGATCAAGCCGGTGATCGACCTGATCGTGAGCCTTGCCGAGGATGCCGCGAAAGAGCCTTTCGACTTCCAGCCGCCGGATTACTCGGCGCTTTACGAGGTCGTGAAGGGGCTGGGCGAAGACAAGATGCGTGCCGCCTATGCGATCACCGACAAGCAGGAGCGTGTCACCGCCCTTGCCGCCGCCAAGGCGGATATCAAGGCGGGCCTGAGCGAAGAGCAGCTTGAGGATCCCAATCTCGACGCGGCGATCAAGAAGCTGGAATCGGCGGTGCTGCGCGGCGACGTGGTGAAACACGGCCGCCGGATCGACGGCCGCGCGCTGGACAAGGTGCGCCCGATCGAATGCGAGGTGGGCCTTCTGCCCCGGACCCATGGCTCGGCGCTGTTCACCCGCGGCGAGACGCAGGGCCTGGTCGTGACCACGCTGGGCACGGGCGACGATGAACAGATCATCGACGCGCTGCACGGCAATTCGCGCTCGAACTTCCTGCTGCATTACAACTTCCCGCCCTATTCGGTGGGCGAGGCCGGGCGCGTCGGTCCCCCCGGACGGCGCGAGATCGGCCATGGCAAGCTGGCCTGGCGCGCGCTGCAGGCGGTGCTGCCGGCGCCGACCGACTTCCCCTATACGATCCGCGTGGTCTCCGAGATCACCGAATCGAACGGTTCCTCATCGATGGCATCCGTCTGTGGCGGTTCGCTGTCGATGATGGATGCGGGCGTGCCGCTGAAGGCGCCGGTGGCGGGCGTGGCCATGGGCCTTGTGCTGGAGGAGGACGGGTCGTTCGCGATCCTGACCGACATTCTCGGCGACGAGGATCACCTAGGCGACATGGACTTCAAGGTCGCGGGCACCGAGAAGGGCATCACGTCCTTGCAGATGGACATCAAGGTGGCGGGCATCACGCCCGCGATCATGGAAAAGGCGCTGGCCCAGGCGAAAGAGGGCCGGTTGCACATCCTTGGCGAGATGGCCAAGGCGCTGACTTCGGCTGGCGAATTCTCGGTGCATGCGCCGCGGATCGAGACGATGACCATCCCCACCGACAAGATCCGCGAAGTGATCGGCTCGGGCGGCAAGGTTATCCGCGAGATCGTCGAGGTCTCGGGTGCCAAGGTCGACATCAACGACGACGGCGTGATCAAGATCGCCTCGCCCAATGGCGAGGCCATCAAGAAGGCCTATGACATGATCTATTCGATCGTGGCCGAGCCGGAAGAGGGCAAGATCTACAAGGGCAAGGTCGTCAAGCTGGTCGATTTCGGCGCCTTCGTGAACTTCTTCGGCAAGCGCGACGGCCTGGTGCATGTCAGCCAGATCTGCGGCAAGCGGCTGAATCATCCTTCGGACGAGTTGAAGGAAGGTCAGGAAGTCTGGGTCAAGCTTCTGGGCTTCGACGATCGCGGCAAGGTGCGGCTGTCGATGCGGATGGTCGATCAGGCCACCGGCGAGGAGCTGAAAAAGGAACAGGAAGAAGTCAGCGAGTAATCCGGCTTCCGGAATGTCATCGAAAGGCCCCGGTTTTCCGGGGCCTTTTTCGTTGGTCCTGACGGTCGGCAGGGAATGGCCCTTGCCATCCGGCCGGGGGCCGGAGAAGGTCCGGAAAACACTAGGACCAAAGGGGGGGAGACATGATCGAACGCAGGGATTTCTACATCGGCGGCGCGTGGGTCGCACCGCAGTCTGGCGCCGCTTGCGACGTGATCGACCCCTCGACCGAGGAGCCGTTCGCGGTGATCTCGCTGGGCGGGCAGGCCGATACCGACGCCGCCGTGGCCGCCGCCCGCGCCGCGCAGCCGGGCTGGGCCGCAACGTCCAAGGCCGAGCGTTCCGAACTGCTGGCGCGCATCCTCGGGCTCTACAAGGCGCGCGCCGAGGATCTGGCCCAGGCGATGAGCCGCGAGATGGGCGCGCCCATCGACTTTGCCCGCACCAGCCAGGTCGGGGCGGGGGCCTGGCATATCAAGAGCTTCATCCACGCGCTGGACATGTTCGAGTTCGACCGCCCGCTGGGATCGCATGCGCCCGGCGACCGCATCCTGATGGATCCGGTGGGGGTCGTGGGCATGATCACGCCCTGGAACTGGCCGATGAACCAGATCACGCTCAAGGTGATCCCGGCGCTGGCCACGGGCTGCACGATGGTTCTGAAACCGTCGGAAATCGCGCCGCTCTCGGCGATGATCTTTGCCGAGATCCTGCATGAGGCGGGCGTGCCGCCGGGTGTCTTCAACCTGGTGAACGGCGACGGGCCGGGGGTGGGCACGCAGCTGTCGGGCCATCCCGATATCGACATGATCTCGTTCACCGGCTCGACCCGGGCGGGCATCGCGATCTCGAAGAACGCCGCCGATACGCTGAAGCGGGTACATCTGGAACTGGGCGGCAAGGGTGCGAACCTGATCTTCGCCGATGCCGACGACACGGCGGTGAAACGCGGCGTGCTGCATTGCTTCCAGAATACCGGGCAATCCTGCAACGCGCCGACGCGGATGCTGGTCGAGCGGGCGGTCTATGACGCGGCCGTGGAAACCGCCCGCGCCGTCGCCGAAAAGATGGAGGTCGGCCCCGCCGACCGCGAGGGCCGCCATATTGGCCCGCTGGTCAGCGCGACGCAGTTCGACAAGGTGCAGGCGCTGATCCAGACCGGCATCGACGAGGGCGCGCGGCTGGTCGCGGGCGGGCCGGGACGGCCCGAGGGCGTCAACCGGGGGTATTTCGTGCGGCCCACGGTCTTTGCCGATGTGACCAACGCCATGACCATCGCGCGCGAGGAGATCTTCGGCCCCGTGCTGTCGATCATCCCCTTCGACAGCGAGGAGGAGGCGGTCACGATCGCCAATGACACCGAATACGGGCTGACCAACTATGTGCAGTCCCAGGACGGCGCGCGCTGCAACCGGCTGGCCCGGCGCCTGCGCGCAGGCATGGTCGAGATGAACGGCGCTTCGCGCGGCGTGGGCAGTCCGTTCGGCGGCGTGAAACGGTCGGGCAACGGGCGCGAGGGCGGCATCTGGGGGCTGGAGGAATTCTGCGAGGTCAAGGCCGTCAGCGGCTGGCACGAGGAAGCGGCTTGCCATACCCACGGGCATGGCGGCTGCGACTGCTGCTGAATCGAGCGCCTGCGGCGCACGCCGTTTCATTGGCGCCCTTGCGGGCGCGGTTCGGGTATTTGGACCAAGAAGAAGCCCATGGGTTTTCTTCCTGACAGAAATACCCGCCCGCCGCAGGCGCACCGGCCGGCAGGGTCGGCCCGGTCAGAACGGGCAGTCGGCGCGGAACGCCATGCCCTGTCCGCCCTCGGGATGGCGCAGGCGCAGTTCCTCGGCATGCAGCATCATCCTTGGCGCCTCGCGCGCCGGACCGTCGGCATAGAAGGGATCGCCGAGGATCGGGTGGCCGATCTCGCGCATGTGGACGCGAAGCTGGTGGCTGCGCCCGGTCCTGGGGAACAGGCGCACGCGGGTCGTTCCGCCCTCGTGGCGCAGCACGCGCCAGTCGGTGATCGCCTGCTTGCCCTTCGCGTGGTCGACCATCTGCAGCGGGCGGTTCGGCCAGTCGACGATCAGCGGCAGATCGACTGTTCCGGTCTTCGGTTCGAGCAGGCCCCAGAGCCGCGCGACATAGGTCTTCTTGGTCTGCCGCTTCTCGAATTGCAGGCCGAGATGGCGCTGGGCCTGGGGCGTCAGGGCAAAGATCATCACGCCCGAAGTGTCGCGGTCCAGCCGGTGGACCAGAAGCGCCTCGGGAAAGGCGGCCTGAACGCGCGAGAGCAGGCAATCGGCCAGATGTGCACCCTTGCCCGGCACCGACAACAGGCCATGCGGCTTGTTCACGACAAGCAGCGCGTGATCGAGGTGGATCACCTCGAGCGGGGTATCGGGGGGGGCGTAATCTTCGCTCATGCGCCGGGCGGTAGCGGGTTCAGGACCGCCGTGCAACCGGGCTTAGCGGGCGAAGGTCCGGGCCAGCAGCGCCGCAAGGCCCTCGGCATCGTCCTGATCGAAGGCGGCGGGCCGGTTGCTGTCGATGTCTAGCACGCCCAGAAGATCGCCACGCGCGTTCCAGACGGGCAGCACGATTTCCGACCGCGTTGTCGCCGCGCAGGCGATATGGCCGGGAAAGGCGTCGACATCGGGCACCAGCTGCACCTGGCCCGTGCGGGCCGCGGCCCCGCAGACGCCGCGCGAGAAGGGGATCGTCAGGCAGCCATGGCCGCCCTGGTAGGGGCCGATCTTCAGCGTTTCGTTCCCGACATGGCGGTAGAAGCCGGTCCAGTCGAATCGGTCATCGGCATGGTGCAATTCGCAGGCCATGGTCGCCATCAGCGCCACGGTATCGGTTTCGCCCTCGGTGAGTGCGGCAAGCCGGGCGGCCATTTCGGCATAGTCGATCCGCATGCGCCCTGCCCCGTTTGTTCGCGTTCAGGCCGGCGCCGTCATGCCCCGGCCATCTGCGCGGCATCCGGGTTGCGCCGCCAGATCGAGAAATTCAGCGCGAAGGCGACGCTTGTCCAGACCAGATAGGGCGCGACCAGAAGCCCGGCGAAGAGGTCGATCCGCCAGAAGGCGACGACCATTGCCAGGACCGAGGCCCACATGCCGAAGAGCACGATGAGCGCCGGGAACAGGCGGTGCAAGCCGAAGAAGATCGGCGACCAGAGAGTGTTGAACACGATCTGCAGGCCCCAGATCGCCAGTGCGAAGGCCATTTCCGGATGGCCTGACAGCGCGATCCGCATCGCCGCATAGGCCATGGAGATGTAGAGGACGAACCAGGCCAGCGGGAACAGCCAGTTGGGCGGCGTCCAGGGAGGTTTGGACAGCGCCTCGTACCAGCGGCCCGGCGAGAAGAATGCGCCCGTCGATCCCGCCGCGAAGGCGGTTGCGAGGAACACGGCGAAGAGCGGCCAGTCGATCATCATGCGTGTCAGATAGCGCGCTTTCGGTCCTCGGCCAATGCGGCACGGTGCCTTGCTGCCTCGCGCGCCTTGAGTTGGGCGAGCACCGCGATGACCTCGCCCGCGCGGCCCTCGCCCCAGGAGTTGCCGGAGGGCAGGCGGTCGGCGGCGGCCTCGACGAGATAGGCGCATTCGGGAAGCGGCTTGCCATACAGAACCGCCGAGCGCGGCATGGCCGAGGCGGCCACCGCCTGCATCGAGGAGAGGATCAGCCAGCCGATCTTCTGCCCCTTGGTGGTAAAGGCGCGGCGGGTGATGCTGTCGTAATCCGCCCGCGCGATCTCGCGCCCGATGCCGCAATAGATGTGGCGCGCGGCATAGATGCCGGGCCGACAGGCGAAGGGCAATTCGGCCACGCCCGGTTCGGACCGGAAATAAAGCCGGGTGGCGTCGGACAGCAGGTGCTTGACCATCCGGCGGATCGGCTTGATGGGCTGCGGATCGGCGAGGAATGCCTCGATGTCGATGCCAGCCTGATCCATCCACTCGGTCGGCAGGTAGAACCGCCCCTCGCGCGCATCCTCGCCCACATCGCGCGAGATGTTCGACAATTGCATCGCGACGCCCAGATCGCAGGCGCGCGCCAGCGCATGCGGGCAGCGCACGCGCATGAGCACCGTCATCATCACGCCGACCGCCGCCGCCACCCGCGCGGAATAGGCATAGACATCCGACAGCGTGGCATAGCGCTTTCCCATCGCGTCCCAGGCCATACCCTCAAGCAGCGCCTCGGGCAGGGTGCGGGGCATCTGGAATTCCTCGACCACGGCGGCAAAGGCGCGGTCGGCGGGCGCGTTGCGCGGCGTGCCGCGATAGATCAGTTCCAGCCGTTCGCCCAGGGTCAGCACCGCGGCGGCCTTGTCCTGCGTCAGGTCCACCGAATCGTCGGTCATCCGGCAAAAGGCATAGAGCGCGAGCGCAGGGTTGCGCACGCGGTCGGGCAAGAGCCGGGATGCGGCGTGGAAGGAATACGAGCCCGTCCGGATCGAGGCTTCGCAATGCGCAAGATCCGCGGGGTCGATCATCTCAGCCTGCCGTCACGGAGGCGGCATCCGGCACCAGCCTGGCCATCACCTCGGCCGAGGTGATCACGCTGGGCAGGCCCGCGCCGGGATGGGTTCCGGCACCGACCATGTATAGGCCGTCGACCTCCTCCGAGATGTTGTGGGGGCGGAAATTCGCGCTCTGGAAGATCCGCGGCTCCAGCGAGAAGCCCGCGCCATAGGGCGAGAGGTAGCGGTCGCGGAAATCCTCGGGCGTGAAGAACAGGCTGGTGGAGACATGCTTGCCCAGTCCCGGCATCAGCTTGTCTTCCATGAAATCCTGCACCGCCTGGCGATAGCGTTCGCCATTGGCCTTCCAGTCCACGGGGCTGTCTGTGTGCAGATTCGGCACCGGAGAGAGCGCATAGAAGGTGTCGTCGCCCTCGGGCGCGGCGCTGGGGTCGGTGACGCTGGGCCGGTGGATGTAAAGGCTCATGTCATCGCACAGCTTTTCCTGGTGGAAGAAGATGTCGTTGACGAGGCCCTTGTAGCGCGGGCCGTTCAGCACCGTGTGATGGCCCACGTCCTTCCACATCCCCCGCGTTCCCTTCGTCCCGAAATACCAGACGAACAGGCCCATCGACCAACGTTTCTTCGCCAGCGATTCGTCGGTCCAGCGCCAGCGGCGGTGGTTTCTGAGAAGCGTGTTGTAGGTAAAGCCCGAATCGGCGTTCGAGACCACGATATCGGCCTTGACCACCTCGCCCGAGGCAAGGCGGACGCCCGTGGCCTTGTGCGAATGGGGGAGCCGTTCGACGAGGATCTCGTCGACCTCGGTGCCCATGCGCATCACGCCGCCCTGCCCCTCGATCACGCCGGCCATGGCCTTGGCGATCGCGGCGACGCCGCCCATCGCGTAATGCACCCCGAATTCCTTTTCGAGGTAGCTGACGAGGATATACATCGAGGTCACGTTGAACGGATCGCCGCCGATGAACAGCGGGTGGAAGGACAGCGCCATGCGCAGGCGTTCGTCCTTTACCCGGCTGGCGGCATGGGCATAGACCGACTTGTCGGCGCGCAGCATCCCGAAGATGTGCAGCACCTTCACCAGGTCCATCCACTTGTGCATCGGTTTGCGGCCGAGATTCTCGAAGCCGAACCAGTAGCGTTTCTCGCTGTCCTTCAGGAACTGGTCATAGCCCGCAAGGTCCGAGGGCGACAGGCGGGCCACCTCGGCGCGCATGCCGTCGGTATCCTGCTGCGCGCGGAATCGTTCGCCGTCGGGGAAGACGATCTCGTAGAAAGGGTCCATCGGGACCAGCTTGACGTCCTTGTCGAAATCGCGCCCGCAGACCTCCCAGAGCGAGCGGAAGATCTGCGGGACCGTCACGATGGTCGGGCCAAGGTCGAAGCGGTGGCCGTCCTGCCAGATCGCCGAGCCGCGCCCGCCGGGCACGTCGAGCTTGTCGATCACGGTGACGCGATAGCCCTTGGCGCCAAGGCGCATGGCCGCGGCGAGACCGCCAAGCCCCGCCCCGATCACGACCGCATGCGGACCAGCGGCCCGGACTGCTTCCTCCGCCAGGGCGGGATCAACTCGTGTCATCATGTCGCTAGGTTAAACCTGTCTAGTTTAGTTTACAATGCTTCTACCGGATGCGCGCCGGGTGCGTCATGTCCCTTTCGGTCGCACCTCGAACTGACATAGACGAACGACAGCTGCGAAGGAGAATCGCCAATGCAAGTCGTCACCATCAGCTTCTTCCGTTACAACAACTGGGCGTCCCGACTCGAGGCGCTCAGCCAGATGGCGCGCGGCCGCTTCGCGCTGAAGAATGTGCCGGGGCTGGAATTTTTCAAGATGCTCGGCACCGGCTCGGACGCGGGTTTCAACCCCAAGCCCAATGTCGACGTCAACGCGATCCTGTGCGTCTGGCCGGACATGGCGACCGCGAAGAAGGGGCTGAAGGAAAGCATCACCCATCGCATGCTGCGCGACCATTCCTGCGAGACCTACACGATCTACCTGACGCCGATCTCGGCCAAGGGGCTGTGGTCCGGCGTCGAGCCGCTGCGGGTCAGCGAAAAGCCCGACGCAAACGGCAAGATGGCGGTGCTGACGCGCGCCACCGTCAAGCTGCCCATCGCGCTGAAATTCTGGGCCGAGGTGCCGCAGATCCAGTCGCTGGTGGCCGAACACCCGAACTGCGCCTTCCATATCGGCATGGCCGAGGTGCCCTGGGTGCAGCAGGTGACCTTCTCGCTGTGGAACGACAAGCGCGAGATGACGACCTTTGCCCATGGCGATTGTCCGCATGGCCGCGCGGTGCAGCATGTCCGCGAAGGCAACTGGTTCAAGGAAGAGCTGTATGCGCGCTTCAACATCCTCGAAGAAGAGGGTAGTTGGGAAGGCGGGAGCCCGCTGAAGCGGCTGGATGCACCGAAGTCGGCGCCCGAGACCAAGGCCCAACCCAAGGCCGAGACATCGACGGACAAGGCGGCGCCGGGCAAGTCCAAGGCGCCCAGGAAATCGAAAGAGACTGCATGAGACAACCCTTTCCCTTCTCCGCCATCGTCGGGCAGGAGGAGATGAAGCAGGCGATGATCCTCACGGCAATCGACCCGGGGATCGGCGGCGTTCTTGTGTTCGGCGACCGCGGCACCGGCAAGTCGACCGCCGTCCGCGCGCTGGCAGCCCTTCTGCCGCCGATCCAGGCGGTGGAAAGCTGTCCGGTGAATTCGCCCTCGCGCGATCAGTGCCCGGAATGGGCGCACCTGACCTCGACCGCGATCATCACGCGGCCCACGCCCGTCGTGGACCTGCCGCTGGGCGTGACCGAGGACCGGGTGGTGGGGGCGCTCGACATCGAGAAGGCCCTGTCCTCGGGCGTCAAGGCGTTCGAGCCGGGCCTTCTGGCGCGGGCCAACAGGGGCTACCTCTATATCGACGAGGTGAACCTGCTGGAGGATCACATCGTCGACCTGCTTCTTGACGTCGCCCAGTCGGGCGAGAACGTGGTGGAACGGGAAGGGCTGTCGATCCGGCACCCGGCGCGCTTCGTGCTCGTCGGGTCCGGCAACCCCGAGGAGGGCGAGTTGCGCCCGCAATTGCTGGACCGCTTCGGCCTGTCGGTCGAGGTGGTCTCGCCCAAGGATGTCGACACGCGGATCGAGGTGATCCGCCGCCGCGACACCTACGAGACCGATTTCGATGCGTTCATGGAGAAGTGGCGCCCGGCCGATGCCGAACTGCGCGACCGGATCCTTGCCGCGCGAGCGCATCTGAAGACCATGGAAAGTTCGGACGACGTGCTGCGCGACTGCGCGGAACTGTGCCTTGCGCTGGGCTCGGACGGGCTTCGGGGCGAACTCACGCTGCTCAAGGCCGCGCGCGCGCTGGCTGCCTTCGAGGGGGCCGACAAGGTCAACCGCGAGCATGTGCGCAAGGTCGCGCCTTCGGCGCTGCGCCACCGGCTGCGGCGCGATCCGCTGGACGAGGCGGGCTCTACCACGCGCGTTGCCCGTGTCGTCGACGAGGTGCTGGGTGAGCCTGCCTGACAATTCCGTCTGGACCCGGGTCGAGGTCGGCCTGAACGCGCTGGCCGTCGATCCGGTGGGGCTGGGGGGGCTGTGGCTGCGCGCGCGGTCCGGCCCCGTCCGCGACCGCGTGACCGAGGCGCTGGGGGGCCTTCCCCTGCCGCTGAAACGGCTGCATCCGTCCATCGGCGACGACCAGCTTTTCGGCAGCATCGACCTGACCGCCACGCTGTCCTCGGGCAAGCTGGTGGAACGGGCGGGCATCCTGGCCCAGCCCGCCGTTCTGGTCCTGCCGATGGCAGAACGCACCCAGCCGGGCCTGGCCGCACGGCTGGCGGGCGCGCTGGACCAGGGGACCGGGCATTGCCTGATCGCGCTGGACGAGGGCGCCGAGCCCGGCGAGACCCTGCCCGAGGCGCTGACCGACCGGCTGGCGCTGCATGTCGATCTGGACGCCCTGCCCTGGGGCGAGACCGACCGGATCGTGCTGGACCAGGCCGCACTGGCCGAGGCGCGCGACCGGCTGCCCGGTATCCGCGCCTCGGGCAAGGTGCTCGAAGACCTGACGCTGCTGGCCGTCCGGCTGGGCGTTCACAGCCTGCGCGCGCCGATGCTGACGCTGCGCACCGCGCGCGCCCTGGCCGCCATCGCGGGTAGTGACGAGGTGGGCGTGGACGACCTGAAAGCGGCGGTGGAACTGGTGCTGGCGCCCCGGGCGACCCAGTTTCCCGAGGCCGAAGACGACCAGCCCCCCGAGCAACCGCCCGACCAGCCCCCGCCCGAGCCGGAACCCGAAAAGGGCGAGCAAGACGAGGGCGAGGGCCAGTCGCTGGACGATCTGCCCTTGCAGGACATCCTGCTGGAGGCCGCCAGGGCCACCCTGCCCGCCGACCTGCTGGCCATGCTGGCGGCGAAACGGGCCAACCGGGGCGGCGGCGGCAATTCCGGCGCGGGAGCCAAGCGCAAGGGCAACCGACGCGGACGGCCGATCCCCTCGCGGCGCGGGCGGCTGGAAACCGGCGCGCGGCTGGACGTGATCTCGACCCTGCGCGCGGCCGCGCCGTGGCAGACCATCCGCAAGCAGGAAAGCCGGTTCGAGCGGTCGCTGCACATCCGGTCCGACGATTTCCGCATCAAGCGGTTCGAGGAGAAATCCGACCGTCTGCTGATCTTCGTGGTGGACGCCTCGGGCTCGGCGGCGATGACCCGGCTGGCCGAGGCCAAGGGCGCGGTCGAACTCTTGCTGGCCGAAGCCTATGCGCGGCGCGACCATGTCGCGCTGGTGGCTTTCCGGGGCGAGGGGGCGGAACTGCTGCTGCCGCCCACGCGATCGCTGGTGCAGACCAAGCGGCGGCTGGCGGCCCTGCCCGGCGGGGGCGGCACGCCGCTGGCCGCGGGGCTGAAGGTGGCGCTGGAGGTCGCGATCCAGTCCAAGGGGCGCGGCATGACGCCCACCGTGGCGCTGCTGACCGACGGGCGGGCCAATATCGCGCTGGACGGGTCGGCCAACCGGACGCTGGCAGGCGAGGATGCCGAGCGCATGGCCACCGCGATCCGGTTGCAGGGCTTCCCCTCGATGGTGATCGACATGGGCCAGCGGCCCGAACGCTCGCTCAAGGCGCTGGCCGACACGCTGGGCGCCCCCTACATTCCGTTGCCAAGGGCCGATGCGAACCGGCTGTCCTCTGCCGTGTCGGCCGCCCTCGACGCCTAGAGGTGCCCTATGGACTGGACCCGGGACGGAAGCGACTGGCCGAACCGGGAGCATTCCCGCTTCGTCCGCCACCGCCCGCATTACTGGCATATCCAGGAGGCTGGCGTGGGGCCGGTCGTGCTGCTGCTGCATGGCACGGGCGGGGCCAGCCATAGCTGGCGCGACGTCTTCCCGATCCTCGCGCGGCATTACCATGTCGTCGCGCTGGACCTGCCCGGGCAGGGCTTTACCCGGATGGGCGCACGGCAGCGCTGCGGACTCGATTCTATGAGCCAGGACATCGCGGCGCTTCTGGATGGCGAGGGGCTGTTGCCGGACGCGATCGTGGGCCATTCGGCGGGGGCGGCGCTGGCGCTGCGGCTGGTGCGCGACCTGAAGCGCCCGCCCAAGGCCATCGTCGGGATCAATGCCGCGGTAGAGAATTTCAAGGGCATGGCCGGATGGCTGTTTCCGATGATGGCGCGGATGATGGCGCTCAACCCGTTCTCGGCCTCGGAGATCTCGCGCTGGCTGGGGAACGCCACGGGCGTCGAATACATGATCGCCGGGATCGGCAGCCATATCTCGCCCGAAGGGCTGGCGCTTTACCGGCGGCTGGTGGCCGACCGCAACCACACCGACGCGACGCTGGCCATGGTGGCGCAGTGGACGCTGGACGGTCTTTGGCACGATCTGCCGGGGATCGAGGTTCCGACGCTGCTGCTGGTTGGCGAGACCGACCGCGCCGTACCGCCCGCATCCTCGGCCCGAGCCGCCGCGCGACTGCCGCGGACCGAGATCGTCCGGATGCCCGGGCTGGGCCACCTCGCCCACGAGGAGGCCCCCGAAGACGTCACCGCGCTGATTTCAGCCTTTCTGACGGCGCATCTCGGATGAACAGGCGGAGAGCAAAGGAAAGGGCCACCGGGATTGCCCTGGCGGCCCTTTCACTCTGTCCTTTATTTCCGGCTCAGTCGTGCACGCCCATGCTGACGAGATAGGCGTAGATATCCACCGCCTCATCTTCCTTGCGGACCTTGTGAGTCATCGCGCCGCGCGCGCTGCTATCGCCGAGATATTCGCGCAGATAGCCCGTGGGGTCCAAGGCGTATTTGACGAATTCCTCTTCGGTCCAGACAAGTCCCTTCTCGCCCGCGGCCAGCAGGGACGCGGAATACTTGAAGTCCTCGACCTCGCCGGCGTGGCGACCGGGCACCTTGTAGAGGTTCGGGCCGACCCGGGCGTTGCGGCCGGCAAGAGTCTCACCTTCGTCGTTCACGACGACATGGCAGGTGATACACTGGCGGAACGCCTTCTCGCCGGCCTCGGCATTGCCCGACGCCTCCTGGGCCAATACCGGGCCCGCGACCAGGGCGGCGGCCGCGACAAGAGCGAACTGGTTCTTCATTAGTCTCTCCCTAGACTCGAATGGTCGCTGCATACCATGGGGTGCGGTTTTTTCAAGGTCAAAGCAAATGCCTGCCAACCCGCGAAGGTCCGGGAAAGACACAGAAGTGAACGGTCTGCCCAAGGATCGACACACCATCTCCTTAGATTTGTTCTAATCACCCTCTGGCGAGGCCTTGACACCGGCCTACTGAACCAGAAGGGGCGCATCCGCTCTAGGCTGCGGCATTGTGTCGCATTTCCATAATTGCCCCAACGACTCGCCCCAAACTAGATCTCCCGAAGATCCTCGCGCCTCCGTTCGGACTTCTCGGACGAGACCTTGCGCGCGGGCAGCATCCAGCGCCAGAGCTTTTCATCGGGCAGCGGAAGCACCATCAGCCAATGTTCGAGCAGCGCCAGCGCCGTGATCGCGGACAGCAGCGCGAAGCCCACGACCTCATGCGGGGCGGACACCGATACCAGCCGCTCGAGCCAGCAATAGACAGCGAAGGTCAGGAACGAGACCGAAAACGGAAAAAGCCAGTTCAGGCGCGAGATGCGGAAATGGCTGGGCAGATGCGCAAGCGGTGTGGGCAGGAATTCGACATTGATTTTGGGCACGCCGAGAAACAGGTTCAGCTTGGCCGAGATGCGCGCGAAGAACAGCACGATGAAGGTCCACAGGCCCACCGTGTTCGGCGAATCGTATGTCGTCACGAGCATCACGAACAGGATCATCACCAGCAGCGTCTCGTGATACGCGATCGTGCCATAGGCCCGCATGAAGCGTTCCCAGCCGCGCGCCTCTTCGTGGCAATGGGTGGTGTTCGGGCCCGTGATCACCCCGGTCAGGAAGGCAAGCTCGACCCAGCCCCAGATCGCGAGGGCCGCGAGGAACGCCAGATAGGAGGCGCCCGCCGTTTCCATGTACCGGGTCAACTCGTAGAGCAGGACCCCGCCCCCAAGAAGGGGCAGGGCCACGATCGTGGCGCGCAGATGCGCCAGGCGTCCGCGATGCTCGGCCCGGCGCACGACCACGAGGATCGCTCCGGTGGAGAACCACCAGATGAAAAGCGCCGCGAGCGCCGCGAACCAGGCCGACTCGATCAATAGACGGGCTCCAGTCTGGTCTTCACGGGGACCTGATGTTTCTTCGCCGGGATCGTGAAGAGCATGGCAAAGGCCCATGCCGCCCGGGCGCTGCCGACCCATTGCGAGAGCTTGCCGCCCACGCCGCCCGCCTTTTTCGCCCGGTCGACCTGGACCGAGGCCACCTGAAGGGCCTTGAGCCCCTTCATCCAGCGCGGGTGGTCGATGTCGAGGGTGATCGGGAAGACCTGTTTCGACAGTTCCGAGGTCTTGCGGAACACCTCCTGTCCGTACCAGTCGGTATCGACGTCAAGCGCCTTGTGGAAGGCCGGGCGCTGGTGGTCGCGGACATACATCGTGGCATAGACCGCGGTCAGGAAGAACTTGATCCACCAGACATTGATGCCCGAGGTCAGTTTCGGATCGGTCTTCATCAGCAGGGCGAAGGCCTCGCCATGGCGGAACTCGTCATTGCACCACTCGCGGAACCACTTGAAGATCGGGTGGAACCGCTTGTCGGGATGTGCCTCGAGATGGCGGTAGATCGTGATGTAACGGGCGTAGCCGATCTTTTCGCTCAGGTAGGTGGCGTAGTAGATGAACTTGGGGCGGAAATGGGTGTATTTCTTCTTCTGCGTGAGAAAGCCCAGGTTCACCGCGATCCCCGCCTCGCGCAGCGCGTCGTTGATGAAGCCCGCATGCCGCGCCTCGTCGCGCGCCATCAGCTGGAACAGCTCGGTGATGTCCTGGTTCTTGCCGCGCCGCTTCATCTCCTTGTAGAGCACGCAGCCCGAGAACTCGGCCGTGCAGGAGGAGATCAGGAAGTCGATGAATTCCTTGCGCAATTCGGGGTCCATGCCGTCCCAGTCGACATGGTCCCAGTTCTCGTCCTTCTTGAAGTGGCCCTTGTTCGGGTCGGCCTTCATTTCCTCAATGAGCTGGTCCCAGTCCTTGCGGACGGGGGTGACGTCGATCGCGTCAAGCTCGTCGAAATCGGTGGTGTAGAAGCGCGGGGTCAGCAGGGTGTCCTGCATGGCGACCGCGGTTGCGCTTTCGGAGTCGAGGACGGCCTGGGCCTCCTGGATGGCAAGGCCCTCTTCGACGGTAGCGGCATCGGCGGTATGAACGTTCACAGCGTGGCCTCCTCGGAAAAGGAGAACTCGCAGAGTTCCATGACTTCCAGATCGCCGGTCAGCCGCGTCCACAGACGCTCGACGGCCGAGGCGCGGGTGATGGTGGCCACGCGATCCTCTGTCACGACCTCGCCATAGGGGGCCATGATCTCGGGGCCGTGCACGAGAACCTCGTCGCCCGGGTGGACGACGGCCCCGTTGTTGAACCGCACATGAGCGTGGAGGCTCTCGAACTTGTGGGAAACCTCAACCGTGCAGGGTGCGGTCTCCTTCTCTCGTGTAAAAAGTCCCATTTCCTGGTTCCCTGTTTTTTGTGGGAGGACCCATGTTCCCAATCCTCCCGGTCAATCCAGCAGCCGCGCGAAAGCTGCCGCGTTATCGGCACCGAAGCCGATCAGTTCCGCACGCCAACCGGTCAGGTCGTCGTACAGAGAGAGCCGCCCGCTTTCAAAGCGAACGAGCCTTACGGGCGCATCAAGGGGGGCGTCGATCTTGCCCCGCTCGTGTCTCAGCACCCGCCATACACCGGAAATGAACCCCCCCTCCAGAGGACCGAATTCCCGTATGATGTTCCCCTCGATGTCATAGACAATGGCCCGGCCGGAATTGCTGCCTTCGATCACAATCTGGCGCTCGACCGCGATGGGCGCATCGTGATCCGGCAAAGCCGAAAGGGGCTGGTCCGTCAGCCGCGCCCAAGCAACCACAACAAGGGCGAACAGCACGAGGCCAAACATTGCCCTGATCAGGATCGGAGGAATTTTCTCCATTCCGTCCTGCTGCCGGGGTTGCTTGTGGGGATCAGTGGCGGCCATCTTTTACTCCGCTGCCAGCGCGTCCTCGTCGGGAACGCGCGCGAGCCTAGGTTCGGAAACCCGCGTTTCCGCGGCTTCGGCGATCAGCCTTGCGACCTTCGCCGCGTCAGGGATGCAGCGGAACGCGGGTTCCGTGCGGGCCATCCGCCAAGGACGGACATGTGGCCAGCACAACAGATAGGAAAATTGCGTCGTCCCCATCAGTTCGAAAGCGATGGTTCCTACGCCGGATTTCCGCAGGTCGAGATTCGCGTTGCCGATCCAAGTATAGGGCAGGTTCAGCGTCATCGTGAGCGCCGCCCCGATCCGCAGCGCAACGCGCTTGTTGGTGACAGTGTAGACCGTCGCCTTTGCTTGGACAAAGGCCGTGATCATGAGCAAGGCACAGACCACGCCCCCCAGGATCAGGTAGAACGAGGAGGCGACCGCCGCCTGGGCCAGAGACATCGTCTCGGTAGCGACGATCACCCTCCAGAGGAAGAGCACGACGAAATAACCCGCGACCCAATACAGCGAGAGGCTTTCCCGGGCCAGCACCCACCAATCAGGCGAACCCTGCCAGAGGATTTCCTCCCCCTCGGGCAGGTGCGTGGGCAGGCCCCTGATGGGCTCGATGGAAAAATCGTCGTGGGACATGCGTCATCTCGCTCCTTACAGTTGCGACTCCTGACGCGCGGGATCGGCGTAGAGCATACCGCCGCCGTAGTAGGCGCAGATCTTCTCTTCCTCGAGCTTGGTCACCTTGGTCGACGACTTGATAGTCGGCACGTCGGCAAAGTGCTTGCCATAGATCAGGCGCACGTTCACCTCGGGCCGGAACCAGCTGATCTTGGACACTTGCATGGGGATCAGCCGACGCCCGCCGCCATGATCGGCGTCCAGTTCGACTTCGAGATAGCGCACAAGCTGCTCGGGCTCATCGACCCACATGTCGACGATCTTGCCGACCACCTCACCGTCACCGGCGACAACGTTCATGCCACGCGGGTCACGCCCGGCCGACACCTTGAAACCGGCCAGCGCTGCCATCGGCTGGATCTTGGGATGGCCGCGGCCGTCGAGTTCGGGCTCGTCCTTGCGGGCGCACCACGCGGCCGGCCCCACACCGTCCAGCATCGGATCGCCGGTCGGAATCAGCGGATAGCCGTTGTTGGGCGTCCCCTTCTTCAGCGGCAGATCAACGTTGCGCGGGTCGGTCTGCAAGTCGGGAACGGTCTTGTCGCCCTGGCCATGCGGCAGCTTGTAGGTCTTCTTTTCAGGAACCCAGAACAGGCCTTGGTTGGGTGCGGGTTTGCCCATCTCGTCCTCTAGCGGGAAGCCCTCGTGCATGTTTGCGCGCTGAAGGTAGAAGATCAGCCCGGCGAAGAAGAGCCAGAACGCCCAGATGGACAGACTGGCAAGATCGAAATTTCCGAAAAATGCGTTGACCATGGGTTCGGTCCTCCGGGTCAGGTTGGGAAGTCGGCCAGCCCGATCTTGGCCGATGAATCCCTGTTGGGATGGTTGCCGTCCTGTGGCCGCACCAGCGGCCCCAGAACCATGAGTGTCACGAACAGCAGGACGATCTCAATGTGGTAGACCGCCGCGTATCCGGTGGCCGGGGTTTCGAGCCCCGCGCCGAACGCGCCCGAAAGCGCAAAGTGATTCACGACATCGCGCAGCGTGCCGCCCGCCGCCACGGCAAGCCCCGCGGCCGTCGCCTGCGCCGCGCCCCAGGCGCCCAGCGCAAGCCCGCGCCCCGCCTTGGCATCGGCGGGCAGAGACATAGCGGCCGTCAGTGTCGCCACGGCGAAAAGACCGCCGCCGAAACCGATCGCGCCCGCGCCCAGGAAGAACAGAGGCACCGAGCCGAGCGGCCCCGACAGGATCACCAGCGTGAAGGCGCCGATCCCCGACAGGATCCCGGTCGCGCCCATGCGGTAGAGGTTCATGCCCTGGCTGAGCCAGCGCGCGGCCAACCCGAAGCCCAGAAGCGCCCCCGCCGCCCAGGTGCCGGTCAGAAGCGTGGTCGTGCCGACCGGCAGGCCGAGAACCTGACCGCCATAGGGTTCAAGCAGCACGTCCTGCATGTTGAAGGCCAGCGTGCCCAGGGCCACCACCGCCAGCAACCGGCCGGCCCGTCCACCGCGCAGGAAATCCGCCCAGGCATCGCCGAAGCTGGGCGGGCGGGTGGACCGCTCTTCCCTGCTCATGGGGTTCATCGGCTCCTGTTTCCAGAGCGCGATGAGGTTCAGAACGACGGTTGCAACGGCGGCACCCTGCACGACCCGGATCAGGGTCAACTGGCTGAAATCCCGAAGCAACCAGCCGATCACCACGGCCGACACGCCCATGCCCACGAGGAACATGACGTAGAGCAGCGCCACCACCCGCGGGCGGGTCTCGTCGGTGGCCCGGTCGGACGCCAGCGCAAGGCCCACGGTCTGGGTCATGTGGATGCCAAGCCCGGTCATCAGGAAGGCAATGCCCGCCAGAACCTCGCCCGCCCAGGCCGGTCCCAGCGTCTGGTCCCCCGACAGCACGATCAGCGCGAAGGGCATGATCGCCAGCCCGCCCATCTGCCAGAGCGTGCCGAACCACATGTAGGGAATGCGTTTCCAGCCGATGGCCGAGCGGTAATTATCCGACTTGAAGCCCAGCAGCGCCCGGAACGGCGCCGTCATGACCGGCAGCGCGATCATGATCGCGACCATCGTGGCCGGGATCGACAGCTCGACGATCATCACCCGGTTCAGCGTGCCCAGCAGCATGACCGTGGCCATGCCGACCGAGACCTGGAACAGCGACAGCCGCAGGATCTGGCGCAGCGGGAAATCGTCGGACACCGCGTCCGCGAAGGGCAGGTAGCGCAGGCTCAGCTGAGCCATTCTGCGGGCGCCGATGATCAAGGGTCCAGCTCCATCGCCTGGCTGATATAGAAGCCCCGTGCGACCCGATGCACCGGCCGCAGATGGCCCTTGACGCCCGCCTTGCGCAGCGCGTTCGCGATCCGGGCCTCGGAATGGGGAATGATCCGCGGCGAGCGGTCGGAGCGCGGGAACAGCTTGCCGGTCACATGCATGACCGACAGAAGCGGGGTCTTGGGCGCGACGGTGAAGACGATCTTGCCGCGGGTCCGGGGCGCAAGGCGGCCCAGCGCCGCCGCGATATCGGCCGCCTTGTAGTGGATCAGGCTGTCCATCGCCATGACGTAGTCGAAACTGCCCAGCCGGTCGGACAGCATGTCGCCGGCGACAAAGGTGATCTGCCGGTGGTATTTCTCCGGGATGCGGCTTTTCGCAACATCAAGAAGGCTTTGCGAGATGTCGCAGGCGACGACCTCGGCCCCCTTCTTGACCAGTTCCAGCGTCATCGGACCGGCGCCGCAACCGGCATCGAGCACGCGCCTGCCGCTCAGGTCATCGGGCAGGCGCGCGAGCATCGCCGCGCGCATCTGGTCGCGTCCCTCGCGCACCGTCTGGCGAATGCGTGAAACGGGCGCGTCCGAGGTCAGCCTTTCCCAGGTCTTCGACGCCGTGCGATCGAAGTAGTGTTCCAGCCGTTCTCGGGTCTTGGCGTAGCTGTCCATCTGCGGCCGTTCCTCAATCGAACCCGAGCAATTCGAAGATCTCGCGGTCCGGCAGCGGCGCGGGCGCAAGCGGTTCGGTGCCGTTCCACAGCGTCTCTGCCACCCGGATATACTCGGCGCGGCACATCACGATGTCCTCGTCATCGGGCATCTCGAACAGCGTCTTCTTCATCAGGCGCGAGCGCCGGATCGCGTCGACCAGCGGCATATGCGCGATCCGCTTGAACCCGACGCGGCTGCAATACTTGTCGACCTGGTCTGTATCCTCGGACCGGTTCGCGATGCAGCCCGCGAGCCGCACGTTGTAATTCTTGGACTTGGCCTGAACGGCGGCGATGATGCGGTTCATCGCGTAGATCGAGTCGAAATCGTTCGCCGTCACGATCACCGCGCGGTCGGCATGCTGCAACGGGGCCGCGAAGCCCCCGCAGACCACGTCGCCCAGCACGTCGAAGATCACCACGTCGGTATCTTCGAGCATGTGGTGCTGTTTGAGGAGTTTCACCGTCTGGCCCACGACATAGCCGCCGCAGCCGGTGCCCGCGGGCGGGCCGCCGGCCTCGACGCACATCACGCCGTTGAAGCCCACGGTCACGAAATCCTCGGGGCGCAGCTCCTCGGGGTGGAAATCGACCTCCTTCAGGACGTCGATCACCGTGGGTTGCAGGTGGCCCGTCAGGGTGAAGGTCGAATCATGCTTGGGGTCGCAGCCGATCTGAAGCACGCGCTTGCCCAGCATGGAAAAGGCCGCGGACAGGTTCGACGATGTCGTCGACTTGCCGATGCCGCCCTTGCCGTAGACCGAGAAGACCTTGGCCCCCTCGATCTTCATCGTCTCGTCCTGATGGACCTGGACGGAGCCTTCGCCGTCCTCGCCTCTCAGCAGCGGAATTTCGTCTCTGGGGCTCATTGGTTCCCTCCGTTCACGGCTCTATTCGGCCGCCACTATGCCTTCGAGCCGGTCTTCCAACTCGTCGGCGGCCGCCTGAAGCGCGGCCAGGGTTTCGGCGTCGGGTTGCCAGTAGTTGCGGTCATGCGCTTCCAGAAGCCGGTTTGCCAGCTTGGCCGAAGCCGCCGGGTTCAGGCTGGACAGCCGTTTGCGCATCTCTTCGTCCAGGACGAAGGTTTCCGACAGCCGTTGATACACCCAGGGCTCCACTTGGCCAGTCGTTGCCGACCATCCCAGGGTGTTGGTGACCTGCGCCTCGATCTGGCGCACGCCTTCGTGCCCGTGCTTCAGCATGCCCTCGAACCATTTGGGGTTCAGGCTGCGGGACCGGGTTTCCAGGGCGACCTGCTCCTTGAGCGTGCGCACCTTGCCTTCGCCGCGGGTCGTGTCGCCGATATAGACGGCGGCCTCTTCGCCCTTGGCCCGTTTCACCGCGCGGGAGATCCCGCCCAGCGTATCGAAATAGTGATCGACCGTGGTCACGCCCAGTTCCACGCTTTCGAGGTTCTGATAGGCGATGTCCACATCCTTCAGCGTCTGCTGCAGCAGCGCGGCATTGGCCTTGGACTTGCCGTCGCGGCCATAGGCAAAGCTCTTGCGCGCCTCGTAGGCGTCGGCCAGTTCGTCCTCTTCGCCCCAGGCGCCCGAGTCGATCAGTCCGTTGACATTCGCGCCATAGGCGCCCTCAGCGTTCGAGAAGACCCGCAGGCTGGCGGTGTCCATGTCCACGCCCATCTTTTCGGCATGGGCAAGCGAATGGGCGCGGATGAAGTTCATCTCCAGCGGCTCGCCCTCGGCCATCGCGGCCTTCCAGGCGGCTTCGGCCAGCATCTTGGTCTGCAGGGGCAGCAGATCGCGGAAGATGCCCGAAAGCGTCATCACCACGTCGATCCGCGGGCGTCCCAGTTCCGCGAGCGGCACCAGGTCGGCCCCGCACAGACGGCCATAGCTGTCAAAGCGCGGCTTCGCCCCCATCAGCGCCATCGCCTGCGCGATCGGCCCGCCGTCCGACTTGATGTTGTCCGACCCCCACAGCACCATCGCGACGGACCGGGGCAGGGTCGGGTGCGCCTCCAGAATCTTCTGCGCCTGTTTCGCGCCTTCCTGCATGGCGAACATCGTCGGCATGCGGAACGGGTCGAAGGCGTGGATGTTGCGCCCCGTCGGCAGCACCTCGGCCGACCGGATCAGGTCGCCGCCGGGCACCGGCTGGATGTAGCGGCCGCCCAGCGCGCGCAGCAGCGCGGGGATTTCCACGTCCTGTTGCAGCCAGTGATCGACGCGCGCGCGGGTGTCGTCATCGACCTCGCACATTACGCGCAGGTGTTCGTTACGCTCGGCATCGGTGACCGGACGGCCCAGAACGTGCAGCCCGTCCGGGATCAGCGCATCCTCGGTTTCCAGCAGTTTCAGCCACAGCTTTTCGGGCGGGGTGCCGCCCATGTCGACCGCCTCGGCCTGCATCCGGATCAGTTCTTCCAGATCGGCTTGCTCGGGCGAGCCGGGCTCCATCTGGCGCCAGCGGGTCAGACTGTCCTTGAGTTCCTGCAGCCCCTTGTAGAGGCCCGAGGCCGCCAGCGGGGGCGTCAGGTGGGTGATCGTCACCGCGTTCGACCGCCGCTTGGCCAGCGTCGCCTCGGAGGGGTTGTTGGAGGCATAGAGATAGACGTTCGGCATGTCGCCGATCAGCCGGTCGGGCCAGTCGCGCGCGCCCATGCCCGCCTGCTTGCCCGGCATGAATTCCAGCGCGCCATGCATCCCGAAATGCAACAGCACATCCGCGCGGAAGCTGTTCTTGAGCCACAGGTAGAAGGCACTGAAGGCATGCGTCGGCGCGAACCCCTTTTCGAACAGCAGGCGCATCGGGTCGCCCTCGTAGCCGAAGGTCGGCTGCACACCCACGAAGACGTTGCCGAACTCGCGCCCCAGCACGAAGACGCCGCGCCCGTCCGAGCGGATCTTGCCCGGCGCAGGCCCCCAGACCGCCTCGATCTCATTAAGCCACGGCGTGCCGCGCACCAGGTCGTCGGCGGGCACATGGGCGGCGACATTCGCCTCCTGGCCGTATTGCTTGGCGTTGCCGTCGAGGATCGCCTTGCGCAGGTCGTCCACGCTGGCGGGCAGCTCGCCGACCTGATAGCCCTCGGCCTTCATCCGGTGCAGCGTGTTGAACAGGCTTTCGAAAACCGACAGATAGGCGGCGGTGCCGACCGCGCCGGCGTTCGGCGGGAAGCCGAACAGGATGACGCCGACCTTGCGTTCGGCGACCTCGGATCGGCGCAGGCGTGCCAGTTTCTCGACACGGGCAGCCAGGATCGCCACCCGTTCCGAACAGGCGGCCATTTCCTTGGTTTCGGCGATGCAGGCGCAGCCCTTGGGGCAGCCCTGGCAACCCTCGGGGCCGTGGCGGCCGCCGAAGACGGTGGGCGAAATGGCCCCGTCCAGTTCGGGCAGCGCGATCAGCATGGTGGTTTCCACCGGGCCGAGACCGCCCGAGGACGCCCCCCACTGGCCCAGCGTCTGGAATTCCAGCGGATGTGCGGCGACGTAAGGAACGTCAAGTTCGCTCAGCACCTCGACAGCGGCATCGCTGTCGTTATAGGCGGGTCCGCCGATCAGACTGAACCCGGTCAGTGAAACCAGCGTGTCGACATGAACACCCTCCCCGCCCTTGAAGTAGGCGTCGATCGCGGGACGCGCGTCCAGACCGCCGGCGAAGGCCGCGATCACCCGGATCCCGCGCTCCTCGAGCGCGCGGATCACCGCGTCGTAATGCGCGGTGTCGGATGCCAGGATATAGGATCGCATCAGCAGGATGCCGACGGTGGCCACGGGCTGCGCAGGGCGCGGCAGGTCGGCGGGATCGGTGGTGATGCCATGCGGCAGGCCGGGGTGGTAAAGGCCGACCTCGGGGTACTCGACCGGAGCCTCGGAATGTGCGCCGCGCCACGCCTTTTCATGGGCATAGCGCGAAATCAGGAAGCGGATCATCTGCTCGACGTTGTCGTCCGAGCCGCCCAGCCAGTATTGCATGGTCAGGAACCACGCGCGCAGGTCCTGCGCCTTGCCGGGGACGTATTTCAGCATCTTCGGCAGGCGGCGCAGCATGGCCATCTGCTTTTCGCCGCCGCCCTTAGGGGCGCCGCCCTCCTTGGAGCCGCGCAGCTTCTTCAGCAGCTTCATCGGCCCCGAGGCGGGTTTCATCATGTCCAGATCGCCCATGCGGGTCAGTTGGACGACCTGCTTGTCGGCGATGACACCGATCATCGCGTCACAAGCGTCGCGCCGGGCCTGAAGCTCGGGCAGGATCGCGGTGATATGTTCCTCGATGAAAAGCAGGTTGGCGATGATGATGTCGCCATGAGCCACGTCGTCCTTGGCGCGGGCCAGCGCCTCGGGGTTCTCGGCCCAGGTCGCGGCGGCGTGGACGGAAACGGTCAACCCCGGAAAGTCGTCGCGCAGCCGCTCGGTGACGCGGGCGGCGGGGCCGGCCGAATGCGAATCCAGCGTGACGATGACGACTCGGTAGCCGGGGATGTGGCGATCATCGCGCATAATGTGCCTTAGCCTCATACAAGGTTTCGACGCTGATCTGGGTGACGCCCTTTTCGAGCGCGAATTTCTCGGTGTTCCGCTTGGCCTTGCCGCGCACGAAGAAGGGGATCTTCTTCAACTCGCGCTCGGCGTCCGACAGCCAGACGATGTTGCCCTCGGCGGGCGCTGCCGCAGCCATTGCAGGCTCGGGCTCGGCCACGGGCGCCTCGTCCAGCGACCGCAGCTTGGCCGCGGCGCCGTGATGCGAGGCACCGGCCTCGTCATGGAACTCGAAATCCTCGCGGAACATGTGCAGAAGGTGCTCTTCGAGGCCCATCACCAGCGGGTGGACCAGGGTGTCGAAGATGACATTGGCCCCCTCCCAGCCCATGACGGGGGAGTAGCGGGCGGGGAAATCCTGCACATGGACCGGTGCCGAGATCACCGCGCAGGGGATGCCCAGCCGCTTGCCGATATGCCGCTCCATCTGGGTGCCGAGGATCATCTCGGGCGCCAGATCCTCGATCGCCTTCTCGACTTCGAGATAGTCGTCGGTGATCAGCGCCTCGACGCCGTAATCCTTGGCCAACGCCCGGATATCGCGGGCGAATTCCCGGTTGTAGCAGCCAAGGCCAACGACCTCGAACCCCATCTCGTCGCGGGCCATGCGGGCCATGCATTTCACATGGGTCGCATCGCCGAACAGGAAGACGCGCTTGCCGGTCAGGTAGGTCGAGTCGACCGATTGCGAATACCAGGGCATGCGCAACCGGCTGTCGTCGTATTTCGGCGCCACGCCCGCCAGCGCCGCGACCTCCGCGATGAAATCGCGGGTCGCGCCGACGCCGATGGGCACCACCTTGGTATAGGGCTGGCCCAGGGTCTTTTCGGCCCAGCGCGCCGCGGCCTCGGCATGTTCGGGATACATCAGCACGTTGAAATGGGCCACACCCATCCGGGCGATGTCGGCGGGTGTCGCGCCCATCGGGGCGACCACGTTCACCCCGATCCCCATCTCCTCCAGCAGCGCGGTCACCTCGACGATGTCGTCGCGGTGGCGAAAGCCGAGACCGGTAGGCCCGATCAGGTTGGCCGAGACATGCGCGGTGCGCTCCATCGGGCGGGCCAGGGCCTTGACGATCTGGAAGAACGTCTCGTCGGTGCCGAAATTCTCTTTCCGCTGGTAGCTGGGCAGTTCCAGCGGGATCACCGGCACGGGCAGGCCCATGGTTTCCGCCATGCCGCCCGGATCGTCCTGGATCAGTTCCGCCGTGCAGGACGACCCCACGATCAGCGCCTGGGGCTTGAACCGGTCATAGGCATCCTGCAGCGCGGTCTTGAACAGGTTCGCGGTATCCGCGCCCAGATCGCGGGCCTGGAAGGTCGTATAGCTGACCGGCGGGCGATGGTTGCGCCGCTCGATCATGGTGAACAGCAGGTCGGCATAGGTGTCGCCCTGGGGCGCATGCAGGACGTAGTGCAGGCCCTTCATGCCCGTGGCGACGCGCATGGCTCCCACATGGGGCGGGCCCTCGTAGGTCCAGACCGTCAGCTTCATGCCGCGCCCTCCAGACCGCTCAGCAGCGCGCGGCGGCGCAGCGGGCGGGCGAACAGGCCGGCAAGGTCGCCCGCCTGTTCATAAAGATGAACGGGGGTGAAGACGAGCTCAATTGCCCATTTCGTCGCCATGCCTTCGGACTCCAGCGGGTTGGCAAGGCCCAGCCCGCAGACCGTCAGGTCGGGCCGCGCGGCGCGGCAACGGTCAAGCTGCAGGTCGACATCCTGCCCCTCGGCGATGACCGGCCCCTCGGCCAGAAGATCGAGATCGGGTCCGACGATCTGCTTGTTGATGAAGGGCGCGCCCACCTCGACGGCCGTCATGCCGCATTCGCGGGTCAGGAACCGGGCCAGCGGGATTTCCAACTGGCTGTCGGGGAAGAAGAAGAGCGACTTGCCGCGCAGCGTCTCGGCGGCTGCGGCGATCGCCTTGCGGGCCCGGGCGCGGGGGGCGTCGGTGACGCGGGCAAACGTGTCGGCATCGACGCCGAATTCCTGCGCGATGGTCCAGAGCCAGGCAGTGGTGCCCTCTTCGCCGAAGGGGAAGGGCGCGGCCAGAATGCGCGCGCCGCGGCGCTCCAGGAAAGCGGCGGTCTCGTTCAGGAAGGGCTGGGTCAGCGCGACGACGGTGTTGGCGCCGATGCCCGGCGTCTCGGCCGCGCGGTGGGCGGGCAGGCAGCGCACCGGCGCCACGCCCATGTCGCGCAGGAGGCCCAGCGCCTGATCCTCGACCACATCGGGCAGCGCACCCACCAGCAGAAGCTGGCGCTCGTCGGTATCGGGCAGGGTCGGAACCATAGCGGCAAGGCAGGCATCCTCGCCCTCGGTAAAGGTCGTCTCGATGCCCGAGCCGGAATAGTTCAGCACCCGCACATGCGGCGCGTGCCGCTGGGTCAGCCGCTCGGCCGCGCGGTGCAGGTCGAGCTTGATGACCTCGGACGGGCAGGAGCCGACAAGGAAAAGCTGGCGGATGTCGGGACGGCGCGCGAGCAGACGATCGACCTCGCGATCCAGTTCCTCGTTCGCGCAGGCAAGCCCGGCCAGATCCTTCTCTTCCAGGATGGCGGTGCCGAAGCGCGGCTCGGCGAAGATCATCACGCCGGCGGCCGATTGCAGCAGATGGGCGCAGGTGCGCGAGCCCACGACCAGGAAGAACGCGTCCTGCATCTTGCGGTGCAGCCAGATGATGCCGGTCAGACCGCAGAACACCTCGCGCTGGCCGCGCTCCTTCAGGACGGGGGTGTTGCGGCATCCCGCGGCGGGCAATTGGGGCGCGAAGTCCTTCATGCCATCGCCTCCGACCGGTCGGACTGGCCCTGCAGGCGCGCCATGCGCAGTTTCCACAGGAACTGCGCGGCATTGATGACATAGGCCGCATAGGCCGCCAGCGCGACATACATCTGCCCTTCGGGACCGAAATTGCCGGTGAACAGCGCCCACAGGTAAAGCGTGTGCAGGAAGATCACCAGCATCGAGAAGACGTCTTCCCAGAAGAATGCCTTGGCGAACAGATACTTGCCGAACACGACCTTTTCCCAGATCGCGCCTGTGACCATGATGGTGTAAAGCACCAGCGTCTTGACCACGATCGAGATCGTCGCTGCCTCGTAGCCCGCCCCGACCCAGAGATAGCGGACCACCAGAGCCAGCGAGACGAGGAACACCAGGAACTGCAACGGCGCGAGCACACCCTGAACGACCGTCCAGACGGTTTCATCTCGTCTCTGGCGCTCTTCCGGCGTATAGAGTTGGACCACCTTGTCGGCGGCTCCGCGTGTCTTCGACATCCTCCGACTCCCTGACAGACGGTGGCGGGATCAAGGTAGACCCCGAGAGCGGAAAGTGTCAATTGTAATTTACACTCTTTCCGTCTACACTCTCCCCGTGAGGAGAGGTTTCCCCCTGCGGGGGTCAGCGGCCAAAGCCACTTAAAATCATAAGGCTAGACCGTTTTGACTTGATTCCTCTCCACAGGGCGGCGAGGAAGTGTCAATTGGTTTTGACAATGCTGGACAGTGGCAGGACGGGGGCCGCGGCCGGGTGGCGGCGAATCCGCTCCGAAGACGATCGGGAGGGTCCGCAGGATGCATGACACGCGCAAGAACCCGGCATCCGGGGATCATGACCGGCATGGCGATGTCGAGTCCCTTGCCGCGCAGGTGCTTTCGGCCCTGGCCCAGCGCTCGGGGCAACCCGGGCATGCGCTGGACGAGACGATCCTGGCGCGTTTCTGCAGCGACATCCTGAAGAGCGGCAAGTCGATCCAGACGGATTCGGTGACCGAACTGCAGCGCCATGGGGCCGATGTCGCGACGATCCTCGATGGCTATATCCCCGCGGCGGCGCGCGAACTGGGCGAACGCTGGTGTCGGGATGAACTCAGCTTTGCGGATGTCACCATCGGCGCAGCGCGGTTGCAGGCCATCCTGCGCGAACTCAGCGCGCCCTGGGTCACCGACGCGATGACACCGACGGATGCACCGAATGTCATGCTGATCGTGCCGCTCGAGGAATTCCATACGCTTGGCGGCATGAGCGCGACAAGCCAGTTGCGCCGGATGGGCATCTCGGTCTGCCTCTGTCTCGGCCAGTCCGAGGAAGAGATCCTGCAGAAGGTCGCGGCGCGCCGCTTCGACATGATCGCGATTTCCGTCTCTTGCCGCCATAAGCTTGACGCGGCGCGTCGCCTGATCGGCGAGATCCGCTCGGCGGCAAGCGGTGCGGTGCCGATCGTGATCGGCGGGCGGGTGGTCGAGACATCGGATGATGTCTGCGCGCTGACCGGGGCGGATCACGCCACGGCCGACCCGCGCGAAGCCTTGAACCTGTGCGGGGTCCGGGCGCCGGTTCCGGCGCCGCATGATCGCCTAGCGAGGATCTGAACATGTGGGGGCGGCCGGAATGGCCGTGTGAGTCAGGGTGACGTCACGGGGCACGAAATACTGGAGCAGTGGCGCAGTGCCGCTGATCGCCCCCGAGATGCTGGGCGAGATCATCGCCACGGCGTCCGACCTTGCGATCGTCATCTCGCTGGAGGGCCGGATTCTCTCGGTGCTGGTGAATGCCGGGCATCGCGCCCATGGCCATCTGGACCATTGGGAAGGCCGTGACATCCGCGACGTGCTGACCGAGGACAGCCAGCCCAAGCTGGAGGCCAAGCTGAGGCTGTTCTCCGAGGGCGGCGACAGCGCCCGGCCGGTCGAGCTCAACCACACCGACGGCAAGAGCTGGGATTTCCCGGTGCGCTACTCCTTCCACCGCATCGGCCCGAACGGCAGCGTCCTGTTGATGATGGGTCGCGACCTGCGCCCCATCGCCGAGATGCAGATGCAGCTGATCGAGGCGCAGATGGCGCTGGAGCGGGATTACGAGACCCAGCGCGAATACGATACCCGCTATCGCGTGCTCAGCGAGGCGACGCGGGACGCCTTCGTCTTCGTGGGAACAAGATCCGGCCGGGTGGTCGACGCCAACCCTGCGGCCTGCGCATTGCTTGGTGCGTCACGAAATGACCTTATCGGCGCTGCCTTCGCCCAGGAATTCGATGGCCGACGGCGGGCCGAGTTCGTCGAAGCGCTGAACCTGCGCGCGATGGACAATGCAGCCGGACCGCTGGAAGCCGAAGCCCGGCGCAGCAAAACCCCGGTCCGGATCGTTCCCACGGCCTTCCGTGCGGCGGGCGAGCCGCTTGTCCTCTGCCGGATCGAACTCGCCGACGGCGCGGGCACCGGCGCGACCGAGATGGCCGAAACGCTGCGCGCCTTCTTCGAGGAAGGGGTGGACGCGATCGTCTTCACCGATCCCGACGGCACGATCCTGACCGCGAACGAAAGCTTCCTGGGGCTGGCCGACGCCCCGCAGGTCGCCTCGGTCAAGGGGCGTTCGCTTGGCGATTACCTGGTGCGCGGCAGCGTCGATCTGCGGGTTCTGGTCGAGAACGCGATCCGCTCGGGCCAGATGCGGATGTTCGCGACCAAGCTGGCCGGGGAATATGGCGCGCAGATCTCGGTCGAGATCTCGGCCACCTACCTGTCGGATCAGTCCCATCCCTGCATCGTCTTCGTGATCCGCGACGCAAGCCGACTGGAAGGCGTCCGCAAGCCCGGTGTCGCCGTGTCGGACGACGCGATGCGCAGCGTGATGGAACTGGTGGGTTCTGCCACGCTGAAGGATATTGTCGCCGAGACGACCGATGTGGTGGAAAAGATGTGCATCGAGACCGCGGTGGAACTGACCCGCAACAACCGGGTGGCCGCCGCCGAAATGCTGGGTCTGTCGCGACAGAGCCTTTATGTGAAGCTCCGCAAATACGGGCTTCTGAGCCGAGACGGGGGCCACGACTGAGCCCCGACATGAGGATTTTCAGCCCCGAGCGGGTCAGGGAGAGCATGCGCAAGACATGACCGACATATCCAACGCCCAGCCCCGGCGCCTGCCGGAGCCCGCCGCCATGGTGACGCTGATCAAGCCGATCACCTGGTTCCCGCCGATGTGGGCCTATCTCTGCGGCACCGTCTCGTCGGGGGTCTCGCCGCTGTCCAGCCCCGGCCTTGTGCTTCTGGGCATGTTCCTTGCGGGCCCCGTGGTCTGCGGCATGAGTCAGGCGGCGAATGACTGGTGCGACCGGCATGTGGACGCGATCAACGAGCCCTATCGCCCGATCCCTTCGGGGCGCATCCCGGGCCGCTGGGGGCTGTGGATCGCGCTGGCGATGTCGGCGCTGTCGCTGGTGATCGGCTGGCAGCTTGGCCCTTGGGGCTTTGGCGCGACCGTGCTGGGCGTGGCCGCGGCCTGGGCCTATTCGGCGGAACCCGTGCGGCTGAAGAAATCGGGCTGGTGGGGTCCGGGTCTGGTCGGCCTGTCCTACGAATCCCTGCCCTGGTTCACCGGGGCCGCGGTGCTCGCGGCGGGGGCGCCGTCGATCTATGTCGTGGTGATCGCGCTGCTTTACGGGATCGGTGCGCATGGGATCATGACGCTGAACGATTTCAAGGCGCTGGAAGGCGACCGCAAGATGGGCGTCAACTCGCTGCCCGTGACGCTGGGCCCAGAAAAGGCGGCCTGGGTGGCCAGTATCGTGATGGCGGTGCCGCAGGTCGTGGTGATCGCGCTGCTCTGGCTCTGGGATCGGCCGTTCCATGCCGCGGGCGTCGGCGCCGTTCTGCTGGTGCAGTTCTGGGCGATGTCGGTGATGATGAAGGATCCCAAGGGCAAGGCGCCCTGGTATAACGGCGTCGGCGTCGTGCTGTACGTCTCGGGCATGATGATCTCGGCCTTCGCGATCCGCACGCTGGGGGCCGGTGCATGACGCTTTCCTGGCTCCAGATCGTCCGGCTGGGCCTGGTGCAGATGTGCATCGGGGCGGTCGTGGTGCTGACCACCACGACCTTCAACCGGCTGATGGTGGTCGAGTTGGCACTGCCGGCGATGCTGCCGGGCTTTCTGGTGGGCCTGCATTACGCGATCCAGATCACGCGGCCGAACTGGGGTTTCCTGTCCGACACCAAGGGCCAGCGCACGCGGTTCATCATCGGCGGCATGGCGGTTCTGGCGCTGGGCGGGTTCGGGGCGGCGGCGGGCGTCGTCGTTCTGGAACAGGACTATGTCTGGGGCCTTGTGGTTTCGCTGCTGGCCTATGTGCTGATCGGCATCGGGGTGGCGGCGTCCGGCACCTGCCTTCTGGCGCTGCTGGCGACCGCCACCGCGCCCGAACGGCGGGCGGCGGCGGCGACGATCACCTGGCTGATGATGATTGGCGGCATCGCTTTGACGGCGGGCGTGGTCGGCCAGTTCCTCGACCCCTACAGCCCCGAGCGGCTGTTGCGCGTGGTGGGCACCGTGGTGATTGCGGCGTTGATGGTCACGACGCTGGCGATCTGGGGCGTCGAGCGGGGCGTCGTCACCCGGCGCGAGCCCGAATCCACCCCCTTCCTGCAAGGCTTCCGCGAGATCTGGGCAGAGCGGCGCGCGCGCATCTTCACCTTCTTCGTGTTCCTGTCGATGACCGCCTTCTTCATGCAGGAACTCATCATCGAGCCCTATGCCGGCCTTGTCTTCGGCTATACGCCGGGGCAGTCCACCTCGCTTTCGGGGCTGCAACATGCGGGCGCCTTTGTCGGCATGGTGGTCGTGGGCATCGCCTGCTCGGCGCTTCGGATCGGCCCGTTGCGCAACTGGGTGGTGCTGGGCTGCATCGGCTCGGCGCTGGGGCTGTCCTCGGTCGCGGCGCTGGGCAATTACGCGCCGCATCTGCCGCTGGCGCCTGCGGTGATCGCAACGGGCTTCTTCAACGGCGTGTTCACCGTGGCCGCGATCAGCGCGATGATGGCCATGGCGGGCGAAGGCCGCAATGCGCGCGAGGGCACCCGCATGGGAATGTGGGGCGCGGCGCAGGCGATCGCGGCGGGCTTCGGCGGCTTCCTCGGCACTGCTGCGGCGGACCTGATGCGAAGCTTCATTGATGACGCACCGGCCTTCGGCACGGTGTTCATGACCCAGGCGGTGCTGTTCCTGCTCGCGGCCTGGATGGCAGCGAGAATCATCGACTCGAACCGACCCACAACAGAAAACGCGGGCCTTGTCCCGGGGGAGTGAAACACATGATCTTTGACGTTGTCGTTGTTGGTGGCGGCCCTGCCGGGGCCACGGCCGCAGAGGATCTTGCCCGGTCGGGCAAGAAGGTCGCCCTGCTCGACCGCGAGGGGCGGATCAAGCCCTGCGGCGGCGCGATCCCGCCCCGCCTGATGAAGGATTTCGACATCTCCGACGAGCAGCTCGTGGCCAAGATCGACACCGCGCGAATGGTCTCGCCCTCGGGCCGCTTTGTCGACATCCCCATCGAGAACGGTTTCGTCGGCATGGTCGACCGCAAGGATTTCGACCCCTTCCTGCGGGCGCGTGCCGAACGCGCCGGGGCCACGCGGTTCACGGGCACCTTCCTGCGCGTCGAGCGCGAGGAGGAAAAGACCTTCCTCGTCTTCCGCGACAAGGAAAGCCGCGAGGAGATCCGGCTTCAGACGAAATACGTCATCGGTGCGGACGGGGCGCGCTCGGACGTGGCCCGCGCCGAGGTGCCGGGCGGCGACAAGATCCCCTATGTCATCGCCTATCACGAGATCATCGACGCCCCGATGGCGGTGGGCAACTACCAGCCCAACCGCTGCGACGTGATCTATGACGGGCGCATCAGCCCCGATTTCTACGGCTGGGTCTTCCCGCACGGGCATACCTGCTCGGTCGGCATGGGCACCGGCGTCGACGGGTTCGACCTGAAGCAGGCCACCGCCGACCTGCGCCGGATGGCCGGGCTGGAGCAGGCCGAGACGCTGCGGAAAGAGGGCGCGCCGATCCCGCTGCGCCCGATGGATCGCTGGGACAATGGCCGCGACGTGGTCGTGGTGGGCGATGCCGCGGGCACCGTGGCGCCATCCTCGGGCGAGGGCATCTATTACGCCATGTATGGCGGGCGGATCGGCGCGATGGCGGTGTCCGCGGCGCTGGCCTCGGGACGGGCGTCGGATCTGAAACTGGCGCGCCAGATGTTCATGAAGGATCACAAGATGACCTTCCGCGCCCTGCAAAGCATGCAGGATGCCTATTACCACAGCGACGAACGGCGCGAGCGGTTTGTCTCGCTCTGCCATGACGTGGACGTGCAAAGGCTGACCTTCGAAAGCTACATGAACAAGAAGCTGACGAAGAAGCGCCCGCTGGCCCATATCAAGATCGGCATCAAGAACGTCGCCCACCTGACCGGCCTCGTCTCGCCGCAATACACATGAGCGAGATGATCCCGGCCTGGGTGAATGGCGAACTGACCCCCGTCGAGAAGCTGGAGGCCCACAGACAGGGCCTTCGGCACAAGGCGATCTCGGTCTTCGTGATGGATGGCGACCGGGTGCTGTTGCAGCGCCGGGCGCTGGGCAAGTATCACACGCCCGGTTTCTGGACGAATACCTGCTGCACCCATCCCGCATGGGACGAAAGCGCCGAGGATTGTGCAAGACGTCGGCTGCGCGAGGAATTGGGGATCACCGGCCTGCCGCTCGATTTCCGCCAGCGGGTGGAATACCGCGCCGATGTGGGCAACGGGCTGATCGAGCATGAGGTGGTCGATATCTTCGTCGCGCCCGCCGGGCCTGACCTGCGGATCGAGATGAACCCCGACGAGGTGATGGATGTCAGGTGGATCGACCTGCGCGACCTCGACCGTGCGGTAAGGGACGAGCCCGACGCCTACACGCCCTGGCTGAGGATCTATCTCGACCAGCACCGCGAGAGCATCTTCGGTTCCCTGTCGCCCGCCTAGGCGGCCTGGCCGCCGGTCGGCCGGATCATCATCCGGTCGGCCGACGGGGCCTGTCAGTCGAACCAGGAAAACAGGCTGCCAAGCGCGGTGCGCTGCGGTGGCTTGCAGGAGAGCTTGCGCAAGAACTCGGCGAGTTCGGCCTCCTCGACCTGAGTTGCGGCCACGGCCACTTCGAACCAGCGCCGCCGCCGGGTCCGGCGATACTTCCAGTCGCGCCGCAATCGTTCGACCAGCATCGGAAACAACTCGACCTCGCAGGAGATCGCCGCGCCATCCGGCATGATCCTATCGTAACGGTAACGGCCGATAGGGTTGATGCCGACATGGCCAACGGCACCGGCGCGATCCAGAGCCTGGATTTCGGCGGATTTCCATGGGATCGCTCCGTTGATGCGCCATCCCTTGGGCATGACCCAGCGCCCCGAACCGCGCGCGGCGACCATCAGCACGAAAAGCGTTCCGTCCGAACTCCAGCGCATCGGGATTGCGGCGATTTCGGTTCCGTTTCGGGATCTGTCGCGATGGGCCATCATGTCCTGAGCACCTCTCGCCGGCTTGAACCCTCACATCTTTCGCGGATTGACCGGCGACGGACCGAAAACCGCAGGAAAACAACAACAGTCCACACTGTAGTCGGCGAAGGACAAGGGAACGTTGCCGGGGCGCGCGCTGGTCTCAGACGTTGCGCGAGAACAACCCCATCACCGGCATGACCGCGAATTTCACCAGCGGGATCATCAGCGCACCCAGCAGAAGGCCGATCATTCCGTCAAGCCCGGCGGTCACCGCCCATTCGGTAGCCGCACGGACCTGATCGGGAACGGCCTGGGCCGCAGCGGACGCAAGATGGTGGATGCCGAGATAGGGCGCCTTTACCCCCAGTTCGTAAAGGCCGTGGACGATGATCGAGCCTCCGACCCAGATCATGGCCGCAGTGCCGACAATAACCAGAAGCCGCATGAAATGCGGCATGCCGCGCACGATACCGACGCCCAGCGCCCGGATTGCCGCCAGCCGCCCCCTTGCGGCCATGGCAAGCCCCGCGTCGTCGGCCTTCACGATCAGCCCGACAACGCCATAGACCGCAACCGTGATGATCAGCCCCGCCACCGCCAGGGCACCGGCCACCTGCCACAACGCCATCCCGTCGGGCAGTGCGGCCAGGGTGATCGTCATGATCTCGGCCGACAGGATGAAATCGGTCTTGATCGCCCCTTTCACCTTTTTCGCTTCCAGGTGGGGGTCGGCCTCTTTCCGGTGGACCAGCGCCTGCCCGTCATGGCCGGGGTGCAGCGCGTGCCAGATCTTTTCTGCCCCCTCGAAGCACAGATAGGCGCCCCCCAGCATCAGCAGCGGCGCAATCGCCCATGGCGCAAAGACCGACAACAACAGCGCCAGCGGCAACAGGATCACCAGCTTGTTGAAGGCCGACCCCCTGGCGATGCTCCAGACGATCGGCAATTCGCGGTCGGCGGAAAAGCCATGGACGTATTTCGGCGTTACGGCGGCATCGTCGATCACCGCCCCTGCGGCCTTGGAGGATGCCTTGACGGCCTGCCCCACGACATCGTCCACCGAGGCCGCCGCCACCTTGGCGATGGCCGCCACGTCGTCGAGAAGCGCCAGCAGCCCGCTCATCCACCCGCCCCGCGGCAGCAACACCGATTTCAAGCATAATCGCCGTCAGTCGGCAAACAAGCCCGTTCAGACAGGCTGCGCTCCGGCGTGCGAGGCGTTGCGCATCGCCGCAAGGACCGCCCAAAGCACGCAGATCGGCAGGGTCAGCAGCACCCCGAAACCCAGCGTCGGCAGCGCGACAAGAACGGTCAGCACGATCATCACGATGGCGCCGACCCTCGTGGCATAGAACATGCCGAAGGGGCCGAGCAGCAGCGCCGCGAGTGCGGCGACGGCGACATTGTCGCCGCAACAAAGGCAGGTGTCGTCGTCGAGCGGGCGGGCGTCACCGAAGCTTCGGGCCATGTCTGTCCTCGCATGTTGCCTGAAGGCCCGGCGCCGTGCTGCGCCGGGCGTCCATGCCCAGATTCTAAGTTCGGAATGAGGCCAAAACCGTGCACGTCCAAGGGCAGCACGGGGCGCTTCGGAACAAATCGAACGGTCAGACCGGATCAGAAATCCAGATTGGCCACGCTCAGCGCGTTCTGCTGGATGAACTCGCGCCGGGGCTCCACGACATCGCCCATCAGCTTGGTAAAGATGTCGTCCGCCTCGGCCAGATCCTCGATGCGCACCTGAAGCAAGGTGCGCGCCTCGGGATCGAGCGTCGTCTCCCACAACTGGTCGGGGTTCATTTCGCCCAACCCCTTGTAGCGCTGCAATGTCAGGCCCTTTTCGCCCTCGGCAAGGATCGCGTCCAGCAGCCCGCTGGGCGCGTGAATCGGCTGGTCCCGGTCCTTGCGTACTAGCGCCGCGGTTGCCCCGTAGACCTCCTGCAGCTTTTCGGTGAACCCGCCAAGCCGCCGCGCCTCGGCCGAGCGCAGCACCTGCCCGTCCAGCACGCGGACCTCCTCGACACCGCGCACCACCCGGGCAAAACGCAGACCGTGGTCCTGGGTCGGCCGCCCCTGCCAGCCGCGCTCGTATTCCAAAGCGATCAGGTCCAGCCGCTGCGCCACGCGGTCGGCTACCCCCTGAAGGTCCATGTCGATCTGGCCCGCCAGAAAGGCACCGGCGATCGCGGCCTGTTCCAGGATATGCGACGGGTAATGCGTCGGGAACGCCTGAAGGATGCGCCGCACCTGCCGCGCCTCCTCGACCACGCGGGCGAGGTCCTGCCCCACGATTTCTTCACCAGAGCCCAGCCGCAGAACCGCGCCCTCGATGCCCATGGCGATCAGGTAATCCTCAAGCGCGGCCTGATCCTTCAGATAGACCTCGGACTTGCCGCGGCTGACCTTGAACAACGGCGGCTGCGCGATGTAGAGAAAGCCCCCCTCGATCACCTGCGGCATCTGCCGGAAGAAGAACGTCAAGAGAAGCGTGCGGATATGCGCGCCGTCCACATCGGCGTCGGTCATGATGACGATCTTGTGGTAGCGCAGCTTGGAAATGTCGAACTCGTCGCGCCCGATGCCGGTGCCGAGTGCGGTGATCAGCGTGCCGATCTCCTGGCTCGACAGCATCCGGTCGAAGCGCGCGCGTTCCACGTTCAGGATCTTGCCGCGCAGCGGCAGAACCGCCTGATTGGCCCGCGACCGCCCCTGTTTCGCCGACCCGCCCGCGCTGTCGCCCTCGACCAGGAAGATTTCGGACTTGGCCGGATCGCGTTCCTGGCAATCGGCAAGCTTGCCGGGCAGGCTGGCCACATCCATCGCCGTCTTGCGCCGGGTCAGTTCGCGGGCCTTGCGCGCCGCCTCGCGCGCCAGCGCCGCCTCGATGATCTTGCCGACGATCTGGCGTGCCTGCTGCGGGTTCTCCTCGAACCATTCGGCCAGCTTCTCGTTCACAAGGCTCTCGACCGCGGGCCGCACCTCGGAACTGACCAGCTTGTCCTTGGTCTGGCTCGAGAATTTCGGATCTGGCACCTTGACCGACAGCACGCAGGTCAGCCCTTCGCGCGCGTCATCGCCGGTGAAATTCACCTTCTCGCGCTTGGCGATGCCGCTCGACATCGCGTAATTGTTGATCGTCCGGGTCAGCGCCCCGCGAAAGCCCGCAAGGTGGGTGCCCCCATCGCGCTGGGGGATATTGTTGGTAAAGGGCAGCACCGTCTCGTGGTAGCTGTCGTTCCACCACATCGCGATTTCCACGCCGATCCCGTCCCGCTCGCCGGTCATGAAGATCGGGTCAGGCATGACCGCCGTCTTGTGACGGTCGAGATAGCGCACGAATTCTCGCACGCCCCCTTCGTAGAACAGCTCGGCCCGCAGCGGTTCGGCCGGGCGCTCGTCCTCCAGAACGATGCGCACGCCCGAATTCAGGAAGGCCAGTTCCCGCAGCCGGTTTTCCAGCGTCTTGAAGACATAGTCGAGGTTCGAGAACGTGTCGAGCGAGGCCAGGAACCGCACCTCGGTCCCCTTGCGTCCCTCGGACGGCCCGACCACGCGCAGATGCTCGACCGTGTCGCCACGCTCGAACCGGGCGTAATGCTCCTTGCCGTCGCGCCAGATCCGCAGATCAAGCCAGTCCGACAGCGCGTTCACGACCGACACGCCCACGCCATGCAACCCGCCCGAGACCTTGTAGGAATTCTGGTCGAATTTGCCGCCCGCATGCAGCTGGGTCATGATGACCTCGGCCGCCGAGACGCCTTCTTCCTCGTGGATGCCCACGGGAATCCCGCGGCCGTTATCGCTGACCGAGACACTGGAATCGGCGTGGATCCTGACGCTCACATGATCGGCATGACCCGCCAGCGCCTCGTCGATGCCGTTATCCACCACCTCGTAGACCATGTGGTGCAGGCCCGACCCGTCATCGGTATCGCCGATATACATGCCGGGGCGCTTGCGCACCGCCTCCAGGCCCTTGAGAACCTTGATGGAATCGGCGCCGTATTCCTCGGCCTGCCGCGCGTTTTCCGCCATGTCAGCGTTCCTTTTTCTTCTGCGCGATTTATACGGTCTCGTGGTGGGAATGTCACGCGCCACCCACAATATTTGGTGTCAGGTGAACGGGATCACCAGCCCCACAAGGATCAGCAGCCCGCCCGCAATGCGGTTCGTCCGCCTCAGCGCCGTGGGCGAGGTCAGCGTCCGCCGCGCCCGGTCCACGAACAGCGCAAAGACCAGGTTCCCGGCGAACGGAACCGCCATCGAGATCGCCACGATCGCCGCAATATCCGGCGCGCCCACCCGGCTGAGATCGAAGAAGCCCGGTAGAACCCCCATGTAGAACAGGATCGCCTTGGGATTGCCCAGGATCGCCAGAAGCCCCGCCAGGAACCCCGGCCAGAGCCCCGGGCGCGTGAGTCGGCTGTCGGTCGAGATCGCGGCCCCGGCATGGCGGATCAGAAGGACGCCCATGACCAGGAACACAAGGCTTGCCACATAGCGCAGCACCACGAGGATCTCGCCGTAGGACGAGACCACCCAGCTGACCCCCAGGATCGCCAGCAGCGGCCAGAGTGCATCGCCGATCACCACGCCCAGCGCCAGCGGCCAGGCCGCCCGGAACCCGCCCGACAGCGCCCGCGCCGCCAGTGCCACCCAGACCGGACCGGGCGTCAGGAACAGAACGAACATCGTTCCCGCATAGAGTAACAGTTCCGAACCCGTCACATTCACCGCATTTCCCTTTCCGCCACATGGCTTGTGCCATCGGTTTCCATGACTTCCAGATATTGCGCCCGGCCGCCCAGCGTCTCGAACAGCTCCGCCCCGGTGCCCGTCATCCAGGCTTGCGCGCCCAGCGCGCAGATCTCGTCGTAAAGCGCCGCCCGCCGCCCCGCATCCAGATGCGCCGCCACCTCGTCCAGCAACACCAGGGGCGGCGCCCCGAAATCCGCCGCCAGCGCGCGCGCATTGGCCAGGATCAGCGCGATCAACAGCGCCTTCTGCTCGCCGGTCGAACAATGCCGCGCGGGAACGCCCTTGGCGGTGAACACCGCCTCAAGATCGGCGCGGTGCGGCCCGGTCAGCGTGCGCCCCGCCGCCATGTCGCGCCCCCGCCCCGCCGCCAGCGCGCCCCCCAGCGCCTCGGCCGTTTCGGGATCGGCCCCGTCAGGTCCCGACAGCGCCAGGTCCGCCGCAGGAAACGCCGTCTCGGCGCCCTCCTGCGCCGCCGCCAGACGCGCCAGAGCCGCGCGCCGATTCATCCCGATCGCCGCGCCCGCCTCGGCCATCTGCCCTTCGAGCGCGGCGAACCAATGGGCATCCCGCACCTCGTCCCGCAGCAGCCGGTTGCGCTCGCGCATGGCCTTGTCATAGGCCAGCACGGCCTCGGCATGGGCGGGCTCGAAACTCAGCGCGATCCGGTCCAGGAACCGCCGCCGCCCCTCGGCCCCCTCGATCCACAGCCGGTCCATCGCGGGCACCAGCCACAACACCCGCGCGATCCGCCCAAGCGCCACCTGCGCCGCCGCCTTGCCGTCGATCCGGACCTGCCGCGTTCCGCCCGGCTCGGCCCAGGTCTCGACCTCATGGACCTGACCGGGAACGTCCAGAACCGCGCCGACCTTCCAGCCCAGCGCCCCCGGCGCCCGCGCCAGATCCTCGGCCGCCGCCCGGCGCAGGCCCCGACCCGGCGACAACAGCGACACCGCCTCCAGAAGATTGGTCTTGCCCGCCCCGTTCGGTCCGAAGATCGCCACCGGCCGTCCGTCCAGCGCCAGCCGCGCCCGCGAATGCGAGCGGAACTGGGCCAGCGTCAAGCCTGTCACCGCGAGCCTGAGCACGCCCTGTCCTTCTTCTGGCCGGAAATATCCCCGCCGGAGGCAATCCGGCGAAGAAGGGCTAGACCCGCATCGGCATCACGACATAGACCGCAGAGCTGTCATTGCCCTCGCGCATCAGCGTCGGATCGCCCGCCGAGTTGAACAGGAACACCGCGTTCTCGCGGTCCACCTGGCTGGCGATTTCCAGCAGGTATTTCGCGTTGAACCCGATCTCCAGCCGCTCGTCGCCATAGGCAACGGCCAGTTCCTCCTCGGCGGCGCCGCTGTCGGGGGCATTGACCGACAGCGTCAGCCGGTCCTCCTCGAGCGCCAGCTTGACCGCGCGCGACCGTTCCGAACTGACCGTCGCCACGCGATCGACCGCCTGGGCGAATTCGGCGGCATCAACCTCAAGACGGCGGGTGTTCCCGGTCGGGATCACCCGGCTGTAATCGGGGAAGGTGCCATCAATCACCTTGGAGGTCAGCGTGATCTCGGGCGTGGCAAAGCGCACCTTGGTCTCGCTGACCGAGACCGCGATCTGCGCCTCGTCATCGTCCAGCAACTTGCGCAGCTCGCCCACCGTCTTGCGCGGGACGATCACGCCCGGCATCGTCTCGGCGCCTTCGGGCAGGGCCGCATCGATCCGCGCCAGCCGGTGGCCGTCGGTCGCCACGCAGCGCAGCACCCGGCCACCCTCGCCATCGGCCACATGCATGTAGACGCCGTTCAGGTAATAGCGGGTCTCCTCGGTCGAGATCGCGAATTTCGACTTGTCGAACAACCGCCGCAGAACCGGGGCGGGGGCCGCGAAATTCGACGAATACTCGGCCGAGGCCATCACCGGGAAATCCTCGCGCGGCAGCGTGGCCAGCGTGAAATGCGATCGCCCGGCCCGCACCGTCATCCGCCCCGCGGCCCCGTCATCGGCCAGCTCGACCAGCGCGCCGTCGGGCAGCTTGCGCACGATCTCGTGCAGGGTCACCGCGGGCACCGTGGTCGCGCCCGCCCGCTCGACCTGGGCGGGCACCTTGTCGACCACCTCGATATCCAGATCGGTGGCGCGAAAGCTGACCTTGTCCCCCTCGGCCTCTATCAGCACATTGGCCAGGATCGGGATCGTGTTGCGCCGCTCGACCACAGATTGCGCCTGACCGACCGCCCTCAGAAGGGTGCCGCGTTCGATGCTGAATTTCATGCCCTCGCTCCTCATGCCGACGGGAGGCGAACCGTAGCGGTTCCGCCCCCCGGCTCAAGCGTTTTCTGGACTGTCCGAGACTTTCGCAAGGGCGTCAAGGCCGTAGCCGAGCGCCCTCAGCCTTCCAACGTGCGGCGCAGCATTTCCAGATCCTCGGCAATCTGCGAGTCCGTCGCGCGCAATTCCTCGATGCGCTTGACGGCGTGCATCACCGTGGTGTGGTCGCGCCCGCCGAAACGGCGCCCGATCTCTGGAAGGCTGCGCTGGGTCAGTTGCTTGGCCAGCCACATCGCGATCTGGCGCGGCCGCGCGATGGTGCGGTGCCGCTTCGGCCCGACCATGTCGGCAAGCCGCATGTTGAAATGCTCGCTGACCTTGCGCTGGATTTCCTCGACCGTGACCTTGCGCTCGGACGCCCGCAGGATATCGGCCAGACAATCCTGCGCCAGATCCAGCGTGATTTCCTTGCCCACCAGCGAGGCAAAGGCAAAGAGCCGGGTCAACGCGCCCTCCAGCACGCGGACATTGGTCGTGATCCGGTGCGCCAGGAATTCCAGCACCCCGTCGGAAATCACCAGACCGGGATATTGCTGGCGATACATGTCCACCTTCTGCTGCAGAATCCCGAGGCGCAGTTCGTAATCGGTGGGGTGCAGGTCCACCACCAGCCCGCATTGCAGGCGGCTCTTGATCCGGTCCTCGAGATCCTTGATCTCGCCCGGCGCGCGGTCGGCCGAGATGACGATCTGCTTGCCCTGATCGACTAGCGCATTGAACGTATGGAAGAACTCCTCTTGCGTGGAATCCTTGCCCGCGATGAACTGCACATCGTCCACCATCAGCACATCGACCGAGCGGAACAGCGACTTGAAGCCCATCATGTCGCGCTCGCGCAGCGCCTGCACGAAGCGGTACATGAACTGCTCGGCCGACAGGTAGACCACCTTGGCCTCGGGCACGCGTTCGCGCAATTCCCAGGCAATGGCATGCATCAGGTGGGTCTTGCCGAGCCCGACGCCGCCATACAGGAACAGCGGGTTGAATGTTACCGCCCCGCCCTCGGCCACGCGGCGCGCCGCGGCGTGGGCCAGTTCGTTCGGCTTGCCGGTCACGAAGGTCTCGAAGGTGAAGCGCGCGTCCAGGGTTGCACCGGGCAGGTCGACATCGCTGCGCGCTTCGGGCTGGGGCGCGGGCCGCGTCGCCGCGGCAACGGACGCTTTCGCACCGGACACGGCGAATTCCAGCCGATCGACCACCACGCCGTTTCGAACGAGATGTTCGACGATCCGGTCCCCGAAGTTTCGCTTGACCCATTCACCGACGAAATTCGTCGGCACTCCGAACCGTGCGACCCCGTTCTCGAGAGCATGGAACTCGAGCGGTGCGATCCAGGTCACATAGTTGTTCTTTCCGATCGTTTTTTCGAGGTCCCTGCAAACACGTCCCCAGGTGTCTTCTGTCATCTTCGCCCGCTTTCGCTCCGTCCCAGATCATCCGGCTGACGAGTGCCCCCGCCGTTTTGGCAAAACGCACACGCCCCCACGCCCAACCGACGAGAGAGGTCAAAGACCCGGCCCGCACCAGTCGGACAGAAGAGCGACCGAGACACTCCCGGTCGCACCCGCTCCCAGGCACCGGTTCCTGTTCCGTTCGGCTCCGCTTCCGCGCGGGCAACAATGGACATGAGGCTCAGGCCGTTCCGGGCGGTATCCGCCGGGCAACGCCTGTGTCGCGTCCGATCTTCACGAATCCCCTATTCGCGAGTTCCGGATTGCTCCCCGAAGACGCCCCGGCCGCGCACCCACGGCCCTCGGAACATCCGCGGGGACCGCGTGCGCCATGTCCCCCCAAGTCGATATGAATCGCTTGCAAGACGGTAGACCGCCCCCTGCGAGGGGCGCAACAGAACTTCGGCCTTGACGGAAGCTTTACCGGAAACGAATCCGGACCCCGTGTCCGGACCGCCACGCGGGCGAAGTGATCGGCCCGAAAGCAAAGGGGCGCGGCCTGCGCCACGCCCCTGAAATGCCTTGTTTTTATGGCCGATCAGGCCCCCAGAGCCTTCACCCGGGCCGACAGCCGCGAGATCTTGCGGGCGGCGGTGTTCTTGTGGACGACGCCTTTTGTCACGCCGCGCATCAGTTCGGGTTGGGCGAGGCGGAGGGCGGCGGTGGCGGCGGCCTGGTCGCCGGTCGCGATGGCCTCCTCGACCTTGCGAAGGAAGGTGCGGATGCGCGAGCGGCGGGCCTTGTTCACCGCGGTGCGGCGTTCGATCTGGCGGGCGCGTTTCTTGGCCTGGGGCGAATTTGCCATGGTTTTCAGATACCTCTGTGTCCGGGTCGTCGTTCAAAATCCTCGCGCGACGAGTTCCCGGCCGGGTGTCCAGATCACCGGCTGATTCCGGCCAGAGCGGGCCTCACGCGCATGCAGGCCCCGGCCTATAGGGCAGATCGGGACCGAAGGAAAGGCCGAAAAACCGGATCGGAATTCCATATGAAACCCATATGAATTCCATATGACTTTTTTCGGCCCCCCCGCGAGGCTATTTCGCGGGACTACTTGTCGCGGAACTGCGGTTCGCGTTTCTCGACGAAAGCCTGCATGCCCTCGGTCTGGTCCTCGGTGGCGAACATCATGTGGAACATGCGCCGCTCGAACAGCAGCCCCTCGCGCAGGGTCGTCTCGTAGCTGCGGTTGACGCATTCCTTGACGGCCATCGCGGTCAGCGCCGATTTCTCGGCGATCTTCTGGGCGGCGGCCATCGCCTCTTCCATCAGCTTCTTGGCGGGCACCACGCGGCTGACCAGCCCCGAGCGTTCCGCCTCTTCGGCATCCATGAAGCGGCCGGTCAGGTGCATGTCCATCGCCTTGGACTTGCCGATGATGCGGGTCAGCCGCTGGGTGCCGCCGATGCCCGCGACCACGCCCAGATTGATCTCGGGCTGGCCGAATTTCGCGGTGTCGGCGGCGATGATGAAATCGCACATCAGGGCCAGTTCGCAGCCCCCGCCGAGGCAATAGCCCGACACGGCCGCGATGATCGGCTTGCGGCAGGCGAGAAAGCGTTCGGTCTCGGGGGTGAAGAGGTCGCCCGCGAAGACGTCGACAAAGCTTTTCTGGCTCATCTCGCGAATGTCGGCCCCGGCGGCGAACGCCTTTTCCGAGCCGGTCAGCACGATGCAGCGCACCTTGTCATTGGCGTTGGCCTGGGCCACCGCGTCGGCCAGTTCGGCCATCAGCTCGGCATTCAGCGCGTTCAGCGCGTCGGGCCGGTTCAGCCGGATCAGCGCGACATGGTCTTCGATCTCGACGATCAGCGTCTTGTAAGCCATCTGGGGCTCGCCTCCGTTCCGTTCGGAGCCGAACCCTTAACCTTCTGGCCCGGGCTTTCAAGCTATCTTTGGCATTGCGGACAGTAGAAGGTCGACCGCCCGGACTGGACGATTCGCCCGATTGTCCCGCCACAACCGGGGGTCGGGCAGGGCCCGCCCGCGCGGCCATAGGCGCGGAACGCATGCTGGAAATAGCCGAGTTCCCCGTCGGTTCGGCGGTAATCGCGCAAGGACGATCCGCCCGCCTCGATCGCCTCGGCCAGAACGTCGCGGATCACGGGCACGAGGCTTGCCGCGCGGGGTGCGGCAATCCGGCCCGCCTGCCGTTTCGGCGAGATGCCCGCGCGGTGCAGCGCCTCGCAGACATAGATATTGCCCAGCCCCGCCACGACATGCTGATCCAGCAGCGCGGCCTTGATCGGCGTCATCCGGCCGCGCAGGCGGGCCACCAGATAGGGTTCGTCGAAGGCGTTGCCGAGCGGTTCCGGGCCAAGCCCCGCCAGAAGGCGATGGGTTTCCAGGCGGTCGGTCGCGATCAGGTCCATCGCGCCGAAGCGGCGCGGGTCGTTGAAGGTGATGCGCGCGCCGCCCTCGATATCCAGCACGACATGATCGTGTTTCTCGGGCGCGGGATGGGCGTGGACGAACGCGCCCAGCATCTGCCCCGAGACCAGCACCCGGCCCGACATGCCCAGATGCCAGATCAGCGTCTCGCCGGTGTCGAGATCGGCCAGCAGGTATTTCGACCGCCGCCCCAGCCGGATCACCCGCGCGCCGGTCAGCCGGTCGGCCATCCCTTCGGGAAAGGGCCAGCGCAGGTCGGGGCGGTTGACCTGTGCGCGGGCGATCACCCGGCCCTCCAGCACCGGCGACAGGCCGCGACGCACTGTCTCTACCTCTGGCAATTCGGGCATCGGGGCCTTCCTTGTGGTCCGCTTCGCATTGTAGTCCCCGCAGGGCGCCCTATAAGAAGGGCGCGGCAGATCAACGGCAAGGCCCATGACAGAGCAAGCCCAGAACACCACGCATTTCGGTTTCCAGACGGTGCCCGAAGAGGAAAAGGCGGGGATGGTGCACGGGGTCTTTACCCGCGTCGCCTCGCGCTATGACCTGATGAACGATCTGATGTCGGCGGGCATTCACCGCGTCTGGAAGGATGCGATGATGGACTGGCTGGCGCCGCAGCCCTGGCAAAGGCTGCTGGATGTGGCGGGCGGCACGGGCGATATCGCGTTCCGGTTCCTCAAGCGCGCGCCGGGGGCGCAGGCGGTGGTCTGCGACCTGACCGAGTCGATGCTGGTCGAGGGCCAGAAACGCGCCGAGGCCGAGCGGCTGGGCGAGGATCTGGACTGGGTGGTGGGCGACGCGATGGCGCTGCCTTTCGAGACGGGCAGTTTCGACGTGGTGACCAACGCCTTCGGCACCCGCAATGTCACCCGCATCCAGGACTGGCTGAACGAGGCCTATCGCGTGCTGCGCCCCGGCGGGCGGCTGATGGTTCTGGAATTCAGCCAGATGCCCAACCCGATGCTGCAATGGGCCTATGACCGCTATTCCTTCAACGTGATCCCGGTGATGGGGCAGATCGTGACGAACGATCGCGGCAGCTATCAATACCTAGTGGAATCGATCCGCAAGTTCCCCGATCAGGACACGTTTGCCGACATGATCCGCCGGGCCGGGTTCGAGCAGGTGAAATACCGCAACATGTCGATGGGCATCGCGGCGCTGCATTCGGGCTGGAAGATCTAGGTGCGCGGTCCCCACAATATCGTCCGGCTGGTGCAGACGCTGGCCACCTTCGAGCGCACGGGCGCGAACCGCTTTGTCCTTGAGGCGATGGAGGCGCCCGCCAGCGTGCGGGTGGCGGCGCGCATCCTGGGCTGGCCGTTCAAGGTGCTGGGCAAGAAGGGCGATCCCGACCAGCCCCCGGTGACGCGGGCGCTGACCGCGCTGGGGCCGGCCTATATCAAGTTCGGCCAGATCCTCTCGACCCGGCCCGATGTGGTGGGCGACGAGCTGGCGGTGCAGCTGCGCGTGTTGCAGGACAAGCTGCCGCCGTTTCCGATCGAGGTGGCGAAGGAAACCGTGGGGCTGGAGCTGGGCCGCCCGGCGGACGAGCTGTTCTCGGAGTTCTCGGAACCGATCGCGGCGGCCTCGATCGCGCAGGTGCACAAGGCACGGGTGCGCGAGACCGGGGAACTGGTGGCGGTCAAGGTGCTGCGGCCGAATATCGAGCGCGATTTCCGCAAGGATGTGGATGCGTTCTACCTGGCGGCCTCGACCATCGAGATCCTGGCGCCGTTCTCGCGGCGGCTGCGGCCGACCGGCGTGATCGCGCATTTCGACAGCGTGGTGGCGGGCGAGCTGGACCTGCGGATCGAGACGGCGGCGGCGGGCGAGTTCGCGGCGAATACCGAGGGCGATGCGGGGTTTGTCGTGCCGCGGGTGATCTGGCCGCTGTCGGGCAAGCGGGTGATGACGCTGGGCTGGTGCGAGGGCGAGCCGATCGGCGACAATGCGGCGCTGGACGCGGCGGGGCATGACCGGCGGGTGCTGGGCGAGCGGGTGCTGTCGATGTTCCTGCGGCATGCGCTGCGCGACGGGTTCTTTCATGCCGACATGCACCAGGGCAACATGAAGGTCGCGCCGAACGGCGATATCCTGGTGTTCGATTTCGGCATCATGGGGCGGATCGACGAATATACCCGCCGGGTCTATGCCGAGATCCTGTTCGGCTTCATCCGGCGCGATTACCGCCGGGTGGCCGAGGTGCATTTCGAGGCCGGATACGTTCCCTATGACCGCGATATCGACGAGTTCGCGCAGGCGTTGCGCTCGGTCGGCGAGCCGATCTTCGGGATGGATGCGAGCCATATCTCGATGGCCCGGCTTCTGGCCTATCTGTTCGAGGTCACCGAACGCTTCGGCATGGCGACGCGGACCGAACTGATCCTGCTGCAGCGCACGATGGTCGTGGTCGAGGGGGTGTCGCGGTCGCTGAACCCGTCGATCAATATCTGGGAAGTCGCCCGGCCCATCGTCGAGGACTACATCAAGCAGAATATCGGACCCAAGGCGCTGATCCGGGATCTGAGGCGCACCGCGCTGGTGCTGGCGCGGTTCGGCCCGCGGCTGCCGGAAATGGCCGAGGCCGCGCTGATCCGCCAGTCGAACCCGCCGCCCGAGCCGACGCGATCCAGGGCGCTGAAGCCCGCCTTGTGGGCGGGGCTGGGCGCGGTGGCGGGCGGTGCGGCGGTGGCGCTGGCGCTGCTGGTCTGAGCGGCCTCAGCCCGGCTGGCGCAGCGCGGTCACGTTGCTGGCCGATGTCTCGCCGCCGCCCTGGAAGACCAGCTTGACGCCGCTGGCATCGCTGCGCACCTCGACGATGGGGGCATAGATCTCGGCCGCGCTTTCGCCGATGCGCGCGCCTTCCGAAAAGCTCTCGACCACGAAGCTGTAGCGGCCCGAGGCAAGCGTGGCCCCGTCCTGTCCCACACCGGTCCATTGCACCGGCGAGCCATCGGTGGCGATGGGCAGGCGCTGCACTTCGCGGCCACTGGCGTTGCGCACGACAAGCTGGGCGCTGTCGGCCGCAGGCAGGGGCTGGGGCAGGACCGTGATCGGAGTGCCCGTGAACTGTGCGGGCACCGCGGCGCGCCCCTCCATCCCGACCCAGGTGCCGTATTGCGCGAGCCCGGCGCCGCCCATGTTCTCGGTCAGTTGCTTGAGCAGGTCGTTGGTGCGCACCTGCTGTTCCACCCCCGAAAAGGTCGCGAGCTGCACCGCATAATCGGTCGACTCGATCGGATTGAGCGGATCCTGGTTCTTCATCTGGACCGTCAGCATCTTGAGGAAGGTCTCGAAATCGCTGCTGATATTGGCGGCCTTGGCGCTGGGCGAGGCGGCGGTGGTCGTGGCGGCGGTGGTCGTGGCGGCGGTCGGGTAGGTCACGCTGGTCATCTGGATCACTCCGTTCAAAGGCGCAGGTCGAGCCCGCCCGCGGCCATGGTCCGGCCTGCGGTCGCGGGTGGGGCGGACGGGGCGCTGTCATCGCCCGTCATGCCGGGGGTGGGGGCACTGTCAGGGGCCTGCCCCTGCCGCCCGCCCTTGCCCCGGAAATCGAGCACCACCTCGCCATAGCCAAGCTCGCGCATCGCATTGCCCAGAAGGTCGGCATGGCGGCGCATCAGGTCGAGCGTATCGGCGCGGTCGGCATTGATCGTGACGGTGATGCCGTTCTCGCCCGGCGCCAGCGTCAGGCGCACCCGGCCCAGTTCCTCGGGGCTGAGCGTCAGTTCCACCGCGCCGTCGGCGGCCCGGTGCAGGGCCTCGGCCATGGTGCGCATCGCCGGGCGCGGGGCATCGGCAAGCTGCGGCGCGGGGACGGAAGACCGGGGCGCGTCGGCGCCCGGGCGTTCGGGTCCGGGCGCATCGCCGCGCGCCGCGGTCTCGGTCACGGCGCCATCGCCCGACACGGCGGACGCGCGCGCGGGATCGGTTGGCGTGACATCCTGGGGCGGGACCAGGGCGGCGGCGGGCGCGCTGCCCGAATCGGGGCGCAGGACGGGGCCGACCGGGGGTGGCAGGTCGGCAGACCGATCGGCGCGGACCGCGCGCTTGCCGACGCGCGCGGGTTGGGGGTCGGCATCCGCCGCCTGGCGCAGCGCCGTTGCAGGGGTGTCGGGGCCTGATTTGCCGGGCATCGCCGGGGGGGCGGGGCGGGCCTCGGCAAGCGGCGGCCTGTCATCCGTGGCCGCGGAGGGGGCGTCGCCCGTCGGCAGAGCCTCCGGCTCCGGCGCCTCCGCCCCGGCGGGGGCGGCAAGGGGGGGCGTCTGCCGCGCGGCCATCACGGGCGGAGCGGGAACGGGACGCGGGTCCGGGCGCGTTTCGTTCCGGGTTTCGGGCTGGATTTCAGGGCGCGCCTCCGGGCCGGTTCCGGGCTGCCGTGCCTCGGCCGGGGGCGGCATGGCGCGGGACGGGAGGGGGGCTGCGCCCGGATCGGGGCGCGCGGTGGCGGACGCCCCGGCGGCGGGGGGCGTAACCTCCGGCGCACGGGGCGCTGCGGGATCCGCCGGGGAGCCCAGCGCGGGCCGGGCAGGCGCTGCCCCGGGAAACGCATCGACGCGGCCGGGCGCTGCGGGGCGCTGCGCGGCAACCTGCTCGGCAACGCGGTCCAGGACGGGGGCGGGAAGGGGCGCGCCGGGCATCGCGGGGCCTGCCGCCCCGGGAACGCGCAGTTCCGCCGCGGGGAGCGGTGCATCGGCGCGGCGGGACGGCGGAACGGTATCGGGGTCGGTGTCGTCGGACCCTGCCAGCGGAGCGGGCGGGGCGAGCGGGGGCGCCATGTCGGGGCGGACGCTGTCCGCATTCCCGTCGGTCGCCTCGGCGGGCGGGAATGCGGCGACGGGCCGGGATCCGTTGTCCCCGGCGGGGTCGCGGAGCACCGGCTCCTCGGTCGGTTGCGCAGCGGAACCAAGCAGCAGGGCCATCCCGGCCGCGAGACGCGCGCCGGGTTCGGCCGGGCGCCACAGGGCAAGCCCGGCGGTCGATCCGGCCCCGTCATCGGCGGGGACCAGGTGCAGGGGCAGCGCCGCGGCCACCCCGGAACCGTCGGACAGGCCGGGGGGCAGGCGGGCGGGCGCGGCGCCCTGTTCCCCGGCGAAGGCGGCAAGGAAGGCGCCGGGCTCTGCCCCGGGCAGCGCCGCGCCGGGACGGGCCGCGTCGGGCTGCACGGGCAGGCCGCCCGCCGCAAGGTCGAAAAGGGGAAAGGGTTGCATGCGCATCGCCGGACTTCTGCCACTGGTCGGGAGCAGACTGGCCGACAAGCGGTTACCGCTTCTTTACCGCTTGCCCCGCATAACCGGGAAAACGACTCGCAATTTAGGGATCATGCCATGCTGCCTCCCGTTACCGCACCCGTTGGCGGCCAGAGCCACGCCGTTCAGGAAACGCGCCTGCGCGAGGCCGCGCAGAAGCTGGAGGCGCAGTTCCTGGCCGAGATGCTGAAACATGCCGGCCTGGGCGAGACCCAGGGGCCGTTCACCGGCGGGGCGGGCGAGACGCAGTTCGCCTCGTTCCTGCGCGAGGCGCAGGCCGGGGAGATGGTGCGCGCGGGCGGAATCGGGCTGGCGGAACGGCTGTTCGAAGCGCTGAAGGAGCGGGCCGATGGCAAGTGAGGCGCTGGAGGATCTTCTGGAGCGCGAGGCCGAGGCGCTGCGCCGGGCCGATTTCGCGGCGCTGACCGGGATCGCCGAGGAGAAGGAACGGCTGGCCGCGGCCCTGGCGGCGGCGCCCGAGGAGGATGCCGACAGGCTGGCGCGGCTCAGGGCGCTGGCCGAGCGCAATGCCGGGCTGCTGGAGGCGGTGCGTCGCGGCGTGGACAGCGCGGCCGAAACCCTGCGCCGCGCGCGCGAACCGGCCGCGCCGCTCAGCACCTATGACAAGAGCGGCCAGTGCAGCCCGATCGGCGCCACGCAAGGGTCGCTGACCCGCCGTGCCTAGGCCTCATTTTCGCCCAGACGCCCCGGTAATACCCAGTTTCATTAGCCGTCGTTTAACCCGCAGCTGAAATGCTCGGGACCGCGTCCGGAAGATGGATGGCACGGCACGGGACCTCTCCACAGCCGTAAGGGTGAGAACACCTCGGATCGTCGTTACAGGCGGCTTCAACCCGTGGCGCAAAGCGCCATACGCAAGGAAGGACCGGAACCATGTCCAGCATCAACACGAATAGCGGCGCAATGGTCGCGCTGCAGACCCTCAAGGGCATCAACAACAACCTCGCCAAGGTGCAGTCGGAAATCTCGACCGGCAAGTCGATCGACTCCGCCAAGGACAACGCCGCCGTCTGGGCCATCGCCAAGACGATGGAAGCCGACGTCTCGGGCTTCAAGAAGATCTCGGACGGCCTGTCGGGCGCCGAAGCGACCGTTTCGGTGGCGCGCAACGCAGCCGAATCGATCACCGACCTGCTCAAGGACATGAAGGACCAGATCGTTCAGTCCGTGGGCGCCGCGAACGACGAAGAGCGGACGAAGATCCAGGCCAACGTGAACGCGCTGCGCGAGCAGGTCGCCTCGGTCGTCGGCGCCGCCCAGTTCAACGGCGTCAACCTGATCGACGGCACCGCCGGCACGATGGAGGTGCTGTCGTCGCTGAACCGCGACTCGGCCGGTCTGGTGACCTCGGCCAAGATCGACGTGGCCTCGCAGGATCTCTCGATCGGCGACTATACGGCCAAGGATGCGTTCTCCGGCACCACCGGTGCATCGACCAACGGGGACGCCGCCGCCTTCTCGCTGGATGCCACCGGCGGGTCCGACGACATCCTCATCCTGGATGCGACCTACGAGGTTGGCGACAGCCTCAGCGTGCGGATCGGCGAGAAGACGGTGACCCACACCTTCTCGCAGGCGGATATCGACTCGACCACGCCCGAGGCCGTGGCCGCGACCTCGCTGAAGGCCAAGATCGAGGCGCTCGGCATCAGCGGACTCGAGGTGGACTATGACGCCGCCGCCGCCGGAACGCTCAGCCTGACCAATAACGGCGCGAACGACCTGTCGGTGAGCATGCAGTTCAAGAATGCCGGGACGGGCGGACTGGGTGCCCTCGAGGCGATCAACGTGTCGGACGCTACCGGCGCCACCAATGCGCTTGCGGCAATCGACGGCCTGATCAAGACCTCGATCGACGCTGCCGCCGCCTTCGGCACGTCGCAGAACCAGCTCGAGACCCAGAACGATTTCGTCAGCAAGCTGATGGACTCGATGAAAACCGGCATCGGCTCGATGGTCGATGCCGACATGGAGGCGGTCTCGGCCCGGCTCCAGGCGTTGCAGGTCCAGCAGCAGCTGGCCACCCAGTCGCTGTCGATCGCCAACCAGGCGCCGCAGAACCTGCTGTCGCTCTTCCGCTAAGGCAAGGCAGGGCCGGGGCAAAAGCCCCGGCCCTTTCCTGACGCACCTAGCCCCCTCTCAGAACGGAAGGACAGACAGTGAACGCCCTGCACATGGCCCGGAATGCCTATTCGGCCCCCACCCAGGCCCAGACCCGCCCCCCCCGCGCCACCGAATACGCGGCCTTTGCCCGCATCACCGCCCGGCTGAAGGCCGCAGATGCCGACGGACGGAAGAACTATCCCGCCCTCGCCGCCGCAATCCACGAAAACCGCAAGCTGTGGACGATGCTGGCCGCGGATGTCGCCGATGGCGACAACGGGCTGCCGACGCAACTGCGCGCGCGCATCTTCTACCTGTTCGAATTCACCACCCATCACAGCCGCGAGGTGCTGAACGGCAAGGCCGATGTCGGCCCTCTGGTCGAGATCAATACCGCCGTGATGCGCGGCCTCGGGAAATCGGAGGCGGAGGCATGAGCGGTCTTGTCCTGAAGCTGGGTCCCAAGGAACGGGTGCTGGTCAATGGCGCGGTGATCGAGAATGGCGACCGCCGCACCCGACTGTCGATCAAGACGCCCAACGCCAACATCCTGCGGCTGCGCGACGCGATCCACCCCGAAGAGGTGAACACGCCCGTGCGCCGGGTCTGCTACATGGCGCAACTGGTGCTGTCGGGCGATTCGGTGCCCGAGGACATCCGCCCGCAATTGCTGCGCGGGATCGAACAGCTGAGCCAGGTGCTGACCGACCATGACAGCCGCACCCAGCTGACACTGGCCACCCAGGCGGTGCTGGCGGCGGATTACTACCAGGCGCTGAAGGCGTTGCGCAGCCTGTTGCCGCGCGAGGAACGCCTGCTGGCGGGTACGAGGCCGTCATGAGCTTTCAGCCGATCCTGCCGATCGGCGGTTACGCCGGCTGGCGCTTTCTCGAACGCACGATGGAGCGCCAGCAGGAGGCTTTCAACAAATCCACGACGGTTCAGCGCGAGATCGACTATTTCGCGGAGAAGATCGGCAAGGTCACGAATGCGGACGAGATCGTCTCGGACTACCGGCTGCTGAAGGTGGCGCTGGGGGCGTTCGGGCTGCAGGACGATATCGGCTCGAAATTCTTCATCCGAAAGGTGCTGTCCGAGGGCACCAGCGCCGATGACGCGCTGGCCAACAAGCTGGCCGACAAGAGCTATTTCAAGCTGGCCGAGGCCTTCGGCTTTGGCGGGTCCGGCCCGCCACGCACCCAGGAGCCGGGTTTTGCGGAACGGATCGCCAAGGCCTATCGCGAGCGCAGCTTCGAGGTGGCGGTCGGCCAGCAGAACAACGACATGCGCCTGGCGCTGAACATCGACCGCGACCTGGGCGGCATCGCACAGGACGAGTCAAGCGACCGGGGCAAATGGTTCAGCGTGATGGGCTCGGGCCCGCTGCGGCAGGTCTTCGACACCGCGTTCGGGCTGCCCACCGCCTTTGCCGCGCTGGATCTCGACCGGCAGCTCGAAGTCTATCGCGACAAGGCCAAGGCGATGTTCGGCAGTTCCGAGGCGGCGCAGTTCACCGACCCGGACAAGCGCGAGAAGCTGATCAAGATGTTCCTGATCCGCAGCGAGATCGCCTCGGGCGGCGGCAATTACAGCCCGGGCCAGACCGCGCTGACATTGCTGCGCGGCGGCTGAGGCGCACCGGGCCGGATCAGCCCCGGGAACCGGCCGGATCGGCCGCCGCGAGGACGTCGGACAGACGGGCGAAGCTGGTTGCGACATCGCCTGGCGCGTCTTCGGAGAGGAAGGCGTCGAGCCCGGGCCAGACCCGGATCGCGGCGTCGATCTCGGGGTCGGACCCGGCGGCGTACAGTCCCGCCTGGATCATCATCTCGGCGCGGTCATAGGCCCCGAGCAGGCGACGCGCCTGCGCGATCAGGGCGTTCTCGGGACCGCTGGCCGCCCGCGGCAGGCTGCGCGAGACCGAGCGCAGCAGATCGACTGCCGGGAACCGCCCGCGTTCGGCGATGCGCCGGTCGAGCACCACATGGCCGTCGAGCACGCCGCGCAGGATGTCGGCGACCGGCTCTTCCATGTCCGAGCCCGCCACCAGCACCGAGAAGACGGCGGTGATGTCGCCCGCGCCCTCGACGCCCGGGCCGGCGCGTTCGGCAAGCGCCATGATCGCCTGCGCGGTCGAGGGCGGATAGCCGCGCAGCGCCGCGGGTTCGGCCGCGGCAAGGGCAAGCTCGCGATGCGCCTCGGCGAAGCGGGTAACCGAATCGGCGAGGAACAGGACATGGTGGCCCTCGTCGCGGAAATGCTCGGCCACGGCCATCGCCGCCCAGGCCGCGCGGCGGCGCACCATCGGCGACTGGTCGGAGGTGGCCGCGACGATCACCGAGCGCGCCATGCCCTCGGGCCCCAGCACATGCGAGACGAACTCGCCGACCTCGCGGCCGCGTTCGCCGACCATGGCGATCACCGCCATGTCGGCCTGAACGCCGCGGGCGAGCTTGGCCAGCAGCGTCGACTTGCCGACGCCCGAACCCGCGAACAGGCCGATGCGCTGGCCGCGCACGATGGGCAGAAGCGTGTCGAAGGCTGCAAGCCCGGTGCCGAGCCGCGGGCCGAGGCCCCGGCGCGCGGTGGCAGGGGGCGGCGCGGCGCGCAGCGGCCGCGGTTCCGGTCCCGGCATCAGCGGGCGGCCGTCGAGCGGCTGGCCGAACGGATCGACGATCCGGCCAAGCCAGCCGCGATGCGGCGCGATATGGCCCGGGCCGGTCAACACGACGCGGTCGCCCACCGACAGCCCCTCGGGCGTGCCGTCGGGCAGCACGGTCACCGTGCCCTGGGCCAGCGCCAGCACCTCGCCCCGCCGACGCACGCCACGGCCATGCCGGATCTCGACCAGATCGCCCAGCCCGGCCTCGGCCGACAGGCCCGAGACGGTCACCGTGCCGCTGCCCGCGGCGGTGACGCGGCCGACCGCGCGGATCGGGGCCAGCGCGGCGATATGCGCCTGAAGGGCGGCGAAGGGGCTTTCGGGCATGCGGGGTCTCCGGTCCGGGCCGACACTTACCGTTTCTAAAGGAATCATCCTTAAGCCTTGATTGAAGCCGAGGGAGAATCCCCGATGTTCGAAAAGCTGGAAATCTTTCGCATGGCGCATGGGCTGGCAACGCATGCCGGCACGCGCCAGGCCGTCGTGGCCCGCAACGTGGCCAATGCAGACACGCCCGGATACCGGGCGCAGGACATCGCGGCATTCGCCGACACCTACCGCAAGACCGGGGACGAGATGGGCCTGCGCAGGACGCGCGAGGGGCACATGCCGGCGCGCGACCCCCTGCCCTTCCGCACCGAGCTGCGCGCCGACGACGTGCCCGGCGAGCCGAACGGCAACAGCGTTGCCCTGGAAGAGGAAATGCTGAAGGCGGCCGACACCAAGAGCAAGCACGACCTGGCGCTGGCGGTCTACCGCTCGTCGCTCAGCATCATCCGCACCAGCCTTGGCCGGTCGGGGGGATAGGAGGCTTGAATGACCGATCTCAGCGATAGTCGCGGCCTTTCGGCCAGCGGGTTGCGCGCCCAGGCACAGCGGCTGCGCCACCTGTCCGAGAACATCGCCAATGTCGATACGCCCGGCTATCGGCGCAAGCTGACGAGTTTCGAGGCCGAATTGGCGTCCAAGGGGCCGGAGGGCGCGGTCCGGACGGGGCCGGTTCGGCTGGACCGGACCGAGCTGCCGAAGGTCTATGACCCCTCGCATCCGATGGCCGATGCGACCGGGCATTACGACGGCTCGAACGTCAACCTCATCATCGAGATCGCCGACGCGCGCGAGGCACAGCGCAGCTACGAAGCGAACCTGAAACTGTTCGATCAGGCCCGGCAGATGTCGCGCGGCCTGTTCGACCTTCTGCGCCGTTAGGAGATCGATCCATGGATATCCGTTCCAGCATCGCCGCCAATGCCTATGCATCGGCCAGGCCCGCGACCCAGCCGCAGAAACCCGAGCAGGGCGGCGTCTTTGCCGATGCGGCCCAGAAATTCGGCCAGATGCTGCAGAATGGCGAGCAGACGGCGATGGCGGCGATGTCGGGGGGCGCCGATCCGCATGCGCTGGTGCAGGCGCTGGCCCAGACCGAACTGGCCGTCGAGACCGCCGTGACCGTGCGCAACAAGGTGGTCGAGGCCTATCAGGAAATCCTCAGGATGCCGGTGTAGGCCATGACCGAATTCGTCTTCTACGACACGTTGCGCCAGGGGCTGTGGATCGCGGTGATCATCTCGATCCCGATCCTGACCGCCGCGCTGGTCACCGGGGTCGCGATCGGCCTGTTCCAGGCGCTGACCTCGGTGCAGGAAATGACGCTGACCTTCGTGCCCAAGCTGGCGGCGATCCTGATCGTGTTCTGGATGTCGATGGCCTTCATGACCGAGACGCTGACCAGTTTCTTCACCGGCCGGATCGTGCCGATGATCGCGGGGATCTGAGATGGACAGCACCGGATACACCACGCTGACCCGCCAGGTCGGGCTGATGCGCGAGATGCAGAGCGTGGCGAACAACATCGCCAATGCCTCGACAGCCGGGTTCCGGCGCGAGGGCGTGATCTTTTCGGAACATATCGCCGCGCTCGACGGGCCGGGGGGGTCGCTGTCGATGGCGAATGCGCATGTGCGCAACATCGACCTCAGCCAGGCGCCGCTGACCCAGACCAATGGCCAGTTCGATTTCGCCATCGAGGGCGAGGGGTTCTTCCTGCTGGAAACGCCGCAGGGCGAGCGGCTGACCCGGGCGGGCAGCTTCACGCCGGACGCCAATGGCGAACTGGTTTCGCCCGATGGCCACCGGCTGCTGGATGGCGGCGGAGCACCGATCTTCGTGCCGCCCGACGCCGCCTCGGTCGCGCTGGCGGCGGATGGGACGCTGAGCGCGGATGGCCAGCTTCTGGGGCAGATCGGGCTGTTCCTGCCCGCCGACCGCAACGCGATGACCCATGTCGCCGGCACGTTGTTCGACCCCGGCGGCGCACCCGAGCCGTTCCTGGAGGGCACCATCCTGCAAGGCTATGTCGAGCAGTCGAACGTGAACGCGGTCTCCGAGATCACGCGGATGATCGAGGTTCAGCGCGCCTACGAGCTTGGCCAGAACTTCCTCAACCAGGAGGACGAACGTATCCGCAGCGCCGTCCGCACCCTGAGCGGCAACAGCTAGACCGGAAAGGATTGACCCATGCGCGCCCTCTCCATCGCCGCGACCGGCATGTCGGCCCAGCAGATGCGGGTCGAGGTGATCTCGAACAACCTCGCCAACATGAGCACCACGGGCTACGACGCCCGCCGGGCCGAGTTCGCCGACCTGCATTACCAGCAGGTGACGCGGCCGGGCACGATCAACGCCTCGGACGGCACGGTGCTGCCGACCGGGGTGCAGCTGGGCCTGGGCGTGCGGCCGGCCTCGGTCACGGTGAACCTGGCGCAGGGCGCGCTGTCGCAGACCGGGGGCGATCTGGACGTCGCGATCGAGGGGCGGGGCTATCTGGAGGTCACGCTGCCGAACGGCAACCCCGCCTATACCCGGGACGGCGCGCTGAAACGCACCGGCGACGGGCTGATCGTGACCTCGGACGGGTTCGAGGTGGCGCCGGGCATCGTCATCCCGGACGACGTGCGCAGCCTGTCGATCAATGCCGATGGCGAGATCTATGCCTATTTCCAGAACCAGGTGCAGCCGCAGCTTCTGGGCCAGTTCACGCTGACGATCTTTACCAACGAGAAGGGGCTGGAGGCCATCGGCTCGAACCTGTTCACCGAGACCGAGGCGTCGGGCGGACCGATCGCGGGCGTTCCCGGCGACGAGGGCTATGGCACGCTGCGCCAGGGCTATCTGGAGGAAAGCACGGTCGATCCGGTGCGCGAGATTACCGAACTGATCCAGGCCCAGCGCGGCTATGAGCTGAACTCCAAGGTCATCACCGCCGCCGACCAGATGCTGGCCGCCACGACGCAGGTGCGCTGATGCGGACCGTGCTGCTCCTCGGCGCGCTTGCCGCCGCCGCCCCGGCCCCGATTTCGGCCGAGATGCTGGTGGCCACGCGAACGATCCGCGGCCAGACGATCCTGGGGCCCGGCGATGTCGCGCTGGCCGAGGGCACGATGGCGGGCGCGCTGACCGACCCCTACGACGCGATCGGGCAGGAGGCGCGCGTCAATCTCTATGCCGGGCGACCGATCATGGCCGGCGATCTGGGCGCCCCCGCGATCATCGAGCGCAACCAGATCGTGACGGTCTTCTACCGCAACGGCGTCGTGAACATCGCGGCCGATGGCCGCGCGCTGGAACGCGCGGGCATCGGCGACCCGCTCAGAGTGATGAACCTCGCCTCGCGCACGACCGTCACCGGATTCGTCGCGTCGGACGGCACAGTGACCGTCGGCGCCTCTGCCAGACCCTAGGAGCCCAAGCCCATGAACCGCCTGATCCTTCTTGCCTGCGCTGCGGCGCTTGCCCTGCCCACCGCCTGTTCGAAGCTGGAGGATGTCGGCAAGGCACCGGCCTTCAAGCCGGTCGAGGGCAGCAACGAATATTACGCGATGACCGCGCAGGGCGGCCTGCCCAACGCCGCCGAGCGGCGCAGGCCGGTGGACAGCTCGTCGCTTTGGGCGGGCGGGCGCAAGTCGCTGCTGGGCGATCGGCGCGCGGGACGGCAGGGCGACATCATGACGGTCGTGATCCAGATCGACGACAAGGCCGAGATCTCGAACCAGACCGCGCGCAGCCGCACCGGCTCGACCTCGATGGGCATTCCGCAGATGCTGGGCCTGCCCCAGATCATCGACCAGGCGCTGCCCGACGGGGCCACGATGGCCAATGCGGCCAATGCCAATTCGAGCACGAACCACAATGGCAACGGCTCGGTCCGCCGCAACGAGAAGCTGACGCTGCGCATCGCCGCGACGATCACCGAAGTCTTGCCGAATGGCGTGCTGCGGGTCGAGGGCTCGCAGGAGGTGCGGGTCAATTTCGAGATGCGGGAACTGATCGTCACGGGCTATGTCCGGCCCGAGGACATCTCGCGCCAGAACGAGATCACCTATGACAAGATCGCCTCGGCGCGCATCTCTTATGGCGGGCGCGGCCAGATCACCGACATGCAGCAACCGCGCTATGGCCAGCAGGTCGCTGACATCCTGCTGCCGTTCTGAGGGCCGAGATGGGCAAGCTTCTCCCCGTCATCATCGCGGTCGTCGGCCTTCTTGCGGGGGCCGGTGCGGGGTTCTTCCTGCGCCCCGCACCCGAGCCCGAGGTCATGGCCGAAGGCGAAGCCGGCGAGGACGCCGCCCAGACCGCGGGCACGCCCACGGCGAAGCCCGCGGCCGACGGAAAGGCGGATGCGGAACGCGATTTCATCAAGCTGAACAACCAGTTCGTGATTCCGGTCGTGCGCAACGGCCGGGTCGCCTCGCTGGTGGTGATGTCCCTGAGCATCGAGGTCACGACGGGCAGCACGGAACTGGTCTTCAAGAACGAGCCCAAGCTGCGCGACGCCTTTCTTCAGGTCATGTTCGACCATGCCAATGCCGGCGGGTTCGACGGCGCCTTTACCGAGACCGGCACCATGACCATGCTGCGGCGCGCCCTTCTGGAGGCGGCCGACCAGGTGATCGGCGCACGCGCGCGCGACATCCTGATCACCGATATCGTCCGCCAGGACGCCTGATCCGCCGATCAGCTTTCGGCCGCGCCGCGGATCAGCCTATGCAGCGCCTCGTCCCGCCCGAAGGCGCGGGCGGCCTCTCGAAGCCGCAGCGCCTCTTCGGACCGGGCGCGCGCCAGAGCACCGTTCAACGCGGCGCGGCGCTGCAGATACCGGCGGCCGCGGCTCTGGCCCATCACGGCGCGCGCCGCGGGATCGGTTTCGGCTTCGCAGGCGCGCCATTCGGCATCCAGCGCGGCGATCTCGGCCTCGATCCGGCGGCACTCTCCGGCCGCGGCCTTGAGCCGGGCAAGCGCGGCATCGCGCAGCATGCCGCCGACCTCACCCAACCGCCGCAACCTGCCATCGACCCGCGCCATCAGCGGGCCCGCGCGCGGGTGCGCATCTCTTCGGCAAAGCGGATCGCGGCGGCCACGGCGCGGTAATGCTCGGGCTGGATCTCGGCGCCGATCTCGACGGTGGCGTAAAGCGCGCGCGCGGTCGGCGGATCGCGCCGCATCGGCACGCCCGAGGCGGCGGCGACCTCGCGGATCCGGGCGGCGACCTCGTCCACGCCCTTGGCCACGCAGACCGGCGCGCCGGGCGTCGCACGGTCCCATTTCAGCGCGACGGCGTAATGGGTCGGGTTGACGATCACCACATCGGCCTTGGGCACGTCGGTCAGCATCCGGTTGGTCGCGATGTCCATCCCGCGCTGGCGGCGCTGCTGTTTCATGTGGGGATCGCCCTCGGACTGCTTGATCTCGTCCTTCAGTTCCTGGTGCGACATCCGGTTCTTGCGGCGATGCTCGGCCAGTTGCCACAGGTAATCGACGGCCGCGATGCCGCCGGCGATCGCGACCGCGACCGCCATGAACTCGATCGCCATCCGCCCCAGCGTCGCGGCCGCCATGCCTGGCGAGAGGAACATCGTGCCGATCAGCTGCTCGATCCGGGCCGAGAGATAGACGCCGAGCAGAAGGATGTAGAGCGTCAGCTTGGCCGCGCTCTTGGCGAATTCGAACAGACCGCCGCGGCCGAACTTGTTCTTGGCGTTCTGGAGCAGCGAGATCTTGGACAGCTTGGGCTTGATCTTCTCGGGCGCGACGACAAGGCTGCGCTGGGCGAGGATCGAGGTCAGCGCGGCCAGGCCGGGCAGCGTCAGCCAGGGCAGCGCGGCCAGCATCGCGCTGGCCATCAGCCCGCCGACCGGCGCGCTGCCATGCCCGCCCAGCATCATCGGCGCGATCCGGTCGGCCTGGCCGATCAGCCCGGCGCCGATCCCGCCCAGCGCGGTCAGGCTGGCCGCGCCCAGGCCCAGCGCGGTGAGGGTCAGGCCCAGATAGGCGGCGGCGGTGTGCAGGTCGGTGGATTTCGCAAACTCGCCCTTCTTGCGGGCGTCGTCCAGTTTCTTCTGTGTCGGCTCGAACTGCTTGTCGCCGGGGCTCTCGTCGCTCATCGCCCGGCTCCGAACGGGGCGGCGTAAAGCTCGATCAGGCCGGTCTGCCACAGGCCCAGCATCGGCGGCAGGGCCAGCATCAGCAGGATCAGCCCGCCTGCCGTGATCGCGGGCGCCCCGACGAAGGCGACCATGAGCTGCGGCATCGCCTTGTTGATGACGCCAAGCGCGAGGTTGTAGATCAGCGCGGCGATGACGAAGGGCATGGCCAGCGTGGCGGCCAGCGCAAAGCCCTGCGCGATCCGCAGCACGCCCCAATCGGCCAGTTCGGCGGCATCGGGAAAGCGGCCGGCGGGCAGCAGGTCGTAGGACAGGATCATCGCCTCGGCGGCGCGCACATGCAGCCCCGACATCACCGCCAGCGCCAGCCCCGCCATCACCATCAGCCGCCCCATGGCGGGTTGCGGATCCATCGCGGTCGCGCCCAGCATCTGCGCGAGCGACGTGGCCTGGGCGGCGATCTCGCCGGCGATCTGGAGCGCAAGGATCATCAGCCGCAGCACCAGCCCCAGCGCAAGGCCGATCACCGTTTCGGTGGCGACGGCGATCCCCAGCGGGCCGGGCGCGATGTCGATCCCGGGCGCGACGGCGGGCGCCACGACCGCGGTGAAGGCCAGCGCGAGGCCCAGCCGGATCCGCACCGGAACCGCCCGCTCGCCGAAGGCGGGCAGCATCGCCAGCACCGCGCCGACCCGCAGGAACACCAGCCAGGAGGCCCAGAGCAGGGGCTGCCACAGCTCGGCCAGTTCCGCGAGGTCGTAGGTCATGCCGCCACCATGCCGACCAGGGAGGGGCGGGAATTGGTGCCGATTTCCTCGAAGGAGAGGACCGCCACCGAGATGCCCTTGGCCGAGAGCGCCGTCTGCAGGAAGCGCCTGCGCCGCCCCGAGGTGGCGATCACCGGGAAGACCCCGGCCTCGCCCGCGCGTGCGAGCCGTTCGGACACCGCGCCCGCCAGGCGGTTGAACTCCTCGGGCGGCAGGGCGACATCGGGCGGGCCGTAATCGTTGGCGATCTGGTAGGAAGTGAAGCGGTCTTCCCATTCCGGGACGAGTTGCAGCAGGGGCAGCGTGCCGTCCTCGCGCCGGTGTTCGGCCACGAGCTGGAAGCCCAGGCGGCGGCGGACATGCTCGCAGATCGCCTCGGCGCTGGCATGCGAGGGGCGGGCCTCGGCGATGGCTTCGAGGATCAGCGGCAGGTTGCGGATCGAAACCCGCTCCTCGAGCAGCAGGCGCAGAACGGCGAGCAGAAGGTCTGTCGGCACCTTGTCGGGCACAAGTTCCTCAAGCATCCGGCGGTTGGCCGCGGCGCGGTCGGTGTCGGAAAGGTTGGTCAGTTCGTCGAGCAGCCGACGCAGCGCCTTGTTGGTCATCAGCCGGGCAAAGTTGCGCTTGACCACTTCCAGCAGATGGGTGGCCAGCACCTCGGAGGCGTTGACCACGGTGACGCCCATCAGCGCCAGTTCCTCGCGCTGGTCGGCGGCGACCCAGCGGGCGGGCGCGCCATAGACCGGCTCGCGCACATCCTCGCCCGGGGGCAGCGGCGTCGCCGCGTCGGGCTGCAGCGCCAGCACCTGTTCGGGGCGCAGCCGGTCGCGCGCCTGTTCGACCCCCTGGATGCGCATGACATAGGTTCCGGGCACCAGCGCGCCGTTGTCGGTCAGCCGGATCTCGGGAAGGATCAGACCGAAGCTTTCGGCCACATGGCGACGCATCGAGGTGATCCGGGCCTCGATCCCCGTGGCCGGGTCGAGCACCATGCCGACGAGATCGGGCGCGAATTCCAGGTGGATGTCGTCGAGGTCGAGCAGATCGCCCAGGCGGTTGGCAGGCTTGGCCTCGGCCGCCTCGCCGTCCTTGGGTTGCGCCGCGGCCGCGGCTTCGCGCTGGGCGCGGCGATACATCGCCACGGCGGCCAGGCCCAGCGCCGCGGCACCCGCGATGAAGGGCAGGAAGGGCAGGCCCGGGACCAGCGCAAAGAGGCCCAGCAGAACGGCGACGGTGCCCAGCGCGGCGGGGTGGCGGCCAAGCTGGCTGAACAGGGCGAAATCGGCCGTTCCGGTGGCGCCCCCGCGCGACAGCAGTAGCGCCGCGGCAATCGAGATGACGACCGCCGGGATCTGGGTCACAAGCCCGTCGCCCACGGTCAGGATCGCATAGGTCTCGAACGCGCGGCCGATCGGCATGCCATGCACGATCACGCCCATCGCCAGCCCCATGATGAGGTTCAGCAGCGTGATGAGAAGCCCCGCGACCGCGTCGCCCTTGACGAATTTCGACGCCCCGTCGAGCGAACCGAAGAACGTGGTCTCGGCCTGTTCGCGTTCGCGCCGGGCCTTGGCCTCGGCATGGTCGATGGCGCCCGCGGCCATGTCGCTGTCGATGGCGAGCTGCTTGCCGGGCATGCCGTCCAGCGCGAAACGCGCGCCGACCTCGGCCATGCGGCCCGCGCCCTTGGTGATGACGATGAAGTTGACGATCATCAGCACGGCGAAGACCACGAGCCCGAGGAACACGCTGCCGCCCATGACGAACATCGCGAATCCCTCGATCACGTCGCCCGCGGCGCCGGTGCCGGTATGGCCCTGGCCGATGATCAGCTTGGTCGAGGAGACGTTGAGCGAGAGCCGCAGCATCACGGCGGCCAGAAGCACCGTGGGAAAGGCCGAGAAATCGAGCGGCCGCTCGATGAAGAGCGTGACCGTGAAGATCAGGATCGCGATCGCGAAGGAGGCCGCGAGGCCGATATCCAGCACCCAGGCCGGCATCGGCAGGATCATCATCACGATCACCGCCATCAGCGCGAGCGCGAGCAGGATCGTCGGGCGGAAGAGTTCCTTGAGCGTCAGGTTCGGCACGGACGCCCCCCGCCTGTTGCGCAAGCCGCGTCGCGGCAAGGGGATGGGCCCGCGTCAGGGGCGGGCGGCACGGGCGCGCGACGGGATCTGGGATATGCCATTCTGGCCTGTCCGGGTCGTTGGGGGGCTGTTCGGTCCGTCCGAAGCCTAGGGCGGTACGGTTGACAAAAGCTGAATCCCCGCGGTCTCAGCGTGGCTCTGTCCTGGCGAGGAGATCCTTGAGCCGGTCGCGCATGACCCCGCTGCCCTCCAGCAGATCGCGCGCGCCTGCGAGGCTGGGCGCCTGCGCGGGGTCGAAGGCGGCGGCCGGGGTGGTCTGGCGCATCGCGGCATAGCCGCTCTGGCTGTCGGGGCCCGCGGTCTCGACCGTGGACCAGTCCCGCTCGCGCCAGGCCAGCGCGGCCTGTCGGGCGGTATCGCCGGCCGCCCCGTAATGGCGGGCGGCCTCGACCAGATCACCGCGGGCGCGCGCGGCCTCGGCGCGCAGACGCTCGGCCTGGGTCGTTTCAAGGCCGGACAGGTATTGCGTCGCCTCGCCCGGCCGCCCGGCGGCCAGCGCAAGCCGGGCCCGCACGAGCCGTTCCTCGTCGGTGCCCTGGGGCGGGATGCCCGCGATGATCTGCCCGGCCCGGGGCGCGAATCCGAGGTCGAGCAGCCGGTCGGCCGCGGCAAGACGCGCCTTGGGTGTCAGCGCAATGGTCGGCACGGTCAGCGCGCCCGAGAATGCCTCGCGCAGGATGTCGGCATCGTTGCCGTCGCGGGCAAGCGCCCGCAGCAGGTCGGAGGCAAGATCCTCGCGGGGTTCCAGGCCGTGATGGAGCAACATGCCGAAGGCCGTCTGGAAATTGCCCCGCGTCGCGTGGCCGCGGATCGCGAGTTCGACCAGGCGCATGCCCTGCGGGGTGTCGCGTCGTTCATAGGCCAGCGCCTCGGCCAGCCGGAGGATGTCCATTTCGGGCACCTGCCCCGAGATCAGCAGGCTTTCGATCTTGACGATCACGGCCTCCGGCGTGGCCGGTCCGCCTTGCGCCAGCACCTCCTCGATCCTGGCCTCGGCGGTCTCGGTCTCGCCGCGGGACAGGTCGATCCTGGCCTCGACGATCGTCAGATCGCCCGAACGTGTCTTGTCGCCCGCACGCGCCACGGCGTTGCGCACCCGCGTCGCGGCCTCGGTCGCGCCCGAGGCGAGAAAACGCTCGGCCAGGATCGGGCCGAGATGGCGGCGCAGGTGAAGCGGCAGCTCCGAGAAGCTGCGGATCACCGCGGCCTCGTCGACCTCGGCGGCCGAGGAGATCTTCGGACGGGCGAGGGTCGCCCAGAGCGCGGCGCGGTTGGGACAGGAGAGCTGGCCGTCGAACAGGGCGGGGTTCTCGGCGATGCCCTCGTCGATGATCGCACCAACCTCGCGCCAGACCGCAGCGGGCGGCGTGTCCAGGCGGACCGTATCGATCACCGCCCGCACCTCGGTCCCGAAGCCGAGCGCGAGATAGGCGCGGACAAGCTTTTCGGCACCGGCCGGATCGGTGGCGTCGCGCATGTTCAGCAGCGCAGCGCGCCCCTCGGCGATCAGCGCCCCCGGGCTCTGGCCCTCCCCCCAGGCGGCGAGGTCGAAATAGCTGTCAGGGTAGCAGGGATCGCCGAGAGCCGAGCGGTCCTGCCGAGCGGCCTGGGGGCCTAATCCGCGGTCGATGCTGGTCTCGACATGGATGTTGGGCCGGTCTCCCAGCCCGGCAAGCGGCGTTTCGGCATCGGCCGATCCGGGCTCCGGCTCAGGTTCGCGCCCGCGCGCCTCGGACGGCGGCGGCCGGTCGGGGGTGATGTCGGCGGCTTGCAGCAGGCCCTGGGACGCAGCCCGGCCGATCTGCTTCATCAGTTCCGACCGGGCGCTTTCGACCCTGGGGTCGGGCGGGTCCACGGCCGCGAGCGGCTCCGGGGGAAGGAAACGGCCGATCACCGGGGACGGCGTCATGCGGCCGATATCGAGCGGCAGTCGCACGCGCGGGCGGGCGGGAACGACCGCCGGGCGGGCGGCCTCGACCGGACGGGGCTCGACCAGGGAGGCCTCGAAGGGCGAGTCGGCGGGGGCGGGACCGGTGCGCAGGTCGAGCACAAGCACGCCCGGACGCAGCAGCATCGCATCGGCATGGACCCCGTCGGGCACGGCGAGCGCGACGATTCCGGGCTCGGCCTGGCGGATATCGGCCAGGCGGGTCCGCGGGATCAGGGTGAACACGCCGCCCAGGGCGAAATCCAGTGCGGGATTGCCGAATCGCAGAAGGTAGCCGTCCGCGCCACGCCCCAGCGTCCAGCTCACATCGGCCGGAAACTCGAAGACGAGCCGCGAGAAATCCGCATGCTCGCCCGAGCGGATCGCGACGGTCTGGGCCAGCGCCGGTGTCCAGAACAGCGCGAGAAGAATGGCCAGAAGGCCCCGGCGGATCATGCGGCCTCCTGCTTGGTTGCCTTCAGCGCCTCTTCGAGTTCCGAGAAGCTGGGGCGCATCGCGCCCGGCGTGTTCTGGCGGCCGACCTCGATGCAGATGGTGGGCGGGTGGTTGTGCAGGTTGGCGACCAGCACCTCGCGGATGAGGTGGTAGAAATGGGCGTCCTCCTCGGTGACGGCGCGCACCCGCACGGCGAAGGGGCCAACGAAACCATAGGCGAGGAACACGCCGAGGAAGGTGCCGACCAGTGCACCGCCGATCATCTTGCCGAGGATCTCGGGCGGCTGGTCGATCGAGGCCATGGTCTTGATCACGCCGAGCACCGCGGCCACGATCCCCAGCGCGGGCAGGCCGTCGGCGACGGTCTGAAGCGCGTGGCTGGAATGCATCGCGTGATGCATATGCGCCTCGAGCCGTTTCTCGAGCACCTCCTCGACCTGGTGGGGGTCGTCATAGTTCATGCTGGCTGCGCGCAGGGTGTCGCAGATCAGTTCGACCGCGGTGGAATCGGCGGCAATCCTGGGATAGCGGCCGAAGATGGGCGAGTCGGCGGGTGCCTCGATATGGGATTCCAGCTCCAGCGGGTTCTGCCGTGCGACGCGGATCATCTCGAACAACAGGCACAGAAGGTCGCGGTAATCCGCAGGTTTCCACTTGGGTCCCTTGAAGATCTTGCCGATATCCTTGAGCGTGTGCTTGATCGACGCCATGTCGTTGCCGATGGCAAAGGCCCCGATCGCGGCGCCGCCGATCATCATCATCTCGAACGGCAACGCCTTGATGATGATCCCGAGCTTGCCACCTGCAAGCAGGTAGCCCCCGAAGACCATCACGAAGACGACAAGAATCCCGACGATGCCGATCATGGCAGCTCCGATATGTTCCGTTCAGGACGGACTCTGGCAGGCCCGCGTTAAGAAAGACTGATTATTCCCTTGGCGCCCGCGCGTTGCGGCCCGCCAGAATCACGCTGATCGAATAGGCAAGCGGCGGGTCGAGCCCCGCCAGGACCGCCGCGGCCGCATCCGGCCGCATCCGGCCGAGGAACCCCGCCGCGAATTCGGGGGCCATTTCGGCAAAAAGCGCGGCGGCCTCGTCGGGCTTCATGTTCTCGTAGACGGCGGTCAGCCGGGCGACATCGTTCTCGGCCGCGTCGTCTGCAATGGTGAGGGTGTCCCGGAGCGCGGCTTGCGCGGCCTCGAGCGCCTCGATCTGGCGGGCGATTTCCTCGCCCGCGATGTCGATTGTCGCCTCGCGTTCGTCCAGAAACGCCTCGCGGGCCGCGACCTCGGCCTCGCGGGCCTGGAGCGCGGCAAGCACGGCGGCGATGTCGGGCGGCGGGGGGCAGGGCTCGGCCACAGCCTCCTGCGTTGCGGGCGACGTCTGGGCAAGCCCGCGGATCTCGTCGGTCAGGGCCTGCGCGGTGCCGCCGCCGAAACGGATCAGCCCCGAGGCGAGGAAAAGCCCGGCGATGACCGGAAGCACCGCGCCGCCGCTGCGGAAGGGCGAGGATTTGCGGCTCATTCGGCGGCCTCCGGAACGCGGCGGCGGAACAGAACCGCCGGGGCCTCGGCGGGCGGCGGCGCATCCGCCGGAGGTGCCGGGGCCATCGGCGGCGATGCCGAAGCGGGGCCCGCCGGTGTCGTCTCGGCGGGCGGAGGCGCGGCGCGCGGCACCTCGGGCGGCAGATCGTGCATTGCCGCGACCAGCAGTTCCAGGCGCCTTGCCACATCCTCGGCCCGTCCGGTCAGGCTTTGCAGCCCGTCGGTAGAATGGCGTGCGGTGCTTTGCGCCCCGTGCAGCACCTTGGTCATGTCGTCCACCTGGGCCGAAAGCACGGCGATCGCGCCCCCCATGCCCTTTTCCAGGTCGTTGAAGCGCCGCAGGCGCCGCGCCAGGACATGACAGTAGAGCGTGGCGCCCAGCGCCCCGGCGATCAGCAGGATATCCGCGATCAACGCCATTCTCGCCTCCTCAGTTCAGCACGAATTCGGTGATCAAGAGGTCACGCACCCGATCCTGCCCGGTGACGAGCTGGACCCGGCGCAGCATCTGCGCACGCAGGGTGATGAGCGCCGTCGGGCGCTCCAGCTCGGCGGCCTCGACGGCGCGCAGATAGCTGTTCAGCACGTCGACCACCCGCGGCATCAGCAGGGTCACTTCCTGCTGATGGACCGGGTTCACCTCGAGCTGGGCCTGAAAGCGCAAGTGACGCCGCTGCGATTCGGGGCCGAGCGAGATGATCATCGGCTCGATCGGGACGAAGGCGACGCTGCCCAGAACGGAATCGCTGACCCGGTCCGATGACCCGCTGCCCGTGGTCGTCTTGTCCGCCCCTCCCAGGATCAGGCCGGAATAGATCGCAAAAAAGGCCCCGCCGCCGAGGACGAGCGCCCCGACCAATCCGAGGATCAGCGGTTTCTTCGACTTGCTGGCGGGGGCTTCTGCCCCGTCGTCTTGCGTATCGGCCATTTCCCGGCCTCCTTGTCTGCCCGTTCCTCTATAGCCGCGGGAGGGCTAACCGATTGTTAAGCCGGTCCTGCGAAGGATGTGCGGCAGAAACGGGGCAGAAGCCCCCAGGATCGGGAGACCCATCTTGCCGCAGCTTTTGGCCATATGGACCGGGCTGACCCCGAGCCGCCGGGTGATCGTTATTCTGGCGACCGTGGCGATGTTCGCCGCCGTTCTTTTTCTGTCGCGGGTGGCAACGACGCCCCGCATGGCGCTGCTCTATTCCGGTCTCGACAGTGCCGCAGCCGGCGAGGTGATCCGCGCGCTCGACCAGACCGGCATTGCCTACGAGGTGCGCGGCCCGGCGATCTATGTCGATGCCGGCCGCCGCGATTCGCTGCGCATGACGCTGGCGAGCGAAGGATTGCCGTCGAATGGCGCCGCGGGCTACGAGCTGCTGGACTCGCTGTCGGGATTCGGCACGACCTCGCAGATGTTCGATGCCGCCTATTGGCGCGCCAAGGAAGGCGAGCTGGCGCGCACGATCCTGGCCAATCCGCAGTTCCGCAGCGCGCGGGTGCATATCGCCACGCCCAGCGCGCGGCCCTTTGCACGCAATGTCAGGCCCGCCGCCGCCGTGACGGTCGGCGCGGCCGGCGGCCCGCTGGGCCCCGCCCAGGCCAAGGCGCTGCGCTACCTCGTCGCCTCGAGCGTCGCCGGGCTGATGCCCGCGGATGTCTCGGTGATCGACGCGAATAGCGGCACCGTGGTCACCGACGACACGACCGCGAGCTTTGGCGGCGACGCCGATGACCGTGCCGCGGCGCTGAAGGGTCGGCTGGAACGGCTGCTGGCCGCGCGGCTCGGTCCCGGACGTGCGGTCGTCGAGGTCAGCATCGAGACCGAAACCCAGAGCGAATCGATCCGCGAACGGCTGATCGACCCCGAAAGCCGGATCGCGATCAGTTCCGAGAACGAGCAACGCTCGACGAACTCGAGCGAAACCGGCGGCGGCGCGGTGACCGTGGCGAGCAACCTGCCCGAGGGTGCCGGCGCCTCCGACCGCCAGTCGCAGCGCAAGGAAACCCAGACGCAGGAGCGCGTGAACTACGAGGTCTCGCAGACCGAACGCGAGATCCTGCGGGCTCCGGGTGCGGTCAAGCGGCTGAGCGTTGCGGTCCTGGTCGACGGGGTGGCCGGGCGCGACGAGGCGGGCAACCCGACCTGGAACCCGCTGCCCGAGGCCGAGATCGAGGCGCTGCGCGAGCTGGTCGCCTCGGCCGCCGGATTCGACGACTCGCGCGGTGATGTCATCACGCTGAAATCCATGCCGTTCGAGCCGGTCGAGGCGCTGGGCTCGGGTCCCGGAAGCAGCCTGCTCGGCGACGTTTCGCTTGATCCGCTGACGCTGATCCAGCTTGCCGTGCTGGCCGCAGTGGCGCTGATCCTCGGGCTTTTCGTGGTCCGCCCGATCCTTGCCGGGTCCGGTCGTGCGACACCCGCGGGCCTGCCGCCGCCGCAGCGGTCCGGTGCCGACTCTGGCGACGGCCAGACCTGGCTGGACGGCGAGATCGACCCCGATGACGGCTTTGCGCCGGGCCTGCCCATGGCCACGATGACGATGAACACGCTTGATCCGTCGGCCTTCACCGATAGCGGCTTTGGGGGTGGCGGCTTCGGCGCGTCCGACAACGACCCGGTCGGCCGACTGCGCGACCTTATCGAGGAACGGCGAGAGGAATCGGTGGCGATCCTGCGCGGCTGGATGGAGGAACGGCAGGAGACGCCGTCGTGACCCGGCTCAACCTGGAGGATTTCTCGGCCCCGCGGGTCGAGGAGCCGGAGGCCCGGCCCGAGCCGTTCGATGCCCAGGACATTCGCCTGAAGGCCTTCGAGGAGGGATACAAGGCCGGTTGGGACGATGCGGCCGCCGCGGAGGCCGAGTCACATGCCCGCATCACGGCGGATTTCGCCAAGACCCTTCAGGAGATGTCCTTCAGCTATCACGAGGCGCGCGCTCACATGCTCGCGGCGCTGGGGCCGCTGCTGAGCGCGATGGTCGAGCGGGTGCTGCCGCAGATCGCCGCCGCCGGGTTCGCCCGGACGGTGGTCGAGACGGCGATGCAGCTTGCCGAGACCCAGGCCGAACGCCCGGTGCGGATTCGTGTCTGCCCCGAGAACCGGGCGGCGCTGGAGGGGCTGATCGCCACCGATCCGGGCCTGCCGCTGGCCGTGGTCGAGGACGACACGCTCGGCCCCGGGCAGGCGCTGGTCTCGGCCGGAACCGTCGAGAACGAAATCGACATAGACGGGATGCTGTCCGCGCTCCGGACGGCGCTCGACGACTTCCTGACCACCCAAGAGGAGACCCGCCACAATGGATGACCCCATATCCGAGGAGCCGACCGGGATGCCGGGCGCCCGATTTCTCGATCAGGTACCGATCGAGATCACCGTTTCGGTCGGCAAGGCCCGCCCGCTGCTGCGGGATCTGCTGCGGGTCGAGCGCGGCGGCGTGCTGCCGCTGGATCGCCGGATCGACGACCCGGTCGAGCTTTACATCGGCGACCGGCTGATCGCGCGCGGCGAGTTGCAGGAGGTCGAGGGCGCACAGCCAGGCCAGATTGCGGTGCGCCTGACCGAGGTCATCGACAGCGTGAAGGGCGGCTGAGCGATGCGCGCGCCCCTGATCCTTGCCGTGATCGCGCTGGCCGCGCTGACCCTGCCGGCCGGCGCACAGGAGATCTCGATCTCGCTCGGCGGCGAGGGCGGCTCGCTTGCGGGACGGGGGGTGCAACTGATCCTGCTGATCACCGTGCTGAGCCTGGCGCCCGGGCTGGCGATCATGGTGACCTGTTTTCCCTTCATCGTCACCGTGCTGGCGATCCTGCGTCAGGCGATCGGGTTGCAGCAATCGCCGCCCAACATGCTGCTGGTCAGCCTGGCGCTGTTCCTGACCTATTTCGTGATGGAACCGACCTTCACGCTGGCCTGGCAGGAGGGCGTGGTCCCCCTGATCGAGGAGACGCTGTCGGTCGAAGAGGCGATCCCGCGCATCATCGACCCGTTCCGCGCCTTCATGGCGGCCCGGGCCGAGGCCGACACGTTCGATGCGCTGGCCGCGCTCCGGCCGCAGACCGATCCGGCGGTGCCGATGGCCGAGGCACCGCTGTCGGTCCTGGTGCCCTCGTTCATGCTGAGCGAGATCGGCCGGGCCTTCGAGATCGGATTCCTGATCTTCCTGCCCTTCCTGATCATCGACCTGGTGGTGGCGGCAATCCTGATGTCGATGGGCATGATGATGGTGCCCCCGGTGATGGTCTCGATGCCGTTCAAGCTGGCCTTCTTCGTGGTGGCCGATGGCTGGACGCTGATCTCCGAGGCGCTGGTGCGGGGATACTTCCCGGCGGGATGATCCGCAAGCGATTGCCCGGGATCGAGATCGGGGTGGCGGGCGCATCGACCCGCTGCCCGATGCAAAAGGGCCTGGGACCGGCCGCTGCAGAACCACCGGGCCGCGCACCGGCCGGTCGAACGCCACCCGCCGGACAGCCCGGCCCTGTGCGCCGTCATCGCGATCGTCATCCCGGCGCGAGCCGCAGCCCCGGGATCCGGGCTGCGCGCGGGTCCGGAATGACAGGCTGATCCGCGCGCGCTGCACTGCCCGGAGTGCATGCGGGGGCGGGGCATCCACGCGCCGGGATGACGCCCCCCGCCCTGACACTCGTCCCGGCCCAGGCGTTTTCAGGCCGAACCGGTCGCTGGCGGATCGGCCTGCGGGGCGCGACCGGCGCGGCCCCGCGCATCCAGCCGATCGCGGCGGCCCGGGCACGCAGCGCGCGCTCGGGCCTCGGGCGGCGGAGAGTTCGCCGTGGCCTGTGGCGTCGGCGGTCGGATCGGGGCGCGCGCCTGTGGGGCAGGGCCGGGGCAACCGGATCGCGGCATCGGCACCGCGCGCGTCGCCGGACATCGCCCCGGCAAGAGGCTGAGCGGCGGGACCGACCGCTCGGGCCGCGACGGGGTCAATGCACCAGGAACTCCGCGTGCAGCGCGCCGGCGGCCTTGATGCTCTTGAGGATGTCGATCATGTCCCGCGGCGACACGCCCAGCGCGTTCAGCCCCGCGACAACCTCGGACAGCGAGGCGCCACCGGGCACCTCGGCCAGGCCGATGCCGGGCTCTTCCTCGATACCGGCCCGGGTTCGCGGTACGACCACGGTCTGGCCCGGGGCAAAGGGATTGGGCTGCACGACCATCGGTTCCTCCTCGATCCGCAGCGTCAGGTTGCCCTGCGAGACGGCCACGCGCGAGATCCGCACGTCCTCGCCCATGACGATCGTTCCGGACCGCTGGTCCACGACGACTCGGGCCTTGCGCTGCGGCTCGACCGTGATGCCCTCGATGCGTTGCAGCGCATGGGCGGGCGACGGCGCCTGCGTCGCGCGGATGTCGAGCACGACCGTGCCCGAGTCGATCATGCGCGCCACGCCGCGCCCGTAATTGTTGTTGATCGCTGCCTCGATCCGGCCGGCGGTGGTGAAATCGGGGCTGCGCAGCGCCAGTCTCAGGGAGGTGAGCGTGCTGAAGTCGAAATCTATCTCGCGCTCGATCCGGGCGCCGGAGGGAATGACGCCCGCGGTCGGAACCCCCTGGATCACGGCGGCGCCCTGCCCCTCGGCCGCGGCGCCGCCCGCGATCACGGTGCCCTGGGCAACGGCATAGATCTGGCCGTCCGCCGCATTCAGGGGCGTCATCACAAGCGTCCCGCCCAGAAGACTCTTGGCATCGCCGATCGCCGAAACCGTCACGTCGATCTGCGAGCCTGCACGGGCAAAGGGCGGCAGGTTGGCCGTGACGAAGACGGCCGCGACATTCTTGGGCCGGAACTGCTCTCCGGTAACGTTAACGCCGAGCCGTTCGAGAATGCTGGACATGATCTCTTCGGTGAAGGGCGCGTTGCGGATGCCGTCGCCCGTGCCGTTCAGCCCGACCACGAGGCCGTAGCCGACCAGATCGTTGCCGCGCACGCCGTCGAACTCGACCAGATCCTTGATGCGGATCGGCGAAGCGAGGGCCGGCAGCGCGAGAAACAGGGCAAGAAGGAGCGTCGGAATGCGCCGCATCATCTGAGGTAGTCCACCAGGCTGAGGCGCGACAGGCGCGCGGTGACGGCATAGATTGTTTCGAGCTGTGTCTCGGCGGCCTTGAGTTCGGACGCCGCGTCGTAGGGATCGACGGCAAGCATGTCGAGCCGGGCAAGCTCCAGCATCTGGCGGCTGGAGGCGTTCTCGGTCCTTATGGTCTCGACCTGCGCCTGCGCGGTGCCGACCTCGCCCTGCAGGACGGTGAGATTGCCGGAATTGGTCAGGAGCCTTTCGCCGACGGCAATCGCAAGCGCCTTGCGTTGCGTGAGGTCGCCACCGAAAAGCGTGTCGTCCGAAAGAAGGGCGCCCGCGACCATGTCCCGCAGCGCGGTGCGGATGCCCGGATCCGACGCGGTGACGTCGAGCGTCAGGCTGCTGCGGTCGTTCAGGCGCACGGGGCCGACGGGGGTATCCGACCCCAGATAGCCCAGGGTCTCGAATCCGCCGCCCGGCGTATCGAACCAGAGATCGACCGCGTCGAGCACATCCTGGGCAGAGGTCAGTCCCGCGACCGCGGCCTGGACCTCGGCGAGGATCTCCGGGCCCGTGGCGAGCGCCGGACCATTGGTCGCGGCGCCTGCGAACAGGGTTCGACCGCCGACCTGGGCGTTGAGCGCGGCGGCGGAGATGTCGAGCCAGACCTTCGCGTCGGCTCCGAGTACGTCGATCGTGCGCGCGTCGAACATGTTCGCCGCGGTCATCAGGCTGGAGCTCATCTTGTTCGCGGCCTGGTGCAACTGCCCGAGGGCATGCTGCATCGCCTCGGTCGCAAAGGCGGCCTCCTTGGTGGCGAGATCGTAGGAGTCCATGACCTTGAGCCCGCGCTCGATCCCGCCGAGCGCACGGAAATCGCCGCGCAGGCGGGCGGCCGGATCGGCGGTGAGACCGGTCGAGACCTCCTGCCCGAGGCGGCTGATCCGGGCCTTGACCTCGGTGTTCTGGGTGCGCAGGGCATAGCCGCGGGAAAGATCGCCGATGGAAACGAAGGACATGGCTCAAAGCTCCATCAGAAGGCGCATCATCTGGTCGACGGTCTGGATGACCCGCGCATTGGCCGCATAGGCCTGTTCGTATCGCAGGAGTTTCTGAAGCTCGGCATCGGTGTCGACGCCGCCTTGCAGTTCGGCCTCCTTCAGGGCGCTGGTGCGGGCCATCGCGAAGCCCTCGTTCTCGATCGCGCGCTGGGCCTGGACCGAGATGCGGGAAACCGTCTCCGCGGCGAAGGCGGCTGCCGACAGGACCTGGCCGGCAAAGGGCCCGGATGCGGCGGGGCGTCCTGCGCTCAGGGCACCGGAAAAGGCATCGAGTTGACGGGAATCGCCGACATCGCCCGGCGCAGCGGCACCCAGCCCGGCGCGCAGTCGCCAGAGTGCGCCGCCCTTGTCCGGATCGACCAGCGTGTTGACGGCGATCCGCTCGGACAGGCCAAGTTCCTGCGGCGGCAGCGCCGCCGGATCGAACGGGGCGTTCGCGCCATTGGTGAAGAGCCCCGCAGCGCCCGGGGCAAGGGTCGCATCGAGCGCGGGATCCTGAAACCGCTCGATCAGATCGCGGGCCAGCGCGTCCAGACTTTCCTGCGCCTGGGGAGCGATGACGTCTCGCTGTTCGAAGAGCGCCCCCAGACGGCCACCGCCCATCGGCGCGAACCGGCCACTGGCGGCAACGGGCTCGCCATTCAGGGTGAGACCGGAGAGGGCCCCGCTGTCGAGCGTCATGTCCGAGACGATCATGCCCGCGGGATCGAACCCGAAGACCGATGGCCGTCCGTCGACCAGGGCGGCGCCGGTGGTGGAGTAGAGCGCGATGGTCCCGTTGTCGCGCGTGATCTGGCGCAACGGAACGATCTCGGCGATCTTGTCCACGAGAACCTGGCGTTGGTCGTAGAGCGCGCTGATATCGGCCCGGGTGCCGTATTTGCCGCCGATCTCGGAATTGAGCTCGGCGATCCGGGCCAGAGAGTCGTTGAGGGTCAGGACATCGGCGGCGATGGCGGTCTCGGCATCCATGCGCACCGCCTGGATGTCGTTGGCTGCCGAGCGGATGGTCCCGGCAACCGACTGCGCGGCGGCCAGGACATCGGCCAGGCGCGTGGAGCTGTCGGGGCGGCTGGCTGCGGCGACGAAAGCAGATTCCATCGCGGCGATTCTGGCCGCGATGGAATCCGGGTCGTCTGGCGTACCGAGTGCGGCCTCGATGCGCGAGAGCGCATCGGCGCGTACCCCGGCGCCGCCGGTATCGGCCTGGGAAAGCCGCCGGTCCGAGATCAGGGCGAGGTTGGTGTCGCGACGCACGCCGTCGATGCGCACGCCGCCCAAGGGGTCCGCCGAGGTATCCAGGGCGCGTCGGCCATAACCTTCGGTCAGCGCGTTCGAGACATTCGCCGACACGACCTGGGCGCCCCGCGACGCGGCGTTGAGGCCGGAAAGGGCATTGGACAGGGTTCCGGTCAGGCTCATTTCTCACCTCGCTTTCACGAAGGCCGATATCGGTCGGCCTAGCGCTTGATGTTCGTCGTCTCCTGGAGCATTTCGTCCACGGTCTGGATCACCTTGGCATTCGAGGAATAGGCCCGCTGGGTCTGGATCAGGTCGGTCAGTTCGCCGGCAACGTCGGTGGCGGATCCTTCCAGCGCGTAGCCCACGACATCGCCGGTCGGCCCGTCGCCGGCATCCCAGAGGAAGAACGATCCGCTGGTGGAGGACAAGGTGTAGATCTGGTTGTCGAGCGAGATCAGGCCGTTCGGGTTTGGCAGATCGACGATGGGCACCTGGTAGAGGGTCCGGGTGATTCCGGTGTCGAACACGGCCCTGACGAAACCGTTGCCATCGACTTCGACCGCGGTCAGGTTGCCGACCGGAAACCCGTTCTTGTTGATCGCCGTGGGGGCGAAGCTGTCCGAGAGCTGGGTCATGATGCTGCCCGAGTTCTGGGCGCCGATATTGATCGACATCGTGTCGCCCAGCGGGCCGACGGCGACGGTCAGAACGCCTGTCGTCGGGTTCCAGGCCCCCGCCCCTGCGGCGGTACCGGCCGCGGTCAGCGTGACCGTGTCGAGCGTGCCGCCATTGCCCTGCGTGGCGTCGAAGACCAGCGTGTATTCGCCGATCACGGCGCCGCCCTGGGCCGAGTCGGTCAGGGTCATCGTCCAGGTGTTCGATGAGCCGGGCGCACCGGGGATCGTCGGGGTATAGGTCACCCCGATGCTCTGCGACGTGCCGAGGTTGTCGAAATACTCGACCGACAGGGGCAGCGGCGTTCCCGGCGCGCCGAACTCGGTCTCGGTCGCGGGCAGGTTGACGCCAAGCGTGATCTCGGTGGTCGGTTCGGCGGCGAACTGGTTGGTCTGGATCTGGACCGGGCGAAGCCCGTCGGCCGTGTCCCGGGGATAGGGCGGAATCGTCCCGTCGGGGTTCGCGGGCCAGCCGAGCAGCACCAGACCGGTCGAGGTGCGCAGAACCCCGTTGGAATCGGTCCGGAACGATCCGGTTGTCGCGAGATACATGGGATAGTCGTCCGTGCCCGAGATCAGGGCGGTTTCCTGTGTCACCGGCAGGAAACCCCGCCCGCGGACCGCGAGATCGGTGGGATTGTTCGTCGCCTCGAGCGCGCCCGGCTGATCGATCATGCGCATCGAGGTGATGCGCACGCCGCCCGCCGAGTAGGTGCCGCGGTTGGAGCCGATCACCATCGAATGGAAGTCGGTCTGCGACCGCTTGTACCCGTAGGTCGACGAGTTCGCGATGTTGTCGGCAATCGTCGCAAGCCGGTTCGCATTGGCCGCAAGGCCAGAGACACCGGCATTGAGCGAGGAGGAAATGGTCATGTAAGCGCCTTTCTGCAGCTTGGTCCCCAGCCAAACGCACCGTTACATCCCGACATTTAACACCCCCCTAACATCTAAAATCCCACCTAGTTCCCCGTGTCCGAGCGCAGCAGAACCAGTTCCAGCCGGTTGTTGCGCGGCGCCATCGGCATCGAGACCGCAGGCTTGCGATCGGCATAACCGGTGATCCGCTCGAACCGGTCCGGGCGCAGTCCGGTCTGCTCGATCATGCGGCGCACGGCATGGGCCCGCGCGGTCGAAAGATCCCAGACCGGATTGTCCGCAAGAACGATCGGCCGGGCGCTGACATATCCCGCAACGGCCACCTCGTTGCGAACCAGCGCGAAGGCCTGGCCAATAACCTCGATCAGTTCCTCGAGCACCGGCATCGCCTCGGTGCCGTCGGCGACGAAGAGCGGAGCGTCGTCGAGGTCGAAGATCTCGACGATCAGGCCCTCGTCGGTCAGCCGCGTCACGATATGGCGCAGCAACTGCTCGCTGAAGACGGTTTCGCCGCTCTTGCCGTTCAGCAGATCCTCGATCTCGCGCAGCGCCTCGGCCTCGGCCATCGCGTCGTTCTTCTGCTCTTCCGCCTGCTCGGACCCGATCATGCCGCGGGCCTGCCGCTCGGGCGTCGGGCTGGGCCGGTCGGCACCGGTGCCGGTCTGCGAGAGGATGCGTTCAGAGAATACGCTGTCCCCGCCGAAGGCGCCCTCGCCGCCACCGGAGACCCGGTTCACCGGGATCGTGGGATTGAAATAGTCCGCAATCCCCTTGCGTTGTTTTTCCGTCGTCGCGTTCAGCAGCCACATCAGCATGAAGAAGGCCATCATGGCGGTCACGAAGTCGGCATACGCGACCTTCCACGCTCCACCGTGATGTCCGCCGCCGCCCACTACCTTCTTACGCTTGATGATGACTGGCGCGTTCGTACCATGCGCCATTGCACCACCTTCGTATTTGTACCCCACCGCTTTTCTAGTGGGCAGCCATGGAATCCGGCGTAATGCCGAAACTTGGCGGAAATCGGGCGGCAACGCGCGAATCCACGGCCTTTTTTCGCGCATCTCCCGGCTTTCCCGGCCGCGCCGTGCATGCGCGCACAGGGTCCGTGTCCTGCCCCGTTCTTGCTGCGGGCCGTCCCGGCACCAGATTTGTTCGAGGGAAGACAGGTGGAAAGGAGGGCGCGCGATGGCGGTGGAAGGTCTGCACCATGTCACCTCGCTGGCAAGCGGTGCGGTGGCGAACAATGCGTTCTTCACGACGATTCTGGGCCTGCGGCGGGTGAAGACGACGGTGAATTTCGACGCGCCGGAGGTTTATCACCTCTATTACGGGGACGAGATCGGGCGCCCGGGCAGCGTGCTGACCTGTTTCCCCTACGAAGGGGCCAGACGCGGACGCCGGGGCACGGGCGAGGTGCATGCGACGGCGTTCTCGGTGCCCGAGGGCAGCCTGCCGGACTGGCAGGCGCGGCTGCATGCGGCGGGCGTGCCCGGGCTGTCGGTCGAGGAACGCTTCGGCGAGGCGTGGCTTCTGTTCGACGGGCCGGATGGCGAGCGGCTGGCGCTGGTCGAGCGGGCGGACGGGCGCGCGCCCTGGACCGGGGGCGGCGTGGCCGCGGCAACGGCGATCCGGGGCTTTCATGCGGTGACGCTGCGGCTGGCCGATGCCGGACCCACGGCAGAGCTGTTGCAGGCCATGGGCTATGACGAGACCGGCCGCGACCGGGCGCTGCGGCGGTTCGAACTGGGCCGGCATAACGGGGCCGGGATCGTCGATCTGGAAACGGTCGCGGCCGCGCCCGCGGTTCCGGGCGCGGGTTCGGTGCACCATGTCGCCTTTGCGGTGCCCGACCGGCCGGCGCAGGATGCGCTGCGGCAGGCGCTGACCGATCAGGGGCTGCGCGTGACCCCGCCGATCGACCGCGACTATTTCCACGCGATCTATTTCCGCAGCCCAGGCGGCGTCCTGTTCGAGGTCGCGACGAACGCGCCGGGCTTTGCCCGCGACGAGACGCCCGAGCATCTGGGCGAAGCGCTGAAACTGCCGCGCCAGCACGAACATCTGCGCGCGCGGCTGGAGCGGGAACTGGTGCCGCTCTCCCCCTGATGAAACCGCAATCGGCGTCAAAGGGGACGGTCCGGATCGTCGCTGACGCGCTATGTCAGGCAGCCGAGGGGATGGGGAGGCACGGATCGACCGGCCCGCGGCGGGCGCCCTCCCGCGGGACGGGGCCGCCTTTCCCGGCACCGGACTTCGCGAGGTTCCGCCGCCCGGCCCTTGTGGCGCCCGCCGGGCCTGCTCGGGGCTGGTGCCGCGGCGCGCTAGCTGGCGCGGGCGCGGATGCCGTTCTCGGCGGCGCCGGTGGGCACCAGGGCGCGGACCAGGTCCTTGACCGACAGGATGCCGACCTGCCGACCGTCACGCAGCACCCGGTAGCAGAGCCGCGTATCGCCCTCGGACAGCGCGATCACCGATTCCAGGGTGTCATCGGCATCGACATCGCCCGCAAGTCCGGCACGCGGCGCCTCGGTCCGCTCCATCACCGAGCGGACCCGCAGCACGCGGGCGCGGTTTATGTCGGAAATGAAGTCGACGATATAGGGGTCGTTGGGGTGCATCAGGATATGCTGCGGCTCGCCCTGCTGGACGATCTCGCCATCCTTGAGGATCACCAGATGGTCGGCGAGTTTCAGCGCCTCGTCCAGGTCGTGGGTGATGAAGACCACGGTCTTGTGCAACTCGTCCTGCAATTCCAGCAGCAGATCCTGCATGTCGGTGCGGATCAGCGGATCGAGCGCCGAGAATGCCTCGTCCATCAGCATGATATCGGCATTCGAGGTCAGCGCCCGCGCGATGCCGACGCGCTGCTGCATGCCGCCGGACAGCTGGTGCGGATACTGGTTGTCCTGCCCCTCCAGCCCGACGCGGTTCAGCCATTTGCGCGCCTCTTCTTCCCATTCGGGGCGGGGAATGCCGCGCACCTCCAGCGGGGTTCCGGCATTTTCCAGAACGCTGCGGTGGGGCAACAGGGCGAATTTCTGGAACACCATCGACATGTTCTCGCGTCGCAACCGGCGCAGTTGCTCCTCGCCATAGGCCAGAACGTCCTCGCCATTGACCACGACCTCGCCCGCGGTGGGTTCGATCAGGCGGTTGAGGTGCCGGATCAGCGTGGACTTGCCCGAACCCGACAGGCCCATGATGACCGTGATCCGGCCCGCGCGCATGTCCACGTTGATGTCCCGCAGGCCCAGGACATGGCCGTGGGCCTCCAGCAGTTCGGCCTTTCCCATTCCGGCGCGGACATGGTCGAGTGCCGCGACAGGATGCGCCCCGAAGACCTTGTAGAGGTTGCGGATCGAGATCTTGATATCGTCGCTCATCCCCCGGCCCTCACTGCTTCTGCGACGCGTTCACGCGCGCCAGTGCCGCCTTGGTCACCCGATCGAGGATGACCGCCAGCAGCACGATGCCCAGCCCCGACACGAGGCCCACGCCCAACTCCAGGTTGCGGATTCCGCGCAGCACCAGAACGCCCAGCCCCGGTGCCGAGACCAGCGAGGCGATTACGACCATGGCCAGGCTCATCATGATGGTCTGGTTGACGCCCGCCATGATGTTGGGCAGCGCCAGCGGGATCTGGACGCCTTTCAGCTTCTGCCATGAGGTCATGCCGAAGGCGTCGGCGGCCTCGATCACCTCCTTGTCGACCAGCCGGATGCCCAGGTTCGTCAGCCGGATAACCGGCACGATGGCGTAAAGGATGATCGCGATGCCGTAGAGCTTCGGCTCGGTCACCGAGAACAGGAAGATCAGCGGGATCAGGTAGACGAAGGGCGGCAGCGTCTGAAGCATGTCCAGCACCGGGATCGTCATGTTCTGGAAGGTGTTGCTGCGCGACATGGCGATGCCGATGGGCACCCCGATCAGCACGCAGATCGCCGCGCAGACGAAGATGATCGCCAGCGTCTGCATCGCGTAATCGTAATGGTCGATGAAGGCCAGGAACCCGATGCAGAGCGCGACGAACCCCACCAGTTTCACCGAGCGCGCGACCAGTTGCGTGACCAGCAGCAGCAGCGGGATCATGATCCACCAGGGCGCCGTCTGAAACAACCACAGCGCGCCTTCGAGAAACCAGCTGAGCGGCTGGGTCAAAGGGTCGAGAAAAAGGCTGAGGCCGTCCTTGATGGACAGAAAGCCGTTTTCCAGACCCTTGGTCAGATCGCGCGCCTGGGGAAAGTTCGGGCAGGCCCGATTCAGCGCGTCCATCGAGGGAAAGGGCAGATCCCAGATCGTGGGGGCGGGCGCCGCGCCGCCGCTGGCCCGTCCGATCAGGTCGGCCATCGACATCGGCGCACTGCTACCGCCCGACTCGCACCATCCGCGCAGCCCCAACCCGTCGAACAGGAAATCGTAACTCGCCATCTTTCGGTTCTCCGTTGCCGGGCCCGCAAGACCCGTCGTGAAACGAAGACGGGCCCGCCGGGGCAGGCCCGTCCGTCGGCATGGGCCGGGATTACTGGCTCAACAGTGCGGCCAGCCGCTCGCGCGCGGCGTCGTTCAGCCAGGCCGACCAGAGATCCGGATAGGTGGTCAGGAAATGCACCGCCGCCTCTTCGCCCGAGGCGCTGTTCTCGTCCATCCAGGCGACGACCGAACTCATCACGTCGACATCGAAGCTGACCTTGGCCAGGAACGCGGCCGCGTCGGGTTCGCGTTCGGCGAAATCGGCGGTGACCACGGTCAGCACCGGCGCCGCGGGGAAGGCCGAGGGTTTCGGGTCCGGATTGGCCGGGTTCTGGTTGGCCGCATGGGCGGCGGCGTCATAGTCGCCCATGTCGACGGCGACCATGTCGTATTTGCCCAGAACCGCGGTCGGCGCCCAGTAATAGCCGAACCAAGGCTGTCGGTTCTCGTAGGCCGAGGCCATCGAGGAGGCCAGCGTCTCGCCCGAGCCGTGGTTGAAGATCCGCAGCCCCGCCTCTTGCAGGCCGAAGGCGGGGATCAGATTGTCGTTGACGATGCGGCAGCCCCAGCCGTCGGGACAGTTGTTGAAGGTGCCGCCCACGAGGTCGGGATTGGCCAGGATGCCCTCGATCGTGGTCAGTTCGGGATGGGCCTCGGCCAGGTAGGAGGGGATCCACCAGCCCTCCACCCCGCCGGGGCTGAGAACCTCGCCCAGTTCCACGACCTTGCCCTCGGCCTTGAGGCGGGCATAGACCTCGCCGGTCGAGTTGATCCACATCTCGGAGACAGTGTCCGGGCGGCCATTCTCGGCGATCGAGGTGACCGCGGGCACGGTGTCCGAGGGCACGACGCTGACCGTGCAGCCATAGCCCTGTTCGAGCAGGAATTTCTCAACCTGGGTCACGACCGAGGCCGAGGACCAGTTCATTTCGGCGATCGACACCGTGCCGCATTCGGCCTGGGCCAGGGTCGGGATGGCCAGCGCACAAAACAGGGCGCCCGCAGCGGTCTGATGTTTCATCGTGTTTCCTCCTGGGAAGTTCATCCTGGATATCGGCCCGCGTCGGATTTCCCGTCACGAAGCAGGCCTGCGGAACCGGTTCCGGCGTCCGCGCGGCAATGCGCGTCGTGTCGCGCAGGGCATCTGCCACGCCCAAGGCGTCGGCAACCGGACAACCGACAGGGGGCGGGGACAGACCGGCGCCACACTGGCGGCGCTACGCACCCGTCCCTGTCGATATCGCGGAGATGTTATGTCACCGGTCCGGGAATGCCAACCGGGAGTTTTCCATTTGCGACATTGTCTGTCGTTTTTCGTCATTGAACGCCCGCCGGGGACGGGCTTTTTCGCTGGCGCGGGGCCGGTTCCGGGCATAGATCTGAGCCCGAACAGAACAGGAGGCCCCGCGTTGCCCGGCTTGTGTCCCGATGTCGATCCCGAAGGCCTGAGCGAATTCTCGGTGGTGTTCACCGACCGCTCGCTGAACCACATGTCGGCGAAGTTCCAGAGCGTCATGCGCGACATCTCGGCGATGCTGCGCGAGGTCTATGGCGCCGAGGCGGTGGCGCTTGTGCCCGGCGGCGGCACCTTCGCGATGGAGGCGGTGGCCCGCCAGTTCGCGACCGGACGCCGCGCACTGATCGTCCGCAATGGCTGGTTCTCCTATCGCTGGACGCAGATCTTCGAGGCGGGCGGTTTCGCGGCCGAAACCACGGTGGTCATGGCGCGGCCCTCCGGCAACACGCCCCACGCCCCCTATGCGCCCCCGCCGATCGAGGATGTCACCGCCGCGATCCGCGACACGCGCCCCGAGGTCGTCTTTGCCCCGCATGTCGAAACCTCGTCGGGCATCATCCTGCCCGACGACTATATCCGCCATATGGCCGTGGCCGCGCATGAGGTCGGCGCGCTGATGGTGCTGGACTGCATCGCCTCGGGCTGCGTCTGGGTGGACATGGCGCAAACCGGCGTCGATGTGCTGATCTCGGCCCCGCAAAAGGGCTGGTCGGCCTCGCCCTCGGCGGGAATGGTGATGCTGTCGGCCCGCGCCGCCGCCCGGCTTGAGGAAACCGCCTCGAATTCATTCGCGATGGACCTGAAGAAGTGGCGCGCCATCATGAAGGCCTACGAGGATGGCGGCCACGCCTATCACGCCACCATGCCGACCGATGCGCTGGTCGGCCTGCGCGACGCGATGGCCGAGACGAAGGCCATGGGCTTCGACGCCGCGAAAGCGGCGCAATGGAAGCTTGGTCAATCCGTGCGCGAGATGCTGGCCGGGATGGGTGTCGCTTCGGTGGCCGCCCCGGGCTTTGGCGCGCCCGGCGTCGTGGTGTCCCATACCGACGATCCCGACATCCAGAACGGCCGGAAATTCGTCGCCGAAGGCATGCAGATCGCCGCGGGCGTGCCGCTTCAGGTGGGCGAGGGCGCCGGGTTCCGCACCTTCCGGCTGGGCCTGTTCGGTCTGGACAAGCTGACCGATATCGACGGCACGCTGGCGCGACTGCGCGCGGTTCTGGAACGGGTGATCGGGGCCTGATTTCCGGCGAGCGAGGCGCGGCCGGTTCATCGGCATGTCGATGACCTCCGCGCGAGCGGAGGTAATGCGCGCCGGGGTCGGGTGTCTTTCAGGCGTGAGGCCAATCTCACGGTGAAGCCTGAAGGAGGCAGGACATGGAACGCACTCCGCGGCCCTCGCCCTTGCCTTTCTGTCCGCCGGGGCCGCCTCGGCCATGTACAGCATGATGCCCTGTCCTCCGACGAAGCGTACTCGATCCGGCAATACGCGCCCGGCGCCGGTCTTTCCGGCCTGACCCGGGGTGAGATCCTGCAGATCGTGAACCATATCGGGACGGACGCGACCCCGCCCGAGACCCGCGGATCATCCGCAGAATGACGGCGTGATCGGCAGGACCGACAGGACGGGATGGCTCTGGACCGGCGGGGGCGGGCCGACATCGTCCGCGCGGCCCTTGCGCAGAGGCGTTCACGAATGTTTGCTTCACGCGATTGCGTGTCGCATTTCAGAACGATTATTCTTCTATTTCCGCCCATGCCTTTGCCGGGACATGCGGGAGTACGGGCAATGCGGAACAGGATCGACGATGAAAGGCAGGTGCCCGATCTGCTTGCCTCGGGCGACCGGGCCACATTCGAGCGGCTATATCGCCAGCATAACGGCGCGATGATCCGGGTCTGCACCGCGATCGTCGGCAACCGGGCCGCTGCGGAAGAGGTCGTGCAGGATGGCTGGATCGCGATCCTGCAGAATATCGGCGGGTTCGAGGGCCGCGCGTCGCTGGCCGGATGGATGTTCGCCATCGTCCTCAACAAGGCGAAAAGCCGCGCGCGGCGGGACGGAAGGTCGGTGTCCTTCGACGCGGGCGGCGAGGAGAACAGCCTGGCCGCCGCCTTCGACGGGCGCGGGCGGTGGAAGGACATGCCCGAGCTTTGGGACGAGGTCACGCCCGAGCGGATACTGGCCGGGCGCCGGGTGCTGGACCATGTCACCGCCGCCATCGAGGCCCTGCCCCCGGCCCAGCGCGCCGTCATCGTGCTGCGCGGCCAGCACGGGCTGGACCCGGCCGAGGTCTGCGCGGCGCTGGGGATCAGCGAAGGCAACATGCGGGTGCTGCTGCATCGCGCGCGGCTGGCGGTGCGGGCGGCGCTTGACGATCTGCTGTAGCATCCCGTCGCGGGGGCGGGTCGGGGATGGCGTGTAACGGAACGCGGGATCGGGAGTCTTCCCGACAACCGGATGGAAGGCAGGGACTGGCCCGATGTTGAACTGCAAGGACGTCGCCGCACGCGCGAGCGCGTTGATCGACGGCGAGTTGAGCGGGTGGCAGGCCATGCAGATGCGCCTGCATCTGGCGATGTGCCGGGGTTGCAGCGCCTTTGTCGGCCAGATCCGGCAGACCCGCGATCTGACCGAGGCGGCCCTGCGCGAGGGGACGGCGCATCCGGGCGATGATGCGCGGCTGGCCGCGATCCTTGCGCGCCTTCCCGATCAGCGCCGGGGGGTCTGAACGCGCGGCGGCCCGGCCGGTTTCAGCGCGCGCCCGGCCGAAGCAGGGCGGCCTGCGCGGCGCGGGCGACGGGCGCGAGTTCACCGGCCCCGGCGCCCGAGCGGGCGCGCAGCATCAGGCCGCGGGCGACGGCGGCGGCCAGTCCCGCCGCCGCGGGGGCGCCGGTCTCGCCCGTCTCGTCCCATCCGGCGGCGCGGAAGCGGGCCGCCAGCCGGGCCTCCATCCCGTCATAGCGCCGGGCCAGTTCGGCGCGGAAGGCCGGGTTCGCCCCGGCGGCATCGGCCAGCACGCAGGAGATCAGGCAGCCGGGCGTCCCGGGGTCGGCCGTGGCCAGCGCGATCACCTGCTCGAAGAAGGCGGCCAGATCCTCGGCCAGCGTGCCACAAGGCCCCAGAGCGGCCACCACCGGAACGATCCGCGTCTCGACATATTGGCCGATGGCGGCCAGGAACAGCCCCTGCTTGTCGCCGTAGAGATGGTAGAGGCTTGCCCGCGGCATCCGCATCGCGCGGCAGAGCCTGTCGATCGAGGCGCCGTCATAGCCCGCGGCCCAGAACACGCGGATCGCCGCGTCAAGCGCCGCGCGCTCGTCGAACTGGCGGGGTCGGCCGCGCGGGCGCGGGTCTGCGATGCTGGGGCTGTCTCCTGGGGCCATCCTGCCAAGATAGGCAGGGCGGCGGTCGGGACAATCCGCTTTCCGCGCGGCGCCGGTCGGGTTCGGCCGTCACGCGGCCTGCGCGGCGGCGGGGCGCGGCCGCGGCCTGCCGGGGTCCAGCCCCAGCAGGTGGTCGAGCGAGGCCCGCCCCGGCCCGCCTGCGACGAGTGCCAACAGCGCGGCGGCCCAGAGGCCGTGGGTGATCCAGGCGCCGGGATAGACGAAGATCTGGATCACCGCCGTCATGGCCAGCAATCCCAGCGCCGAGAACCGGGTGAAAAGGCCGAGGATCAGCAGGACCGGCAGCACATGCTCGGCCAGGGTGGCCAGAACGGCGGCCAGTTCGTGCGGGATGACCGGAAGCGCGTATTCATGCTCGAACAGGAACCAGGTGGAGTCCCTGATCGAGAACAGCCCGTCGACCTTGGTGCGGCCCGATTGCAGGAAGACCATCGCCGGGAAGAGGCGCAGCCCGAGGACGACGAGATCATTCGGAACATGGGCAAGCGCCCGGTTCAGGCTGCGGATCAGGGGTTTCATCGTCGGTCCTCCCGGGGGTGATGAGGGCGCCCGCCTGCATCAGGCGGACGAGGATGGGCTGGGGGTCATGCGCGGGCTGGGCCGTGGCGGCACGGTGCGCGGCGGCGGTCAGCGGGGCGCCGGTGCGCAGGGCCTCGACCAGCGCGGCATCGCCCGGGCCGATGGCGGCGACCGGCACGTCGAAGCGGGTATCGCGCAGGATCAGGGCGGTCTCGGCCGCGGGGGGGAACGGGCCGCCTGGGTCGCGGCCGGGCTGGTTCGCGGCCCAGATCGACACCGCCGGATGGGCAAGCCGCAGCACCTGCACCGAGGGGTGAAGGCAGAGCCGCAGGCGGGACGGATCGGCCCCGGCCAGCGCCGCGGGCAGCAGGGGTGGCCGGTCGGCGGCATGGAAGGCAAGGCCGCGGGCATGCTCGATCCGGGCGATGTCGGCCAGGTAGGGATGGGCGGCCAGCGGCGGAAAGGTCTCCAGAAACCCGGGCAGGTCCGCGCCCCAGTCCAGCAGAACGGGCGAGCGCGGCCGGTGGGTTTCCGCGAAGACCCGGGCCATCGCGCGGAAGAAGTCTTCGCCCAGCAGCCGCCGGATCACCGGGAAGCGGGCGGCCAGCGCGTCGATCAGGCCGATGGCGACGTTGTTGCGGTAGACCGCGAAGCGGCGCGCGGCCTCGTCCGGCATCTTGGCGGTCAGGCCCGGCGGCAGTATGCCGTCCCGCAGCCCGGCGGCGAAGCGGGCGGTGAAGTCAGGATGCGCGGGCAAGGCCCTGCCCCCCGCCATCCAGGATCGCCTGCGCCCGGTCGGCCTCGGCGGCGAGCACGGGCCAGTCGGGCAGATCGTTGTCCCATTCGACCAGCGTGGGCCGGGGACCGATGCGCGCGATCACCTCGGCGTAAAGCGTCCAGACCGGGTCGGCGACGGGGCTGCCATGGGTGTCGATCAGCAGCGGGCCGGAGGGCAGATCCTCGCTGTCATGGCCGCCCAGATGGATCTCGCCCACCCGATCCATCGGGAAATCGGCCAGATAGGCCCGCGGATCGGTGCGGTGATTGCTGGCCGAGACGAAGACATTGTTGATGTCGAGCAACAGCCCGCAGCCGGTGCGGCGGCTTATCTCGGACAGGAAGTCGACCTCGGGGATCGTCGATTGCGCGAAGAGCACACAGGTCGCGGGGTTTTCCAGCAGCATGCGCCGCCCCAGCGCCTGTTGCACCGCGTCGACATGGTCGCAGACGATGGCCAGCGTTTCCCCGGTATAGGGCAGCGGCAGCAGGTCGTTGAGATACTCGGCCCCATGGCTTGACCAGGCGAGATGCTCGGAGAAGCTTTCGGGCTGGTAGCGGTCGATCAATGCCCGCAGGCGGGCGAGGTGATCGGCATCGAGCGGCCCCGCCCCGCCGATGGACAGCCCGACCCCGTGCAGCGAGATCGGAAAATCCGCGCGCAGGGCGGTCAGCTGGGCATGGGGCAGGCCGCCCGCGCCCATGTAGTTCTCGGCATGGACCTCGAAAAAGCCGATGCGGGCGGCGGTTTCGCGGATCGCCGCGAAATGCTGCGGCTTGAAGCCGACACCGGCGGCATTGGGGAGAACGGTCATCGCGGACCCTCGCGGCTGGGATGGCCGGGGCGGGCCTGTGACCCGCCCCGAAGGATCAGGACGGGATGTCGCGATCGAGCGGCTCCAGCGCGCCCATGCGATCGCCGGGCAATTCGATCTGGGTGCAGGTGCCGGTGGGCACCAGCGTCCAGGCATTGCCCTGGTAATCGACCCTGGACGTGCCGGCACAGGTCGTGCCGGGACCGGCCGCGCAGTCGTTCTGCCCGGCCAGTGACACACCGTAGCATTTTTCCATCTCCTGGGCATGGGCCGGAGCGGTTGCCATAACGCTCAGCGCACAGGCCAGCGATGCGCCAAGCCCGAGGGTCGGTTTCATGATGTCCATCTCTCTCTCCATGTCAGACCGGTTCGGGGCCATTCACGACCCACGCCGATCTGTCGGACGGGAGAGGCCGTCGTTACACCGCTCACGAAAGCGTGTCGCGACACCTGTCGGCGCCGACGCCCCCCCCGGAGGGGGAGGCAGGTCAGACATGCGCACATGATCGGTTTCCAGCAACCCGCGTGAGCCGCCTTTGGCAGATCGCGTCCGATGCCGGGTCGCCTGGGTTGCGGCCGCCCACCCGGCGCAATAGGCTCGTCTCATGACCAGCATCCCTTGCACCGCCGCGCCCGTCGTCTGGACGACCCCGGATCCTGATGCCCTTGTGCCGCGTTGGTCGCGCCTGAGCGGCCATCTTCGAAACATGCTGTTCGCGGCATGCCTGTCGCTGTCGGCGACGATGATCCTGCATGCGGAGGAGGCGCCGCAGGACTGGGTACCGGACGTGCTGGACTTCCCCGAAGATATCGAGGTTCTGACGGATCGGGCCATCGGCTCGACGCTGCGGATGTTCTCGTTCAGCACCGAGCAGGATGCCGAAGCGCTTATGGTCGCGTGGGAAGAGGCGCTGCGGGTGGCAGGCTACACGATCATCCAGACGCAGGGGGAAATGCTCGACGCGACGATCGAGTTTTCGGGGCAGGACATCGGCAACGCCAAGATCGTCCTGACACCGACGGCCGGGGACGAGCGCGCCGTCATCGAATTCGACGCCACGCTTCGATAACCGCCGAGAGGCGGCGCGGCCGGAGTCGACTGCGCCCGCCTCATGGCGGGCGCAGTGCCGTTCACCTGTTCGCCGGAGCTATCGCTCCAGCCTGTCGACGATCCGCGCGCTGAGTTCGGCGTCGACCTGCGCGATGGCCAGGATCTCGACATAGCGGTCTACGTCGATCCCAGGGGTTGCCTCCACCGCCTCGGTCTTCCTGACCTGGGCCGCTTCCTGAAGGCCCTCAAGCTCGGCCTCGTTGGTGGTCTGCGCCATCTGGGCGCCGTATTCCGCGTCGATGGCCAGCACGCTTTCATAGGCGGTGACGAAGGCATCTATCTCGTCGCCGGTCACATTCTCCGCGGAGGGGGTGGCCTGCTGCGCCTGCGCCACGGCCGCGACGGGCATGGCAATCCCCGTCAGGGTGGCAAGGGCAAGCGCGCTGACAGTCCTGGCAAGTTTCATGTGGTCCTCCTTGGTTTTCCGTTCGACACCGCGCGGCGATCCGCGCGGTGCCCCTGAACGTATGAACCTTGTCCTCGGAGACCAAATCGATGCGCAAGAAGATGCTGACCGGCCCGCGCGCCGTTCAGAACCGCCAGGTGACGCCGAAAAGCGGGCCGCTCATCGTGGCGTCGATGCGGGTTCCGCCGTCGCGGTAATCGACGCCGAGCGCGCGGTAGCCCGCCGACAGGAAGACCCGGTCGCTTAGCTGACGGTTCAGCGTCGCGACCACCTGGCCCGTGCGTTCGGACCCGACCCCGAAGCCACCGAAATCGCCGTAAAGAATGGCCGACCATTGCGGCGCGAGCGCGATATTGGCCCGCAGGGCGAGGACCGGATCCGTGAAACTGCGCGTCGGCGAGGCGGAGAGCCCTGCCAACGGCACATCGACCGATCCCTTGATCCGCCAGTGCCGCACCCCTGCGAGCAGGTCGACCGAGAGGCCGGGTTCGTCCACCGCCCTGACCCCGGCGGCCAGCGTCAGCGATGTCTGCTCGAGCTTGCCCCTGGCCGGGGCGCCGGGGGGAACCAGACCGCTGCGCGAACTGGCGGAATGGCTCAGATCGCCCAGCAGGACGAACCGGTCCCGCCGCGCGTAGCCCGATAGGAAAAACGCCGCGTCGAGATCCTCGAGAACTTCGGAAAAGGACGAGTCGAACGATATCGTGGGGGCGCCGCCAAATGGCGTGATGTCGCCGCCCACGCCCGCGGCCCAGGCATAGGGCGTGACCTGCCAGACCCAGTCGGGGCTTTCCTGTGCCGCGGCGGGGCCACAGGCCGCCGCCAGGAGTGCAGCCCACACGCCCTGCCCCACCCGTTTCGTGGTCATGCCAGCATGTCCTTGACGATCCGCCCGCCCTTGAGGATCAGGCGCAGCGAGGTTTCGGAGGTTTCGAGCCAGGCGAGATCGGTTTCCGGATCGCCCTCGATCACCAGCAGATCGGCCAGCGCATCCTTGCGGATCACGCCCAGGGCCCCGGCATAGGGCGCGCGGTCGCCCGAAAGGGCCAGCAGCGCGCCCGCCGCGCCGGTGGCCTTGTGCAGGGCTTCGAGCGGCGACATGAAGCGGGCGAACTTGGCCAGGTTGCGGCCCTGCAACGCGCCGCCCTGCGCGTTGAACAGGATGTCGGTGCCGAAGGCGACATTCACGCCATGCTTGCGCGCCAGATCGAAGGCGCGCACCGTGCCCTCGGCGACCTGCTGCTGCTTGGCGATCTGGCGGGGGTCGGTATAGGCGTTGGAATCCTCGTCGGCGAGGAAGGGCTGGATCGACCACCAGACGCCATTGTCGGCCATCATCCGAACGGTGTCCTCGTCCGCCAACTGGCCGTGCTCGATGGATCTCACGCCGGCGGCGATGGCCCGCCGGATGCCGGTCGAGGTGTAGACATGGGCGCAGACATAGGTGCCCCAATCCTCGGCCGCCTCGACCGCGGCGCGCATCTCGCGTTCGGTGTATTGCGTGGCGTCCAGCGGATCGTAGAGCGAGGCGACCCCGCCGCCCGCCATGATCTTGAGCTGGCTCGCCCCCTTCATCAGCTGTTCGCGCGCGGCGCGCAGGACCATGTCGGCGCCGTCGGCGATCTGCGCGACGCCCTGCCGTTCGATGTAATTCGCGGGCGTGTCGGGAAAGCGCGGCAACTCGTTCAGCAGGCGGAAATCGCCATGCCCGGCGGTCTGCGAGATCATCGCGCCCGAGGGGAAGATGCGCGGCCCGGCCACCACGCCGCGGTCGATCGCCAGTTTCAGCCCGAAGGCGGGACCGCCGACATCGCGCACGGTGGTAAAGCCGCGCATCAGCGTGGCACCCGCCTCGCGCCCGGCCATCAGGTGAACGAAGCCGATATCCTGCGTCAGCGCCACGATCTGGCTGACCGCGACCAGCGTCGCATGCCAATGCGCGTCGATCAGGCCGGGGATGACCGTGCGCCCGCCGCAATCGATCCGCTCTGCCTCCTGCGGGCCCTGGCCGATCGGCGGCAGGGCGGCGATCCGCTCGCCCGCGATCAGGATGTCGACGCCGTCGCGCAGCGCCAGCGTCTCGCCGTCGAAGAGGCGCAGATTGGTCAGCAGCAGCGGGCGGCCGGGCGTCTGGGCGCGGACCTCGCGCGGGGCAAGGCCGAAGCCTGCGAACATGCCCAGCACGGCCGCCGTGCCGCCGATCATCCGGCGCCGGTTGATGTCCGCCTCGATCCGGGCAAAGGCGGCCTGCGTCCCGGGCGCGCCGCAATGGCAGATATCGACGGGCGCGCGATCTGCCGGATCGACAGAGTGACAGACCTGGCACATGTTCGACCCCCGGCGACCTTTCCAAGCTTGAGTCTATGCGTCCCGGCCCGCGAGTCAACGCATGGAAAGCCCTGCACCGCAGGGCACAGGGCCGGTCAACGGGGCGCAAGGACCGTTCCCGGACTGGACATACTGCCCCATCATTCATCAAGGCGCGCAAGAATCGGGCAGAGTCGCTGACCTGGGGGCTCCGGCCGATTGTCCGGCTTGCCCGCATGCGGATCATATGGTGAAGTCTGGGAAAGGTTTATGGTCGGCAATCGGGCCCCGGCCCCCTGCGTGGGGGACTGGGGCTTTTTTAGTTCGGCCCGTCACGGAAAGGAACGGGTGCATGGCAACGGCAAGGATCGGATTGCTCTTCTCGACGACCGGCCCCTATTCGGCGCTCGGCCGGAGTGCGCTCGACGGCGCGTTGATGGCGGTCGCCGAGGTCAACGCGCGCAATGGCCTGACGCTTGTGCCGGTCTGCGCGGATCCGCGGGGCGTTCCGGCGGATTACGAGAGGCTGGCGGCAGAGCTGCTGGGCGAAGGCGCGTTGCGGCATATCGTGGGCGGCATCACGTCATGGTCGCGCAAGGACATGATCCCGGTGATGGAGCGGCATGGCGCGCTTCTGTGGTATCCCTGCCCCTATGAGGGGTTCGAGTGCAACGATCATGTCGTCTATCTCGGCGCCTGCCCGAACCAGCATCTGGTGCCGCTGATCGACCATGTGCTGCGCAAGGGGCATCGGCGGGCCTTTCTCGTCGGGTCGAACTATGTCTGGGGCTGGGAGACCCTGCGCGTCGCGCGGGAATGGGTCTCGGCCGGGCAAGGCGGCGAGGTCACGGGCGAACGCTACCTGCCGCTTGGCGATACCGCTTGCGGGCATCTGATCGAGGAGATCGCGGCGCAGCAACCCGACCTGATCGTCAACAGCCTGATCGGGCCGTCGAGCCACGCCTTCATGCAGGCGCTGTCGCGGCTGGATCTGCCGGGGGGGCGACCGCTGGTGGTCAGCGCCAACCAGACCGAGGCCGATCTGGACGCCCTCGGCCCTGCGGCGGACGGGATGCTGTCAATGGGGGCGTGGTTCGAAACGCTGGACGACCTGACCACGGTGGCATTCCGCAACCGCATCGCCGCGCATTACGGCGCGGAGTATCGTGCATCCTGCAACTTCGCCACGGCCTATACCGCGGTGCACCTGCTGGCCCGCGGGCTGGAGCGCGCAGGACGCGACGATCCGCGCGCGGTGTTCGCGGCGGTGGCGGGCAGCCCCGAGGACACGGTGCTGGGGCCGGTGACGATCGACCCGGTGACGCGGCATACCAGCCTGATCCCGCGCCTTGCCATGGCCGAGGCGGGCCGATTCCGGATCGTGGACGACCCGATGATCGCCGTTACGCCGGACCCCTATCTTGCCCGTGTCAGCGGCCCCGTGCCGCCCCACGCGACGCCAAGGCTGAGGATCGTGTCATGACCCCGCGGCTGGAACTGAATTTCGCAGGCCGCAGTGCCGTCGTGCTGCACCCGGCCGAAACCGTCCGGACCGAACTGGCCGCGCGCCTGGCCGCGCTTGGGGTGAGTGTCGCGGCCGACTGGCCCGCAAGCGGCGCCGTGGACCGGGCCGATTTCCTGTTCGTCGATGTGGACATGGGCCATGACGACCAGATCCCGTGGGAGCCGGGAACCGCGCCGATCCCGCTGATCGGGCTGGTGCGCTCCGAAAGCCCGGGGCGGCTTTCCTGGGCGCTGGGGCAGAATTGCGATGCCTTCCTGTCGCAGGCGGCGCTGGGGCTGGTCTACTCGACGCTGGTGATCGCGGCCGCCAAGTCGGCCGAGCGTCTGCGCGTGCGGCGCCGCGAGGAGGAAGCCGCGCGACGGGCGGGGATGCGCGACGTGCTGGTGCGGGCGGTTCTGGCGATCATGCAGGCCGAGGACGTGGAAGAGCTGGCCGCGCTCCGGCAGTTGCGTGCCTTCGCGATGGTCGAACGCATCGCGCTGGAAGATGCCGCGGCGCTTTACCTGAACGACCCGCGCCCCCGCCGCGCAGGGCAACCCCGATGACCGACGCCACCGCCGCAACGCCGCCGCGGGGGCAGGGTTCGGTTCTGGTCGCGCTGCTGCGGCGCCCCCGGTCCGCCTTCGGACTGATCGTGATCCTGACGATGGTCGGCGCGGCGGTCTTCGCGCCCTGGCTGATGCCCTATGACCCGAACGACCAGATGTTCGACGGCCTCAGCCTGGAGGGCGCGCCGCTGCCGCCCTCGTCGGAATTCTGGCTGGGCACCGACCTTCTGGGCCGCGACCTGTTCTCGCGGCTGATCCTCGGCGCGCAGACCTCGCTCATCATCGGGGTGCTGGCCAATGGCATCGCGGTGCTGCTGGGCGCGACGGTGGGCATCACGGCGGGGTATTTCGGCGGCTGGATCGGCGGCATCCTGATGCGGTTTACCGACCTGATGATGGCCTTTCCCGCGCTGTTGCTGGCCATCGTGCTGGCCGCGATCTTCAAGCCCTCGCTGCTGATCGTGGCGATGGTGATCGCGATGGTGAACTGGGTCCAGATGGCCCGCGTGATCTATACCGAGACCCGCAGCCTCGCGCAGCGCGAGTTCATCGAGGTGCAGCGCGCGATGGGCTCGTCCACCTTCCGCATCCTCGGCCGCCACATCCTGCCGCATCTGGTCTATTCGATCATCGTCTTCGGCACGCTGGGGATCTCGACCACCGTGCTGCTGGAGGCGACGCTGAGCTACCTCGGCGTCGGCGTCCAGCCGCCCACGCCCTCATGGGGCAACATCATCTACGAGAACCAGACCTATTTCGCCAACGCGCCCTGGCTGGTGTTCTTTCCCGGCCTTGCCATCGTGCTGCTGGCGCTGGCGTTCAACCTGTTGGGCGACGCGCTGCGCGACACGCTCGACCCGCGGCTGAAGGGGCGGCACTGATGTGGGCCTATGTCGTCCGTCGGCTGGGCGAGTCGCTGCTGATCCTGCTGGGGATCAGCGTGGTGACATTTGCCCTGCTCTACCTCGTGCCCGCCGATCCCGCGCGCCAGATTGCGGGCCGGTCCGCCACCGCCGAGACGGTGGCCAATATCCGCGCCCAGCTTGGCCTCGATCAGCCCTTCCACATCCAGTATGCGCGCTACCTGGGCAACCTGCTTCAGGGCGATCTGGGCCGGTCCTACCTGCAACGGACCGAGGTTTCGGAACTGATCGCGGCGCGGATGCCCGCCACGCTGTTGCTGATGGCAGCGGCGATCACGGTCGAACTGATCCTGGGGCTGACCATCGGCGTCATTGCCGCGCTCCGGCGCAATTCGGCGCTGGACCAGTCGCTGATGGTGTTTTCCTTCGTCACCATCTCGGCGCCGCAATTCGTGGTCGGCATCCTGCTGCTCTATGTCTTCGCGGTGCAACTGAACTGGTTTCCCATCGGCGGCTACGGCACCTTTGCCCATCTGGTGCTGCCCGCGATCACCATCGGGCTTCTGGGCACCGGCTGGTATTCGCGCATGATGCGCAGTTCCATGATCGACGTTCTGGCGCAGGATTTCGTGCGCACCGCGCGGGCCAAGGGGCTGGGCCGGATGCGCATCATCCTGCGCCATGTCGCCCCCAACGCGATCCTGCCCATCATCGCCATGATCGGCATCGACATCGGGCTGTTCATGTCCGGCATCGTGGTGGTCGAAAGCGTGTTCGGCTGGCCCGGTATCGGCCAGCTGGCCTGGCAGGCGATCCAGCGCGTGGACATTCCCATCATCATGGGGGTCACGCTGATTTCGGCCTGTTTCATCGTGCTGGGCAACCTCTTGGCGGACCTGATCGCCCCGCTGGTGGACCCGCGGATCAAGCTCAAATAACCAACAGGAGAGGAAGACCCATGAAAAAGACGCTTGCCACAAGCCTCCTTGCGCTGGGAACGGCCTTCGGCCCGGTTCAGGCGCAGGATTTCCTGGATGCCAAGCAGGGCGGCGCGATGATCGTCACCTACAAGGACGACGTCTCCACCCTTGATCCGGCCATCGGCTATGACTGGCAGAACTGGTCGATGATAAAGTCGCTGTTCGACGGGCTGATGGATTACGAGCCCGGCACCACCGAACTGAAAAAGGACCTGGCCGAGGATTACACCATCTCGGATGACGGGATGACCTATACCTTCACGCTGCGCCAGGGCGTCAAGTTCCACAATGGCCGCGAGATGACGGCCGAGGACGTGAAATATTCGCTCGACCGGGTGACCAATCCCGCGACGCAAAGCCCCGGCGCCGGGTTCTTCGGCTCGATCGCGGGTTATGACGCGATGGCCGCGGGCGAGGCCGACAGCCTGTCGGGCGTGACCGTGATCGACCCCTATACCGTGGAAATCAGGCTGTCGCGGCCCGATGCCACCTTCCTGCATGTGATGGCGATCAACTTCTCGTCCATCGTGCCGAAAGAGGTGGTCGAGGAGTTCGGCGAGGATTTCGGCAAGAACCCGGTCGGCACCGGCGCCTTCTATCTTGAAAACTGGACGCTGGGCCAGTCGCTGACCTTCGCCCGCAATACCGAGTACTGGAACGAGGGGCTGCCCAAGCTCGACAAGATCACCTTCGAGATCGGGCTGGAACCCATCGTCGCCCTTCTGCGGCTGCAACAGGGGCAGGCCGATATCCCCGGCGACGGCATCCCGCCCGCCAAGTTCCTGGAGGTGACGCAGGATCCGGCCTTCAAGGATCTGGTGATCGAGGGCGGGCAGTTGCATACCGGCTACATCACCATGAACGTCAACATGGCGCCCTTCGACAACGTCAAGGTGCGCCAGGCGGTGAACATGGCGATCAACAAGGACCGCGCCGTGCGCATCATCAACGGCCGCGCGGTGCCCGCCAACCAGCCGCTGCCGCCCACGATGCCGGGCTATGCGCCCGATTACGAGGGCTATCCCTACGACCCCGAGGCCGCCAGGGCGCTGCTGGCCGAGGCGGGCTTCCCCGACGGCTTCTCGACCGAGATGTACGTCTTCAACACCGACCCGAACCCGCGCATCGCGCAAAGCTTCCAGCAGGATCTGGCGGCCATCGGCATCCGTGCGGAAATCCGCAGCCTCGCACAGGCCAACGTGATCGCCGCGGGCGGCGAGCCGGACCAGGCGCCGATGATCTGGTCGGGCGGCATGGCCTGGATCGCCGACTTCCCCGACCCGTCCAACTTCTACGGGCCGATCCTGGGCTGCGACGGCGCGGTGCAGGGCGGCTGGAACTGGTCGTGGTACTGCAACGAGGACCTGGACGCCGCGGCCAATGCCGCCGACGCGATGACCGACCCCGCCGAGGCCGAGGCGCGCGAGGCCGCGTGGCGCGACATCTACCTCAAGATCATGGAGGATGCGCCCTGGGTGCCGGTGTTCAACGAACAGCGCTTCACCATGCGCTCGGCCCGTCTGGGCGGCCCCGACGCGATCTTCGTCGATCCGGTCCATGTGCCGGTGAACTACGACTTCGTGTATTCGACCGATGTGCAATAACTGCAATCACACGATCCACGGTCGTCATCATCATTTCGGGTGGGATCGGTCGATCCCCCCCGTCGCCACCGTGGCGCCCGGGGAATCGGTGCATTTCGAATGCGTCGATGCCTCGGGCGGGCAACTCGCGCAGGACAGCAGCGCCGCCGATCTGGCCAGCCTGTCCTTCGAGCGCGTCAACCCGGTCACCGGCCCCGTCCATGTGGACGGGGCCAGACCGGGCGACGTGCTGAAGATCACCATCGACGGCTTCACGCCGTCGGGCTGGGGCTGGACGGCGAACATCCCGGGCTTCGGCCTTCTGGCCGACCAGTTCCCCGAAGCGGCGCTGAACATCTGGTCCTATGATGCCGACACGCTGGCCCCGGCGCTTTACTGCGACGTGGCGCGCGTGCCGCTCAAACCCTTTGCCGGCACCATCGGCCTTGCCCCAGCCGAGGCCGGGCATCATTCCGTGGTGCCGCCAAGGCGGATGGGCGGCAACCTGGACATCCGCGACCTTGCCGCGGGCACGACCCTTTACCTCCCCGTCGAGGTCGAGGGCGCGCTGTTTTCCATCGGCGACACCCATGCCGCCCAGGGCGATGGCGAGGTCTGCGGCACCGCGATCGAAAGCCCGATGAACGTCTCGCTCACGCTCGACCTCATCAAGGACCAGCCGCTGAAATTCCCGCGCTTCACCACGCCGGGGCCGGTGACGCGGCATCTGGATGCCCGGGGCTACGAGGTGACGACCGGCATCGGCCCCGACCTGATGACCGGGGCGCGCGACGCGCTGGCGGCCATGGTCGACCTGATCTGCGCGCAGCACAAGCTGTCGCCGGTTCAGGCCTACATGCTGTGCTCGGTCTGCGGCGATCTGCGCATCTCCGAGATCGTGGACATGCCGAACTGGGTCGTCTCGTTCTACCTGCCGCGGATCGTCTTCGAATGAGCGAACCGGCCGCAACTCCCGGGCGCGGGGACGCGCCGCGCCCGGTCCTGACCGTCGAGGGGCTGACGATCCAGGTCGCCACCCCCGACGGCGCGCAGATCGTGGTCGAGGACCTGGGCTTCACCCTGAACCGGGGCGAGACGCTGTGCCTTGCGGGCGAATCCGGCTCGGGCAAGTCGATGACGGCGCTGGCGATCATGGGGCTTCTGCCGCAGCCCATGGCGCGGATCGCAAGGGGCTCGATCCGGCTGGCGGACGGCACCGAACTTGCAGGCCGGCGCGAGCGCGATTTCCGCGACATCCGCGCCAACCGGATTTCCATGATCTTCCAGGAGCCGATGACCTCGCTCAACCCGGTGATGACCATTGGCCGGCAACTGACCGAGGTGCTGCTGGAACACCGCGCCTGCCCCCGCGCCGAGGCGCCTGCCCGCGCGCTCGATCTGCTGCGCGACGTGCAGATCACCGATGCCGAGCGGCGGCTGAAACAATATCCGCATGAATTGTCGGGCGGCATGCGCCAGCGCGTGATGATCGCCATCGCGCTGGCCTGCAACCCCGAGATCCTGATCGCCGACGAACCCACCACCGCGCTGGACGTGACCGTGCAGGCCGAGGTGCTGGAACTGATCCGTGCCTTGCAGCGCGAACATGGCACCACCGTCCTGATGATCACCCATGACATGGGCGTGGTCGCCGAAATGGCCGACCGGGTGATCGTCATGCGCCACGGCCGCCAGGCAGAGGCCGCGCCGGTGCGCACCCTGTTTGCCGCGCCGCAGACCCCATATGCGCGGCAATTGCTGGCCGCCGTGCCGCGCCTTGGCCAGGCGCCCGCCCGCCCCGTGCCCGACCGCACCCGCGACGTGGTGGACGTGGCCGACCTGAGCGTGCGGTTCCCGATGCGGGGCGGCGTGCTGAACCGGGTCACCGCGCAGGTCCACGCGGTCGAGGGCGTCAGCTTCCGCATCAGCCCGGGCGAGACGCTGGCACTGGTGGGCGAATCCGGCTGCGGGAAATCGACCATCGGCCGGGCGCTGATGGGCCTTGTGCCGTGGCAGGGCAGCATCCGCATCGCGGGCCAGCAGATGGCCGGGCTCTCGCCCCGGGGGCTGAAACCGATCCGGCGCAACATCCAGATGGTGTTCCAGGATCCCGGCGCCTCGCTGGATGCCCGGATGAAGGTGGGCCGGCAGGTGGCCGAACCGCTGATCGTGCACGGGCTGGCAAGGGGCAGCGAACTGACCGACCGCGTCGAATGGCTGTTCCGCCGCGTCGGCCTGACCCCCGACCAGATGGACCGCTACCCGCACGAGTTTTCCGGCGGCCAGCGCCAGCGCATCTGCATCGCCCGCGCGCTGGCGCTGCGGCCCAGGGCCATCGTCGCCGATGAAAGCGTCTCGGCGCTGGACGTTTCGGTACAGGCGCAGGTGCTGGAGCTTCTGCGCGAATTGCAGCAGGAGGAGGGGCTGGCCTATCTGTTCATCAGCCATGACATGGCGGTGATCGAACAGGTCGCCGACCGCGTGGCGGTGATGAATCTCGGCCAGATCGTCGAGACCGGCGCGCGCGAACAGGTGCTGCGCGACCCCGCCCATCCCTATACGCGCCGCCTGTTGTCGGCCGTGCCCATCCCCGACCCCGAGCACATGCGCCCCCCCGTCCTGCCGCGCGAGGGCGAGGTCGGCTCGCCCGTCCGGCCGCTGGGCCAGCCCCCCGCGCGCAACGAGATGCACGAAATCGCCCCCGGCCACTGGGTCGCGCGCCCCGCAAAATCCCGCGCGGCCTGACCGCCGCCCTTTCAGGAGACCCCCATGAGCTGGAAGACCGCCTTTCGCTCCTTCTACTACGAAACCGCCGACGAGCCCGAGGATATCGTCCTGCCCCCCGCCGAAACGGCGCTTCTGGTGATCGACATCCAGAACACCTATCTCGAACCCAAGGACACGCCCGAGGAAAACACCCGCTGGCAGCCCTTCTTCGACCGGATGCGCGACGTGGTGATCCCGAACACCCGGCGCTTGCAGGACTGGGCGCGCGGGAACGGGATCGAGGTGATCCATGCCCGCATCGCCTGCCTGAAACAGGACGGGCGCGACCGCTCGCTGTCCCAGAAGAAACCCGGCTTCAACTACCTGCTTCTGCCCAAGGACCGCGCCGACAGCCAGATCGTGGACGAGGTCGGCCCGCGGGCGGACGAGATCGTGGTCACCAAGACCACCGACAGCGCGCTTACGGGGACCAACCTGCGGATGATCCTGCACAACATGGGCATCCGGCATGTGATCGTGGCGGGCATCTTCACCGATCAATGCGTCAGTTCCAGCGTGCGCAGCCTGGCCGACGAAAGCTTCAACGTCGTGGTGGTCGAGGATTGCTGTGCCGCCGCAACCGACGAATTGCACCGCCATGAACTCGCCGTCATCAACATGATCTACTGCCATGTCGTCAGCAGCGCCGAGGTCAGAGGCTTCCTTTTGCAGCAAGAGCCGGGCCGATCCTGAACGTGCCCGCCCGGAACATGCCACGAATGTCGGCGGTGCACGCGGGCGGCAGAAGAATAAGCAGGAGATCGAACAGCCCGTGTTTTCGACAAGATGTCCGTGGGAGCACATTCCCGCGAAACAGGTGCTTTGCACCGCAAAATCCCCGGATAGAAAAGGTTTTTCATTCATTTCCATATTGCCCCTTGAAAAGCCCTTGCCGAGTAATCAGGTGTTGGGGGCTGCGTTCTTCTCTTTCGAACCTCTGCTTCCGTTCACCCGGCTCTCAGTTGATCGATACGGACTGACCGTGCCGGGCTGTCGCATTCTGCGGGCAGCACCTGAACAGGAGACCACGGATATGGCCAATGGCACCGTGAAATGGTTCAATTCCACTAAAGGCTTCGGCTTCATCGAGCCCGCGACGGGCGGCAAGGACGTTTTCGTCCACATCTCTGCGGTCGAGCGCGCTGGTCTTACCGGCCTCGACGACAATCAGAAGGTGACCTTCGACGTTGAGTCTGGCCGCGACGGCCGCGAAAGCGCGAGCAACCTCGCCCTCGTCTGAGATCGGAGCGGCGAGGCGGCGACTCCGCTGCCTCCTGTCCATACAAGCCGAGCAAAACAAGGCGCCCTCCCGTTCGAACGGGAGGGCGCAGATCGTTCCGGGAAGACCGGATCACGGCCGATGGTTCGACGGGCCGTCGCCTCTTTTGGGCAAAGGACGAGGCACATGCGCACGAAAGACACCCTGTTCCGTTCGACATCGCAGGAAACCAAGGCGGACACCACGGCACGCGTAGCCCGGGAAATCATCCAATCCGAGGCCGAGGAACGCCAGAAGAAGACGGCCGCCCAGAGAGCTGCCCGCCTTGAGAGGGAAGCCGTGGACCGGGGTCTGGCCGAACCCCGCAAATCCAGCGCAGCCGCGCCAAAGCCGTGAAGTCCGACCTGCGGCTTGTTCGGGCTGCAATCGGCGTCCGCCTGCACCTTTCCTGACCCCTTGCGTCGGCCGGGCCTGCCCCGTTTCGGAACAGGCGATGTTTCCGGGTCAGGCGCCGTCCCGCGAAGAACGCGCGGCGGCGCGGGCTATCGGGGGGCCGACTGGGCCTGTATGGTGACAATATGCAGAATGACCCATCGCCTCCTCGTTCCGGGCACGCGGCATGCTGATACGCATCGGGTGCCGCCTGGATTTCGTGTTCTCGCAGCCGACGCCAATGATTGCGATGCTGAATGTGCATTGCGCGCGGTTCGACGACCTGGAACGCGCCGACAACCTCGTGACCTCGCCCAGCGTGCCGCTGGAAAGTTACAGGGACGGCTTTGGCAACTGGTGCACGCGGCTGGTGGCGCCGGTCGGCGAGTTCACCCTGTCGACCGACGGCCTCTTCCGCGATTCGGGCCTGCCCGATCCCGTCTCGCAGGACGCGGGGCAGCACGCGGTCCAGGACCTGCCGGTCGAGACACTCGTCTTCCTGCTGGGCAGCCGCTACTGCGATACCGACCTCCTGTCCGAGCAGGCATGGCAGTTGTTCGGGAGAACGCCCCCGGGGTGGGCGCGGGTGCAGGCGGTCTGCGATTTCGTGCACGACCATGTGACGTTCGATTACATGAAGGCGAACGCGACCCGGACCTCCTCGCAGACCCTCGCCCAGGGACAAGGCGTTTGCCGCGACTTCGCCCATCTCGCCATCGCACTCTGCCGCTGCCTGAACATCCCCGCCCGGTACTGCACCGGCTATCTCAGCGATGTCGGAGAACCCGAACCCCATCCGCCCGGGGATTTCGCGGCCTGGATAGAGGTGTTCCTGGACGGCCGGTGGTGGGTTTTCGACCCCCGCAACAACGCCCGGCGGACCGCCAGGATTCTCGTCGCGCGCGGCCGGGACGCGGCCGATGTACCCCTGACCCAGACCTTCGGCCCAAACATGCTGACGGATTTCCGCGTCTGGGCGGACGAGATCAGGACCGCTTGACGGCCCTCTGGCGACAGCGGGATCTCGTCGGATTTTCCGAACGGCCCGCCATCTCGGCCATGCCTTGCGCACGCGCGCATCGTGGGGAGCCTGGTCGATCTGCATCAAGCGGAGTTTCGGCCCCCACCCCCCGCATGACCGTCGCGCACGGGTCCGACGAAATCGGGTGAACGACCCCGGCCTGCCTGTCCGAAAGGCTGCCAGACCGTCAATTTGCTTCGTATTACTAACCTAAAAGCGGAACTAGAGGGCTGCTTCCTTGACACCGCACCCGGAGATTGCGAAGGTGTTTCGATTGAATGTCATGGAATGGCAGAAAGATGCAGATGGAATCTGCGGCCTTCCAGCCAGGTTCGCAGGCAGCAAATCATTTGATTTGCCTAAGCATATGGGCAGCCGTCGCCCGGCAGAACCACCCGACGGTTCGGGCCGCATCCGGCCCGTACGAAGGCAACCAGAGGAGAGATCCGATGAGAAAGTTTCACCGCCTTGTGGCGACCACGGCGCTTGGAGTCGCGCTGACGGCGACGGCCGCGCAGGCCGATACCTGGCGCTATGCGTTCGAAGAGGCCATGGACGAGGTGCAGGGCATCTTTGCCCAGAAGTTCAAGGCGGAGGTCGAGGCCAATTCCGACCACGAGATCCAGCTTTTCCCCTATGGCACGCTGGGCGAATCCGCCGACACCATGGAACAGGCGCAGGCCGGCATCCTGCATTTCGTGGACCAGTCCCCCGGTTTCACCGGCTCGCTCATCCCCGAGGCGCAGGTGTTCTTCGTGCCCTACCTGCTGCCGACCGATACCGAGACGCTGGCCAGTTTCTTCCGCAATTCCGAGGCGATCAACGGGATGTTCCCCGAGCTTTACGCCGAGCAGGGGCTGGAGCTTCTGACCATGTTCCCCGAGGGCGAGGTGGCGATCACCACCAAGGGGCCGTTCACGTCGCCCGAGGAGCTGAATGAGGTCAAGGTGCGCACCATGACCAACCCGCTGCTGGTGGAAAGCTACAAGGCCTTCGGCGCGACGCCCACGCCCCTGCCCTGGGGCGAGGTCTATGGCGCGTTGCAGACCAACATCATCCAGGGCCAGGAAAACCCGATGTTCTTCATCGAGTCGACCAAGATGTACGAGGTCACCGACCACGTCACGATGATCGGCCACAACAACTTCACTACCGCGGTCATGGCCAACAAGGACTTCTTCGACGGGCTGTCGGAGGAGGATCAGCAGGTGATCCGCAACGCCATCGACGTGGCCTTCGACCACATCATCGACTATCAGGACGGGCTGCACGAGGCCTCGATCGAGAAGATCAGGGCGGCCAAGCCCTCGATGACCTTCACCACGCTGACCGAGGAACAGCGCGCGCCCTTCAAGGAGGCCGCCCGGGAGGTCGAGGCGCGGTTCATCCAGATGACGGGCGAGCGTGGGCAGGCGATCCTCGAACAGATGAAAGAGGACCTCGCCGCGGCGCAGGAGGCGTCCTCGAGCTGATGACGGCCCCTGGCGGGCGCCCCCAGCTTGGGCGCCCGCCTTTTTCGCGCCCCTTCGAAGGATAACGGCCTTGCCGGACAGCCCGTCCCCGCAGCCCCGTCCCCACACCGATCCCGCAGCGCCGGACAGCGCGGCCGAAACCGCCTATGTCTCGACCCTGCCGGGGGTGCTGGGCAGGCTGGATATGGCCATCGCGCGGCTGGAATCGGTGCTGCTGGCGGGCGGGGTCCTGCTGATGGCGCTGAACACCATCGCCAATGTGGTCGGGCGCTATGTCTTTCAAAGCTCGTTGTTCTTTTCCGAGGAACTGAACCGCATCCTGATCATCGTGATCACCTTCGCGGGCATCAGCTATGCGGCGCGGCAGGGGCGCCATATCCGCATGACGGCGATCTACGACATGCTGCCGGGTCGCGCGCGCAAGGCACTGATGATCGGGATCGCGCTGGTCACGGCGGCGTTCATGTTCCTGCTGTGCTGGTATTCGCTGCAATACCTGCTGACCCAGGCGGGGCGCGGCCGCGTATTGCCTGCGCTGCAAATCCCGGTCTGGACGACGCTGATCATCGTGCCCATCGGGTTCTTCATGACCGGGCTGCAATACCTGCTGACCGCCATCAAGAACGTCATTTCCAGGGATATCTACCTCTCGACCGCCGTGCTCGAAGGGTATGAAGACGACGAGATGGAGGTCTGAGCCATGGGCATCACGATCTTTTCCATCATGGTCGTCCTGCTGCTGCTGGGCTTTCCCATGATGATCCCGCTCATCATCGGCGCCTTCGTGGGGTTCGTCACGCTGTTCGGCGGCCTTTCCCAGCTGGAAACCATGATCCAGCAGATGATGGCGGGGATCAGGCCCGCCTCGCTGATCGCGGTGCCGATGTTCATCTTCGCCGCCGACATCATGACGCGCGGCCAGTCGGCGGGGCGGCTGATCGACATGGTGATGGCCTTCGTCGGTCACCTGAGGGGCGGGCTGGCGATTTCCACCGCCAGCGCCTGCACCATGTTCGGCGCGGTCTCGGGGTCCACGCAGGCGACCGTGGTGGCCATCGGCGGGCCGCTCAGGCCGCGGATGCAGAAGGCGGGCTATGGCGACAGCTTCATCCTGGCGCTGATCGTGAACGCCTCCGACATCGCCTTTCTGATCCCGCCCTCCATCGGGATGATCATCTATGGCGTGGTGTCGAACACCTCGATTGCCGAACTGTTCATCGCGGGGATCGGGCCGGGGCTGCTGATCCTGGTGCTGTTCTCGATCTATTCCTGGATCTACGCGGTGCGCAACGACGTGCCGACCGAGGAACGGGCCGACTGGGGCACACGCCTGCGCGCGGTGCGCGGCGCGCTCTGGCCGCTGGGCTTTCCGGCGATCATCATCGGCGGCATCTATGGCGGCATCTTCAGCCCGACCGAGGCGGCCGCGGCCTGCGTGCTTTACGCGATCATCCTGGAAATGGTCGTGTTCCGCGAGCTTGACCTTGCCGGCCTCTACCGCACGGCCAAGTCCACCGGGCTGATCACCGCGGTCGTGTTCATCCTGGTCGCGGCGGGGGCGGCGTTTTCCTGGGTGATCTCGTTCGCGCAGATCCCGCAGGCGATCCTGTCGGGCGTCGGAATCGACGAGATGGGACAGATCGGCGTGCTGTTCGTCATCTCGATCGCCTTCTTCATCGGCTGCATGTTCGTCGATCCCATCGTGGTGATCCTGATCCTGGTGCCGATCTTCGCCCCGGTGGTCAGTTCGGTCGGGCTGGACCCGGTGCTGGTCGGCACGCTCATCGTGCTGCAGGTGGCCATCGGGTCGGCCACGCCGCCCTTTGGATGCGATATCTTCACCGCCATCGCGGTCTTCAAGCGGCCCTACTGGGAGGTGATCCGCGGCACGCCGCCCTTCATCGTGATCCTGCTTTGCGTGTCGGTCGCGCTGATCTTCTTCCCGCAGATCGCGCTGTTCCTGCGCGACCTCGCCTTCGACAAGTGACCGCGCCCGCAACGTCGCGACGAAAGGAGGACGCATGTTCAAGTCCATTCTCGCCCCCTTCGACGGGTCGGAGAACGGCAAGCGCGCGCTGCAGAAGGCGGCAGAGCTTGCCCTGCTATGTCACGCGCCCTTGTCGATCCTGACGGTATACCGCCATCACTCGATGCTCGAGGCGTCGCTGTCGATGGTGCGCAAGGACGAGCCGGGAAACCTGGACGACGTCATGCGCGGCCATGCAAGGGAGGTCGCCGAACTGGGCAAGCAGATCCTGCGCGAGGCCGGGGTCGAGGCGCCGCGCGCCTTCGTCAAATCGGGGCCGACCGCGCGAACCATCGTGCGTTTCGCCGCGGACCATGGCCACGATGTCATCGTGATCGGCAGCCGCGGCATGGGCTCGATCGAGGATTACCTTCTGGGCAGCGTGTCCCACAAGGTGACGGGCATGGCGCGCTGCCCGGTGCTGGTCGTCTGAGTCCGGCACGACCCTCGGCGAGGATTGAGTTCCCGGTCGATCCGGCCGATAAGAAGACATTCGAGAAATCCGGCGGAAAGGCGACCGCACATGTCGCGGGCGGCTCAGGACATGAGCGATCTGTTCAAGGAACTCGACGACTGCCCGACACCGATCGGGGCGCCGGGAATGCGTCGCCGCCGTGACCTTCGACACCCGCTGACCGGGCGGGGCTTCACCCGGACGGTCGATCTGGCAAGGGCAGCGGCGGCATGACGCCTGCTGGTCCCGATAGGGCGGTCGCCCTTCGACCCCAGGCCTGCCCGGTCTGCGCCGCTGCGGGCGCGCCTTTCCTGTCGATCGAGGGGCGGGACTATTTTCGCTGTCCGGCCTGCGACGTGCGGTACCTGCACCCGGCACAGCGGCCCGGGCGAGAGGCGGAACAGGCGCATTACCTTTGTCACGAAAACCACCCCGACGATCCCGGCTACCGCCGGTTCCTGTCCAGGCTGGCCGATCCGCTGATCGCGCGGCTTGCGCCCGGGGCAAGCGGGCTGGACTATGGCTGCGGGCCGGGCCCGGCGCTGGCAGCCATGCTGTGCGAGGCGGGGCATCGGGTGGCCCTTTACGATCCGTTCTTCGCACCCGATCCGGCGCCGCTGGCGGCCACATACGATTTCGTCACCTGCACCGAGGTGGCCGAACATTTCCACCGCCCCGCGCAGGAATTCGACCGCCTGCGCGCGTTGGTCCGCCCCGGCGGCTGGCTGGCATTGATGACCTGTTTCCAGACCGAAGATGCGCGTTTCGCGGCCTGGCACTACCGCAAGGATCCCACCCATGTCGTGTTCTACCGGGAAGAGACGTTCCGGCGTCTCGCGGCGACCTGGGGCTGGGCCTGCGAGGTGCCGGTGAAGGATGTCGCGCTGCTGCGACGCCCCGGGGCGGGCGCATGACCACCTGGCTGCACGAGGAACGGCTGTGCGCCGTACAGGCGATGGTGCGCGACAGCGGGGCGCGGCGGGTGCTGGATCTTGGCTGCGGCGAGGGGGATCTGTTCCTCCGGCTAGCGACGGAACCCCATGTCGCGGAACTGGTGGGCCTGGATATCTGCGCCGCGTCGCTGGACCGGCTGCGCCGACGGCTTGCGGCCTGCGAAATGCGGGGGCCGCGCATCGACCTGCGCCATGCCTCGATGACCGAGCCCTCGGCCGATCTGGCAGGCTTCGACTGCGCCCTGCTGGTCGAGACGATCGAGCATGTCGATCCCGGTCACCTGTCGCGGCTGGAACACGCCCTGTTTCGCAGGATGCAGCCCGCGACCGTGGTGATCACCACCCCGAATGCCGAGTTCAACCCGCTGCTGGGCGTGCCGACGCACCGCTTTCGCCATCCCGGGCACCGCTTCGAATGGGACCGCGCCCGGTTCCGCGCCTGGTGCGCCCGCGCCGCTGCGACGGCGGGCTATAGCGTCGCGGTTCAAGACATCGGTGGGTGCCATCCCGATCTGGGCGGAGCCAGCCAGATGGCCGTGTTCCGCTGCGGTAAGAACGCGGCCTGAACGACGCCGGATGACAGGATCGAAAGACGCGAGGGCCGAAGACCAGGCTCGGTTGACTGACTGCCTGAACCACATCGACGCCAACCCGGCCGGGATGGGCGCGCGCCGGTCTCGTCGTTGGTTCATGTCTGCGGGTTCGGCCCCGAGCGATACGGCGCGCCCGCAGGCACCGTTCCCGGCGGTCCGACGCTGCGTACGCGGGCGACTGCCGGGCGGGCTGTCCCGCAATCGTCTGCGCATTTGCGCGGCGACTGGCGGGATGGTGGACAAACCTGCCTGAAACTCCTATGTACGGGCGCGGGGCGATCCCGATGCATACTTTCGTATGCCGGTCATTCGATCGCATTAATCATAAATCAATGATGTTCCGGCACATCGTCTGCAACTGACGTGGCGGATGGGCCGCGGACACTGAAATTTGAAGAAAAAGGACACCACATGACACTCAAGGTCGATATTCAGCAAAAAGGGCACGAACTTGTCGGCAAGGGCACGATCGACGGGATCGTGCCGTTCTATTTCAAGGATCAGGGGCATCGCTGGATGGTCCGGATCGGTCGGCACTGGACGCTGAAGGAGCAGGAAACGCCGAACGCGCCCGGCCCGTCGATCGCCTCCTCGCGCAGCAAGATGTACTGGGCCATCGCGCAGTATCGGAACCAGTCGCGGGACCGGGCTGTCGGCGTGGCGTGACGGCTTCCCCGCACTGCCCTCCGGCCCGGGAGATCTGAACGGAGCCCTCCGAAGGCAGGCCAGGCATCGGCGCAGGGTTCGGCCCGGCACCTTGCCTCTTTACCAGACCGATGCCACGATGACGATCTGCCGGACAGGGGGCGGTACGCATGGCTGCATGCGGACCGTGCGTCTGTTGCGACCCGCCGATCCCACTGGACCTTCAACGGATGCTCGATTTTCTGCGCGCGAACCTGCGCTGGCTTGGGGCGGGGTTCCTGCTGACCTTCGCCTCGGCCTTCGGACAGACCTGGTTCATCTCGCTTTTCGCCGGTGCGATCAAGGAGGCGCACGGGCTGACCGATGGCAGCTGGGGCGGGCTTTACACCCTCGCCACGCTGGCGGCGGCGGCACTGATGTTCTGGCGCGGTGCGCTGGCCGATACCGTGCCGCTGTCCCGGCTTGCCCCCGCCACGACCGTCGTTTTCGCCTGCGCGGCACTGGCGATGGCCTGGTCGCCCTCGATCTGGGTGCTGCTGGCATCGCTTTTCGTGCTGCGGTTTTGTGGGCAGGGCATGTTCAGCCATATTGCAATGACGGCGATGGGCCGGTGGTTCGAGGCGCGGCGCGGCCAGGCCGTGTCGATCGCCAATCTCGGCCACCCGGTCGGCGAGGCGGCGCTGCCCGTCGCCACGGTGCTGGTGATCGGCGCGATCGGCTGGCGGCCGACATGGGTCCTGGTGGCCGCGATCCTCGCCTTGGTGCTGGCCCCCGTGCTGGCGCTGCTGCTGTCCGAGAGCCGCGCGCCGCAGGGCGTGGCCCGCGCCGCGGCCAGCACCGGGCTTGAGGGGCGCCACTGGCAGCGGCGCGACGCGGTGCGGCACTGGCTGTTGCCTGCGCTGGTGCCGGTGCTGCTGACGCCCGGATTCATCGGAACGGTGGTTTTCTTCCATCAGGTGCATGTGGCCGGGGTGAAGGGATGGACGCTGGTCGACATGGCACCCGGCTATTCGGCCTTCGCGGTGACGACGGTGGTGTTCGCCTTCGCCTCGGGCTGGCTCGCCGACCGGTTCGGGCCGCATCGTCTGCTGCCGGTGCTGTTGCTGCCGACCGGGCTCGGCGTCGCGTTGATCGGCCCTGCCGACAGCGTGGCCGTCTGGTATGTCGTGCTCGCCGTGATCGGTATGACGCAGGGTATGTCCAGCGCGCTGTGGGGCACGCTGCTGCCCTTCGTCTATGGCACGCAGAATCTGGGGGCGATCCGCGCGATGGCGACCACGATCATGGTGGTGTCCACCGCCATCGGCCCGGGGATCACCGGCGTCCTGATCGACCGGGGCATCGACTTCCCCACCCAGAGCCTGTTCATGGGCGGCTGGTGCATGGCTCTTGCGCTGGGATGCCTTGCCATCGAGCGGCGGCTGAGCAGCGAACTGGCGCGATACTGACCGGCGCATCATGCGAGTCCGCCCGTGGCGCCGCCGGGGTGGCCATGCCGCCGAACTTGATGTTAGACTTGCCGCAACGAACGGAAAACGAGTGCGGGGGACGTGCCGCCACCCATCATGCGGCCCCAGATCATCCGGGCCGCCCCGACTTCGACAAATCGGTCGAACGGCACAGCGTCCTTGCCGCACTCATGACCGGGTGACGGGAGGAGGAACATGTTCTCCAGGATTGTGGTTCCGGTGGATCTGGCCCATCTCAACAGGCTCGACAAGGTTCTGAGCGTCTCGGCCGACCTGGCCGGGCTTTATGACGTGCCGATCATCTATGTCGGCGTGGCCAGCACCGTGCCCGACGAGGTCTCTCGCACACCGGAGGAATATGCCGGAAAACTTGAGGCATTCGCGGCCGCGCAGGCCAGGGCTCACGGCATCGAGGCCATGTCCCACCCGCTGGCCAGCGCCGATCCGCAGGGCGATCTGAACAGGATCCTGCGCACCGCCATTGACACGCTGGGCGCCGACCTCGTCGTGATGGCCTCGCATGCGCCCAACTGGCTTGACTGGCTGCTGGCCTCGCATGGCGGCAGCGTGGCCGAACACAGCCATGCCTCGGTCTTCGTCGTCCGCTGAGCCGATCCGGACCCCGCACAGGGAACACGAGAGGGATAACCGCATGAGCGACACACGAACCGGCGCATCTGGCCAGGACAGCGAAAAACCCGAGCTCGAGGTCGCCGCAGAGGAAAGCCCCGATGTCGAGCCGATCCCCGAACCGGAGGGACCGACCGAAGTCATCGAGACCGATTACGAGATCGGGCAGGACAATGTCGAACGGAGCTGGACGCTGAGCTTCGATATCCACCAGGTGGTGTTCACCTGGTCGGCGCTGGCAATCATGGCCTTCATCGTGCTGACGCTGGCGTTGCAGACCGAAATCGAACCCTTCTTCACCGGCCTGCGGAACTGGCTGACCGGCAATCTCGACTGGTTCTTCTTGCTGTCGGGCAACATCTTCGTCATCGTCTGCCTGGTGCTGATCGTGACGCCGCTGGGCAGGATCCGCCTGGGCGGCCCCGAGGCGACGCCGGATTACGGCTATATCGGCTGGTTCTCGATGCTGTTTGCCGCGGGGATGGGCATCGGGCTGATGTTCTTCGGCGTGTCCGAACCGCTGAGCCATTATTCCTCGGCCTTCGGCGGCATAAGTGTGGGCGAGGATGGCGCGCGCACCGACTGGGCGCCGCTAGGCGGCGCCGAGGGCAACGTGGCCGAGGCGACGCGGCTGGGCATGGCCGCGACCATCTTTCACTGGGGTCTGCATCCCTGGGCGATCTATGCGGTGGTGGCACTGGCGCTGGCCTTGTTCAGCTATAACAAGGGGCTACCGCTGACACTGCGCTCGGCCTTCTATCCGATCTTCGGCGACCGGGTCTGGGGCTGGCCAGGCCACATCATCGACATTCTCGCGGTGTTCGCCACCATCTTCGGGCTGGCGACCTCTCTGGGGATCGGGGCGCAGCAGGCGGCGGCCGGGCTGGACTATCTGTTCGGTCTGGGCACCGGCGAGGCGACGCTGGTGTTCCTGATCATCTTCATCACCGCCATCGCACTGGTCTCGATCGTGCGTGGCCTCGATGGCGGGGTGAAGGTGCTGTCCGAGATCAATATCGCGCTGGCCGCGGCGCTGCTGCTGTTCATCATCCTTGCCGGTCCGACCGTCGAGATCGTCACCGGGTTCTTCGCCAATCTCGGCGCCTATGGGCAATACCTGCCAGCGCTTTCGATGCCCTTCGGTCGCGAGGATGCCAATTTCGCGCAAGGCTGGACGGCCTTCTACTGGGCCTGGTGGATCAGCTGGTCGCCTTTTGTCGGCATGTTCATCGCACGCGTCAGCCGTGGCCGCACGGTGCGCGAGTTCCTGATCGCCGTGCTGATCGTGCCGACGCTGTTGTCCGTTCTGTGGATGACCGCGCTGGGCGGCACAGCGATTTCCCAGGTGGTGAATTACGGCGTCACCGCCGTGCAGGACGCCGCGCTGGAACTGAAGCTCTTCGAAATGCTGGCCGGCCTGCCGCTGACGGCGATCACCTCCTTCGTGGGGATCGTGCTGGTGCTGGTCTTCTTCATCACGTCGTCGGATTCGGGCTCGCTGGTGATCGACACGATCGCGGCGGGGGGCAAGATCAACGCGCCCGTCGTTCAGCGGGTGTTCTGGGCCATCGTCGAGGGGCTGGTGGCGATCGCACTGCTGCTCGGTGGCGGGCTGATCGCGTTGCAGGCGATGGCGGTCTCGACCGGCCTGCCCTTCACGCTGGTCCTGCTGGCCGCCTGCTATGCCATCATCCGCGGCCTGATGAACGAGCCACGCTGACGCAACGCCCCTTCGCCGCCCTCCGGCGGCGAAGGCCCCCAGACCGGTCGCGCTGCGGGAAAGAGGTTGCGAAAATCTGTCCATAACCCAAAATATGTGCATATCCGCATAAGCGCAGAAGTCGTCGCCATGCCCCTTGCCGTCCTGTCCGCCCTTTCCGAACCGACCCGCCTTGGGGCGATGGCGATCCTGTCGGATGGCGGCGAGCATTGCGTCTGCGAATTGATGGCCCGGCTGGAGGCCACGCAAAGCCGGATGTCGCGCCACATGAAGGTGCTGAAACTGGCGGGCCTCGTGGTGGACCGGCGCGATGCGCAATGGGTGCGCTACCGGCTGAACCCCGATCTTGCACCCGAACTTGGCGCCATCGTCACCGCCGCGCTGGCCGCGGCCGCGCAGGACAGCCCCGAAAGGAAGGTCGCATGAGTGCCGAAACGCAAGCCCCCGACCGCCGCGGCCTGCCCGACTGGGCCTGGTATGCCGGGCTGCCGGTCGCGGCGCTGGCCTGGTGGCTGGCCTATGGGCAGCTTGTGCCCTTCTCGGAATGGGTCGTGTCGCTGCTGCCGGTCGACCGCCACAGCCATACCGGCGAGGCGCTGGCCTTCTTCGTCTATGACGTGCCCAAGGTATTGCTGCTGCTGACGCTGATCGTCTTCGTCACCGGCGTCCTGCGCAGCTGGTTCAGCCCGGAAAAGACCCGCGCGATCCTGGCCGGGCGGCGCCAGATCTGGGGCTATCCGCTGGCCGCCACCCTCGGCGTGATGACGCCGTTCTGTTCCTGCTCGTCGGTGCCGCTGTTCATCGGCTTCGTCTCGGCGGGCATTCCGCTGGGCGTGACGTTTTCCTTCCTGATCGCCGGGCCGATGGTCGGGCCGGTGGGGCTGGGCCTGCTCTACGGTCTGGTCGGCTGGCAGGTCGCGACGCTCTACCTGGTCTTCGGCTTCACCATCGCGACGGTGGCAGGCTGGGTGCTGGGCCGGATGCGGCTGGAACGCTTCCTTCAGGACTGGGTGCGCGAACTGACCGCCGCGCCGGTGGGCGATCTGCCGCAAGAGCGGCTGGGGATGGTCGACCGGCTGAAGATCGGGCTGGACCAGGTGCGCGAGATCGTCGGCCGGGTCTGGATCTGGGTCGTCGTCGGCATTTCCATCGGCGCGCTGATCCACGGCTATGTGCCCGAGGCGGTGATGCTGCGCATCATGGGCGGCGAGGCGTGGTGGTCGGTTCCGGCGGCCGTCGTCGTGGGCGTGCCGATGTATACCAATGCCGCGGGCGTCATCCCGATCGTCGAGGCGCTTCTGGGCAAGGGGGCCGCGCTGGGCACGGTGCTGGCCTTCATGATGAGCGTGATCGCCCTGTCGCTGCCCGAGATGATCATCCTGAAACAGGTGCTGACGCTGCGCCTGATCGCGATCTTCGTCGCCGTTGTCAGCCTGGGCATCCTCGCCACCGGCTTTCTGTTCAACGCCATCGTCTGACCGAAAGGAGACGCCCATGAAAACCGTCAAGGTCTACGGCCCCGGCTGCAAGCGCTGCGAGACGACCGAGCAGATGGTGCGCGAGACCGCCGCCCGCCTCGGGCTGGAGGTCGAGGTCGAAAAGGTGACCGACGCCCGGTCCATCGCCATGGCCGGCGTGATGTCCACCCCGGGTATAAGCGTCGATGGCAAGCTGGTGCATGCCGGCGGGCTGCCCGATGCGGTCAGGCTTGAAGCCTGGCTGTCGGCCTGACAGGATCGTCCGGCGGAGGAGCCGTTGATGAGATTCCGATTGCTGGCCACCATTGCCGCGGCCCTGCCGACATATGCGCTGGCCGATGTGCTGGAGGTTCAGCCCGTCGCTGACGATGTCTGGGCCATCGTCGGCCCGATGGAACAGCGCGACCCCCAGAACCTGGGCAACAACGCCACTTTCGGCCTTGTCGTGACCGGCGCGGGTGCGGTGCTGATCGACCCGGGCGGGTCGTGGCAGGGGGCCGAGATGCTGCATGCGGCGATCCGCGGCGTGACCGACCAGCCGGTGACCCATGTCATCAATACCGGCGGGCAGGATCACCGCTGGCTGGGCAATGGCTACTGGCAGGCGCAGGGGGCGACCGTGATCGCCTCGGTGGCCGCCGTCGCGGACCAGCAGGACCGCGCCTCGATGCAGATGACGGGGCTGGCCGAGCTGATCGGCGACGGGCTTGCGGGCACCGAGCCCAGCCATGCGGATGTGACCTTCGAGACCGATCACACGCTGGACCTGGGCGGGATGAGCTTCGAGATCATGCATCGCGGCCCGGCGCATACGCCCGGCGACAGCTTCGTCTGGCTGGACGAACGCGGCGTGATGTTCACCGGCGACATCGTCTATGTCGGGCGCATCCTGGGCGTCGGCCCGCAATCCGACGCCAAAAGCTGGATCGAGATGTTCGAGGCGATGGCCGCCGTCCAGCCCGCCCATATCGTGCCCGGCCACGGCCCCGCCACGGATCTCGCCACCGCGCGACGCGACAGCTACGATTACCTGGTGAACCTGCGCATGCGGATCGGCGCGCTGATCGAGGACGGCGGCACCATGATCGACGCCCCCGGCATCGACCAGTCCGACTGGGCGTATCTGGACCAGTTCGACAGCCTCGCGGGCCGCAACGCCCAGGCCACCTATGAGCAGATGGAATGGGAGTGAGGCCCGCCCCCCGGACGGGCCTCGCGGGGTAGCGCGCCCGAAGTTCTCCGGTCGCGAAACGCGCCGCGCCGGTCTGACAAGGGGGTGCGCGCAGGAGACAGGCGGCATGACGGGCGCGGTGCTTTCAAGGCGGCGGCTGACGGCGGGACTGGCCGCAGCGCTGGCGCTTGCAGGCCCCGCCCGTCCGCAAGGCATCGTCGAACGGGCCGCACCGCTGCGCATCGGGCTGACCCCGGTCTTTCTGGACAATGAATGGCGCGTGCTCGAAGCGCTGGCCGCCCATGTCCGCGGCGTCACCGGCCGCGAGGTCGAGTTCGTCCAGCGCCGCACCTACAAGGAGGTCGTGGCGCTGCTGCTGCTGGGCGAACTGGATGCCGCCTGGCTGTGCGGCTATCCGTTCCTGCAACATGCCGACCGGCTGAGCGTGCTGGCGATCCCGCTCTGGCAGGGCCAGCCACGCTATCAATCCTATCTCATCACCGCCGAGAACCGCCGGGCGTCAGGGCTGGCCGATCTGCGCGGCGACATCCATGCCTATTCCGACCCGGATTCGAATTCCGGCCATCTGGTGACGGTGGCCGAACTGATCAGGCTGGGCGAACGGCCCGAGGCGTTCTTTGCGCGCAGCTTCTTCACCTTCGGCCATCGCAACGTGGTGCGCGCGGTGGCCCGTCGGCTGGCCGGATCGGGCAGCGTGGATGGCTATGTCTACGACACGCTGGCCGAGACAGAGCCCGATCTGGTCGCGCGCACCCGCATCCTGTGGCGGTCGGACTGGCACGGCTTTCCGCCCATCGTGATCCCGTCCGAGGCCAGCGACAGCCCCGCCGCGCGCGCGCTGGACCGCGCGCTGTTCGGCATGGCCGGGACCGGGCCGGGGCGCGATGTTCTGCGCCTGTTGCAGCTTGACGGTTTCGCCCGGCCCGCCCCCGACAGTTTCGACAGCATCGCCGCGCTGATGGCGCGCGTGGCCGACCGGGGCTAGGCGATGGGCACGCGCCTGCCGCTTCCGCTCAGTCTGCGCGTGCCGCTGATCGTGGCAGGGCTGATGGTGCTGATGGGGGTGATCGCTTCGCAACTGGTGGTCACCTCGCTGGTGCGCTCGCAGGAACGCCAGTTGGCCGATCTGGCGCAAAGCGAGTTCGCCACGCTGTCGACCACGCTGGCACCGCTGATCCAGCGCGAGGATCTGTGGGAGATGTTCGACGCGCTGGACCGCGCCACGTTTCAGGCAGGACGCTTCGCCCCGGCGGCGGCCAGCCTCGTGGATGCGCGCGGGCAGGTCATCGTCTCGACCCGGCCCGAGCGTCACCCGATCGGCAGCCCGGGCGTAGCCCTGATCGCGGGCGCGGTGCCGCTGGAGGATCTGTCCTATGACAATGCGCGCGAGCTGATCTCGGTCCGGCAGGTGGTGGAATACCAGGGCCGCCCGGTCGCCCAGCTTGTCATTGATTTCAACGCCTCCGAACTGGCGGCCGAGCGTCGCCGGGCCTGGTTCTGGCTGATCGCCGGGAACACGGCGGCGACCCTGATCTTGGCGCTTGCGGGCTATCTGCTGATCCGCCGGGTGCTGGCGCCGATCGGGCGGCTCTCGCGCGAGATGTCGCGATCGGGCGGCGCCTCGCAGACCTTTCCCGAGGCGATGATCCCGCGCCACGATGTCGAGCTTGCCAACCTTTACGACACCTACAACGCGATGATCCGCGCGGTCGAGGCGCGCGGCCAGACCGAGCGACGCTTGGCAGAGCGCGAGCGCTTCGTCAGCCTCGGGCGGCTGGCGGGCACGCTGGCGCATGAGATCAACAACCCGCTGGGGGGATTGCTGACCGCGGTCGATACGCTGAAACGGTTTCCCGACCGGGCCGATGTGGTCGGCAAATCGGCCGATATCCTGGAACGCGGGCTGAAGCAGATGCGCGACGTGGCGCGCGGGGCGCTGAACGTGCAGCGCAATTCGCAGGCCGGAACGCCGCTGTCCGCCGCGGATTTCGAGGATCTGCACCTGCTGATCCGCCCCGAGATCGAGCGCAAGGCGCAACGGCTGCACTGGCAGGTCGCCCCGGACGTGGCCGATTGCGGCCGCCTGCCCGCCGGGCCGGTGCGGCAGGTGGTGCTGAACCTGTTGCTGAACGCCGCGGCGGCGACCGGGCCCGGGGCCGATCTTGGCCTGATCGCGCAGCGGGACGCGGGCGGGCTGCGCCTGACGATCTGGGATAGCGGCCCCGGCCTGCCGGACCACCTGCGGCCGCGGCTTCTGAGCGATGCGCCGGTCGAGCCGGGCGACGGGCTTGGCTTGCGGCTGGTGCGCGATCTGGTGCAGAGCATGGGGGGCGGGATCGCGCTGGGTCAGACGGCGGCAGGGCAGAACGCGATCCTGATCGACCTGCCGCTGGCCGAGGACGGGACCGGAACCGATGCTTGAGGGCCGCCATATCGCGCTAGTCGAGGATGACGAGGTTCTGGGCGCGGCGCTGCTGCACCGGCTGGAACTTGAAGGCGCGCGGGTGGTCTGGCTCAAGACGCTGCACCGCGCGCTGGGTGCGCTGCGCACGCCGCGCCATCCCTTCGACGCGGTGCTCTGCGACATCCGCCTGCCCGACGGCACCGGCGAAGAGCTGTTCACCCGTCTGTGCGAACATGCCATGCCGCCGCCCTTCGTCTTCATGACCGGGCAGGGCGAGACCGACCAGGCGGTGCGGCTGCTGCGTTCGGGCGCGGCCGATTACGTCCTGAAACCGTTCGAGCCCGGCGACGTGATCGAGCGGCTGGCGCAGGTCTCGGCCCCGCTGCCGGTGTCGGGGGGCGGCGCGTGGTTCGGCATCTCGCCCGCGATCCGGGCGCTTGACGACGAGATCACGCGCATCGCCGACCGGCCCGAGCCGGTGCTGATCCTGGGCGAGGCGGGCACCGGCAAGCGCATGGTGGCGGAACGCCTGCACGCGGTTTCCGACCGGCGCGCGGCGCCCCTGGTCGCACTCGACCTGACCCGGCTTGCCCCCGCCGAGGCGCAGGCGGCGCTGTTCGACCCGCAAACCGGGGCTTTCGCGCGGGCGGGCGAGGGGATCGTCCTTCTGGAACAGATCGCGGCGGCCGATGACGCGGTGCAGGCGGCGCTGGTGACGCGCATCTGGTCTGCCGGGGCAGGCCCGCGGATCGTCGCCACCGGCGGCCCGGATCTGGGCCGGGCGGACCTGCGCCCGGATCTCTATTTCCACGTCTCGGTGCTGCGCCTTGCCATCCCGCCGCTGCGCGACCGGCCCGAGGATGCGATCTGGCTGATGACGCGGCTGTTCGAGGGGCTGAATGCCCGGCGCGACACGCCCTTGCACGGCATCTCGGCCCAGGCCGAGGCCGCTGCCCGCGCCCATGACTGGCCCGGAAACGGGCGCGAGATCCGTGCCCGTCTGATCCGCGCGATGGCGATGGCGCGGGGCGAGATGCTGTTTCCCTCGGACCTGTTCCCCGAGGGCGTGCCGGGCGCACAGGGCACCGAGGCCGGAGACAGCGCCTTTCTGTCGCTTGCCGCCACCCGCGACGCCGCCGAGAAGGCCCAGATCGAACGCGCGCTGGCCCGCTGCGAGGGCTCGCTGACCGAGGCGGCGCGGCTGTTGCAGGTCGGGCGCTCGACGCTGTGGGAAAAGATGCAGAAGCTGGGGATCACACCGCGCGAGTGAATGTCCGGATTTCCGGACGGGGGCGGGGATCGGGCGTCCGGAAATCCGGACGGCCGAAAATGATGTTTTTTCACAGAGCCTTGGCGGCCAGCACCCGCACGACTCCGTGGTATGTCACGGCATACATTACGCTAGGCTGGGCAGTGGGAGAACCAAGCCAGCAGGCGTGCCGCCATGTGCCGCGCCTGCCGCCAGGGAGGTGGGATGACCGCGATCCGCGCCAGCGACGCGCCGGGGCGAGTGCCTGCGGGACGGGTGCGCCTTGACAGGGCCGCCTGTCTCAGCGCGCAGCGCCCCGGCGCGCCTTGCACCGCCTGCGCCACGTCCTGCCCAGGCGCGGCGATCCGCATCGCCGGGCGCGATCTGCGCGTGGCCGAGGCCGCCTGTTCCGGCTGCGGCCTCTGCGCCCCGTCCTGCCCTACGGGTGCGATCACGGTGGCCGGGTTCGCGCCCGCCGCGCTTTTCGATTGCGCCCGCGTTCGCAAACCCGCCGCGGGCGCGGTCCGCCTGCCCTGCCTGGGCGGACTGACCCCCGAAACCCTGCGCGCGGCGCTGGCCCATGGCGATGTCGGGCTGATCGACCGCAGCTGGTGTGCCGCCTGCGCGCTGGGCCGGGGCAACGCCGCCCCCTGGGCCGGGGCCGTGGCCATCGTCAATGCCGAGATGCAGGCGCTGGACCTGCCCCAGCGGGTGCGCGTCCGGCCCGAACCGACGCATGTCTGGCGCGCCCGCCCCGCCCCCGCGCCCGCCGCCGACGCCCCCGCAAGGCGCGGGCTGTTCGACCGGCTGGCCCGCGCGGCGACGGCCGACCAGCCGCGCGACCCGCTGGCCGCGCTGCCCGGCACCGCACGCACCCCGGGGCCGGACGCCCGGGCCGCGCAACTCGCCGCGCTGGCGGGCGACAGGCCGCTGCCGCGCGCCCTGTTCCCGGCGCTGGAATTCACCGGGCAGCACAGCGATCTGGACGCGCTTGCACGGCTCTGCCCGACCCGGGCGCTGGCCTGCACCGAAACCGACAACGCCCGCGCGCTGATCTTCGATGCCATCGCCTGCATCGGCTGCGGCGCCTGCACGGGGTCGGGCGCGCTGCGTGCGATCCCGGCCCCCGAGGGCACCCACAAGGGCCCCGAAACGCTTGCGACCGAGCCGCGCGCGACCTGCCCCCGCTGCCGGATGCGGTTCACGCCCAGACCCGGGCAGACCGCCTGCGCGGCCTGCGCCCGCGATACCGATCTTGCCGCGCTGGCCCATGGGCTGATGCGGCCAGGATCTGCCCAGACCGACCAAGAATGACCGGGAGGAACACCAAGATGGACGAGATCAACACCAGTGTCAGCCGCCGCAGGTTCCTGCAGGCCACCGGCGTCACCGGCGCGGCCGCCGCGACGGCGGTCATGGGCGTGCCGGGCACCGGGCTGGAGGCGACCAGCGCCGAGGCCCAGACCGCCCGCGCGCAACCCAATACCGTGGTGACCAAGAACATCTGCCACCAATGCCCGGCGCGCTGCGGCATCGACGTCTACACCACCGACGGGCGGGTGCATGCGATCTATGGCACCGCCGATCACCCGATCTCGAACGGCAAGCTCTGCCCCAAGGGGCCGCTTGGCGTCTACATCCTGTATGATCCCGACCGCTGGCGCGGCCCGATGAAGCGCACCAACCCCGCCAAGGGCCGCAACGAGGATCCGGGCTTCGTGCCGATTTCCTGGGACGAGGCGCTGGACACCGTCGCCGCCCGCCTGAACGCGCTGCGCGAGGCGGGCGAAAGCCATCGCTTCGCGCTGCTTTACGGGCGCGGCTGGGGGGCGTCCTGCGCCGGGCTGCAAGGCACGTTCGGCAAGCTCTACGGCTCGCCCAATGTGGCGATCGGGCATTCCTCGATGTGCTCGGACGGCTCGATCATCTCGAAGAAGATGCTGGACGGCAATGCGGGCTACAACGCCTATGACTACGCCCACACCAACTATATCCTGATGTTCGGCGTGGGCTTCCTGGAAGCCTTTCGCCCCTACAACAACAACATGCAGGTCTGGGGCCATATCCGCGGCCGCAAATCGCCCAAGACGCGCGTCACCGCCGTCGATGTGCATGTGAACACCACGCTCGCGGCCTCGGACCGCGGCCTGCTGATCCGGCCCGGCACCGACGGCGCGCTGGCGCTGGCCATCGCCCATGTGATCCTGACCGAGGGGCTGTGGGAGAAATCCTTCGTCGGCGACTTCCGCGACGGGCGCAACCGCTTCGTGGCGGGCCAGAGCGTCAGCCCGGCGCTGTTCGAGGAGAAATGGACCCAAGGCCTGGTCGAGTGGTGGAATGTCGAGCTCAAGGACCGCACCGTCGATTGGGCCGCCGGGATCACCGACATCCCGGCCGACCGGATCCTGGCCACCGCGCGCGAGTTCGGCAGCACGCGGCCCGCGATGGCGATCTATGAACGCGGCGCCCATGCCCATTCGAACGGCATCTACAACGGCATGGCGATCCATTCGCTGAACGCGCTGGTGGGCTCAATGTATGCGGTTGGCGGGCTGATGAACCAGATGGGCCCCAGCTATGGCGCCATGCCCGCCGACGAGAACGAGTATATGGACGACTGGGCGCAGAACGGCGCCTGGAAGGACATGCCCCGCATCGACAGGAAGGGGTCGGCCGATGGCTATCTGATGGCCAACAACATGATGCAGGAGGTCGGGCCGAACCATCTGGCGGGCAATCCCTACAAGCTCGACACCATGATGTTCTACCTGACCAACCCGATCTGGACCGCCCCCAACGGCCAGGTCTGGGAGGAGGCGCTGAAGGATGTCTTCATCATCGACACCTCGCCCTTCCCGTCGGAAACCGGGCATTACGCCGACCTGATCCTGCCCGACCATACCTATCTGGAACGGTTGCAGGACGCGCCGACCTATCCCTTCCAGGGCTTCCCGATGACGCAACTTCGGGTGCCCGCGGTCGAGCCGCTCCATGACACGAAATATTATGGCGACGTGCTGATCGAGATCGGCAAGCGCATGAACGGGCCGATGGGCGAATATTACCGCGCCCTTGGCGATACCGAGAACGTGCTGCGCCACCTGGCCGAGGGCTTCCGCGCCGATCCGGGCGACAATGGCGTGACCGATTTCGAAAGCTGGAAGGAAAAGGGCGTCTGGTACAAGAAACCCTATATCTACCGGCAGGTGAACGGCACCTTCTACCGCTGGGACGGACGCGACTACACCATCGAGATGACCGAGGAGGAGGTGCAGGCGAACCTTCTGAAGACCCCCTCGGGCCGGTTCGAGTTCCGCTCCTCCCAGATGGAGGCCAACGCCGCCTGGATCGCCGAAAGGACCGGGCGCGACCCGGCCCGGCTGATGTTCCCGATCTGGGAGGAGCCGCAGCATCCCGGCGGCGGCGATCTCTTCCTTGTCACGCCCAAGGTGGCGCTGCATGCCGAGGGGCGCGGCCACAACATCCCCATGGTGATCGCGCATCTGCAACCCACCGTCGGCGGCCGCGGCGAGGCGTTCTGCGAGATCAACCCCGCAACCGCCGAGGCCCGCGGCATCGGCGATGGCGACATGGTGCGGATTTCGTCCGATGCGGGCGAGGTGACGGCCCGCGCCCGCGTCTATGCCGGGGTGCGGCCCGATACCATCGTGCTGCCGATGGAATACGGCCATTGGGCCGCCGGGCGCTGGTCAAAGGCGGTGCCGACCCAGCACAGCGGCGAATGCACCATCAACCAGTCGGACCGGGTCACCGGGCAATGCAACTACTACACGACCAAGGTCAACGTGACCAAGGCCTAGGGACGGGAGGACTCTGATATGCCCAAATGGGGAATGGTCATCGACCTTGAAACCTGCACCGGCTGCCAGGCCTGCACCACGGCCTGCGCGATGGAGAACAACCGCCTGCCGGGCGAGAACTGGCAGGACGTGCTGTTCTATTCCGAGGGCAGCTATCCCAACATGAAGCTCAGCTGGCTGCCGCGCCCCTGCATGCAGTGCGAGAACCCGTCCTGCGTGTCGGTCTGCCCGACGCGGGCCACCTACCAGACCGAGGACGGGGTGGTGCTGGTGGACTGGAACAAGTGCATCGGCTGCAAGTACTGCATGGTCGCCTGCCCCTACGGGGTGCGCTTCTACATGGACGAAAAGCCGGTGGTCGAACCCGATATCCGCGCCGCCTTTCCCGGCGAGGGGCAGCGGTCCTGGAACCCGCCCTTCAGGATGCCCGACGAATACGAGGACCCGTCGAAGGGCATCGGCATCCAGCCCAAGGGCGTCGTGTCGAAATGCACCTTCTGCTATCACAAGGTCAGCCAGGCCCCCGAAGGCGTCGCCGATCTGGACGAGGCGAACCCCGAGACCAGGGAATTCACGCCTGCCTGCGTGCGCGTCTGCGCGCCCAAGGCGCGGTTCTTCGGCGATCTCGACAATCCCGAAAGCAAGGTGAACGAGCTGATCGCCGAAAAGGGCGGCGTGCGGCTCAAGGAAGAGACCGGCAACAAGCCGAAGGTCTATTACCTGTCCGGGGGCGGCGCGCCCGTCGTGCCCGGCAAGCGATCCACGCGGTCCTGATCGGACGGGAGGAATGAACCATGGCGAGCATGACTGAAACGGCCCCCGCCGTCGAACGGGGCAATCACTTCCAGATGCACCTGATCGTGGCGCTGGCGCTTGTCGCCATCGGCGGCGGCTATGCGCTGTTCGAGTTGCTGCAATACGGAAAGGTGCAGTTCAACACCACGAATTACGGCATCTTCTGGGGCTTTCCCATCGTCGTCTACGACTACTTCCTGCTGACCTCGACGGGTCTGGCGATGGTGGCCGCGCTTTACCATGTCTTCGGCCTGGAGGAGTTCAAGTTCGTCGCCAAGCGATGCCTGTGGCTCGCGCTGGCGGGCCTGATGGGCGGGGTCGCGGTGCTGTTTCTCGAACTCGGCAACCCGTGGATCGCGCTCTGGGCCACGCCGCTGAACATGCAGACATCCTCGCCGCTGTTCTGGAAGGTGCTGCTGGTGGGGGCCTATACCGCGCTTCTGGCGATCGTGCTGCTGGGCACCATCGTCAACCGCGACGACCGGCGCAATCCGCTGATGTATGCTGTGGGCCTGCTGGCGCTGCTGATCACGCTGGCGGCGGGCTCGGTCTACGGCATGATGGCGATGCGGCCGGTCTGGTTCGGCGGCCAGTTGCCGGTGGTGTTCCTGATCGAAAGCTTCATGGGCGCGCTGGCCTTCACGGTGTTCTTCACCCATCTCAAGAACGGCTTCAACCACGACACGATGCGGCCGCAGACCCGCGCGCTGTTCGAGGGCACGCTGGCCAACATGTTCGCGATCTCGATCGCGCTGCACTTCATCCTGCATGCGGGCCGCGTCGTCACCGGGCTCTGGTCGAATGCCGAGGGCTTTCAGGTCTGGGGGCATATCGTGGCCAGCCCGCTGTTCCACTTCTCGATGTGGGGCTGCATCGCGCTGCCCTTCGTGCTGATGCTGCTGCCCGCGACGCGCCGCAACGGGATGGCGCAGATCCTCGCGGCGGCGCTGGTGATGATCGGCCTTCTGATAAGCCGTTACGAGTTCATCATCGGCGGCCAGCAGGTGACGCTGTTCAAGGGCAGCTGGTCGCCCGAGATCCTGTCCTATTCGCCCTCGATCGGGGAATGGGCGCTGCTGGTGCTGGCGGTGGGCATCGCCAATGCGGTCTATGCCTTCGCCGCCTGGAAGCTGGGCGCCGAGGAACACCGCTGAGCGCAGGACCACGGGCGGGGCGGCCATTGCGCGCCGCCCCGCCGCATCACGACAAGGGGACGACATGACCAGCCCGACCGCCGCCACCGCCTATGCACGACGCGATCTCTGGCTCTGCCTTGCGCGCGCCTTTGCGCCGCCCGCCACGGGGCCGGATTACCTGGCCAGCTTTCGCGCCGACCTGCCCGAGGACCTGGCCGCCATCGGCGACGAGATCGGTATGCATCTGGGCGCCGAGATCGCCGGTTTCCGCGCCGCCGCCGCCCGGATCGCCGCGCCGATGGACCTGCAACGGCTCTATGCCGCGCTGTTCCTGACCCCGCCGACCCCGGTCATGGTCAATACCTGCTTCTACATCGACGGCGGGTTGAAAGGCGCCAGCGAACAGGGGCTGGAACAGGCCTATGCCCGCCACGGCTTTCAACGCCACACCCATTTCAGCGACCTCAACGACACCGTCGGCGTGCAGGGCGATTTCCTCGCGCTGCTCTACGACCGCGCGGGCGACAAGGCGACGGCGGGCGACGACATCGCCGCGCGCGCCTATCTGGCCGAGGCCGAGGCTTTCATCGCCGACTTTCCCTGCCGCTGGATCACGCCCTTGCTGCGCGATCTGGAAACGGTCTGCCGCAGCCATGACCTGAACCAGGCCTATGCGCATCTGGCGCGCATCATCTGGCTGGCGGTCGAGAGCGCGATGAAGGCCCCCGAGAGCGCCGGGATCAAGGACGGCATGGCGCAACTGCCCGCCGGATCGGCCCGCGGCATCGGCGCGCTGACCGCCGCGGACCTGGCCGAGATCGCCTATCGGCTGGAGCGGGACGGGCTGTCCTGGGGCCATGTCACGCTGCATGAGGGCTGGGACGACGCGGTATTCGCGGCGCGGCAGGTCAAGGGAGAGGGCGTTGAAACGGTCGATTGAGATCGCGGCCGCGACCCTTGCGCTGACGCTTGCGGCACCGCCCGCATTGCCCTGGTCCTGCGCCTCGGACGAGCCGCTGGCGGCAACCGCGACGCCCGAGGACCGCGAACGGATCGCGGCCGAGATCGCCCGCCAGCGCGCGCTGGCCGAGGCGATGGACTGCATAGCGGCGGGCCGCGCCGACTGTCCCGCGATGCCCGCGCTGACGCCCGTGGGGGCACAAGCTGGCCAATGAACCGATCCGCGTGATCGCGCTGATCTGCCTGGCGCTGGCCACCCCCCTTCAGGCGGAAATGGGCGGCGAGGATTACCGCAGCGGGGCGGGTGCCCTGAGCGCGGAGGAACGCGCCGCCGCCCGCGCCCGTCTGGCCGAGCAGATCGCCGCCGAACGCGCCCGCGCCGAGGAGGCCGCCCGCCGCGCAAGCGAGGACGCCGCCCGCCTTGCCGCCGAGCGCGCCGCCCTGCCCCGCGCCGAACGGCTGATCGAGGCGCGCTGCCGCACCTGCCACGACCGCGCCAGATCGACGCCGCGCGGCTGGGGACACTGGGCTGGACCTTCACGGTGATGCGCATGGACCTGCTGAACGGCGCCCGCCTGCAACCCGGCGACCGGGCCGAGATCGTCCGCCACCTCGCCGCCCGCAACCCCGAGCGCACGCGCCTGGAATGGGCCGTGGCGGCGGTGGCGGCTTTATCGGCCCTGCTGCTGGCCTTCGCCCTTCGTCGCCGGAGGCGCGGCGGGGCACACTGAGGAAAGGCCGCGTATCGCCGGACCGGACAGGACGGTCCGCCGTCCGCGCGCTGTCAGCGCCATGCGCGACCGGAGCCCGTTGTCCTCGCCAGAGAGTCGGAGAACGGCATCACGACCGCCCTGCCCTCGGCGCGCCAGCGCCTGATGCCACCTTCGATGTGATCGACATGGCGAAAACCCGACTTTTCGAGGAGGGGCAGGACAGCCTGGGTCCGACGGCCGCTTCGACAAACAAGCAGGATCGGCGCATCGGGACCGACCTCGGCCGCCAGAGCAGCGACGAAGCGATCCGCATCGTAGGAACCATCTTCGGCAAAGAACGTCATCAGGATCGCATCCTCGATCACGCCAGTCGCGTGCCACTCCGCCGCCGTGCGGATATCCACGATGACGGGCTCTGACGCCCAGCCACCCGATGGTGCGCATAGCACCAGACAGGCGCACACCATGCCAAACCACTTGCACATCATGGTCGCCACCTCTCGCCGCCTGCCATCCATATGCCCGATCCCGCAAGAACGGACGAAACCCCGTTCGCCCACCCTCAGGGAGATGAACCGCAGCAGCGCCGCCCGGTCAACTGCCCCTTCCCGCAGATGCCCCAAAAGAATGTGAACAGGCATGGCAACCCGATCCCTTGCCCCGGGGGTAGATGGGATCGGCATTGGGCACCGATGGGGGCCGACTTCGACACCGAACGACGCCGAACTTGGCCGTCACCCCTCGGCCCGCCATGGCCGGAACGGACGACAGCGGTTCTGGCCCGATCCGCCTTCGGCACGAGGGAGTGGTCTCAGAAACTACCCAGCAACGTGCCCAGCGTCACCAGCACGATCAGCGCCAGAACCGGGATCGCCACCGCAACCATGGCAACGTCGCCATAGGCCTGCCGGTGGGTCAGCCCGCAGATCGTCAGAAGGGTGATCACCGCACCATTATGCGGCAGCGCATCCAGCCCGCCAGTGGCCACGGCCGTCACCCGGTGCAACAGGTCGGGCGATATCCCGGCCGCCGCGCCCATCTCGCGATAGGTTTCGCCAAGCGTCGCAAGCGCGATCGACATCCCACCCGAGGCCGATCCGGTCATGCCGGCCAGAAGGCTCGTGCCCACCGCCAGCGAGATCAGGGGATTGTCGCCGCCCACCGTCACCACCCAGTCGCGGATCATGCCGAAGGCGGAAAGCGAGGCGATCACGGCCCCGAATCCCACAAGGCTCGCGGTGTTGAAGATGGGCTTAAGCGCGTCAGACGCGCCCCGTTCCAGCGTGTCGGCCAGGCCATCGGCCAGCCGCCGCCAGTTCAGCGCCACCAGCGCCAGCGAGGCCAGCGTCAGCGCCGCGATGATCGACCAGACCCCGCGCAACGCGCCGATATCGGTCTGGCCGTATTCAGGCCGGGCCAGATAGCCCGTGTCCATCGTCGGGATCACCGCAAAGGTGAAACCGAGGTTCAGCACCAGCACAAGCACAAGCGGCGCTGCCGCCACGCCCAGCGGGGGCGCCGCCCGCCCGTCCGTCCCGGTGCCGTCCTGCGGCGCGTCGCCATAGCCCGGTCCCAGCGCCCGGGCGCGGTATTCCAGCCAGGCCCAGCCCAGCCCCAGCATCAACGCCCCGCAGATCACCCCGAGTCCCGGCGCGGCGAAGGGGGTGGTGCCGAAATAGGGCATCGGAATGGCGTTCTGGATTGCCGGTGTACCCGGCAGCGCCGTCATGGTGAAGGTAAAGGCCCCCAGCGCGATCGTGGCCGGGATCAGCACCTTGGGCAGTTCGGCCTCGCGGAACAGCGCCGAGGCGATGGGCCAGACGGCGAAAGCCACCACGAACAGCGACACGCCGCCATAGGTCATCACCGCACAGGAAAGGATCACCGCAAGGATCGCACGGCGTGGCCCCAACCCGCGGATGATGCCATCGGCCAGCGCCCGCGCCGAGCCCGAGGCCTCCATCAGCTTACCGAACACCGCGCCCAGCAGGAAAAGCGGGAAGTACTGGATGACGAAGCCGCCGGTGGCCTGCATGAATACCTGCGTATAGCTGGCCAGCACCGGCCCGCCCTCGGCCAGCAATACCGCCAGCAGCGCCAGCGCCGGGGCCAGCAGCAGCAGGCTGAGGCCGCGATAGGCCAGCCACATCAGCGCCCCCAGCGCCATGGCGATGACAAGGATGCCGACCATCGCCTAGCCCGCCCGCACGGCGGATCTGCATCCGGCCGACCCGCAGGCACGATGGCCGGGGGCGATGGCCTTGCGATGATCCTGTCCGGGCATGTGATTTCCATGCTGCATTGCGGCATGAATATCCTGACGGAAGGTCCGGGGCAATGGTGCCCTTCGCCGCCGCTGCCTAGACCCGGACGACCGAGCGGTGTCAGGATCGCGACCGGCATCGGCCCTGCCGTTCCATCCTGCCCCGGTCTGTGCGATGACATGGCATGGACGACGCATACCAAGATCGGGACGCGGCCGTGACGCTCGCGCGGGAGGGGGACGGGTGGCGGCTCTCGCTGTCCGGGCGGCCCGACCTGCGCAGGATGCCAGGCATCCTCGCGGCACTTGGCCGCGTCGAGGGCGGTCCGCTGGAAATCGACCTTGCAGCGGTCGACCGGATCGACACGGCGGTCGCCTGGGCCATCCTGCGCACCATCGAGGACCGCGAAAGGCACGGGCTGGGCACGCGAATCGAAGGCGCGCGCGATCCTGTTGCCCGGCTTCTCGACACGGTCCGCTCGGCCCTTCCCCAGCCCGAGCCTTCGCCGCAGCGCCCTGTCGGGATACGGGCGCAGCTTGAGCAATTCGGCCGCTCCGTCGTGGGGATCGGATCCTCGCTCCGCGAGGTCTCGGGCACTCTCGGACTGTTTCTTGCGCGCTTCGGCCAGTCGCTTGCCCGGCCGTCCCGGTTTCCGCTGACCGCGCTGGTCCATCACTGCGAGGATGTCGGCTACCGCGCGGTGCCGATCGTGTCGCTGATGGCCTTCCTGATCGGCGTCGTCCTGGCCTTTCAGGGCTCGGCCCAGTTGCGCCAGTTCGGGGCCGAGGTCTTCGTCGTCGATCTGATCGCGATCTCGATCCTGCGCGAGTTGGGCATTCTGCTGACCGCGATCATCGTCGCGGGGCGCACCGCCTCGGCCTTCACCGCCGCGATCGGGTCGATGAAGATGCGCGAGGAGATCGACGCGATGCGCACGCTGGGGATCGACCCCGGCATGTCGCTGGTCCTGCCCCGGGTTCTGGCGCTGGTCCTGATGCTGCCGATCCTGGGCCTGATCGCCAATGTCGCGGGGCTTGCGGGCGGGTTGCTGATGTCGTGGATCGAACTGGGGATCTCGCCGGCGATCTTCCTGACCCGGCTGGTCGAGAACACGGATGTGACGCATGTCTTCGTCGGCCTCGTCAAGGCGCCGGTCTTTGCCGTCGTCATCGGCGTGATCGGCTGCCGGGCGGGACTGGCCGTGGGCTCGACGGCCGAATCTCTCGGCCGCATGACCTCGGGCGCGGTGGTCGCGGCGATCTTCGCGGTCATCGTCACCGACGCGGTCTTTTCGGTCTTCTTCGCGGAAATGGGGATATGACGATGGCAGAGACGGTCATCGCCGTCCGGGGCCTGAGAAACCAGTTCGGCAGCCTTGTCGTTCATGACGGCCTGGATCTGGATGTTCACCGGGGCGAAATCCTGGGTGTCGTCGGCGGATCGGGCACCGGCAAGTCGGTTCTGCTGCGCAGCATCGCGGGGCTGAACCGTCCCGCCGCCGGAAGCGTGACCATGCTGGGCCTCGACATGGGCGCGGCGAGCGAGGCGGAGCTGGCCGCTCTTGGCCAGAGGATCGGCGTCATGTTCCAGGATGGCGCGCTGTTCTCGTCGCTGACCGTCCGCGAGAATGTCGAGGTGCCGCTGAGATCGGTGCCCGGCCTCGATGCGCAAACCCGCGAGGCGCTGGCCCGTCTCAAGATCTCGCTTTCGGGCCTGCCCTGGAACGCCGGGGACAAGTACCCGTCCGAACTGTCGGGTGGGATGCGGAAACGGGCGGGTCTGGCCCGCGCGCTCGCGCTGGACCCCGAGATCGTCTTCCTCGACGAGCCGACAGCCGGTCTGGATCCGATCGGCGCCGCCGCGTTCGACGCCCTCATCCGAGATCTCAGCCGGAACCTCGGGCTGACCGTCTTTCTGGTGACCCACGATCTGGACACGCTTTACGCGGTCTGCGACCGGATCGCGGTGATTGCCGAAAAGAAGGTTCTGGTGACCGGAACGCTCGACGACATGCTTGACGTCGATCACCCTTGGGTGCGCGACTATTTCTTGGGGCCGCGGGGGCGGGCCGCGCGCGACGCCGTTGAGTCCGCGCCCGCAAATGGGTAGGCCTGGATGATGGAAACCCGCGCGAATTATGTCCTTATCGGCGCCTTCACCCTTCTGGGCTTTGTCGGGCTGCTTGCCTTCTTCCTCTGGTTCGCCCGGGTCGAGCTGAACCGCCAGTTCGCCTATTACGATGTCGAGTTTCCGACCGTCTCGGGCCTGTCGGACGCTTCCGAGGTGCGCTTCAGCGGGCTGCCGGTGGGCAAGGTCGTCGATGTGCGTCTGTCGCCCGAGCGCACCGGCCGGATTCGCGTCCGCATCGAGGTCAGCGCCGAAACCCCGGTACGCACCAGTTCGGTCGCGACGATCGAATCCCAAGGTGTCACCGGCGTTTCCTATGTGGGGCTGTCGTCCGGAGATCCGGCCGATCCGCTCCTGGACGATGTCGCAGGCGACGGTGTGCCCTTCATCGAGTCGGGACGTTCGGTGCTTCAGACCCTCAGCGAGGATGCCCCGGCCATCGTGGAGGAGGCGCTGGTCGCCGCGCGCCAGTTGACCGGCCTTCTCGGACCCGAGAACCAGGGCCGCATATCTTCGATCCTGGAGAATCTCGACCGCTCCTCCGCCGATCTCGGACAGGCGCTCGACAGCTTTTCGAAAGTCACGGATACCGTCGCAAGCTCGACCGAGCAGATCGCCGCCTTCGCGACTCGGCTCGAAGATATATCGGCGGCCGCAACGACCGCGCTTGAAACCGCCGACGGCACGCTGCGCGAGGTCACCGAGCTCGCGCGACGGGCGGGGACCACGCTGGATGCAGGTGATGCGGCACTGGACAGCGGACGGGCGACGCTCGACTCTGCCAATCTTTTCATCCGCGAACAGCTTCCGCCTGTTCTGGAGGATGTGACGCTGACCACCGCCGCGCTGCGCGAGGAAATCGCGGCCCTCGGGACCGACGCCCGCGCCATGATGACCGAGTTCCGCATGACCGGAACCCTGGCGAACACCCGGTTGACCGAGGCCCGGCAGACGCTTCAGGCAACCGACGACATGCTTGCCGTCATGACGGACTCGCTTGCCTCGCTCGACCGCGCTGCGGATCAGCTTGACAGCTTCATCGCCACCGACGCCACGCCGCTGGTCGCGGATGCACGCGCGCTGATCGCCAATGCCGATCGCGTCGTGGCCTCGGCGGCCACCCTCGCCGAGAACGAGTTGCCGACGATCCTCGAAGACATCCGCACCGCCGCCGCCACCGCCGCGCGCACGGTCGAGACGGTCGGCGCGGACCTTTCCACCGCCGCGGGACGGGCCGACGCAATCTCGGCCGACGCCTCGTCCGCGCTTGCAAGCGTCACCGACACCTTTACCCGGGCGAACGCGACGCTCGACCGGCTGAACACCACGCTGGAAACGGGCGATCAGGCGCTGGCCGCAGCCGACCGCGCCTTTGCATCGGCCGACCGGGTGCTACGCGAGGAGATCGGCCAGATGACGGCAAGCCTGCGCGACACGCTTGCCCGGCTCGACACCGCCATCGACCAGGTTTCGGCCGACGTGCCGGTGATCGCGGGGCAGATCAGGGAAACCGCGGAACGGGCCAACAGCGCCTTCGGCGAGATCGAGCGCACCGCGACGAGCCTTGGCCCGCCGCTGCGCAGCTTCGCGGGCGAGGGCCTGCCGCAATATGCCCGCCTCGCGCGCGAGACCCGCGACCTGGTCGACCGGCTCGACCGGCTGATCCGCCAGATCGACCGCAATCCGGCGCGGTTCCTGCTGGGTGGCGAAGACCCGGTCTACAGACGATGAGGATGCCCATGAACCGACGCCTTCTGCTTGTCGCCCTGTCTGCCACCGCCCTGTCCGGCTGTTCGGCAATCGGGGCGCTGAACACGGCAAGCGCTGCGCTCGACGTCTACCAGTTGCGCGCGCCGGATTTCGGCCCGGTGGCGACGGGGCGGCCCCAGAGCCTGAGCGTGGTGATCGAGGTGCCGACGGCCAGCGGCGCGCTCGATACCGACCGCATCCTCATCCGGCCCACGCCTTCGCAGATCCAGTATCTGAGCGATGCCCGCTGGGCCGAAACCGCCCCGGTCATGGTGCAGACCGCGCTGGTCGAGGGGCTGGAGCGGTCGGGCGCCTTCCGCTTCGTCGCTCGGCGTCCGCTGGGCGCATCGGGGGATTATGCGCTCGTCACGTTGCTGCGCGATTTCCAGGCCGAGATCGACCCCGCGACAGGGCAGAGCATGGTCAGGATCGCGCTTACCGCACGCCTTGTGCGCGAAAGCGATGCCGCGATCGTCGCCTTGCAGACCTTCTCTGCCGAAATGCCCGCGGCAAGCACGCGCACGCCCGACCTGATCGCCGCCTTCCAGACCGCCTCGGACCGCACGCTTGACGCTATCATGCGCTGGCTGCTTGTCACGCGGAACGTGGGCGTCGCCCGGTCCTGACGCCCGCAGCAGCGACTCATGGCGCCGTTTCGCCTACACGGCGGGCGATGGCGGTCACCGCACCGGCCATGGCCAGCACCGCGTCGTGCAGGGCTGTCATTGGCACCGTTTCGGCGGGATGGTGACTGATCCCGCCTGCGCAGGCGGTGAAAATCATCCCCACCGGGCACAGATCGGCCATAGCGGACGTGTCATGCGTGGCGCCGGATGGCAGAAGCCGCGCACGCCCCGTGGTTGCGTGGACGGCGCCGGACAGCAGATCCCGAAGCGAAGGATCGCAGGGGGTTGCGGGCTGCGCATAGGATCGCGTTATCGCATGTGCGATCTGACGGCGGGTGGCGATCTCTGCCACCCGGGCCGTGATCTCTTCGGCGGCTCCTGCCCGCACCGCATCCGAAGGCGAGCGGATCTCGATGGTCAGCGCCACCTCGCCGGGGACCGCGTTCACGACACCCGGGCGCAGTTCCAACATGCCGACGGTCGCCAGCACGCCATCGCTTTCCCGCGCGACGCGTTCAACGGCCAGGACGATCTCGGCGGCGGCGGCAAGCGCGTCGCGGCGCAGGGACATCGGCACCGTTCCTGCGTGGGCGGCCTGTCCGGTCAAGCGGACGCTGTGGCGTTCGATCCCGCTGATGGCCGTCACCACGCCCAGGGTCAGCCCTTCGTCTTCCAGGACCGGCCCCTGTTCCAGGTGGCATTCGATCCATCCCAGCACCTGCGCCGGATCTCGTTTCAGCCCCGGCAGCGCATCGGGCGCCAGCCCGAAGCCCGCCATGGCCTCGCGCAGCGCCTGCCCGGCACCGTCGCGCAGCTCCAGCGCGGCCATGTCGAACGTATCGGCCAGAACGCGCGGCCCCATCAGCGCGGTCGGAAAGCGGACGCCCTCTTCGTCGGCAAAGGCCAGGACCTCGACCGCGAAGGGCGGCACGAAGCCGTCCGCACGCAGCTTCATCATGGCAAGCGCGCAGACCACGACCCCCATAATCCCGTCATAACCCCCTCCCTCGCACACGCTGTCCTGATGCGACCCCATCAGCAGGGCCGGTGCGCCCGGCGGCCCGTCGCACCGACCGATCAGCGTGCCCGCCGCATCAAGCGAGACCGAAAGGCCCGCCTCACGCATCAACTCGGTCAGAACCGCCAGCGCCGCCCGGTGTTCCGGCGAGAACGGCAGCCGCGTCACCCCCGGACCGGGTTCCGAACACTGCGCAAGACGGTCCAGCCAGGCCTGTGCCTGCGCGCCCCAATCGGCCTCAGACATGGGGACGGTCCGGATCGCGGCGGGTCGGCACGGTGGGCAGCCAGTCGGCATAGGCACCGGTGAGGGTGCGGGCATGCAGATCCTGTAGGGCGGTAACGGGCGTTTCCGACCAGTCCACCCGCAAGCTCAACGGCGGGGCATCGTCGGCCACCACCAGAAGCGCGGCCGATTGCAGCCCGCGCGTGTCGCCCCCCGCCGCCGCGGCCGCGGCGAGGGCAGCCAGAAGGCGGTCGGGCAACGACCCCGAAGCGGCAAGAAATCCGTCGCGCAGGGCATCCAGAACCTCGGGTCCGGCCAGCAGGTTGCCCGACACGACCAGTCCCGGCGCGACGATCTGTCCGCGCCAGCCGGTGTTCCGGCTGCCGGTGCGCGCGGCGGTCTGCCCGGCCCGGTCCAGCGCCGCGATCTGGCGCCACTCCCGTCCGGGATCGCCGCAGGTGACCCGCACCACGGCCTGTTCGGCCGACAGCCCGTTCCGCATCAGGATCAGGATATCCTCACCCCACATGGTCGAGGGGGCGGCCCCTTGCGAGGCCGACAGGCCCGCGCGCGAATCGCCACGCAGCACCCAGCCGCCCACGCAAAGCGATCCGGTCGCCGCCGCCCCGCCCATCGCGCCGGTGCCCAAATCACGGGCAAGAATCGAGAATGTCATCGCATACGCTCCCACGGATAGCCCGAATTATCATGATAATTTTGACGCGTTCAAATTATCACGATAAATTTTTCCGAAAAGCGACACGCGCACAGAAACACAGATCAGGGAGTGCCGAACATGGCCCATTCACGACTGACCCGACGCGGTTTCGGGATTCTGACCGCCACATTGCTTGCCAGCGCGACGCTGGCTGTCCCGGTTACGGCCCAGACCCCGCCCGAGGTGCTTGTGATAGGCCAGATCGCCGAGCCGAAATCGCTCGACCCGCATGCGGTGACGGCCGTCAACGACTTTCGCATCCTGATGAATGTCTATGACGGGCTGGTGCGTTATGCGCCCGGCACGCTGGATGTCGAACCCGCACTGGCGACCGGCTGGGACATCTCGGACGATGGCACGGTCTACACCTTCACTCTCAGGGAGGGCGTAAGCTTCCATGACGGCAGTGCGCTCGATGCCGAGGCCGTTGTCTTCAACTTCGAGCGCATGCTGAACGAGGATCATCCCTTCCACGCCACCGGACCCTTCCCACTGTCATTCTTCTTCAGTGCGGTGCAAACGGTCGAGGCGGTCGACCCCGGCACGGTGCGGTTCACCCTGAACGAGCCCTATGCGCCGTTCCTGTCGAATCTCGCCTATCCGACCGGGCTGATCGTCTCTCCCGCAGCGGTGATGGCGCATGGGGCCGAGTTCGGGCGCAACCCGTCGGGCACCGGGCCGTTCCGGTTTGCCGAATGGCGCGCCAACGAGCGGGTCGTCGTGACCCGCAACGACGATTACTGGGATGGCCGCGCCGCCAGCGAGGCGGTGGTCTTCCGCCCGATCACCGATGCCAATACCCGCGTGGCCGAGATGCTGGCGGGCGGCATCGACCTGATGGTCGAAGTTCCCCCCGTCGCGCTGTCGCAATTCCAGGGCGCGAATTTCCAGGTCGTCGAACAGGCCGGGCCGCATCTGTGGTTCCTGATCCTGAACGCAAAGGAAGGCCCCTTTGCCGACAGGCGCGTGCGGCAGGCGGCGAATTACGCGATCAACAAGCAGGCGCTTGTCGATGATGTGCTGGAAGGCACGGCCGCTGTCGCCGCCGGACCAACCCCGCCCGCCTTTGCCTGGGCCTATAACGACGCGCTTGAGCCCTATCCCTACGATCCCGACCGCGCGCGCGCCCTGATCGCCGAGGCGGGCGCCGAGGGGGCCGACCTGACCTTCTATGTCACCGAGGGCGGTTCGGGCATGCTTGATCCGATTGCGATGGGCACCGCGATCCAGGCCGACCTGGCCACGGTTGGTTTCAACGTGAAGATCGAAACCTACGAGTGGAACACCTTCCTCGGCAAGGTGAACCCTGGACTGGAAGGCAAGGCCGATCTGGCCGAGATGGCCTGGATGACGAACGATCCCGACACCCTGCCCTTCCTGGCCCTGCGCACCGATGCCTGGCCCGACAAGGGCGGCTTCAACTCGGGCTATTATTCGAACCCGCGGGTCGATGACCTGCTCGAAGCCGCCCGCGCCAGCACCGATCAGGACGAGCGCGCCGCGCTCTATCGAGAAATGCAGCAGATCGTGCAGGAAGACGCGCCCTGGGTTTTCGTCGCGAACTGGAAGCAGAACGCCGTGACATCCGACCGGGTGACGAATTTCCGGCTGGAACCGTCATTCTTCCTGCTGCTGAAGGACGTCGAAAAGAACTGATCCCGGGAAAGGGGCACGCTGGCGTGCCCCTTCGCCCCGGACGGCCTGAGCGCCGGGGCGGGATCACGCGCCACCGATACAATCAGGAGGGGCCACCGGATGGGGGGCTACATTCTCAGGCGGCTTATCTCGGCCATTCCGGTCCTTCTGGGCATCACGATGATCGTCTTCCTGATCATGGCGATGATCCCCGGCGATCCGGCGACCGCGATCCTGGGGGCCTATGCCACCCCCGAGAATGTCGAGCGGCTGAACCGCTATCTTGGCCTGGACCAGCCACTCTTGCAGCAATACCTGATCTGGCTGGGCAACCTGTTGCAGGGCGATTTCGGCCGATCCTTCGCGCTGAACCGACCGGTGCTGGACGAGGTGCTGGAACGGTTCTCGGCCACACTGATCCTGGCGGGCACGGCCTTCGTGCTGTGCTCGTTGCTGGGCATCTTGGCGGGTGTGGTGTCGGCGGCGCGGCAATACGGGCTGGCCGACAAGACGATCACCTTCGCGGTGATCGTCGGCATCTCGGTGCCGTCCTTCTTTCTCGGCATGATGATGATCCTGTTCTTCGCGGTGCAGCTGCGCTGGCTGCCGGTGTCGGGGATGTATTCGATCTGGGGCGGCGGCGACCTGCCCGACCTGATCCGCCACCTGACCATGCCCGCGCTGGCGCTGTCGGTGGTGGCCACGGGCGTCATCGCGCGCCTGACGCGCGGCGCGATGCTGGAGGTTCTGCGGCAGGACTTCATCCGCACCGCGCGTGCCAAGGGCCTGCACGAACGCCGCGTGATCTGGGGCCATGCACTGCGCGCGGCGATGGTCAGCGTGATCCCAGTTCTCGGGATTCAGGCCGGTTTCGTGCTGTCGGGAGCGGTTTATATCGAGATGGTGTTCCAGTGGCCCGGCATCGGGCGCATGCTGGTCGACGCGATCCTCAAGCGAGACATCCTGCTGGTGCAGGGGGGCGTGGTCTTCGTCGCGGCCTGCTATGTCGGGTTCAACATCGTGGTCGACGTGGCGCAACACCTGCTTGACCCCAGGATCCGGGCATGAGGCTGTTTCTCCAGCTTCTGTTCCGCAACCGGCTGGCGGGGTTCGGCGCGGTCGTGCTGGGGGTGATCGTCGTGCTGGCGGTGCTGACCCCGATCCTGCCGCTGCACCCGCCCAATGAGACGAACACCGCAAACCGCTTTCTGCGGCCTCTCTCCGAAGGCCACTGGCTGGGCACCGACCACCTGGGCCGCGATCTGATGTCACGTCTGATGTGGGGCACGCGGCTGTCGCTGGCCGTTGGGTTCGCGGCCGCGCTTTTCGCGGGACTGGCAGGCGCGGCGATCGGGGTTCTCGCGGGCTATTTCGGCGGGCGGATCGACAATGTCACGATGCGCGGAATCGACATGCTGATGGCCTTTCCCTATATCCTGCTGGCGCTGGCCATCGTGGCGGTTCTGGGTCCGGGGCTGATGAATGCGCTGATCGCGGTCGCCGTAGTCAACATTCCCTTCTTCGCACGCAATATCCGCGGCGTGACCGCGGGCATCGTGCATCGCGAGTTCGTCGATGCCGCGCGGCTGTCGGGCATGGGGAACGCGCGCATCCTGTGGTCCGAGGTGCTGCCGAACGTCGTCCCGGTGATCGTCATCGCCATGTCCACCACCATCGGCTGGATGATCCTTGAGACCGCGGGCCTGTCGTTCCTCGGCCTGGGCAGCCAGCCGCCGCAGGCCGATCTGGGCTCGATGCTGGGCGAGGCGCGCTCGGCGCTGATCACCGCACCGCACACGTCCATCGTGCCGGGGGCGATGATCCTGCTGATCGTGATGTCGGTGAACCTGCTGGGTGACGGCGTGCGCGACGCGCTGGACCCGCGGCTGCGCTCGGGCGCACCAAGCCGACCCGAGGCCACGACGCGCGTGGAAAGGGCAACGGCGCCCGAGGCGACCGAAAGCGGGCTTCTCCGCCTTGACAGGCTTGAAACCCAGTTCCGCATCGGCAAGCGGGTCTACCGTGCGGTCAATGGCGTTTCGCTGAACCTGTCGCCCGGCGAATGCGTGGGACTGATCGGGGAAAGCGGGTCGGGAAAGTCGGTGACGGCGCTGTCGGTGATGGGGCTTGTCGCCTCGCCGCCCGGGGTCATTACCGGCGGCGCGGTGCGGCTGGATGGGCAGGACCTGATCGGTGCCCCCTACGAGATGCTGCGCGCCCTGCGCGGGCGTCGGGTCGCCTATATCTTCCAGGATCCACTATCCACCCTGCACCCGCTCTACCGCATCGGCGACCAACTGGCCGAGGCGATCACCGCGCATCAGCCGGTCGGCCGTGCCGCGGCGCGGGCAAGGGCGGTGCGCCTGCTCGAGGACGTGCGCATCCCCAATCCCGCCGCGCGGGCGCGCGCCTTTCCACACGAGCTGTCCGGCGGCATGCGCCAGCGGGTCGGCATCGCCATGGCGCTGGCCAACGACCCAGACATCATCATCGCCGACGAGCCGACGACCGCGCTTGACGTGACGGTGCAGGCCCAGGTGCTGGCGCTGCTTGACGAGTTGCGCCGCTCGCGCGGGCTGGCGATCCTGTTCATCACCCATGATTTCGGCGTCGTCAGCCAGCTTTGCGACCGGGTCGCGGTGATGTATGGCGGCCGCGTCGTCGAAGAGGGGCCGACCACCGACCTTCTGGCCGCCCCCGCCCATCCCTATACCCGGCGGCTGATCGCCTGCGTGCCCGAACTGGGCGGCGGCCGACGTCGGCTTGCCGCCATCCCCGGCCTGCCGCCCGCGGTCGATGACCTGCCGCCCGGCTGTGCCTTCGCCCCGCGCTGCGAGCGTGCGCAAGACGCGTGCCGGGCAGGTGAAATCGCCCTGGCGGGGAAGGTCCGAAAGGTGCGCTGCCTGTTTCCGGAGACCACGCCATGACCCTTGCGCTGCAAACCCGGGACCTGGCCCGGAGCTTCGATATCGGCCGCCGCCTGATCGGCCCGCCACGGGCGCGGCTGCATGCGGTGCGACCGATCTCGATCCAAGTGCAGCAGGGCGAGACGCTGGGCATCGTGGGCGAATCCGGCTGCGGCAAGTCGACCCTGGCGCGGATGCTGGTGGGGCTGGTCGCGCCAAGCGCGGGCAGCATCGAGATCGAGGGCCGCCTGCTGGACCGTGCCGACCCCGCCGCCTTTGGCAGGCTGATCCAGTATGTTTTTCAGGATCCGGTTTCCAGCCTGAACCCGCGCAAGACCATCCGGCAGATCCTCGCGGCGCCGCTGCGCCACCTGCGCGGCCTGCGCGGCCGGGAACTGGACGCCCGGATCGCCGAACTGTTCGCCGCGGTGAGCCTGCGCTCGGATTTTCTGTCGCGCTATCCGCACGAGTTTTCCGGCGGGCAGGCACAGCGCATCGGCATCGCCCGCGCCCTGGCCGCCAGCCCCCGCATCCTGGTTCTCGACGAGCCCGTTTCGGCGCTGGACGTCTCGGTGCAGGCACAGGTTCTGAACCTGCTGGCGGATCTCAAGGCGAAGCTTGGTCTGACCTATCTCTTCATCAGCCACGATCTGGCCGTGGTCGAGGCGGTGAGCGACCGCATTGCCGTGCTGTATTTCGGCGCCCTTGTCGAAAGCGGGCCTGCGCACAAGGTCTTTGCGACCCCGCGGCATCCCTATACGAAGCTTCTGGCGCTTTCGGCGCCGGTGGTGGGCCGCCCACTCGGGGGGGCGCAATCGGGCGAACTGCCCGACCCCCTGAACCCGCCGCCGGGCTGTGCCTTTGCGGGGCGCTGTCCCCACGCCACGGAAATCTGCCGCCGAGAGATGCCCGCCCTGCGCGCCATCGAAGGAGACCAGCATGCCGCCTGCCACCACCCCCTCGCGCCATGAACGTCTGTCCCGCCCGCAGCATGTCGCCGAGGCGATCAAGACATGGGTCATGGAGAACGGCTGGCAGCCGGGGGACCGGCTTCCGTCCGAGGTCGAACTGATCGACCGTTTCGGCATGGCCAAGGGCACGATCCGCGAGGCCATCCGCATTCTCGAAGCGCAGGGGCTGGTCAGATCGCGCACCGGTCCGGGGGGCGGGGTGTTCGTCCATCGCGTGTCCGATGAACGTGCGACCGCGCTTCTGGGCAACTATTTCTACTTCCAGAAACTGACCATCGACGACATCTACCAGATCCGCGAGGCGCTGGAACCCGAACTGGCCGCCGCGCTGGCCGGGCGGTTGAGCCCGGCCCAACTCGCCTCTCTGCGCGCCGTCATGGCCGATTATGCCGAACCGGCCGCCAGCGCCGAGCAGGAGCGCGATCAGCATGTCGCCTCGCTGCGCTTCCACGCGCTTCTGGCGGACATATCGGACAATCCGCTGCTACGCTTCCTGATCCGCTTTACCGCAAACATGCTGTCGGACATCACCGTGTCGCGGCGGCTTTACGTCCAGCCGAACCGCGAACTCTGGGCCTCGGGCCTCGACTACCAGTCGCGGCTTCTGGCGGCGCTGAGCGAGGGCGACGCAACCGCCGCGCGCAAGGTCATGACCGAGCACATGCGCAATGCCCGTCGGCTGATGCGACAGCAGGAGGCGGTTCTGACACAGCGCTTCCTGCCCGAGGGGCAAATCCTCTGAGCGAGCCGGAGGGCGCGCGGTGAAGCGGGGCGCATCGTCCGGTCGCCGGATCCGTCCTTGTCAGCCAGTGTATCACGCCCGGCCCGCTGTCCTGAAGGCGCCGTCTTTCCCAGTCAGGCATGCCCGCGGGACGGGTTTCGTCGCATGACCGAGATGTTGAGGGCAAGCGCGAAGCTGCCCCAGGCCAGGTAAGGCACCATCATCAGCGCGGCCAGGATGTCATGGCGCAGAAAGGCCAACGCGGTCGCCAGGACCGCCACCCATAGCAGCGCGATGATCACTGCCCCCGCGCGGATCCGGTGCAGGCCGAAAAAGACCGCCGACCAGAGCGTGCTGATCGTGATCTGCAACGACCACAGGCCAAGCGCCAGTTCGTTGCCGGGTTGCAGCGCCACGCGCGCGGCCGCCAGCGACATCAGAACATAGAGCACGGCCCAGATTACGGGAAACAGCCGATCGGGCGGCGTCCAGTCGGGCTTGTCGAGGTCACGATACCAGGACCCAGGCTTGAACAGGACGCCTGCTGCGGCCGGCACGGCGCAGATGGCGAGGTAAAGTGGAAACAATGTCATGTATATCCTCCGCGCTGATCGCCGGACCCACGCCGGAATGGCCGCGATGCCGCTTTCTGGCAACGCTACCGTCGCCCGGCCCCGGCTTGAAGCCCTTCCGAACGCCGCGCGCCCGCCAAAGCCCCGCCTGTCGAGCAAGACCAGGGACGAGAATGCCGCAGCATGGCGTTGTTGCGCAGCTCACGCCTGAGGCGTGACTTCCCCTTTCCCGTTGATTTCAGGCCACAGGAATGATCTCGGCCGCTCCGAGGACCGAGAAGCGGTTCAGCAATGCTATGCGGATCTGGATTTCGGCGGTCTGGCGGTCGGGGTCTCTTGCCGCGATGCGGTTTCGGACGTGGTATCCCGTCCATCGCTTCCAGAAGGCCCTGCCGTAGTGCCGGGTGGCGCGCAAGGTTTCGTTTCGGGCGATTGCGCCGGGGCAGCCCTCTTGCCACGGTCGGCCGTTCTTGCGGATCGGGATGATCGCGGCGGCTTGGCGCTCGATGATGGCGGTGTGGCCGCGGCGCGTGTCACAGGCACCGTCCGCGGTCACGGTCCCGATGTCTTCGCCCTCGGGGATCTGGTCCAGCAGGTCCGGCAAGACCGGACTGTCGCCATCGCTGCTGGGAGTGAATTCCACTGCCCGGATGTCAGACGTGGCGGTATCCATCGCCAGATGGAGCTTGCGCCACTGGCGCCGACCCTGGACGCCGTGCTTTCCGGCCTGCCATCCGCCGCCACCGAGGAACTTGATCCCCGTGCTGTCGACCAGCAGGGTCAGCGGGCCGTCGACGCGCCGATACGGGATCTGAACGGCGAGCGTCTTCTGGCGTCGACACAAGGTGGTGTAGTCGGGCACCGCCCAGTCCAGGCCCGCCAATTTCAGCGGGTTGGCCACCATTCCGGTCGTTTGCCGCAGCGGCAGCTTGAACAGGACCCTGATGCTCAGACAGAACTGGATCGCCGCGTCGGAAAACACCGCAGGCCGCCCGGGGCTGCCATCAGGCGGCGCGAGCCAGGTCATGTCCTTTCCAGCCAGATCGGCAGCGACCCGCGCTTGCGGAGCGCGGCTGTGTAGCTGAACCAGTTCGTCGTGTGGTAGCGGGCGCGTGTCGGTTTGCTCATGTATCTCGTCTAACCGCATGTATTCAAAATGTGAATCCTCGGCAGACAGAGTTCTGCAACAACGCCAATCGGCACCGTCCGGCATCACCGTCGCAGGATTGCGCCGCCTCAGCCGGGCGGGGTCCAGAGGACGTCTTCGATGCGCGGCGCGGCGGTGGCCAGCATGGCCAGCCGGTCGAATCCCAGCGCGATGCCCGAGGCGGGCGGCATCAGCGCCAGCGCGGCCAGGAACTCCTCGTCCAGCGGATAGCGCTCGCCGTAGACGCGCTGTTTCTCGTCCATCTCGGCGGCAAAGCGGCGGCGCTGTTCGGCCGGGTCGGTCAACTCGCCGAAGCCGTTGGCCAGTTCGACCCCGCAGGCATAGACCTCGAAGCGCTCGGCCTCGCGCGGGTCGTCGGGGCAGGTGCGGGCAAGGGCCGCCTCGGCGGCGGGGTAGCGGTCGAGGATGGTCACCCTGCCCTGCCCCAGATGCGGCTCGACCCGGGCGACCAGAACGCGGCTGAGGATGTCGGACCAGCTGTCATCCCCGGCCAGCCCGATCCCGACGCCCGTGGCCTGCGCCGCCAGAGCGTCGCGGTCGGTCGTGCCATCGGGCCGGATCGTGGCCAGCAGGTCGATCCCGGCATGGCGCGCGAAGGCCTCGGCGACCGAAAGCCGCTCATAGGGCTGGAACGGGTCGCAGTCGGCATCGCCGTGGCGCAGAAGGGTCGTGCGCGCCGCCTGGCAGGCAAGGCGCAGCATCGCGGCGGTATCGTCCATCAGGACGGCGTAATCCTCCTGCGCACGATACCATTCCAGCATGGTGAATTCGGGGCTGTGGCGCGGGCCGCTTTCGCGGTTGCGCCAGACATGGGCAAAGGCGGCGATCCGCGTCTCGCCCGCGGCCAGCAGTTTCTTCATCGCGAATTCGGGCGAGGTATGCAGATACATCCGCCGTGCCACGCCGTCATTGCCGATGGCATCGGTGGCAAAGGCATGCAGATGCGCCTCGTTTCCGGGGCTGATCGCGAGCGCCGCGGGATCGACTTCGGTGAATCCCTCCCCCTCCAGCCAGCCCCGGATCGCGGCCTGGATGCGGTTGCGGGCCAGCAGCGCGGGGCGGCGGTCGGCATGCCGGTCGGGGTGCCACCACGGGGTCTGGGTCACGATCTGCGCCTTTCGTCTGGAATTTCGCGCCAAGTTCGGCTAGGGGCCTGTCCGATCCGGCGCTTAACGCGCGCAACGCCTGTCCACAAGGAACCCGCCCCGTGAAAGTCATCGCCTCCTCGCTCCGCAAGGGCAATGTCGTCGAAAAGGATGGCCAGCTCTATGTCGTTCTCAAGGCCGAGAACTTCCACCCCGGCAAGGGCACGCCGACGACATCCGTCGACATGCGCCGGATCTCGGACGGGGTGAAGACCACCGAACGCTGGAAGACCACCGAGCAGGTGGAAAAGGCCAATGTCGACGAACGGGAATACGATTTCCTGTATGACGATGGCGAGGGCTATCATTTCATGAACCCCGAAACCTTCGATCAGGTCGTGGCCAGCCCCGACGTTGTGGGCGATGCCGCATCCTATCTGGAGTCGGGAATGCGTGTCTTTCTTCAGACCTTCGAGGGCAATCCGATCGCGATCGAGCTGCCGCAGAAGATGGTGGTCGAGGTCACCGAGACCGAGCCGGTGGTCAAGGGCCAGACCGCATCCTCCAGCTACAAGCCCGCGATGACCAATATCGGCGTGCGGGTGATGGTGCCGCCGCATATCGACGTGGGCACGCGCATCGTCATCAACACCGCCGACAACACCTATGTCGAACGCTCCAAGGAGTGAGCGGCGCGCCTGACGGGCGGGCAGGGCGGTCACATCCTCTGCTCCTGGCTGGCAGTGGCGCCCTCCGGAGCCGGTCACGTCCCCAGAGCTGCGATCCGCGTCCTGACCATGTTACATGCGTGACATATGCGCTACCTATGCTGCAGATGCGAAATCGCAGGGGGTGCCATGTTTTCTCTTGAAGGTCAGACCGCGCTGGTCGTCGGCGTCGCCAACGAGAACTCGATCGCCTGGGGCTGTGCCCGGGCGCTGCGCGCGCAAGGCGCACGGGTTGCGATGACCTGGCTGAACGACAGGGCCGAACCCCATGTCCGCCCGCTGGCCGAGGAGATCGGAGCCGAGATCACCGGGCCGCTGGACGTGCGCGATGCCGCGCAGATGGACGCGCTGTTCGCCGGTATCACCGAGCGTTGGGGCCGACTGGACACGCTGGTCCATTCCATCGCCTTCTGCCCCCGCGACGACCTGCACGGTCGGGTGATCGACTGTTCGGCGGACGGATTCGCACTGGCGATGGACATCTCGGTACATTCCTTCCTGCGGATGATCCGCCGGGCCGAGCCGCTGATGCCAGAGGGCGGCACATGCGTCACCGTGTCGTTCCAGGGGGCAAGCCGGGTGGTCGAACATTACAACATCATGGGTCCGGTCAAGGCGGCGCTGGAATCGGCGGTGCGCTATGCCGCCGCCGAACTGGGGCCTGCGGGTATTTCCGTGCATGCCCTCAGCCCCGGGCCGATGGCCACGCGCGCGGCATCGGGCATCGCCGAGTTCGACGAGTTGCTGGACGAAGCCGCCGCACGCGCACCGATCCATCACCTGGCGACCATCGAGGATGTGGGCGCCTTCTGCGCGTTTCTAGCCAGCCGCGAGGCCCGCAACGTCACCGGCGGGGTGCATCCCGTCGATGGTGGCTATTCCATCATCGGATAACGGAGAGATCGCATGCAGACCGCCGCCCCTCGCCCCTCGACGCTAGAAGCGGCTGACCTGATTTCCGCCACGCTCGGGGGCATGGGTGCCCTGCCGCAGGACTGGCTGGAGGGTGTCGGCACCCGTGTCGGCGAGGCGCTGGACGGCGCGCAACTGCTGCGCAACGTGGCCGCCCGGCACGGCAACACGATCTTCGACGATCATGCCGCAAGGGCGCATGCCGCACTTGGTACACTGACCGCGACCGGGGCGGCGCTGGCGACGCCCGACAAGCCCCTGTCCGCCGCCTGGGCCGAGTGGCTGCGTGACGCGGGCGAGCGGTTCGTACTGACGATGGACCTTCTGCGCCAGCGCGGCGACACTTTCCGTTCGCACGAGGCCGCGGGTTGTCCACCGGTACTGATCTACGATTACGAGGTGATCGTGGACGGCACCGATCTGTTCCATCCCTGCAACTATCAGCTGTTGCGGATCGTCCCGCCCGAAGGCGTCGAGATCCTTGACTTCAAGCGCCCTTACATCATTATCGACCCGCGCGCGGGCCATGGCGGCGGCATCGGCGGCTTCAAGTCCGACAGCCAGGTGGGCGTGGCGCTGTCCAATGGCCACCCGGTCTATTTCGTCGCCTTCGGGCGCGTGCCGGTTCCCGGCCAGACACTGGCCGATGTCACCCGCGCCGAGGCCGAGTTTGTTCGCGAGGTCACCCGCCGTCACCCCGATGCCCCCAAGCCAGTCATCATCGGCAATTGCCAGGGCGGCTGGGCCACGCTGCTGCTGGCGGCGACCAATCCCGACCTGACGGGGCCGATCGTGCTGAACGGCGCGCCGGTCGCCACCTGGTCGGGCGAGGTCGGTCGCCACCCGATGCGCTACAACGCGGGGATTCTGGGTGGAGCCTGGCAGCCGATGCTGTGGGCCGATCTGGGCGGCGGCGTGTTCGACGGCGCGAATCTCGTGATGAATTTCGAGATGCTGAACCCCGGCCGCACCTGGTTTCGCAAATATGCCGACCTGATGGCCGATATCGACGATCCCAAGGCCCGCGCGCGTTTCCTGGAATTCGAACGCTGGTGGGGCGGCTTCTTCATGCTGAACGAGGCCGAGATCCACTGGATCGTCGAACAGCTTTTCGTCGGCAACCGCCTGACCAAGAACACCGCGATGCTGGAACCCGGTCGGCTGGTCGACATCAAGCAGATCCGTGCGCCGATCATCGTCTTCGCCAGCCATGGCGACAACATCACGCCGCCCCAGCAGGCGCTGAACTGGATCCTCGATGCCTATGCCGGGGTGGAAGAGATCCGCATCCGCGGCCAGCGCATCGTCTACATGGTGCATGACGAGGTCGGCCATCTTGGCATCTTCGTCTCGTCGACCATCGCGAAGAAGGAGCATGCCGAGGTCTCGTCCACACTCAAGACCATCGAGGCGCTGGCGCCGGGGCTTTACGAGATGAAGATCGACGCGGTGAAGGGCGCCGGCGCGGACAAGAGCTTTCATGTCCGCTTCGCCGAGCGCAGCTTTGCCGATCTCGAGACCATCGCAGGCACGCGCGACGAAGAGGCGGGATTTGCCGCTGTGGCCCGCGCCAGCCAGATGCAATCGGAGGCCTATGACACGCTGGTCCGTCCGCTGATCCGCGCCGTGGTCAGCCCCCGCGCGGCCGAGGCAGCCCGCGCGCTGCATCCGCTGCGCGCCCAGCGGCTGGCATGCTCTTCGCTGAACCCCGCCATGGCGGCACTGGCCACGACCGCCAACCGGCTTGGCGAGTCCCGCATGCCCGCCGACCCCGCCAATCCCTTTCTCGCGATGGAGCGGCTTGCCATCGACGTCACCGAGCAATGGATCGACCTTGCCCGCGACATGCGCGACGCGGCCTACGAGATGGGTTTCCACATGCTCTGGAACAACCCTTGGGCGCGCGCCTTCGGCCAGCCCATGGCCCTGCGGCGCACACGCAAGACCGAGGACGAGCTTCGCGCGCTGCCGATCGTTCAGGCAGCGCTGTCGCATGTGGCGCAGGGCGGTTTCGTCGAGGCGGTGATCCGCATGCTGGTATTGCTGGCCGAGAACCGTCATTCGGTCCGGCGCGACCGGCTGGAACGCTCGGCCCGGGTGCTGAACCAGGATGCGCCCTTCCGCGACCTGCCAACGGCGATGCGCGCGCATATCATCCACGAACAGACCCTGATCGCGACCTACGACCCCGAAGGTGCCATCGCGGCGCTGCCCATCCTGCTGCCCGATCCCGAGTCCCGCGCGCTTGCCGCCCGCGTGGTCCAGTATGTCCCGGGCCCGATCGACGAGATGGCCCCCCACACGTTGCAGATGCTGAATCGGTTCCGCAAGGTTCTGGGGCTTGGTCCGGTGACCGGTGACGTGCCGGATGACCCGTTGAAGGAACTTGAAACCGGGGCCGCATCGTCGCCGGAAGGGCAGGGGGGCGAGTCTCCCCCGCGCCTGTCCGCCGCACGGCCCCGGGAGGGTTCTACCGAATGAGGATCGCCGAGAACCGCGTTTTTGGCGAGATTCTGGTTGGGGACGTTGCCGAGATCGTGCGCATCTGCACGGAGGACGATTTCTACGTCTTCGCCACCGCCTCTGGGAACCACAACCCGCTGCATCTGGCGCGGCATGACGGCGACGGGGATGGCACGGTCGAGGCGGTGGCCCCGGCGATGTGGGTCGCCTCGCTGGTTTCGGCGGTGATCGGCAATATCCTGCCCGGGGCGGGGGCGCTTTACCGGGCGCAATCGCTGCGCTTTCTGGCCCGTGCCCATGCCGGTGACGCACTGGTGGCGCGGGTGCGCGTCACCGAAAAGCGGCCGCCCGACGGGCTGGTGATGGCGACCGAGGTGGTGCGGAAATCCGACGGCGCAACGATCCTGAGCGGCGAGGCCGAGGTGCAGGCGCCCGCGCGCAAGATGCGTTTCGACGACCTGGAGATCCCCGGCCTGCTGATCGAGCGGCACCGCCATTTCGACGCGATCATCGCGCGTGCCGAGCCCCTGCCGCCGCTGCCGACCGCCGTTGTCGCGCCCGAGGAGCCCAATTCGCTGGGCGGCGCGCTGCTGGGGGCGCGGCACACGATCATCGCGCCGATCCTGGTCGGCGACGGGGCGAAGATCGCGGCGGCTGCGCGCGCGATCGGCTGCAGTCTCGACGGGATCGAGATCATCGAGGCGGCGGACCACCGGGCCGCGTCGCATCTGGCCGTCGACCTGGTGGCCGAGGGCCGGGCCGCGGCGCTGATGAAGGGGCATCTGCATACGGATGTGCTGCTCAAGGCGGCGCTGCGCAAGGAAAACGGGCTGCGCGCGGGCCGCCGCTTCACCCATGTCTTCGTGATGGATGTGCCGGGCGTGGCGCATCCGTTGCTGGTCACCGATGCCGCGATCAACATCTCGCCCGATCTGCGCACCAAGATGGATATCGTGCAGAACGCCATCGACCTTGCGCGCTCGATCGGGATAGACGAGCCCAAGGTAGGGGTGCTGTCGGCGGTCGAGACGGTGAACCCCGACATCCCCTCCTCGCTGGATGCGGCGCTGCTGTCGAAGATGGCCGAACGCGGCCAGATCACGGGCGG